>JAHLLB010000042.1 GCA_020444425.1 bacterium | reverse complement strand
GAGGGCATGCTCGACGTGTCGGTTTGGATGGCGGATGATCCGCGATAACCGGCTGACGCCGGCTTATCACGGGCACCAAATCGGGCTCGGGATGCTGGGCCTTGGGTTCTGGGTGCCGCCCCATCAGGGCTGGCGTGGTGCGATTCCACCCTGTCAGGGTGGAATCGGTGATTGGGGCGGGTGGCCGGACGCGGTCCCCGGGATGAATCCCGGTGCTAATCAGATGGCAACCCTTCGGGATGTGAGCGACCGTGGCGCGGCTCCACCCTGAAGGGGTGGCATCATTGGTTGAGATGGGTACGGCGTCTCTTTCGCCGGATGGGCATCCACAGCTGGACACAAGCCGCCCTGTAGGGTCGGCGCGTCCAGTGATGAGTAACCCGCCTCCGCGAGGTCCAGAGAGGACTCGCACCAGCAGCGTGATGAACACACCCATGCCCGGCACGCTCCGCAAAAAGAGCGCGAGACGGATGAACCATGTGGGGCTGTATGTCGGGACGACGAGGGGCATACGTGAGTGCGGCTGGTTGGTGGGGTTTCTGCTGGCACCTGCTCCAGGAAAGAACAGATGTTCAGTGGATGATACGAAATTCGGATGAGGTTGTCAAGAGGCCGGCAACCCTCATGAAACCACGGAATACACGGACGACACGGAATACGGCTGATAGGCAGCCTGTTAACGGTGATATAGAGATGTTTTTTACCGCTTCGCTTGATTCTCGCAAAGGCGTGATGTACTTTTCGAGCGTAATGTTCTTTATGTACATGAGGTACGAACCATGAACAGCGAACGCATGCAGGCGAGCGAACTTCGGGCCGAGCTACGAGATGTGCTCAACCGTGTCGAATACAACAAAGTGCGAGTGCAGATTCATCGGCGCGGAAAGGTGGCCGGTGTGCTGGTGCCATTGGAAGATTACGAGCTGATGGAATCGATGCTGGATAAGTCGGACGCCGCTGCGGCACGCAAGGCCCTCGCCGATCTGGCGCGTCATGAGTGGAAGGATATCCGTCGTTAAAATAGCAATAACACATTTGTTTTTGACATTCTCTTTTGTGTATTTTCTCTTTAAGTGATTGAAAACTCCCGAGGATTAAGATGGCAAAATACATGACTTGGCGTGAGGCGATCGAGAAGGTATTGAGGGAAGCACCTGGAGCAATGCATTATACAGAGATTGCAGAGAAAATATCTGAGGAAGAGCTCGTTAAAAGCAAAGGGGCCACACCTGGCGCCACTATAATTGCCGAACTACGTGGCTCTATGAAAGATAAAGCAAAAAAAGTAGGAAGAGGGATGTATGTTTGGATTAATAACGATAATAATGGTATTCAGGTAGCAAATAGCACTGAAGATAAAATAGAAAAGATAGAAGAAGATCAATACGACGTAATAACGTCTTTTGGTATGTATTGGCGAAGAAATGCCATAGTATGGGACAGCAATCCAAAGCTTTGGGGAATACAATCAGGAGGTTCTAAAGTTAATTTATCAGATCAAATAGGAGTATACCTACTTTATGATGGTAGAGAGGTAATATATACCGGTATGGCAGATAAAAGAAGACTCGGAAAGCGTTTGGGAGATCACACTAGGGATAGACTTGCCACAAGATGGGATCGTTTTTCTTGGTTTGGTATGTTACCAGTATCAGATGATGGCAAATTAGGTAGTTTGGTCGATTCCATCTCCACAAATAAAATATTACTTGCGCTCGAAGCCGTACTCATTGAAGCCCTAGAGCCACGACAAAACAGGAGGCAGGGCGATGGACTTCGTGGAGTAGAATTCGCCCAAAATGAGGATCCTTCGATCACAAAGAAAGCGCTAATAAAAGCATTAGAGGGATTACCTGGCTAGTAATGCGTTTTATCCTTCTATACGCTTTCATAATAACTATGGACAAAATTCTTTCCCACAAAATACATAAAAAGAGGATACTATGTTGTTTGACGAGAATATTCATTATTTAACAATAAGATATATTCCAGTAGCCGCTGCCTTTGCGGGTATTTTAAGCAAAGATGTTCTTGTTATAGTATTAATGGTGTTTGCAGTTGCAATAATTTTTTGAATTATTCCTATTAAAGTTATAGCTCTTGTTGATATGGTGTTGTACGTAGCAGGATCACTAAGAGTCGTACAAGAGGCGTTTGATGATCCAGATGGTCCTGTAGCTTTATCATTGGCTACAAATACTGCAGGGGCGTTATTATGCTTTACATATATGTTATTTCGTTAGGCTTTATAATACTCTATTGAACAAAAAACCTCTCCGCATCCTGAACCAAACAAATAAAAGGGACACATTGTCGCCAACGTGTCCCTGGATAAGTCTGTTACTCAAACCTCAGACCTCACACCTCATACCTGTTTGTCAGGATCAGAGGAACTTCTTCACGTCTTCGAGCAGGCCCTTGGTGGCTTCGACGGACTTGTCGAACATCGCCTGTTCGGTGTCGTTGAACGGATACTCGATAATCTTGTCGATACCGTTTTCGCCGAGGATCACCGGCACGCCCATGTAGATACCTTCGTGCTTGTATTCACCTTCGAGGAAGGCGCAGCACGGCAGCACGCGATGGCTGTTCTTCACGATCGCTTCCGCCATTTCGACCGCACCGGCGGACGGAGCATAGTAGGCCGAACCGAACTTCAGCAGCTTGACGATCTCGCCGCCGCCCTTGGCCGCACGTTCGACCATGGCGTCGATCTTGTCCTTGCTGACCCAGTGTTCCAGCGGCAGGCCGGCAATTGTGGTGAAACGCGGCAGCGGAACCATCGTGTCGCCATGCCCACCGAGCACCATCGCCTGGATGTCGCGCACGCTGACGCCGGTTTCCATCGCGATGAACGCACGGAAACGAGCCGTATCAAGAATACCCGCCATACCGAAGATGCGGTTCTTCGGGAAGCCAAGCGTCTGCTTCGCGACGTAGGTCATCGCGTCCAACGGATTCGCAACCATGATCACGGTCGCGTCCGGGCTTAACGTCTTCACCTGCTCCATGCACGGACGAACGATTGCCACATTCGCCTCGAGCAGATCGTCACGGCTCATGCCCGGCTTACGCGGACGGCCGGCGGTGTGGATCACAATGTCCGAACCCTTCGTGTCGGCCCAGTCATTCGTGCCCGTCACCTTCGTGTCCTTGCCCCACACCGGCGCGCTCTGACGCTGGTCCAGGCCCTTGCCCTGCGGCATGTCCTCGACCACGTCAATCAACACCACTTCCTGCGCCAATTCCTGCAGCATCAAGCCCTGCGCTACATGCTCGCCGACATACCCACCACCGATAACGGTGATCTTGCGTACCATCGCTCCCTCCGTGTCTGATCCAAAGTTCTTGTGAAACCTGGTTCAATCTTCAACCGGATAATGTCGGGAACCTACCAAGCAAACGCCAGAGAGACAGAGGTCGTTCAACGGCTGGTATGAGGTGTGAGGTGTGAGGTGTGAGGTGTGAGGAACAGACAGCAGAGAACGGACAACCCCAAACCAGACAGCGGCGGCTGGTGGCTGACACCACAAGCGTTTAGTTCGCAACGATCCTTCCAATGTAACGTGAAACGAGTTAAGTCGTCCTAAGATTATTCATAGCTGCGAGGCTGAGTATGAGCCGATGTCTGCATCTCACGTTGCTGGTTACAGCTCTCCTGTTCCTGCTGAGCGCGGGGTCCGTACGCGCACACCCGGGTCGGGGGCTGGTGGCGCTGCCTGATGGGCGGATCGTGTTCAGCGACGTCTTCAACAGCGCGGTGTGGGTGACGGATCTGGACGGGAACACCGAACGGTTTGTTCCCGACCGTATTCACACGCATGCGTTTTCGCTGGCAGCGGACGGCTCGATCATCGCCGAAGAACATGATTCCGTCGGCGACCGGCCGGTGGTCACCCTCTACCGGCTGCGGGACGGCGAACCCGCCGAACGCATCGCCGGAACCTACCGCAGCAAGACAGAAATCCCGGGACACCTCAGCGACCAGCAGGGAAACCATTACGGGACCTTGTTCTACGACCGGACGTTGAACGGCCGCGCGATCTACCGTTGGGATCCGGATGGAACGCGCACCTTGTTCGCGGGTGGCGGAGAACCGTTCGTGGACGGCAAACCGGGCGAGGCGGGGTTCCGTCGTATCAGCGGGATGGCATGGACACCTGACAGCGCGATTGTGGTCGCGGACGCCAATGCAATCCGGCGGGTAACGCGTAACGGCCGCGTCATGACCGTGGCGCACGATCATCCGTTGCTGAACGCCGGCCCGCACCCATATTTCGAATCGCTGGGACGGCCACGATTGTACGGCGTCCACGCCGCCGCCGATGGATCGATCGTTGTCGCCAATTTTTCCCAGTCACGGCTGGTCAAGTTGACCGTCGCTGAAAACGGGAATGTTGACCTGGCCAGTGTCCACCTATCCGCGCCGGGGTGGGCGCCGGTGAACTGCGTCACGCTGCCGGAGGGGTCACTGGTGATTCTGGAAGCGCCCGCAATCGACGGCGACAACAGCCAGGGGATGCGTGTGCTGCAACTGCGCCCCGGATCGCCACCACGACTCGTCGCCCACACACCGCGCTGAAAGGTCGGACCGCGCGGCCAGCCAAATTCGCGGAATTCTCGCATCGCCCTTTTCCGAGTCTACAGTTCGTGGAGACGCCCGCAATTCTGTACATTGACGGTTCGCACGTGCTCGTTGACCCCGGGGGAACGACGACGATGTTCAACCTTATCAAATTCAGTGCTTCCACACCAGGGTCCGTTCCCGGACCGGAATTCAACTTCATCGGCAACCTCAGCTTGGGCAAGCGTGGCGATCCGCCGGCGCAGCCGATCAAGCTCGGGATTCCATGGGATGACCTGCAGCCGACGTTCGACCTGTTCTCCGTGATGCGGTGGAGTACGCGTGTTTCCAAATTCGCTGGACGGGACGAAGAAATGACGGCGCTATGGAATTGGGCGACGAGTGAGCCGAACGTGTCGGCGAAGTTCGTAGTCGCGCCGGGCGGGATGGGCAAAACACGGCTGGCGGCGGAATTCGCGCAGCAGATGATCGGCGAGAAATGGTCGGCGGGGTTTGTCCGGCTGAATGAACCGGTCAGCTTCTACGTCTCGAAGCACGGCCTGTTGCTGCTGGTTGACTACCCGGAACAGCATCCGAAGGAAACGCGCGAGCTGCTGAAAAACCTGTCGGCGCTAGGCGCGGAAACGCATGTCCGGGTGCTGCTGCTGAGCCGGTCCGATCCGGACGAGTGGACCGACATGCTCAACGAAGCCCATGTGCGTGCGAAGGTGGACATGCAGCCGTTGCGGCTGAGACCTTTGCGCGGTGAAGCAGCGCACGAGCTGTACACGTCCGCGCTGGAAAGGTTGCAGAAACATTACGACGACATGGGCGGCGGAGCGATATCGGTCGAAGCGTTGGACGATTGGGTCAAGCAATCGCCGGAAAACGAGCGCGCGCTGTTTGTGCTGGCGGCGTCGGTGTACGAAGCAACCACGCCGGGCGACGCCGAGATCAAATACGCTGGCCGTGAGATCGTGACCTCGCTGGCGGAACGGGAGATCCAACGGCTGCGTGAGGCGGCGAAATCTGTGGGATTGGACGGCGCACCCGGCACGCACCCGGACGGACTGGCACGGTTGGTGGCGTTGGCCGCGATGCACGGGCCGGTGCCGCTGAAGACGGTGCAGGCGTGGGCGGCAAACCCCGACCTGAAGCTGGGACTGGGCGACGCCGAGATGATCGGGGAACGGCTGCGTGAAGTACATCTCGCCGGACGGTGGGTGGTGGAGGGTGAACATGCTGGGACGGCTGCGTCGGATGCTGCGCCGCTGGTGGTGAAGCCGCCGGAACCGGATATCGTGGCGGCGGCGTTGCTGCACATGGTGCTGTTCGCGCCAGACAAGGATGACGAAACCGCCAATCCGGAACGACTGTGGGCGGCGATTGAACCCGATCCGGCGAACGCGTTCAGCCGGATCGAACGACTCGCCGATGACATGCACTATGTGCTGGGGCGGGAGACGACGCCGTTGCGGGATGCGCTGGAACGGATGGTGGATGGGGAAGCAGAACGGTGTCGAGTTGCACATCCTGTTCTTTCAGATGTCAGGCTTCCGCAAGTGTTTCTACCCATGATATGCTCTGCCTGCAAACACCTTCTGCAGCAAACAGAAGATCTGGGAAAACGTGCTGATTTGTATAACGATTTATCCGTGTTTGAGAATGCCCGTGGAAATACAATTTATGCGCTAGAGGCAAATGAAGAAGCAGTGAAGATTCGCCGCGCCCTGACGGATGAAAATCCTGCGCGAAACCGGCCGGATCTCGCAAGCAGCCTAAACAATCTGTCGCATGTTTATTTCCAACTTGGACGGAAGGAGAACGCACTTGAAGTATGTGAAGAAGCTTTGAGACTATATCGAATGTTGAGTGAGGAAAACCCACTCCCGTTTCGTCCAGATCTCGCCCTTAGCCTAAACAATCTGTCAATCTGCTATTATAGTGTTGGGCGGCATGAGGATGCGCTGAGAGCAAGTCAGGAAGCCGTCCGCATTCGACGTTCGCTCGTTGAAGAGAATCCGGTCAAGTTCTTTCCATATCTTGCCACCAGCCTAGACAATATGTCGCGTGACTATTCCAGCCTCATACAATTCGAAGAGGCGCTGGAAGCAAGTGAATTAGCAGTTCGGATTCATCGTGCGCTGGTTGAAGAAAACCCTTCCCGGTTCAGACCAGAACTTGCTGGCAGCTTGCACAATCTATCAAACAGGTACTTACAATTGAGGAGGTACGGTGACGCGTTAAAGAGTTGTGAAGAGGTGGTTTTGATCCGACGGGTATTGTGCGACGAAAATCCGGCCCGGTTCAGGTATGATCTTGCCAACAGCACGAACAACCTGTCGCTTATTTACACTAACCTTGGACGGTTTGTAGAAGCACTTGAGGCGATTGACAAAACGATCCAAACATGGCGTGAACTTGCCCTGAAAAATCCCTAGCGATACAATACCAATATTGGAGGTAGTCTGGGTCTGCGAGGATCGATACTCCAAAAACTTGAACGTACGAACGAGGCTTGCGCTTCGTGGTCTGAGGCCGAAGAATTGCTGCGACCGTATGCGGAGAAATGGCCGGAGTCATTCTTAGGACGATGGTATCGGATGGCCGTTGAGTCGTTGAAAGAGCATTGTGGGGGGTGAGAAAAAGCAAAAGATGCAACTGATGCAAAGGACGCAAAGGAAGGAACAGATAGGAACAGATAGTAAAAGACAGGAACTGATAGGAACCGAAAGTAAAAGACAGGAACAGAAAGTAACAGAAAGTAAAAGACAGGAACAGAAAGGAACAGAAAGTAAAGGACAGCAAAAGACAGTAAAAGACACAGCGAACATCTCAGACACAGAAAACCCGGCCTGAAAACAAACCGGGTTGGATAAACTTTGGATAAGCCACGACATCAATGTCGTGGGCAGGTACTACCTGTCCTGAATCAGTCCTCGACGGGCTGAATGTGGACGGTCCTCGGGCGACGTCCGGCGGTCGTGAACTCAACGACGCCGTCCGCCTTCGCGAACAACGTGTCGTCCTTGCCGATTCCGACGTTTTTGCCCGGGTGGAACTTCGTGCCACGCTGACGCACGATGATCGATCCGGCGGTTACCGTCTCGCCACCATACCGCTTGACGCCAAGCATCTGCGGGTTGCTGTCACGACCGTTCCGCGACGAACCCATACCTTTTTTATGTGCCATTTCCGGCCTCCGCTATGCTGTCCGTGCTTACGCCGGAACCTTCACCTGCTTGATGGATATGCGGGTAAACTCTTCGCGCGCCGAGCCGCCCTTCTTGAAGCCCTTGCGACGCTTCTTCTTGAACACCCACACCTTTTTTCCGCGGGGATGATCGACAATTTCCGCCGTCACAGAGGCGCCGTCGACATACGGACCGCCGACAACAACCTTGCCGTCCCAATTGGTCAGCAACAGCTTGTCCAGCGTAACCGATTCGCCAGCTTCCGCCGACAGACGAGGGACCTCGAGCTCGGCCCCTTCTTCAATGCGGAATTGACGTCCCGCGATTTCTGCAATCGCGTAGTTCATGGGATAACCGCTCCCGGTTGTGTTTTTTTCCAGAAACGCAAAGATAGACCGAGTCCTGCGAAGAGTCAACGGATTCCGCGAGACCTTCTCCGGAGATGGGTCCGGCTCTCGTCCCCAGTCCCTCGTCTCTCGGGACGGTGACACCAGGATACCCCACCCTGGAACAGCGCCTTGTCGGGCCATGCACCCTAACCCTCGTTCCAAACAAGCTGCGTCCCTACAGGACGCAAACAAAGGGTAAGGTACTCCGATCGTGTGGCTGAAGCCACACGCTAACCACCCGTCACCGCTACGCGGTGAATCAAGATCGGGGCACAGGGCACAGGGCACAGGACACAGGACACAGGACACAGGACACAGGACACAGGACACAGGACCGAGAAGATACAGCGTCGCGCACCAGGAAGAAAGCCCCGCTTCTTTGTACTCGAATGTTGGCAACGTTGAGTGATTATTGGTTATGTAAGGCGTTCCTAACGCTTAGTACGCGCAAACATTAGAGATGAGAGCCGATGACACTCAATCTTAGCGAAATCTGTTGAAAAACGCGTCATCTTTGTTGTGTGAAACGTGCCGGTTTTGTACGTTCCATCGGATGACGTACTGGTGTCCACTCGACGTTGCCTGCCTGTGAGTTGCTGTTTCCGTCATCCAATCATGAATCCTTTGCCGTTTCGTATGACGAGCCACGGTCCGGCATGACCGTGTTCTGCTTGAGAGTCCGCAACGGCGGCTGGAGTTGAGTTGATTCACCCTGGGCGAAGGGGGTTGCAGATGAAGCATGGGTTGATGTTTATCCTGTCATCCGTCCTTGTACTGGCGCTTGCAGCCGGTGCGGCGGCGGATCCGGTGCCGACCACCATTGACGATTTCTTCCTGCCGGGATCACAGCCGGATGAGTCCGGCACCTTTCGTTCACCGAACCAGTGCGACAATTGTCACGGCGGATACGATCAGGCGGTAGAACCGTATTTCAACTGGGCCGGCAGCATGATGTCGCAGTCCGCGCGTGACCCGATGTGGCTGGCGTGCATGGCGGTCAGCAACCAGGACGCGCCGGAGGTGGGGGATCTGTGCATCCGATGCCACACCCAGTCGGGGTGGCTGGAGGGGCGTTCGACGCCGACAGACGGCTCGGCGTTGAACGCGGACGACCGCGAGGGGCTGCACTGTGCAACATGTCACCGGATGATCAAGCCGAGCGAACTGGGTGTCAACCCATATCCGGACGATCAAGTTTACACGGACAACACGTACGCGTCCGACCAGGCGTACCTGGCGACCATCACCTCAATTCCGCCAGTGGACGGGAACGGGATGTATGTGCTGGATGACGCCGAAGTGAAACGCGGACCGTATTTCGAAACCACCGCGCGTCACTCAACCTATTACTCGCCCTACCACAAGGAAGCGGAATTCTGCGGGACGTGCCACGATGTGAGCAACCCGGTGTTCGATCATGCGGGCGGACGGGATTATGTGCCGAACGCATTCGGGCAACCTGCGGATCAGTTTGACACGTACGGCTTCTTTCCGGTCGAACGAACGTACAGCGAATGGTTGCAGTCGGATTACAATTCACCGGACGGTGTCTACGCGCCGCAATTCGGCGGCAACCTCGAGTATGTCTCAACGTGCCAGGACTGCCACATGCGGGACGTCACCGGCCAGGGCGCAGACATGAACGACGCGCCGATCCGGGACGACCTCGCGCTGCATGACATGACCGGTGGGAACACCTTCGTGCCGCTGATGATCGACGATGCGTTTCCCGGCGAAGCGAACGTTGCGGCGTTGAACGCCGGCATCCAACGCGCGACGATGATGCTGCAGCTGGCGGCGTCGATGACGACGGAAGTGACGGAGATCAACGATTCGTACGAGCTGCAGGTCAATGTGACCAACGAAACCGGGCACAAGCTGCCGTCCGGCTTCCCGGAAGGGCGGCGGATGTGGCTACAGGTGCGGGCGTACGATGAATATGGTGATCAGATCTACGTTTCCGGCGATTACATCGAAGCAACCGCCGATCTGATTCATGATGACGAGGCGAAGATTTACGAAATCAAGCCGGGGATTTCGTCCGGCCTGAGTCCGGTGGTGAACATCCCGGCGGGTCCAAGCTTCCATTTTGTCTTGAACGATACGGTGTACAAGGACAATCGCATTCCGCCGCGGGGGTTCACCAATGCGGGATTGGAAGCAGTCGGTTCGCCGGTGGTCGATTACAGCTACCCGGACGGTCAATACTGGGATGTCACGACCTACACGCTGCCGTACGAGACGGCGCTGGTCGAAACGAAGCTCTTGTACCAGACGACGAGCAAGGAATACATCGAGTTCCTGCGTGACGAGAACGTGACCAACGACGCCGGCGACAACCTGTACCAGTACTGGCTGGATCATGGCATGTCGGCGCCAGTGACGATGCAGGCGGTGACGGACACGCTTGAACCGATGACCGAGCCCGGCGAGCTGGTTGTCACCCTGTTCCCGCAAGACCATCCGATTGTCGTGCCGGCGAATGGCGGGCCGATCACGTTCGACGTGACGATCGAGAACCAGACCGGCGACGCGCTGGACCTGGACGCGTGGACCGACGTGCTGCTGCCCAACGGCAACTCGTACGGACCGCTGGTGCAGGCGCCGGTGCTGCACCTTGAACCGGGGCAGGTGTTCCAGGCGAACAATTTGAGCCAGAACGTGCCGGGATCGGCTCCGGCGGGGACGTACACGTATCGCGCGCACGTGGAAGACCTGCTCGGCGAATACACCGCGACAGGATCGTTTACGTTCGAGAAGCAGACCGGATCAACGGCGATTGCCGGGCTGGACGAGTGGACATTCCACGGCTGGCCAGTGACGGCGGATGGTGTTGATGTGCGCGCGTCACGAGAGGACGGCCTCGCGGTGACCTCGCAGCCGAACCCGTTTAACGGGATCACGGTGGTGACGGTGAACCTCGAACAGGCGACGACGCTGCGAGTGCATGTGTACAACGTGCTCGGCAAACGTGTCGCGACCCTCGCCGATGGGCGGTACATGTCCGGCCGGCACCAGTTTACCGTGGACGCCGGTTCCTGGGCGAGCGGGATCTACGTGCTGCAGGTGGCGCGTGAAGGGGGCGCACCACTGCATCACAAGATGCTGTTGATGAAGTGATGCCACTTCGTGTCAGGAGACAATACGCGTCCGGTTGATTTTAAGCCGGGCGCGTTTGCTGTTGGGGGTGGCGGGTGACGGAAGGAAAAACAGGCCCGTGGTTGTCTTCAGGTGCGGATCATCCCTGCTGGCGGAGCCATCAGGGGCACGTGTCACCTATCCTCCGGATGATCCCAGACATGAATGTCAGGGACACAACGAAGCTTGACCTGTCGGATAAACCACGACATGAATGTCGTGGGCATGAACGGTCTTTACTATACGATGAAACCCGGGTCACAAGATGACCCGGGCCACCTGTGGGGCCACTCACTGTCCAATCTGCGGTCGAGCCCGACCAGTAAGCTGGTCGGGGCACACATCCATGGTACACCCATGGCGCGGTGTAGCCCTGCTGGCGGAGCCATCAGGGGCACGTGTCACCTATCCTCCGGATGATCCCAGACATGAATGTCAGGGACACAACGAAGCTTGACCTGTCGGATAAACCACGACATGAATGTCGTGGGCATGAACGGTCTTTACTATACGATGAAACCCGGGTCACAAGATGACCCGGGCCACCTGTCGGGCCACCCCCTGTTCAATCTGCGGATGAGCCGCGTTGGCAAAGCCAACACGGGCAAGAGCTGTCATGATCATGGGCGGGGGTGAGATACGACGGTATGCGGGTTTTGTTGTGTATCTTGGATCAAACGGGTGCGGCGTAGAATGGTTCAATCGGGTGACATGTTGGATGGATCAAAGGAGTGAGACGTAGGATGGAACGAACGGGTGCGACACAGTTGCCAGCAAGCCATGGCAGACAGCGCGCTGAATTCGCAATGCGTGGCGGACGGACGGCTCAACGGGCAAGGCTGGCTGCACTGTTGCTGCTGGTGGCGATGCTGATGGGTGGCTGCGGGCTGTTCGAGACACGAGATCCGGAGACGCCGACCGGATCGCAGGCGTCCGACAACCTCGCGCTCAGCCCCACCGAAGCGTTGATCCAGCTGGAGACCGCGATCACCCTGCACGACCCGAACCTGTACCTGACGGCGATATCCGAGGAGTTCGAGTTCGCCGCGACGCCGTCCGCGTTCTCCGAAGACCCCGCCTATTTCGACGACTGGTCCTACACCCGCGAGGATGTGTTCATCCGCTCGCTGCTCTCCTCCACCCTGCTGCCGCCGGATTCGGTCGCCACGCTCACCTTTACCCCCATCGAGGAAGTGTCGTTCGCGGATTCCGCCGTGTTCCGTGAGAGCTACACCCTCGAAATCGCCCTGGCCAACGAGACCCTGCCACGCGTGTACGCTGGCCTCGCCGACCTGACACTGAAACGAGAACAGGACGGCGGCTGGCGTGTCGTGCGCTGGGTTGATGATGCCGGTGGGGATGAACCGTCCATGAGTCACCTTAGGGCGGCGTTGTAAAACGGGCTGTGGGCTGAGATCTAAGGGTGGATAATCCCGACGAGCAAGCTCGTCGGGGCACACGCAGCGTCTTTGGTTTCTCGTCCCTGGTCTCTCGTCTCTCGGGCCTGATGGCTAACCGGCTGTAACAAATCCGTGTGGCGGTTGTCGTAGCCTGTGTAACGGGTCAGGACGTCCGGAGGGCAGGATGAGAAAATCAGTCTGGCTACCAGTTTTGACGACGCTCGTGGCGATCGTGTTCATCGCCTGCGCGAGCACATCGTCGAGCTCCAGCTACACCGTCAGCAGCTCGTCAACATCCGAAGCGGCCACCGAGGCGGACGGCAGCTACAGCTACAGTTACGCCACCAGCGCCGGGGGTTCGTCCGGAGCGGTCGCGGTAACGGGGAATGGCTCGAGCGTGACCACCACCATCGGCGAAACCGAGGTTCAGGTGATGGAAGCGGAAGACGGTGAGGGCGATTTCACCGTGAAATACTCCGACGGGACAACGCGCACCTACACCTACCCGAACAACGGGAAGAGCTTCATGCTCGACGAAGAGGGCAACCTGGTGCCGCTGCAGGGCGAGCGGTTGATACCGCGTGCACCGGCCCTTAGCGGGCGCACATACCGCCCCTTTCCCGGTGACAAGCCACCGGCCGGCTGGACAAACGGCCGCGATTATTTCAACCAGCTCGGCGAGCGCTCTACTTCAGCACGAGCATTTTCGCGTGCACGGGCGAAATACCTGGAGCCGTCAGACGGAGAAAGTAGAGACCACTCGGATGAGTTCCCGTCCAGACGATGGTTTGCCGTCCCGCGGCCATCGGACCCGAGTGGAGAACCGATACGAGGCGGCCAGAGACAGTATATACCGCCACCTCCACCGGCATTGCACGGGGGAGATCGAAAGTAACCACCGCCCGGTCGTTTGATGGATTCGGCCAGGTGTTCACACGAATGGGGCTGTCCGTCCGCGCGGATGGCCCCGTTTCGATAACCGCAGACAGACTCGGGATAAACACCCACTCCTCGTCCGAATACCGGCCCTCGGTGTTCGTATCCCGCGCAAGAACCCGCCAGAAGTACAAATCATTCAGCTGAAATTCAACCATCGGCAGGGCGAGGGAGGTGTCCGGCCCCGCTTCGTAAAATGTGCTGCTGCTGAAATCGGATTCGGTGTCAATTTCGACCGCGAAATCGACGGTTGTATTCGACGAGTCCGGGTTCGTCGTCGGTGTCCACTGGAACCGCAGAGAATCTCCAGCGACGTGTTCCCCATCCTCCGGCGACACGAGGTGGAATTCCTCCGGCGGTAACGGGAAGGTGCCGCGCCCCTCGACGGCGAACGCGCCGAGGTCAACATTGCCCGTGAAATCAAACCAGAGACTGTCCGACCACGATCCGGTCAGCAGCGGCGCGAATTCGATGGTGACATCGGTCCACTCGCCGGGGACGAGGGTGATCGGGCCGGCCGGTTCGAGCACGGTGAAATACTGGTCGTTGAACCAATCCCAGCCGTTGATGACCAGATCGTCCGTCCCCACGCTGTACAGCCGCTCGGTCCAGCTGCGGGTGGTGTTGACCGGAACCAGGCGGTAGTCGTGCCGGGTGGTGTCGGCGTAGGCCACAGGGCCGGAAATCCCGCCGCCGATCTCCTGTAATTCCGCAGAATAGCTGTACACGTAGTCGTTGGCCGGGGTACCGTCACCGTCTGCGGCAACACCGACGACGTACAACGTCAACGGGCCGGTGTCCTCCGGCGCGGAATACCAGTCGAAGTACCAACGTGCGTATTCTTCGCCGGGCAACACACCGAGCTCGCTCTGGCCGATGAAATCCTGTTCGGGAACGGGATGGTCGGAGATGACGCTGAGGCTGTCGGCGTGCAGAAAAATACCCGCCGATTCACCTTCGGCGTTGAGGACAGTCACCTGGTAGCCCCAGTGTTCGCGTCCGACATACCCGACGAGCACATTGAGGTTGTACAGGTGGCTGGGAATGTATTGGGTGGAGATCCCCCCGGGCAGCACGCCACCGACACCGCTGTTAAGCGGGTAGGTGTCGTGGCAGGCGATGCAGGTGTTCATGTTCGGCGGGTTGCCAGCGAACCCGTCCGGCGGACCGTTCGAATCCGCGAACGCCCAACCGGCTGCCATGAACCACACGAGCAGAAGCTCAAACCCGACTCTACCTCTCACCAGAGACTCCATGCGAACCGTCCGTGTACTTCCGCGTATCTCCTGATAAAGTAGTCGGAGCTCAACGGACGTTCAACGTCCGGCGAGGAGACCGGCATCGAAATGTGGGACTGGGGATGAGCCTGGACATAGAATGTCGTGGGCACGATCGGATTTTAATACGCGATGAAACCCGGGTCACAAGATGACCCGGGCCAGCTGTCCGACTTGCGGATAAGCCACGACATAAATGTCGTGGGCATCTGACCGAATCGATTTATCTGGACTGAGACGGAGAAGCCGCGTTGTCAAAGCCAACACGGGCAAGGGCATCGGGGATTGAACTTGCGGATGATCCCAGACATGAATGTCTGGGGCACGTGATTGTCACAATCACGTCCAAGGGCAGATGATCCCAGACATGAATGTCTGGGGCAGGTACTTGTTCAACCGGCATGTTGAACGGCGGTCCAAAACGAGTTTCATATAACAAGCACCGCGAGTGCGACATGCCGGAGAGCCTTGCTCCCGCCAACCAAGGGCGTGATATTACCAGTCTTGTCCATTTTGCCGAGGAAACACTTGTGAGCGACCCGCGCCCGACCCTATCGGGCACATCTGTCAATCCACGCGTGCACCGGATTATCGCCGGTGCCGTGCTGCTGCTGGCGTTGATTCTGTACTTCAGCACAATGGCGCCGACCACTTCGTTCTGGGACTGTGGTGAATTCATCGCCTGTTCGTATTCGATGGGCGTGCCGCACCCGCCCGGCGCTCCGTTCTATCTGCTCCTCGGACGCATGATGAGTCTGTTCATGCCGCTGCCGGACATCGGCATGCGGGTGAATGCGCTGTCTGTCATATTGAGCGCAGTGACGGTGCTGCTGACCTACCTGATTGTGGTACGGTTGGTGCGACGCTGGCGTGGACCGGAAATCAGCACTGCGGACAAGTGGGTGTTGTACGGGTCCGGTGTGACCGGCGCGCTCGCGTTTGCCTTCAGCCACAGCTTCTGGTTCAATGCCGTCGAGGCGGAGGTGTACGCGATCTCGATGTTCTTCACCGCGCTGGTGTTCTGGCTCGCGGTGCGGTGGATGGACCAGCACGACACGCCGATGGCGACGAAATACCTGCTGCTGATCTCGTATTTCGTCGGGGTCGCGATCGGGATTCACCTGCTGAATGTGCTGGCGTTGAGCCCGATCATCATGCTGCTGTATTTCCAGAAATACAAGTTCACCTGGAAGGGCTTCCTCATCGCGATGGCCATTTCAATGGCGGCGATCCTGGTCGTCTATCCGGGTGTGGTCGGTGGCGTGCCGAAACTGCTGGAAGCCGGTGTCATCTGGAAGGCGCTGGTACTGCTGCTGATCATCGGCGGAACCGTCTGGGCGATCCGGAAACGCCGCAGCCTGATGGCGATTATCCTCGCCAGCCTGGTGCTGGTGCTGATCGGCTATTCGACCTATGCCGTGATCTACGTTCGCTCCAACCTCAACCCGGTGATCAACGAAAACCAGCCGGATACGGTGGAACGGCTGATCAAGTACCTCAACCGTGAACAGTACGGCGCGGTCGGGCCGGTGGCGCTCGAAAACTACTCCGCGAACACGATTCGCCGGTTGCAGGACGACGGCGCGGCGTTGATTCCGCTCGGCGGCGGCAACGTGCTGCGTCTGCATATCCTCGAACGCAGCGCCCCGTTGTGGGAGTACCAGATCAACCAGATGTACATCCGCTACCTGTCGTGGCAATACTTCATCAGCGAGGAGGGAAAACCGCTGGTCTTCCCCTTCCTGTTCGGCCTGCTGGGGATGATCTGGCATTTCTGGCGAGATCCGAAGCGGGCGTTCAGTGTCGGATTGCTGTTCCTGATGACCGGTATCGCGATCGTATTCTACCTGAACCAGGACAATCCGCAGCCACGTGAACGAGATTACGCCTACGTTGGCTCGTTCTTCGCGTTCTCCCTGTGGATCGGGATGGGGGTCGCGGCGCTGTACGAGTTCCTCGAAGATATGATCCGGAACAAGGAAAACAGCAGCCTGAAGAAGGTGTTTGCCTACGGGTCGGTGATCGCGTGCACGGTGCTGGTGCCGTTAAACATGGTGCTGGCCAACTACGAATCACACAGCCGCGCGGGGAATTACGTCGCCTGGGACTACAGCCACAACATGCTGGAAACCGCCGAACCGGACGCGATCATCTTCACCAACGGCGACAACGACACCTTCCCGTTATGGTACCTGCAGGTGGTGGAAGGAATTCGCACGGATGTCCGTGTCGTCAACCTCAGCCTGTTGAACACCGACTGGTACATCAAGCAACTGCGGGACGAGGAGCCGAAAGTTCCCATCTCGCTGTCCGACCGGATGATTGACGACCGGTTGACCGGAATGTCAGACGAAGCCCTGCTCGCACGGTACTGGCCGCCGGATTCGCAGACGTGGAGCGTGCGCGGCGCGCGCGGTGACACGATGACGTGGCGGGTACCGGCGACGATGCATATCCCCACCGGGATGCCGGGCGAACAACCGGGTGAGCCAAACTTCCTGCGTGTCCAGGATATCATGATCCTGCACATCATCGAGCAGAACCGGTGGAAGCGGCCGATCTACTTCGCGGTGACCGTTTCCGGCAGCAACCTCGTCGGGCTGGACAGCTACATGACGATGGAAGGCCTGCTGTTCCGTCTGCACAGCGAGGAAGTGCCGGAAATCAACGAGCCGGCGTTGCGGAAAAACCTGTTCGAAACGTACAAGGACAACTACCGCAACCTCGACAACCCGGACGTGTACTACTTCGACAACGTGATCAAGCTGCTGCAGAATTACCGCAGCGGGTTCCTGCAGCTGGTGTACAACTATTACCGGGAGATGGAGCGGTCCGGGGTGCGGATTCCGAGCGGCGTGCCGGATGAACAGTGGTACGAACGGTTCGATGAGCTGACGGCGGCGGAGAAGGCGCTGTTCACGTTGCGCACGATGGACGAGTATATCACGCTGGATGCCGTGCCGCAGAACAACCGCGACGTATCGCTGCAGATCGGCCGGATCTACTACGAACTCGGCGACAGCACAGCCGGGCTGAAGTATTTCGAACACGCAATCGAACAGCTCAGCGGCGACATCTCCGGACAGCTGCAGGTTGCGTACTACATCGGCGAATACTCCGGCGATTCGACACGCACGGACGAACTGGTACAGCAGGTGCTGGAGGATGACAACAGCATCGACGTGCTGTTCGGCGCGGCGGCGATCTACGAGCGGCTCGACATGATGGGCCGGCTCACCGAAGTACTGAACGAGATGGAATCGCGGAACAACCTGACGCTGCAGGACAAGCTCGACCTGGGCACGTTCTACTTCACGCTGGATGAATACCAGAAAGCCGCGGCCCTGTATGAGGAGCTCGCCAACGAACAACCGGATAACGGGGAAGTGTTCGGCAGCCTGCTGCAGGCGTACCAGAACATGAACGATTCGCAGAAGGTGCAGCATACCCTCGAACGGTGGCTGGAACGGAACCCGCATGACGGCGAAGCCGGACGGCTGCTGCAACAGTGGGGTGGCACGATTCCGGAAGGTGTGGATGTCAGCGCCGCGCCGGATCGGGATCACTAGACGGGCTGTGAGCTGTGAGCTGCGGGCTGCGGGCTGCGGAAAACTATACATTGACTGTGGTTGACGTATATCGAGTCCTGCCCTCGGGCTTCAGTCCGGGATAATCCGAGGATAAAGGAATCACCGTATCCACGCCCTCGGACTTCAGTCCGGGGTCCAGTGGATCGAAACGGGTCTATTCGGAACGCACAGATAACCCGCGTTGGCAGAGCCAACACGGGCAAGAACGTCGGGGATTTGTCTTGCGGATGATCCCTGCTGGCAGAGCCATCAGGGGCACATATCCTTGACCCGAACACGAGAGTGGCGGATGAGCCGCGTTGGCAAAGCCAACACGGGCAAGAACGTCGGGGATTTGTCTTGCGGATGATCCCTGCTGGCAGAGCCATCAGGGGCACATATCCTTGACCCGAACACGAGAGTGGCGGATGAACCACGACATGAATGTCGTGGGCATGTTCCTGTTCTATAACGGTCGAGGTACATTCTAGCGGTGAGGTACATTCTAGCGGTGAGGTACATTCTAGCGGTGAGGTACATTCCAGCGGTCGAGGTACATTCCAGCGGTCGAGGTACATTCCAGCGGTCGAGGTAGATTCTTAGCGTCGAGGCAGACCGCGCAAACCTCTGCCCTTCACGGGTACAGAGCGAGATTGGAAAGCCTGGCTCGAAATTGAGTTGCTGAGTTGTCTCCAAGCCATTGCCACGGACTTCCGTCCGTGGCAATGTTTACACAGAGCCAGACTGGTAGCATCCGACAATGACACCTGGCCACGAAATCGTGATAGCCACCGTTCATTCAACGGATGATCACCCGCAGCAGAGAGATTGAAGCAAACAGCATGTTGATCACTGTCATCATACCGCATCTGCAGGGCCATGAGATCCTGCTGAACACGCTGACCGACCTTTCCGACGAGCGGAAACGTCTGCTGCAGCGTGGAATCGCGCTTGAGGTGCTGGTGGTCGACAACGCGTCCAGCGACGGATCGGTCCGGGACGCGGAGAAGGCGCATCCGTGGATTCACGTGCTGCGGTTGACGAAGAATCACGGCTACGCCGGCGGGTGCAACCGAGGCATCGAAGCGTCCAACGGCGATTGGGTGTGGCTGCTGAACGATGATGTGCGGCTGGTGCCGGGTGTGGTCGAAGCGATGCTGGAGGTGGCGACGAGCTCGCCGCAGATCGCCGCGGTGCAGCCGAAAATCCTCTCGCATCACCATCGCGGCATGTTTGATTACGCCGGCGGTGCGGGCGGGTTGATTGACCGCTTCGGGTATCCATTCGCCTATGGCCGGATCGGTGGCGACATGGAACTGGACGGTGGCCAGTATGACGAGCCGCGTGAAATCTTCTGGGCGAGCGGGACAGCGTGCCTGTGGCGGCGATCAACGCTGAAGGACATCGGGCTGCTGGACGAAGACTTTTTTGCGCACCAGGAAGAGATCGACCTGTCGTGGCGTGCCTGGCTGCGCGGGTGGAAAGTCGCGTCCGCCCCACACGGGACAGTGTATCACCTCGGCGGTTCGACGCTGGCGTATGAGTCCTGGAATAAAATGTACCTCAATCACCGCAACAGCCTGTTCATGATTCTGAAGAACGCGGACAGGTTTGACCTGCCCGGATTGTTGCTCGCGAGGTTGGTCTTCGATCACGGAATTGGAGTGGTGGAGGCTCTCCGGGGGCACCCCGGCCGGTTCACTGCGGTGCTGGCGGCGTGGAGGGACTTCGTTCGGGCGTGGCGGCGCATCCAATCCAAACGCCGTCATATTCAAGAATTACGAAAAGTACACTGGCGCCAATTGGGCCATGTTGTGTACCCTGGATCGATTCTCTTCGCGTATGCACGCGGTGTTCGTAAGGTCACTCAACTGGTTGCAAAGTCCGCAACCGAAACCTAACTTGAGCGAGTTTCCAGACATGCCCCGGAGAGGCGCCGGCGGGGCCGGGGAGGACATCATTCTACCTACGATGGCGCCGCAGATGATTGGGAGGCGATCCAGTATGAAGGGTCATGGACTGCTGGCGGGGATGATCGTCGGTGTGCTCATTTTCGCAAGCCTGGCATCCGCAGGGAGCGACATTTCGATTTTCCAGACCGAACGTGTTGACCTGCCCCACAAGTTCGGTATTCAGATTACCGGAAGTGGTAGCATGTTTGCGATGGATGATGTGAACAACTACTTCCTCACGCCGATTGACAACATTCAGAGAAACGACTACAACGAAGCCGAGTTGGGCATCGGCGGCGGCCTTGCGTTGCTGTATCGCAGCCATGAAAACTTCCGCTGGCACATCGGGTACAACTACCTCGGCCAGGACAAGTTTGAAGGCAGCTTCACCAACCTGGAAGACGGCACGACCGCGACGAACGAACACGTCGCCTCCGGTGGTGAGTTCTACGTGGCCGGTCATTACATGATGCCGTTCGGGGACGCTTTCCACGTGTTCATCGGCGGTGGCGTCAGCCTGATCAACGCCAAGATCGACCGCATCACGTCGCAGAACGAGTTCGACCCGGCGATCTACGACGCCAGCGGCACCGGCCTCGGCATCCGCGCGAGCCTCGGCGCTGAATTCATGCTGACCGAGATGTTCGGCATTACCGGCGCGATTGGGTACCGTCTCGCCAACGTCCCGAACCTCGAGTACGAAGACCTGACCGGCAGCCTCGACGAAGAAGGCAACTTCCCGATCGAAGCGTACGTCTGGGATGCCAACAACAACCGGACCCGCAAGATCGCGGTGGACTTCTCCGGCGCGTTCCTGGAACTCGGCATCCGGACCTACTTCGATGCCGCCACCGGTTGGTACGCACCGTAAGAAACTCCGAGTGACGATTCTCGCCCCCGCATCGCGGGGGCTTTTTTTGTTACTTATGAGACGGGATGCACGGCTCGGTGGTTGGGTCCAGGAGATGGTACCCGGACTAAAGTCCGAGGGCGTGGATTCTGTGGGCGATTCGGGTTCTGTGAATCCCGGGCTGAAGCCCGAGGGCGTGGATTCTGTGGGTGATTCAAGTTCTGTGAATCCCGGGCTGAAGCCCGAGGGCAAGAACCGCGGTAGAGTGATGCTGAAGCCCGAGGGTATGTATATACATGACTTTGTCGGGAGCCAGAGACCTGTAAGCGACTTGTTCATGACGAGACGACGGTGATCGAGGGAACCATGACTTCCATACGTGCGCGGGCCGGGATTAATCCAGTACGAGCCGGCTTTTCATACAGCCTGCTGCTCCGCAGCGCAATGATCCTGCTGCTGACAGTTGTTGCCGGGTGCAGCAGCTTCAAGAAAAATTCGACCGAAGGCGACCTGATGCTCGGCGTCGGCGTGGACGGACGCCTCGAGTCGATGACGCGACCGTTGATCGAGGACATCTTCGACGACGTGGTCAGCACTCCGCAGCCGGAACTGCAATGGGTGACGCAGTACGTTGGCGAAGACTCGCTCGGTGTAATCAGCCGTTGGCAGAACATCATCTTGCTCGGCGCGCTGGAGGAAGACGACCCGATGAGCCAACGTGTGCAGCGGATGCTGAACGACGAGCTGCGGCAGGGCGTGCTCGACGGCACGTTGCGCGTGTTCCGGCAGAAAGACGTCTGGGTGCGTGGGCAGACGGTGGTGGTCGCGGTTGCGCCGACGGTGGATGAGCTGCTTGCGTGGCTGCGTGTGAACGGCGAGGTGATGGACGACCTGTTGAGCGAAGATCGCTATGCGCGGATGAAGAAGTCGATGTACGCGCGTCTCGAGCAGGAGGACCTCGCCGACAGCCTGCGCAAGGAGCACGGGTGGGAGATCCGCATCCCGAACGATTACAACATCACCGAATCGAGCCGGGACGCAGACAACTACATCCGGATGCGGCGGATGTATCCGGACCGGTTTGTGACCATCGCGTGGCAGCCCGGGCCGAAGGACAGCATCAGCGCGGACAAGCTGATCCGGTGGCGGGACGAGCTGGGAATGACGTACACCGATTCCTCGCGCACGAACCCGATTATTCTCGATACGACGTGGACGACGTTGAACGGAGTGGACGCGCTGAAGGCGAACGGGATCTGGGAAACCTACGGCCCCATCGGCGGAGGGCCGTTTGTCGCGTACTTGCTGCAGAAAGATGGAACGCTCTATCTTGTTGACGGCAAGCTGTTCGCTCCCGACCGGCCGAAGGAAGCGTTCGTGCGGCATCTCGACGTGTTTTTGAATACGTTTGAACCGTAAGCCGCCCTAAGGCCGCCGAGAGTTGATCGCTTGTCCCCGCTTGCCAGCAAGCGGGGTATATCTTACCCTTTGAGTTCGGCTCGAGGTGCGGAAACGAGCCGCGCGGAAACGTTACCAACGGACAGAAAAGACTCATGCCGAAAGTTGCCATCATGATGGGCAGCGCGAACGACAAGGACATTGTCGAACGCGCGTTGCCGATACTGGACTGGTTTGGAATCGAGCACGAAGTCAAGGTGCTGAGCGCGCACCGGAACGCCGCCGAAGTGAGCGAGTTCTGCGCGAATCTCGAGGTGAACGGCTTCCAGGCGGTGATCGCCGCTGCGGGCATGGCCAACCACCTCGCCGGGACTGTCGCCGCCAAGACCAATTTGCCGGTGATCGGGGTTCCGTTGCCGGGCGGCCTGATGGACGGCCTCGATTCGCTGCTGTCCACGGTGCAGATGCCGGGTGGCGTGCCGGTGGCAACCGTCGCCGTCGGCAAGGCCGGCGCGACCAACGCCGGTGTGCTCGCCGCACGCATCCTCGCGTTGCAGGATGCCGCGATCGCGGAAAAATTGAAGCAATTCGCCGCCAACGGGTTCAAACTGCCGAAATAGATGAAACGAATCCTCGTCACTGGCTGTCATGGCCTGCTCGGACAGAAACTCGTCGAAGTCCTGAATTCGGATTTCTGCGAGCTGCACGGACTGGATGTCCACAAGGACAACCTGTTTCCGGGACGGCGGAAGTACACCTTCCACCAGATCGACCTGACAGACCGGGCGAAGGTACTCGACCTGTTGCAGGAGATTCGGCCACACGCTATCGTCAACACGGCCGCAATGACGCATGTGGATGCGTGCGAGATTGAGCGCAACCGTTGCTGGAAGGTCAACTGCGCGGCGGTAGAAACGCTGGTTGACTCCGCGCGCCGGATCGGTACACACCTGATCCAGGTGTCGACTGACTACGTGTTCGACGGGCAAGCGGGTCCGTACAGCGAACTCGACCGGCCGAATCCGATCAGCTTCTACGGCAAGAGCAAGCACGCGGCGGAAAACGCCGTGCTCGGCGGTGGAATCGACGGCGCAATTGTCCGAACCGTCGTCCTTTACGGTCATGGCCGCGACTTGAAACCGAGTTTCGTCACCTGGCTCGTGGACATGGTGCGGAACCGGCAGGACGTGAAGATCGTGACGGATCAGATTTCGAACACGACGATCGTGGACGATATCGCGGAAGCGATCCGGCGAATTATCGTGAAAAAGCGCACCGGGATTTACCACGCCGCCGGCAAGGAGATCCTCAGCCGTTTCGAGTTTGCGATGAAGGTGGCGAAGGCCTACGGCCTGAACGACGTGTACATTCAGCCGACGTTGACGCAACTGCTGGGGCAGACGGCGCAACGTCCGTTGCAGGGCGGGCTGGTAATCGACAGCACCGAGCGCGACCTGGAGATGCAGTTCCGAACCGTGGAAGAACAGTTGATGCTGTTCCGTAAACAGGAAGCCATGTTGAACTGATGGCCACGATACCCCTACCTGAAACCCCGATCCGGAAAGTGCTCGCGATCATGCCGACGTACAATGAGCGCGACAACATCCGGAATGCCATTGATCGCGTGCTCTCGGCCGATAACCGCATCAACCTGCTGATCGTGGACGATGCGTCCCCGGACGGAACCGGGGAAATCGTCGAGGAAATCCAGCTGACCAATCCACGGGTGACCTTGCTGCGGCGAGCGGGCAAGCTCGGGCTCGGGACGGCCTATGTGGCCGGGTTCAAGTATGCGCTGGAACGGGATTATGACGCCGTCATCGAAATCGATGCCGACCTGAGTCACAACCCGGACGACATCCCCCGCCTGCTGAAAGCCGCTGAAAAGGCGCATTTCGTGATCGGCAGCCGCTATGTCAAGGGCGTGAACGTGATCAACTGGCCGCTACAGCGGCTGATCATGTCGTACACGGCGTCGGTCTATTCCCGGCTGGTGACCGGGATGCCGTACACCGATCAGACGGCCGGGTTTGCCGCGATCCGCCGGGAAGTGCTGGAGAGGATCAACCTGAACAAGATCCGCTCCAACGGCTACAGCTTCCAGATCGAGATCAAATTCAAGACCCACCAGCGCGGATTCCGGATTGTCGAGGTGCCGATCGTGTTCACCGAACGTGAACAGGGCAGCTCGAAGATGAACAAGAAAATCGTACTTGAGGCCATCTGGCGCGTGTGGAGGCTGCGGCTCGGCGCGCTGCTCGGACGTAGCTCGTGACCGATCTCTCCGTCATCATCGTCTCCTACAACGTGCGCAACCTGCTCGCGACCTGCCTGCTGTCCCTCGACAAGGCCCGGGACGGCATGGAGGTTGAGACATGGGTGGTGGATAACGCCTCCGAGGATCATACCCCCGAGATGGTTCGGGAACGGTTCCCGTGGGTCAAACTGATCGCGAACGAGGAGAACCTCGGCTTCGCGAAAGCGAACAACATCGCGCTGAAGCAGGGAACCGGGCGCCATTTGATGCTGCTGAATCCGGATACGGTGCTGCGTCCGAAAAGCCTCTCATCGTTGGTGCAATATCTCGATGATCACCCGGAATACGGTGCCGTCGGCCCAAAATTGCTGAATGAAGACGGGACGTACCAGCCGACGGGAAAGCGGTCAGTGCCAACACCGTGGTCGTCGTTCTGCAAATTGTCCGGATTGTCGGCAGCGTTCCCCCGTTCCCGCTTCTTCAACCAGTATGAACTCGGTTATCTGCACGAAGATCAGCCGCACGACATTGGTGCGCTGTGCGGTGCGGCGATGATGGTGCGGCGGGAAGCGTATGACAAGGTCGGCGGCCTGGACGAACAGTATTTCATGTACGGCGAAGACATCGCGTGGAGTGACGCGATCCGGCGTGCCGGGTGGAAAATCGGATACCTGCCTGATGCGCCGATCATGCACATCAAAGGACAGTCAACGCAGCAGGATGACGCCTCGCGCGACCGTCACTTCTTCGATGCGATGAAGATTTTTTACCGCCACCGGATGCGTCCGGGACCGGTGAAAACATTCATGATGGACAGTGGCGTCGAGATCGCGAAGATCGCGTCCCGGATGCGGCGGAACCGGCGAACATGGCGCGCGCCGCTGCTGGATACCGGGCTGATGGCCGGACTGGTGTGGGTGCTGATGCCGTTGCTCGGGCCACGTGACCCGATGATCGGACCGCTGCTGACCGGTTCGCCGGTGATGATGCTCGCGATGCTGGGCGCGTACCGGGCACGCAAGCCGAAAGAGAAACGGCGCGCACCGTTCCATATCATCGCCGCGATTATCTTTGCCTTCCTCGCGATGGCAGGTTACTTTTTGTCCGGCTCGAACGGCCGGTCCGGGCTGTTCCTGACGATGTGGGCCGGGTTCGGCTGGGTGCTGCTCGGGTCGCGGCGGATCTTCCGCACGATTTCGCGTCTGCCCAATGTCACCGCACGGTCGGTTATCTCCGGACCGGACAACGTGTCCCGCGATTGGCTGAAACAACAGCTCGAGCAGGGTGTCAAACGCGATACCTGGGTGTGGGCGCTGTGGGGAAATTCAACTGACTCCGGCGATGACAACACCCTCGGCCTCGATATCTTCGCCCGGGTTGAGGATCTGCCCGAACTGACACGGCAACGACGGGTAAAGCAGGTGCTGTTCTCCGCCGGTACCGCGACGTATGAACAGATCCTGACGTTCCTCGAACTGTCGCCGCTGCCGGGGGTGCATGTACGCATCCTCGACGAAAGCACGCTGTGGCCCGATCCGGTGAAACACGCCGAAGACCGGGAACAACAGGAGATGGACGCCCGGAAAGCCGAGAACGGGGACGAGTGAAAAAAACAGGCTATAGGGGCTATAGGCAATGGGCTGTAGGCTATGGGCTGCGGCTGCGGGCTGCGGGCTGCGGGGAAAAACCCATTGATCAACGATTGCGCGTCGCGAGTCTTGCCCTCGGGCTTCAGCCCGGGATCATCCGAGGATCAAGGAATCACCGTATCCACGCCCTCGGACTTCAGTCCGGGTCGCAGTGACGGTTTACCGAATTGGGTATCCTTTCGGAACGTACGGAGAACCCGCGTTGGCTGAGCCAACACGGGCAAGAGCACATGAAATGACGGATGAGCTGCGGTAGGAAACCTCCCGCGGGCATCGTGACTTGAACGGGCGGTTGATCCACGACATGAATGTCGTGGGCATGACAGAACGAAACCTGTCGGATAATCCCTGCTGGCAAAGCCATCAGGGGCACATGAAATAACAGATGAGCCGCGGTAGGAAACCTCCCGCGGACAGCATACAGAACGTTGTTGTGGAAAGAGGGTAACGATGCGGGAATTCGTGCTCGACTTCGAAAAGCCGATTGTCGAACTGGAAAAGAAAATCGCCGAGATGCAGGAACTGTCGTCCGGCGGAGTTGACATTACGGATGAAATCAGCCTGCTGCAGAAAAAGGCCGACGGGCTGCGGAAAGACGTGTTCAGCAACCTGAACCGTTGGCAACGAGTCCAGCTCGCGCGTCACCCGCGGCGTCCGTACACCCTCGACTACGTCAAGATGATCGCCAGCCGGTTCGAAGAAATCCACGGCGACCGGAATTACCGTGACGACAACGCGATCATCACCGGCATTGCGACCATCGACGGGATGGACGTGCTGATCGTCGGCCACCAGAAAGGCCGCGGCACCAAGGACAACCTGTTCCGCAACTTCGGCATGCCGCACCCGGAAGGCTACCGTAAAGCCCTGCGTGCGATGAAAATGGCGGAGAAGTTCAACCGTCCCGTACTGACCCTGATCGACACGCCCGGCGCGTACCCCGGCCTCGGCGCGGAAGAACGCGGCCAGGCAGAAGCGATCGCGCGGAACCTGTACGAGATGAGCCAGCTGCGAGTGCCGATTGTGGCCTGCGTGATCGGCGAAGGCGGGTCCGGCGGCGCACTGGCAATCGGTGTCACCGACCGTGTCCTGATGCTCGAACATTCCATCTACAGCGTCATCAGCCCAGAAGGGTGCGCGTCCATTTTGTGGCGAGACGCCGCACACGCCCCCGCTGCAGCCGACGCGATGAAAATCACCGCGCCCGACCTGCTCGAACTGGGCATCATTGACGAAATCCTGCCGGAAGCGTTCGGCGGCGCCCACCGTGACTGGAAAACCACCGCCGCGAACATCAAAACCGGCGTGATGAAACACTTCCGCGACCTGAGCAAACTGCCCGTCGAAACCCTGATCACCGAACGTGTCGCGAAATTCGGGAAGATGGGAGTGTTTGAGGAATAGGCTGTAGGCTGTGGGCTATAGGCTACAGGCCAGGATTGTGGCCGTAGCCGACGACCTTCGCGGTACAGAACTCGACTATGATGATGCCTGACCACTACTGGTCAGGCGTTTTTGTCGGTAATTGATGTGCGCAGGCTGGCAAAACCGCGACAGGAAACCTTCCGCGGGCATCTGGCGCTACCAGCTGTACTCTGTTTCGGTGCGGAAGTAGAAGTTCAGCAGCAGCCATTTCGCGCGGCCGTCGGCGGTCATCGACTGCGGGCGGAAGACGCCGTCCGCGCCCGGGCCGAAATGTGCCACCATCTCCATCTCCTTCACCTTGCTTGGCAGCTCGCTCAGGGTCATCTCCATTCGTGCCGGAAACCATGCGCTGGTGTCGATGTACGCCGTGCCGGTGAACAGGCTGTCCGCCGGTTCGTTGGGCGTGAACTCAACGATCAGGAAGCCGTCTTCATCGTGGCCCTGTTCGGTTAACGTGAACACGTCCGCGTTCTCGATGTCGAACATGGACAACACGCCGGACTGCGGGACGTAGCCTTCCGGGCGGGGTTCACGTTTCGTGTCGGTGATTTCTCCATCGGGCGCGATCTGGTCGATGACCTGGTCGCCGCCCTCGAAGTAAACGCGGGTGCGGGTGGTGTCGCGCTCCTTCTCCTCGCCATCCTTCTCGAGCATGATGTTGATGGTGAGGACGGTCACCGTGTCAGTGCGCATCACGGTCCGTGCGTGCTTGATCTGGTCGTTGACGAGGGCGCGCCAGGTGTCGCCGGCGTGGGCGGCAACGGTCGCGGTGAGGACGATGAGTACAACGGTCAGGGTACGCATTGGCTGGAAGTCCCCCGGTTGGTGATGATTGGAAGGTCGGACGAATCAATGTGGCGCGCAAGCCCGATTCTGACGATGATACTGCGGATCGGTCACGGATGATCCCGACCCGCGAGCGGGTCGGGACAGACGCTTTCGCGGGTATCGTGAATCAACGTGCGGATAATCCACGACATAAATGTCGTGGGCATGAAACAAATGACACTCACTCAACACGCAGACCTGCCGCGTTGGCTGAGCCAACACGGGCAAGAGCAACAGCCATTTCGCGCGACCGTCGACCAATTCCTATGAATCCATTGAATATCCCGACGAGCAAGCTCGTCGGGGCAGACGTATACTGGTCGGGGTAGACGCTTCGGAGAGCAAAACCTGTGATATTCCTGACAATATCTGACCGATTGCTTGATACGTGGAAAAGACCGTCTGTACCTTTGTTTGTATTTTTTGACACAGCATAACTTTGTGATTCGTCTGTTGAGGCCGGTTTGTTGTTGGGGTCATGTGCCGCGCTTCAGGGCGAATCCGTTTAATGTCACGACAATCGGGGGATGTGAGATGCTGACTGTGAACCGTTTACCCGTCCTGGTGTTCCTCGCTGTTCTACTTACCGTTTGTTCCGCTTCCGCAAACTTTACTCTCTGGCAACCTGAATCAGGTGTGGAGGTCCGTCAATCGCCGCACATTCGCTGGCTGGACACCGGTGTCGCTGAAAAGGCGGATGGCAGCTACGCGGCTGTGTGGTCGGACGCGCATTTACAGGTGCAGAACGTGTTCGTTCAGGCCTACGATTCCGACGGCAACCCGCTCTGGGGTGATGGCGGCGTGCAGGTCACGTTCGACAACTGGGCACAGGACAGCCCGAAGATCATTCCGTATCTCGACGGCTGGGTGGTGGCGTGGCGGGATTTCCGCAGCTGCGGCACAGGCGATTGGGATTACGGCGAAATGTACATGCAGCGGCTGGATGCGAATGGCAACCTGCTGTGGGACAGCCAGGGCGTCGCGGCAGCGGATGAGTTCATCCAGGCACGTGAGTTTGAGCTGGTCGCGAGCAACGACAATCAATTCTTTGCCGTCTGGACCAGTCCGGTATACGAGTTGGGTGCGCAGAAGTTTGACGCTGACGGCAACCCGCAGCTCGACGCGCCAATCGGAATGAGCACGGATAAAACCACGGCAATGATTTCGGACAATCAGGGTGGACTGCTGATTTTCTGGCAGGATTTCCACACTGGTGAATTGTTCGGAAGCCGGATCGGATCCAATGGCCAATTTTTATGGCATGACACGAATGAATCTCTATTGATCACGATCACTGATAACAGGAACCATTCGGACTTGTCGTTCGCACCCGATGGTGAGGGCGGCGCGTTGGTCACGTGGAGTAAAGACACGATACATAGTGACTGGGACGTGCTCGCCCAGCATATCCATGCGGATGGAACATTCGAGTGGGATCCGCTCGGTGTTGTGGTCGCCGGAGGGAGCAACGGTGAATACGAACAGGACGTGTATCTGGCAGATTCCCAAACGTGGTTCATGCTCTTCCATTCACGTGAGATTGATGAATCCCACGGTCCGCTGTATGTCCAGCGAATTCGTTCTGTAGACGGCGAGTGTGTGCTCGACTGGAATGATGGCGCTGGAGTCCAGATTGAAGGAGAGCCGGTCGAGTTATCCAGCACAGCCCGGGCATTGCCATTGGGCAACGGTGACGTAGCGGTGCTGTGGACAGCCAGTGATTACGCGACCAACCTGGTACGTCTTGATGATGATGGTTCCACAGTCTGGTCCACCAACGCGGCAATTGAGGATTTGTACACCTACCCCGGGCGGTACATGATGGCGGATGACGAACAGCTTCGGGCGGTGTATCAGAGCCAAACACCGGGCAGCGACGGGATTTATGTCAGCGCATTCGATTTGTCCGACGGCGTACCCGACGATGAACGAACCACGGTGGTGGAAGGCTTTGCGAATGACACGAGCGATCCGCTGATCGTTCGATCGGGAAGCAGCGCATATACAGTCTGGAGCGATTACCGGCACATGAACCGAGGTAGGCGTCCCTATATGCAGCGCATCGATCTCGTCACAGGTGAAACCCGGTGGACAGAACACGGGATTCACCTCCTGCCGGGCTATGAGGATGCTGAGTACGATTCGATCAAATTGTACGGCTACGTCAAGGAGATCGTGCCCGACGGCTGCGGCGGGGCGATCACAAGCTGGTGGACGCAGTATGATATTGATTTTGAACCGCACACGGATTGCCGTCTGCAGCGCGTAGATGCTGCCGGTAACCTGCTGTGGGGCGAAGACGGTGTCGAGGTCGCACTCCATGACAATCCCGCCTATAACCTGACTTATCTGGAAGCCATTCTTCCGGATCATCAAGGTGGCGCATTCGTATTCCTCACTGTTCAAAACTACTGGTACGACGGCGGGATGTGGTTCAACCACATTCAGGCTGATGGTAGTTCGGCATTTGCTGATCCGCAGGGGATTGCGCTGTTTGAGTGGGAAGACATGGTCTATGTTGACGATGTTGTCGCGTTGGAGAACGGCAACATGATGCTGTTCTACCACTACGGTTATGACGACCACCGTCCCGCCTGCGTGATGTACCTGAATCCGGATGGGGAACAATTGTGGCCCGAACCTGTCGAGATTCGCGACCTGGAGACTCATCGTGATATCAACCGTTATGAGACGGTTGTGCGTAATGATGGTGTATTGTTGATCGTGATGGCCGACAATAACAACGGCAGCTCGATCTTCTTCATGCAGGAGATCTATACGGACGGCACGGTATGGCTTCCGGACGGACCGATGGATCTCGCCATCGACACGTTTTATCCATACGTCACACTGCGGGATGAAAATACCTTGTGGTGGGGCCAGACATACGGTGTCAACGAGATTCTGGTGCAAATCTTTGATATCCAGACCGGTCAGCTGACAGGCAATCCTGTTTTGCTGAACACAAACCGTATCTGGCCCCGGTATCCGGGATTTGTGCCGGACGGTGAAGGTGGACTATATGCGGCGTGGATGAGCATCTCGGATCTTGATCAACTCGAGTTTGACGGCCGGTATGTCCACTTTGCCTATGACGGATCGTTCGCCAGTCCCGAATACACGACGGAAGGACTGACATTCGGCGTGGCACCGTATGAACGGGAAGACTTATATGTCGCCCCGGATGGCCTGGGCGGGATGCTCGCGGTGTGGAATGATTACCGTGGACGGCTCGGATTTGCGCCCGGCGATGATGTCTACGCGATGCGGATTCACGACATGACGACGGGAGTGGGTGAACCGTCGTCCGCGAAGGTGCCGCTGGCGTGGAGCCTGCAGCCGACGTATCCGAACCCGTTCAACCCGAGTACCGTGGTGCCGTTCATGCTGCCCCATCGCGCGCAGGTGAAAATCGCGGTGTTTGACGTGCTCGGGCGTGAAGTCGCGACACTGCTGAACGAACCCGTGAACGGCGGCGCGCACCAGGTAATCTGGAACGGTGACAAGACAGCGTCCGGGGTATACTTCGTGCGGATGCAGGCCGACGACTTCACCGCGACACGGCGGGTTGTGTTGATGAAGTAAGGATCGTCTCGCGTCCCTCGTCTTTCGTCTCTCGGGAGGCGTTTTGGGACGATGACGTTTTGATTTCTGATGACCCCTGCGATCCGGCTGACGCCGGGTCACTGGGGCATTTTTTGGCCGGGGCGGATGATCCCTGCTGGCCAAGCCACCAGGGACACGTACACTGGCGGATGGTCCGCGATAACCGGCTGCGCCGGATTTTCACGGGTGCCATGAATAGCGGATCATCCACGACATGAATGTCGTGGGCATGGACCGGGAAGTGATTTTGATGGAAAGGGAGAGTAGCGGCTACGTGGACTGTTTGTACGCCCAGATAGGACAGCGTTCCCAGTCAGTTGGAAACCCCATGCTGGCCAGCGGAATGGAAGGATATTGTGCAAGCAGGCCGGAGAAGCGTGACGGCCAGTGACTCTGCGGGGCGACACGATTCATCAGGTACTTCAGGATGGTTAAAATGGAGAATACCCGGTCGGTATCGGTTTCAACCGGATGATGCCATTCAGCCGCTTTCTTCGGGATCATTGGACGAGTGCCCATGACACTGTTCCACAGCCTGCCGTGATGCGCGCAGATGTTCCGCACTGTCAACAACGATGTCAGCCACGACTCCAGCACCACGTGATGGATGCCAAACTTCTTCGCCACGTTACGCTGCATTTTAGTGGTTAATCCCTTGTAAAAGCTGAGCAACGTGCCCAGGCTCATCAGTTCAACCGCCATCCAGACGGGAGGATTCACATTTTCTTTCGCTGCCAGTTGGACATAGGGATTCCGGCTGCGTTGAAACTCTCGCCGGATGTCCTTAAGAAATTTTCTGCGATATTTCGGCAGCATGTTCGGAAGTGAACGAGAGGGACGTGTATACCCGAGCTCGCCATATCTTTCGCCATGCGTTCGTGCGAGTGAACTACGCAGTGCAACCTCCACCCGCTCTATCGCGTCAATCGCCATCAACCGCAAATGCCGGTCGAAGACATAGCGCTGCCAGACCTCAGCGAAGCTCGTGCCTGGCTTAAACAAACGATTTCGTTGCGGATCGGACGCGTTGTTTTGCTGCAAGAAGGGGTGCCAGTAGGCTCGCAGTCGGTAATAGCTGACAACTTCAAGGCGTTGTATCAGGATTGACGGGTTCGCGACCATTCCTCGCCTGAGCAGCAGATCGGCCTGATCATTGACCTGCAGCAGGGTTTCCGAACCTACAGAACCTGCAACACTTTTGCTCAAGGCGATACCCCCCATCACCTTCACAATACGGCAAAAAAAAGACCCACCAAGTGTGCATGCCTTGCGGCAGAGGCCTGGCAGGTTTGCTATCTGCTGAATATATCCTAATGGCCAAGCATTGTCAACAAATCAACTTGAGAGAGCAGAGTGCTCCAGAAGCCAATTCAATGGCCTCAAAAAACACACCTAACACTGTTCTAATCATAAAACAAATCACTTGATTTGTCAATACGAAGGCTCTCATTTATCTAACATTCACTCTTTACACCGCTCTTCAACCAAAAAGTTCCACACTCCCGATTCCGCAAAACGGAATTCCCAGTCAAGGTGATAACAGGAGGTTTCCTGTTCTCTTGCCGCCCAATCTTCCACTTCCTACCTTGCGATCAACTTCATAACAAACGGGCCGGGATGTGTTCTTTCATCCGCGTCTGCAAGCAGACACGGCCACTACTGTTCGGAGATTTGAGCCATGCGTTACCAACACCCTGTCACCGCCCCCACCGGAACCACGCGAACCTGCAAAGGCTGGATCCAGGAAGCCGCGAAACGGATGCTGCTGCATAACCTGATGCCGGACAACGCCGAACTGCCGGAACAGCTGATTGTGTACGGCGGTCGCGGGAAAGCTGCGCGGACCTGGGACGATGTCAACTACATCATCCGTGAGCTGGAACGTCTCGAAAATGACCAGACGTTACTCGTTCAATCCGGACGGCCGGTCGGGGTGTTCACGACGCACGAACACGCACCGCGAGTGTTGATCGCAAATTCGAACCTCGTCGGACGCTGGGCGAACTGGGAACACTTCGACGAGCTGGAGAAAAAGGGCCTGATGATGTATGGCCAGATGACGGCGGGCTCGTGGATTTACATCGGCACGCAGGGTATTCTGCAGGGCACGTACGAGACCTTCGCCGCGCTGGCGAAGAAGCACTGGAACAAACCATCGTTGCAGGGCACGATCACCCTGACCGGTGGGCTCGGCGGAATGGGTGGCGCGCAACCGCTCGCGGTCACGTTCAACGAAGGCGTGGCGATTTGCGTCGAAGTTGACCCGGCCCGTATCCAGCGGCGGATTGATCACAAGTACATGGATACGTCCACAGACTCCGTTGACGAAGCGATCAAGCTGGCGCAGGAAGCGAAAGCGGCGGGGAAGCCGCTAAGCATCGGGCTGCTCGGGAATTGCGCCGATGTGCTGCCGGAAATGTTGGACAAGGGGTTTATCCCGGACGTTGTCACCGACCAGACCTCCGCGCATGACGAGTTGTACGGGTACGTGCCGCACGGGATGCCGTATGAGGACGCGTTGAAATTGCGGGAAGCGGATTCTGTAAAATACAAAAAGCGTGCGATGGAGTCGATGGTGGTGCACTGCCGCGCGATGGTCGAAATGCAGAAGCAGGGCGCGGTAGCGTTCGACTACGGCAACAACCTGCGCGGGCAGGCGGAACGGATGGGGTACGAGGACGCGTTCGCCTTCCCCGGGTTTGTGCCGGCGTACATCCGGGACCTGTTCTGCGAAGGCAAAGGCCCGTTCCGCTGGTGCGCGATCTCCGGCGATCCGCAGGACATCTACACCACCGACGCCGCGATCAAGGAACTGTTCCCGCACGACGAAGCGCTGAACCGTTGGATCGACATGGCACAGGAAAAGGTGCATTTCCAGGGGCTGCCGTGCCGGATCTGCTGGCTGGGACAGGGCGACCGTGCGAAAGCCGGCCTGCTGTTCAACGAACTGGTGCGCACCGGCAAAGTCAGCGCGCCGATTGTGATCGGACGTGACCACCTGGACACCGGGTCGGTCGCCAGCCCGAACCGTGAAACCGAAGCGATGAAGGACGGCACCGACGCGGTCGCCGACTGGCCGATCCTGAACGCGCTGCTGAACACGGCCTCCGGCGCGAGCTGGGTCTCGTTCCACCACGGCGGCGGCGTCGGTATGGGCTACGCGTTGCATGCCGGACAAGTGATTGTCGCGGACGGCAGTCCGGCTGCGGCATCACGGCTGCTGCGCGTGCTGACCAACGATCCGGGGATTGGGGTGATCCGTCACGCCGACGCCGGTTACGACATCGCACGCGACACGGCGAAGAAGAACGGGCTGGTGATTCCGCGCGATGAACCGTTGGCAGATTGAAATCTGAGAAAGGTTTCGCGTATGGCGGACAAATCAGACAAGCCCCCACCAGACGGGCAGCTGTTAATCTATCGCGATGGCGGTCAGCGACTCCAGGTCCGGCTCGATGGCAGCACGGTATGGCTGCCGCAGCGGCTTATCGCGGAGTTGTATCAGGTCTCCGTGAAGACGGTAAGTGAGCACTTGATCAACATTTACGAGGATGGCGAGCTCGACCGGGAGGCAACTATCCGGAAATTCCGGATAGTTCAACGTGAGGGTTCGCGCGATGTTGCCCGGAATGTGGACCACTATTCCCTGGAGGCCATCCTCGCTGTCGGCTACCGGGTTCGATCCGCCCGTGGTACGGCGTTCCGGCAATGGGCAACCGCCAGGCTCAGTGAACTGCTGGTCAAAGGATTCACGCTCGATGACGAACGCATCAAGGAAGGCCACACACTTGGTGCTGACTACTTCGACGAGCTCCTCGCCCGTATCCGGGATATTCGCTCCAGTGAACGGCTCTTCTACCAGAAGATCACAGACATCTACGCCACCAGCATCGATTACGACTCCAATTCCGAGACGACCCGCCGGTTTTTTCAAACGGTGCAAAACAAGATGCATTTCGCCGTTCACGGTCATACCGCAGCGGAAATCGTTTCGCAACGTGCGGACGCTTCGCAACCGAACATGGGCCTACAATCATGGAAAAACAGCCCCTCCGGCCCGGTACGGAAAGCGGACGTGGCTGTCGCAAAGAACTATCTCGCCCGTGATGAGTTGGAAGCCTTGAACCTGATCGTGTCCGCCTATCTTGACTTTGCGGAATTGCAGGCAAAGAGCCATCGCCCGATGCACATGGCGGACTGGATCAACAAACTCGACCGTTTCCTGCAACTCAGCGATCAGGATGTCCTCACGCACGCGGGGAAGATTTCGCATCAATTGGCTGAAGAACAAGCCCACACTCAGTTCGAGGTGTATCAACAACAACAGCGTATGTCAGCCACTGGAAGTGATTTTGACAAGGCTGTCGAACACGTTAAACAGATTGGCAAAACGTCGGATTCCTCGCAAGCGAAAAGAGCACGCTGCAGTCCAAGTAAGGGAAGATCGTGAATTGAGTCCCGGCTGCTGCGCGTGCTGACCAACGATCCGGGGATCGGGGTGATCCGTCACGCCGACGCCGGCTACGACATCGCTCGCGACACCGCGAAGAAGAACGGGCTCGTCATTCCGAGGGATGAGGCGTTGGACGACTGACCCTGTTCACACCTGAAGACTCGGAACACCAGGACAGTAAGCGGCTTGTCACGAACGATAAGAACCACCATAAAATGACGTCACCCGGGAGAATATCCCGGGTGACTTTTTCCAGGGCGGTTTGGCTTGGCTTGCGTCCAAACAGGACACCGCAGTCAGGTATCCAGCCTGAGATCGTCCCACCCCATTCCTACTCCGTACCAATAGAATCGCTGGCGGATATCTTCAAGGGTTATCTCAATATCTTCATCTTGCTCCTCTCTAGCCAACTCAATGAATGATGTGGCCTGAATTGACAACAGAGATTGAAGCACAGGCTGCAATTTATTACGGTACTTTTTGGTAAGGAACTGTCTCGTATCTTTCCCGAGCAGATACGCCGCAGCATGGTTCACGTCAAGGAGTTCACCTTCGTGTTCCAGCCCCCATACTCTATCGTCATTTACAGCGTAGGCCTTCAAACAGTGAAAGATTCCCGCCACATCCTTTATCATCGAGCGGTCATTGTATGCACTGAGTTTCAATAGTGTGTAGAGTGGTACGGGAGCCAGATTGACGTGAACCTGATCGTTCAAGCGAATCGTCTCCCCACTCGTAGACAAATGTTCGAACCCAATGACACTTAGCTGAGTATCATGCAGCAGCAGAACGTTTTCCTGAACGATTCCCGGGCCATAGGGAAGTAAGTCGATATTTCGGTCATTCCAAGTGATCCGGTGGGAAACCACACTTGGCTTGAAGCCCTCTGCAAACAACCCAGCTTTGATCTGGTCATACTCATCCAAAGTATCCACCAGTAAAACGATGTCCACATCCAGGGTTCGTTGCCTGGGAGGTTGCTCCAACAGCAACTCAGGCACCAGAGCTCCTATCACGCGAAAATCAACATTATGCCGTTGAAGTGCTTCAACGATTGCCACTAGCACCGGCTCTTGTTCACCAAGGGAGTTCATTATTATCCACCAAGTAATCGAGCATCCGTTCAGCGGCCTCCCGGGCCTGATCGCCGCCCCGGTACGTCAGTTCGGCATAAATCAGCAACGTTGAAGCGGTTGGAGGCGGCAAACCGGGCATGGTATCCAGAAGTGCGAACCCTGAGGGCGCGCTGATAAGGGTTACGTTGCCCTTCTTGTCCGGTTGGGCCTGCAGATCCATCAAGACGTGTTTTTGAGTGACGTTCTCCACGCCGCTCACGTAAAGCTCGGTTTCATGAGTGTAGAAGAACCCATCCATCCGCAGGGCACCATCGGCGCCGGTCAAAGTCCATGGAATTTTGTGATCTGATAAGACGTTACCCAGCCGTGCCCATACCTCTTGCTTACTTCCCGCCTTGATTCGCAGCGACTGCTCCTGTAAGCGTGGTCGCAACCGTTCCACATAGGCATGCACCCACTCCGGCAGCAAATCTCTCCTGCGAACCAGGCGCCTTTTTGCTTGTTTTCCCAGCAGGTAACCGTTGTCGCGAAGTTCATTCAACACCAAGCTTACGGTTCCAGTGGATACATCCGCGAGCTCCGCGATGTCGCGCACAGACAGTGTTGTTGCACCGGGCCTGGTGAGCAGGACCATGACGGTCTTGATCCACCCCTTGTTCCTGGCGATTTGCTGTGGCTGCTTCAACTTTTTGCCCTCGACATGCACATACAGGCCCGGCGCACTCAAGTGGACGTTTCCCGCGAGATCGAGGTAATCAACCTCCATCTGCCGTAGCACTTCGGCCTGGCTGGAACGGATATAGGGAGCCAGCAGCAACCGCCGAGCGTTTATCTTGTAGATCGTCTCGAAGTTTTTCCTTCTTTCGTTCAGGTGTCGATTGATGAAAAGAATGTTCTGGTTGGTAACGTTGGCCTTGTACTCAACAACCCAAATCACAGAGCCATCTGTTGACTCCCACTGGACTTTGCCATCCAGTTCCCGGTTTTGATTGGGAGATAGTTCCAGCCTTGGATCCCATTCGATTCTGGCTTTTGGCAGCCAGGACAAGAGACGATCTTCGTAGTTTGTTCGATCCACTCTAGATAGTTGATGAGATGGTTGCATGATCGTCTCCTGACCTCCGTACATGCCAATCGTTCAAAAACCATAGCCATTCATTAATTATGAACGAGAGAGTTTTTTGAACACACCAGCTTCAGGCTTGCCTTTGATACCACTGTTCAAAAATATACTCCGTTCATGTTTTATGAACAAGCGATTGTTTTGATCAAAAAACTCTCCGAGCGTGGCGTCGACCAGAGACGTATGCCGGGAAGAGTTCTGAAAACGAAAAGTGAACCACGGCGGGCCACAGATCACGTTGTCTTGCCGTCCTCGTATTCAACCTCCTTGTGATTCGCGGTTCTTGTCATTGTCCATGTCGTTCCATGCGATCCGTGGTCAGTGGGTTTGAGCCAGCCAGCGCAGGACGTTGAGGATGAACTGCGGATTATCGGGCGCGTCGGGGCTGGTGAAGCCGACACGAAACTGCTGCGGGCCGGCGAGCTGACTGGTGAACATCGCTGCCTCGCCGAACACGGCGACACGTCCCTGACCGAACTCACGCGTCGCGCCCTGCAGCCAGCCGGAGGCGTCCAGACGGGTGGTCAGCTCGTTGAACTGCCATGCCGTGTCCGGTAGCAGAACGACCGAGCCCTCCGGAAAACGCAATAGCGGTGTTGCGCGCTCGTCGGCGAGGAACGCCTGGCCGGTGAACGTGCGCACGGAGTCGATTATATCGCCGTGCAGCGGTGTCGCGATCGGATGTTCCGCAACCAGCCCCTCCCCCGCGCGGAACACGTCCGGACCCGGGTGCGCCGGGTCGCTGTACGCGAAGCCGTTGGTGAAGTGAAAGCCGAACACCGCCGCCAAGTCCTGGGCCGCACCGCCGAACGGCATGTGATCGGCGATCAGCAGCAACGCGCCCCCCTGTTCAACCCACGCACGCACTGCCGCAATTTCCGCCGTCGTGAATGCGGGATAGCTCGGCACGGTCCACTGCCGTTCGTTCTCGGCGGAGACGGCGTTGGCGATGACGAGAATGCCGACGCCCTGAAGCGATTTCGCCGTGAACGGCTGATCGTTGGACGCAACCCGGAAGCCGTCCCGCTCGGCGAGGATCGCGAAGGGACGGAAACGATTGTCCGCCGTGTGGAAGTTGTGATGGGCGGCGTCAACCAGGATCAACGGGCCGGAGCCGGGAGCGTAGGCGGGTGGGTCGGGTGTCCAGGTGAAGGTGGTGTCCGGAAGCTGCTGAGCGGTAACGGTTGACAGGGCCAGAAACAGCGCGACCGTTGCGAGAAAGAAGAGTTGCATGATACAATCCTGTTTGGACAAGCCGGACCTTGTTCAGGTTGAGACCCGAGGCTGAAGCCCCGGGCCACCCGTCCGCCAATGGGTAAATTCAACCAAATTCAGCTTTGCTGAAGCCGTCAGCCGATGTACATCTTTGAAGGTGGACACAACCGCGAGGTTTCACAATGAACAAAGCCGGTAAACCTCCAGGCCCGGACGGCGGACAGGTTCCCCCACCGATCCCCGGCCTGCACGCCCCGCAACAAGCGCAACAGATCCAGATCGCAACCCGATCGGTGCCGGTGACGAGCAAGGGAAACGGCGACATGCTCGACCTGACCCCGGAAGTCACCCGTCTGCTGAATTCCATCGGCATGCACGATGGGCAGGTGATCCTTTTTGTCCCCGGCTCGACGGCGTCCCTGACGACCATCGAATTCGAACATGGGCTGAAGCAGGATTTCCCGGCGGCGTTCGACCGCATCATGCCCCGCGATATTCCCTACGAACACGATAAAACGTGGCACGACGGAAACGGGCACAGCCATGTGCGCGCGTCCACAGTCGGACCTTCGTTGACGGTTCCGTTCACCCAGGGACGGTTGACGCTGGGCACGTGGCAGCAGATTGTCCTCGTCGATTGGGACAACCGTCAACGGACCCGTGATGTGGTGATCCAGTTTTGGGGAGTTTAAAAACGGGCTGCGGGCTGCGGAAATGAAATCAGGCCTGTGCATGTTTTTGCAAGCGCGGATAAACCACGACATAAATGTCGTGGGCATGAAAACATCCCGTACTTGCCTCCCTCGGAGCAGCCACGACATGAATGTCGTGGGCATGAAAACATCCCGTACTTGCCTCCCTCGGAGCAGCCACGACATGAATGTCGTGGGCATGAAAACACCCCGTAAACTGAACCAGCGGATAAGCCACGACATGAATGTCGTGGGCATGAAAACACCCCGTAAACTGAACCAGCGGATAAGCCACGACATAAATGTCGTGGGCATGAAAACACCCCGTACTTGCCACCCTCGGAGTAGCCACGACATAAATGTCGTGGGCATGAAAACACCC
>JAHLLB010000041.1 GCA_020444425.1 bacterium | reverse complement strand
TGGGTGGGGACGTTCGTTCTCCGGGGGTTGACACCCCCGGCTAGTCAGATGCCACCCCTTCGGGGTGAAAAGATGCGCGGTGGGATTGGGGGGGACGCCAGGTCTCCGAGGGTTGACACCCGCGGCTATTCAAATGCCACCCCTTCGGGGTGGACTGCGAACACTCATTAACGTACTAATACCAGCTTCCTAACCGACCGTTGCGTTCCGTTGAGTTCAGCGCTGACGAAGTACACGCCGCTTGCGAGGCTGCTGGCGTCAATGAAGTACTGGTGCCGTCCGGCGTTCACCCGTCCATTGATCAGGCGCATGGTTTCGCGTCCGAGCAGGTCGTAGACGATGACCTTCAGGTGTGCGCGTCCGGTGAGGTCGATGGTGACGGTCGAGCTGGCGTTGAACGGATTCGGGTGCGTACCCAGAGTGAGCGATTGGGCGACCGGTGCGGGAGAGTGTGTATCGCTGACCGGCCGGATCGTGCCCCGGAAAAAGTCCCACATCTCAGCGTTCCCGCCGGAAGTTGTCCCGGCGACGTGCAGCGTCTGGCGGGGTTCGTCCCAGGCCAGCGCGGTGATGGTGTCCCAGCCGTTGGAGCGGTTCCGTACTTGATGCAACAGCTCGCCGTCCTGGTTCACGTGCAGCACGATGGCGTCGTTCCGGCTGAACGTTTCACCGCCGAGGAAGATGTCGCCGCGTTCGGTCACCGCGATGGCGTTGATGAACGACGGGTCGGCGTCCTCAATGATGGTCAACGGGCCGGGGTTGCCGAGGGTGTCGACGGTAACGATAAACGGCCGCGGGTGTTCCAGCGACGAATCTGCGGTGATGTAGGTGTAGCCGGTGACGACGAAGCCAGTGTCGAGCGTCGCAGCGGCGGTGCCGATGGTCGCCAGTTCGGTACTGATCGACTGGAAGTTGAGTTGCTGGCCCTGGTTGTCGACGAGGATGAACATCAGATCGGCGCTTGACGGTTCATCCACATGCGTGTACCCGGTCAACAACAGGTTGCCGTTGGTGGCCTGTGCCGCTCCGGTGCAGAGATCATCTTCGGCGTTGCCGTACAACTCGCCCCACTGTTGTTCGCCGGTTTCCGAGAAGCGGGCGACGAAGGCGTCCGCGTAGCCGAACGGTTGCGGGCGGGAGTGTCCGACCACGAGATAGCCATCCTCATCTTCGAAGATGCCGGTACCGAGGTCATCCCCGTTGAGGCCGAATTCGACGGTCGAAAGCAACGCTCCGCTGGGGGAGAGGCGCATGATGAAGGCGCGCGTGTTGCCGTCAGCGGCGGAGAAGCTGGCGCCGGTGATGAGAAAGTCGCCGCTGCTGGTCTGGATCGCGGCGGTGGAGTTATCGCTGATGAAGTTGTTCAGGGAGCTGGTCCACAGCGTTTCGCCGGACGGCGTGATCCGTTCGGCGTACACATTCGGCCAGCCGGCGACGATGTCGGACGAGGTGTTGCCGATCAGGAGGAAGCCGTTGTCAAGCGTCACGATACCGGTGAAGGTGTCGTACTGGTCGCCACCGTACCGTTCGAGTTCGTAGTCCAGCTCGACGAACTGCGCGAAGACGCAGACCGGAAGCAGAACAAGGATCATGTAGAGTAGGTGTTTCATCGGTTCAGTCCATTCCTACGGTTCGATATTGACGTCGGGTAGCCACGTCAGCAGATCGTTGATTACGTCCTGGTAGGCCGGATCGTCGATCAGGTTTGTGTGTTCGCGCGGATCATTGATGTTGTCGTACAGCTCCATCTGCTGGTTATTGTAGTAGATGAGACGGTACTGGTCGTCCTTGATCGCGTGCACCTCGTAGCGCGGCGTAATGATCGCGGGCCGGTTGAACGGCAGGCTTGGATTCTCAAGCTGCGGACGGATGCTCTGCCCTTCGCAGTCTTCGTGAATCGGCATGTCGCAGAGGTCGTTGAGCGTCGGATAGATGTCGAGAACCTCGGTCGCGTGGTTGTTGACCGCGCCGGATGGCGTAATCCATGGCACCCGCCAGATCAGGGGCACGTGCGAATCTTCCCGCCACGCACAGTGCTTGCCCCAGTTGTATTTCTCGCCGAGGTGGAGCGCGTGGTCGCTGGTGAAGACGACGATGGTATCGTCCGCATGACCGCTGTCTTCCAACTCGTTCATCAGCCGCCCGACCTGGTAATCGACCGCAGCAATGGTCGCGAGGTAGGCCTGCACCGCTTTCCGCCACTGTTGATGCAGTTTCACTTCCCGGAACCAGTACTTCTGCATCATGTAGTTTTGCGGGTACGGCGGGACATCATCCAGTTCATCCTCGGGCACATCCGGCAGCTCGATGGAATCGAGCGGATACTTCTCCGCAAACTCACGCGAGACATACCACGGGTCATGCGTGCCCTTGTAGCCGACGGCGAGGAAGAACGGTTCCGACGCGCCAGCGTGCAGCTTTTCCGCAGCCCAGTTGGTGAATTTGTGATCTCGTGTGACACGTACCGGCATGTCTACCACGCCCCAGTCGAGCCGCGGGAAGTAGGTTGGACGGATGCTGGTTTTGTTCGCCGGGAAGTTCGGTGGACGGACCTGCGAGTCCATCATCAGCTCATCTTCCCACACCGCGAATTCCTTCGGGTGGTGGAATTTTCCTGTGCGGTAGACGTGATAGCCGGCGTTCTGGAATGTCCACGGCATCATGATGTTTTCGCTGACCCGATCCCGCCAGATACCGGCGTTGTCGTAGATCCCGAGGCTGGACGGGCGCATCCCGCTGAACATGCTTGCGCGGGAGGGGACGCAGATGGTGCAGTTCACGTGTGCGTTGCTGAACAGCACACCGCTGTCCGCGAGGGCGTCGATGTTTGGCGAGTCGCCCTGCGGATGGCCACCTAGGCAGCTGATCCAGTCGTTGAGGTCATCGAAGACGATGAACAGCACGTTGGGAACGTCAGGCTGTGGCTGCGCAATGATGGCAGGTGCGCCGATGGTCAGGGCGGCAGCCGCCGCACCGGTTCGCTGGATGAATTCGCGCCGGATCATACGTGCTTCTCATTGTTCGTGAACAGGGGGTGTGACTCGTGCCGGGTGCCGCATCACCCGAAAAAGCCAGCTGTTTGGTGGAATAGATACAATTCCAAGTCGAAGATTTGTACGAAATCGGAAAGCTCTGAACTGGCTGATGAATCAGAGCCTGCACGATCTGCGAGCTGCCCTGTAGCTGTGAGACCCCCGGGGATGGCGGTAGCGGAACAGAGAGCTGGTTTGAGGGAGCGTGGCCGAGGGTACAACCGGCTCGGAACACGGTTGCTGGATAGTGCGAACGCAGGCCGTGTTGTGTACACTTCACCGCCTGTTGTATAGCATCCATGAACGGTTGTCCTGAGTTGTCAATGTCCGTCCGAAATCCATTCTGGTGCAAGCTTTCGCTGCTGCTGACGTCCAGCCTGACAATCATGGCCGGGGCGACGATTGCGGCGTCCTTGCCGAGCATCCAGCGCGCGTTCGTGGATACCCCCCATGTCGAATTGCTGACGCGTTTGGCGATCACCATGCCTGCGCTGGCGATTGCGTTGCTCTCGCCGGTGTCCGGCTGGTTCGTCGATCGTTACGGACGCACCCGCTTCCTCTATGCTGGAATGGTGTTATACGGTATCTCCGGTGTCGCGGGTGGGTTGGTCAACGACCTGTACCTGCTGCTTGCGTTTCGGCTGCTACTGGGTGTCGCGGTGTCCATGAGCATGACCAGCGTGCTGACGTTGATCGGGGATTACTTCGAGGGGCCGGAACGGTCCAGCTTCCTCGGGCTGCAGGCGGCGTTCATGGGCTTCGGCGGGGTGCTGTTCATCACGGCCGGCGGCTGGCTGGCGGACATCAGCTGGCGTGGTCCATTCTTCCTCTATGCTGCGGCGTTCCTGTTCCTGCCGCTGGCGATGTGGGCGCTGCACGAACCGACGCAAGCCGAGCGGGAACATCGTCCCGCTCCCGGTCAAAAGGCCGTTGCGGACGCCCCGGACAGTCTGGACAAACCGCTGGCGGTGTTCAACTACGCAGTCCTCGTGCTGATGTTCATCGTGATGTACATCATTCCGACACAGGTTCCGTTCATCATCGAAAACAAGTTTGCGGTCAGTAGTACCTGGGTCGGGCTGGTGGTTGCCGCGTTGCCGCTGAGCTCGGCATTCAGTTCGCTGATGTATCCGAAGGTGAAACGCCGCAACAGCTACCTCGGTGTGTACGGCATCGTGTTCCTCTTCTCCGGGATTGGCTACCTCAGTTTCAGCTATGCACCGAGCCCCATCTTCGCGATGATGTCGCTGCTGGTTGTCGGAATGGGGATGGGATTGCTGATGCCGAACGGGTCGGTGTGGCTGATGGACATTTCACCGATGAGCATGCGCGGTCGTGTGATGGGCGGCATGACGACGTCCGTCTTCCTCGGGCAGTTCATCAGTCCTTTTGTCACCCAGCCGGTGATCAACGGAATCGGCGCGGACCGGGCATTCCAGGTTCTCGGCGCGGCGTTGATTGTCGCTGTCGGGCTGACGTTGCTGTCCACGGCGCTGTTCCGTCGCTGGAGTTAGATTGACCTGTCGGGGTGTCATTCCGAACGGAACGAGGAGACGTGAGGAAGATCCCGCTTCGGTGCCGCGAATCCGGGGATTGGTCAGTCGGTAAGCTGGCTCTTCCTCTGCCGTAAACGGACACGGAAGAGGAATGACGCTTTTGCCACCCTTTGATGTAGATCGCACTACACAGTGCAAACGCTTGAGGGAAACCATGACGTTACACATGGCGCATGAACTGCTGCTGCTTGCGTTGAAGGATGACAAGGGGACGTTGGCGGTGGATACCGATCAGCTCCGCGTCGGGTTGGTCGGTGCGTTGCTGGTGGAATGGCTGCTCGAGGGCCGACTCGCGGTTGAGGACAAGAAGGTGGTCGTGCGGAACGAGTCCCTGCATCCTGATCCGGTGCAGGAGTCGATGCTGACGGTCATCCGTGATCGTCAGAAGCCGCGTTCTTTGAAGGAGTGGGTGGAACATCTGTCGGAGAAATTCCCCCGGTTGACCCGCGACCTGGAAAACGATCTCGTCAATGGCGGGATTCTGCGTCACGAATCAGGCAAGGTGCTATGGGTGTTCCCACATCATACTTTTCCGGCCAACGATCCGGCGCCGGAACTGGCGATTCGTCGCCGTATCGACGACGTCGTGCTCGCCGGTTCATCGCCGGACGCACGCACGGCGGCGTTGATTTCCATCGCGCTGGCTTGTGATCTCCAAGGCGAACTGTTTGACCAGAGCGTCAAACGGGAAGCGGTGAAGCGGGCCAGGGAAGTCGCGAAGTCGAGTGAAGGGTCGGTCGTTGGGCAGGTGATCGAAGAGATGAACGCCGCGCTGGCGATGATCATCGTGATCGCCGGAACCTAGCTCGAGACAACGGACATCCGCACCGGACCGCCGGCCCCAGCGCCCAATGACTCTTGCCGTGATCGGGCTTCGTGGGCGGCCGGTTGAGTGTGCTCGCCGAAGCATTCCCTCTTGCTCAGTGGACTGAAACTCGGCATTTTGCTTATTCGCCCCGAATTCTCAGATTCGGGTGCGATGGGTGATACTATCCGACCGGGGAAGTTGACGTGGATTGGGGCTGGATCGTACTGATTGTGGTACTCGTCCTGCTCGCGCTCCCGCTGTTTGTCCCGTTGATCGTGCGTGTGCGTGCGACCAGCGAGACCAGGGAATTCGAGTACGCTGTCGCACTCGGTCCTTTCGCGTTGCTGCCCGATCTCGGGGAGAACCTCGGCCGCTACAAGCGCGCCATTGGCCGTCCCCTCTATTACATCACCCGTCCGATTGTGTGGCTGTTCAAGCTGATCGTGATCCTGCTGCGTATCCTCACCTGGCCGATTCGAGCGCTGCTGCGCTTGCGCCGGGGGAAACGTGCCGCGACGCCGCACGAACCCCCGCATGATGAACCGGCACCGAAACAGATCGCGCACGAGACGAAACCATCTGAGGATGAACCCGAATCCACCGTCTTCCGATTTGATGGAGACGCGGGCGGTGACGACGCCACGCGACGCGACGAGGACACGCCGGAACCGTCTGCATCGGAGGAACCGTCCGCCGGCCCTTCCGCCACGCCTTCCGATTGGGACCGGGAGGACGACCTGTTTGGCGACGAGGACGCGGGAGCGGAGTGGACCGAACGCGGCGGCGACACGTCATCGGATGAAAGCAAAGGCACGGGTAAGCAGAAGAAAGGCTGGACCGGCCTGCCGAAAATCCCGGTGCGGGCGATGATCACGAAGGCCCGGGACGGTTTGGCGAAAGCGCGTGACCTGTACACGAAATATGGCCGCACGGGCAAGCGGGTGCTGCGGGCGATGATGCTGTTCGGGAAGGAATGCCTGCAGGCGTTGAGCTTCCGTACATTCCAGCTTCACTGGTCAACCGGCGGCGATCCGGCGGCGTTGGGGCAGATTCTCGGCTGGCATTATACGTTGACCGGCGTGCTCGATCCCCGCGTGCAGAAGCATGTCCATTTTGACCCGGATTGGAACTCCGAGCAGCTCGCACCCAGCGGCACAGCGCATGTGATCCTGTACATTTGGCCGTATCGTTTCATCCCACCCGTGATGCGGCTCCTGTTCCGGATGCCGTGGTGGGGCTTGATCCGCGTGGCGCGAGAGCAGATACTCAAGCGATCTTGAATCTCAGGAGATAGCAAGCATGGAAAGCCAGGCGCAGAAGTTGATCGAGGGTCTGCTGGACAAGGCCCGTGATATTGCGCGCAGTGAGACCGTCATCGGCGAGCCGATCACGTTTCGCAATGTGCTCGTGCTGCCGGTGGTGAAGATTTCCATCGGCTTCGGCGCGGGTGGTGGTCAGGGCGGAGAAGGCGGCAAGGGTAGTGGTTCCGGCGGTGGTGGGGGTGGCGGCATTCGTGTCGAACCGACCTGCTTCCTCGTCCATGACGGCCACAACGTGCGTGTCCTGCCGGCCACACCGGCCAAGGGTAAGGGCGTGGACGCGTTGATCGAAAAGCTGCCCGACTTGATGACGTACGCGATGGACAGCCTGCGTGGAACGGGCGACGACGCGGAAGATGACGGTCCGACCGAGCCACCGCGCAAGGGCGCTACGCCGGTAGACAACGCCGCTGACGACAACAGCTAGCTGCGGGAGCGCATGTGCCTGACTTCGCCCCCGGCGTGCTCTCTGACCGGCAGATCAAGCAACTGGTCGCCAGCGAGGTGATCCAGTCACCGGCACCGCTGGAGCCGGGGCAGTACCAACCGAACAGCATCGACTTGCGGCTGGGCACGGTGGCGTACCGTGTCCGCTGCAGTTTCCTTCCGCAGGACAGCACCGTCCAGGAACGATTGCAATCGCTGGAGATGTACAGCTTCAGCCTTGAGTTTGACGGTGCGGTGCTCGAACGTGGGCAAACGTACCTCATTCCGTTGCAGGAACACCTGGAGCTGCCGTCCGCAATTCGCGCCAAGGCAAACCCGAAGTCATCCACCGGCCGACTCGATGTTTTCACGCGCATGCTCAGCGATCACAGCCACCGTTTCGAAGAAGTGGCGGCAGGGTATTCCGGCCCACTGTTCCTCGAGGTCTTCCCCCGCACATTTCCGATCAAGGTGCAGGCGGGGCAGTCGTTGAACCAGCTGCGGTTCTTCAACGGGGACTCCGAGCTGTCCGACGTAGAACTCTCCGCGCAACTGGACGCGCGACCGCTGCTGTATACGGACGACGGCGAGGCGCTGTCGGTGACCGATCATCATGTCGAGAACGGTTTATACATGGGTATTGACCTGCTTGGCAACGGGAACGGCATCATCGGGTATCGCGCGCAACGTCACAGCGAAGTCATCGACCTCGCCGGGATCGGCCGGTACGAGATGCGCGACTTCTGGGAACCGGTCGAAGCACCGGGCGAACGTCCGCTGATTCTGGAGCCGGAAGAGTTCTATTTGTTCGCCTCGGCACAGCGGGTGGCGGTGCCTCCGGAGCTGTCGGCGGAGATGGTTCCGTACGATACGGCCAGCGGAGAGCTGCGCACTCATTATGCCGGATTTTTTGACAGTGGGTTTGGTTGGGCTCAGCCCCGTGGGGCCCGTGTTGTGCTTGAAGTACGTAGCCATGACGTGCCTTTTCAGGTGACGCATGGGCAGCGGTTCTTTCGCTTAAACTTCCAACGGAACAGCGAAATCCCTGAATCTTTGTATGGTGGGACAGGTTCTCATTATCAGTCTCAGGGGTTGGCGTTGTCAAAGCATTTTCGGGTGTAAGGCAACCCGAACCGGAGCTGCGGAGTCGGATCAGGCCTCCCCTCTGTACGTCCTCCTACTTCTTACTTCAAACGGTGCCAGGTTGTGAGGAATCTGGAGTCATCCTCACATCGCCGTAACAGGTTAAAATTACGATCTCCAGATTAAACAAGCAGATACACAATATCTAGTGCACGTTTCTAATCTGAACCTCACGATCTGGTGCTTGGAGAAAATATTTCACCACCAGATCGTGCTTGACAAGCAAGAAGCGACCGTCTATCTTGTCCGGCGTCTTCAGGCACGGGACAGCGGAACATGAGGAGAGTCTGGGAAGGATTCGGTTCATGTTCGCGAGGGGCTCTAGATCGTTGCGAGGGGAGGAGGCTTGGGCCGGTTGAATTGCCACCAGCTGCGCCGCGCGGTCCACCCACCCAGGAAGATGGTACGATTGGACACGTACCATGTCGAAGTACCACCTGGTAGTATCTAAAGAGCTGTTTTTGAAGAACTTTCAAAAGGATTTTATCCTTTGACGGGGGGCTCGCTCTCTCACTTGACGACGCGTTTGCGCGTGTTTCCGCAACGCGAAGTGAGTATTTGGCGGGTTCCGGATTTCAGCGTGAAATTGCGAACATCACGCCTGAAATCGAGTTGCTGTAGACAGTGTCATGAGTAGGATTTGCGGCCGGTCAAACAGAAATATTTGCACTCGGTCACATTCAACATACAAACGTTTCCACTTCTTGTTGCTGAGGAGGCCCAATGGCGGTTGATACGAACGTCGCAGCGCGTCAAAAGGATGCTATAGATGAGGCTAAGTCCTTGACGGGGCTACAGTTTGAGCATTTCTTCAGCCGCACAGGCAGTGATCCCTTTGATGATATCGAATGGACGAAACGGGACGCGTCGATCATCAATGAAAAGGGAGAGGTGGTGTTCGAGCAGAAGGGTTTGGAAATTCCGAAACACTTTTCGCAGCTCGCGACAAACGTTGTAGTGTCCAAATATTTCAAAGGCAAGATGGATAGCCCGGAGCGTGAAGCCAGCCTGAAGCAGGTGGTGGGGCGTGTTGCGGACACCATCGCCGACTGGGGTATCAAAGATAATTATTTTGCATCTGAGGAAGACGGGGAAGTCTTTCGCAAGGAATTGACAAGTCTTCTTGTCAATCAGATGATGGCATTTAATAGCCCTGTCTGGTTCAATGTCGGGGTTGAGGACCATCCGCAGTGCAGTGCGTGCTTCATCAACAGTGTCGAGGATACGATGGAATCGATCCTCGAGCTGGCGAAGACCGAGGGCATGCTTTTCAAGTACGGTTCGGGCGCGGGCGTGAACCTGAGCCCGTTGCGTGGGTCCAACGAGGGCATGACGCACGGCGGCCAGGCGTCCGGCCCGGTCAGCTTCATGCGTGGTTACGACGCGTTTGCCGGCGTGATCAAGTCGGGTGGCAAGACCCGTCGCGCCGCGAAGATGGTCATCCTCAACATCGACCATCCGGACATTGAAGAGTTCATCGAGTGCAAGTCGAAGGAGGAGTTGAAGGCCAAGGCGTTGATCTCCCAGGGGTACGATTCCAGCTTCAATGGTGAGGCCTACGGCTCTGTCTTTTTCCAGAATGCGAACCACAGCGTCCGTGTCACCGACGAGTTCATGAAGGCGGTGGAGCAGGACGATGTGTTCATGACCCGCTCGGTGCTCGACCCGCACGATCCGGTTGCGACACTTCCTTCGCGCGAACTGCTGGACAAGATCGCGGAAAACGCGTGGCTTACCGGTGACCCCGGCATCCAGTTCGATTCCACGATCAACGACTGGCACACCTGCCCCCGTACCGATCGCATCCACGCGAGCAACCCGTGCAGCGAATACATGTTCCTCAACAACAGCGCGTGCAATCTCGCCAGCCTCAACTTGATGAAGTTCCGGCAGGAAGATGGCAGGTTCAACGTTGAGGCGTATCGCAACGCCGTCCGTGTCACCGTCACCGCGATGGAAATTATCGTCGGGAACGCGTCCTACCCGACCAGGCAGATCGAGAAGAACAGTCACGACTTCCGTCCTCTTGGCCTCGGCTATGCCAACCTCGGCGCGTTGCTGATGAGCCTCGGGATGCCGTACGACAGCGACGAAGGCCGGGCGTACGCCGCCAGCGTCACGGCGTTGATGCACGGCGAGGCGTATCGCACTTCCGCCGAACTCGCGGAAGCGAAGGGCCCGTTCAAGGGATTTACGAAGAACCGCCGGCCGATGATGCGTGTGATTCGCAAGCACGCGAACGCGGTCGACAAGATCGACTCCAGCCTCGTCCCGCCGTACATGATCGACGAAGTCGAGAACGTGTACGACGAGATGATCCAGCTCGGCGAACGTCACGGGTTCCGCAACGCACAGGCGACGGTGCTCGCGCCGACCGGGACGATTTCCTTCATGATGGACTGCGACACCACCGGCATCGAGCCGGACATCATGCTGGTGAAGACGAAGAAGCTGGTGGGCGGCGGTTCGTTGCAGATCGTCAACCGCACGGTCCCATTGGCGCTGAAGCAGCTCGGGTATTCGGAAAACCAGGTCAAGAAGATCGTCGAGTATGTGGATGAGCATCACCACATCGAGGGCGCGCCGGGTCTGAAGGATGAGCATCTGCCGGTGTTCGACTGCGCGCTGGAAGTTGGTGGCCGCAGCATTCACTACATGGGCCATGTTAAAATGATGGGCGCGGTGCAGCCGTTCCTCTCCGGCGCCATCAGCAAGACGGTCAACATGCCGCATGAAGCCACCGTTGACGACATCAAGACGGTGTATAGTGAATCGTGGAAGCTGGGCATCAAGGCGATCGCGATCTATCGTAACGGCTGCAAGAGCGACGAACCGATCAGCAGTGGCAAGCAGGCGAAGGCGGCCGTGGTCGAAGGACCGGTCGAAAAGATCGTCTACAAGCCGCATCGGCGGAAGTTGCCGGACGAACGCCAGGCGATCACGCACAAGTTCAGCATCGGTGGGTATGAAGGCTACATCACCGCCGGTCTGTATGAGGATGGCCAGCCGGGCGAAATCTTCATCGTGATGTCGAAGGAAGGCTCGTTCATTTCCGGCCTGATGGATTCGTTCGCGACCTCGATCTCGATCGCGTTGCAGTATGGCGTGCCGCTGCAGGTGCTGACGCGCAAGTTCATCCACACGCGTTTCGAGCCGAACGGTTTCACCGGCAACAAGGAAATTCCCATCGCACACTCGGTGATGGACTATGTCTTCCGCTGGCTGTCGCTGAAGTTCCTCCCGCCGGACAACGCCGGCCAGGAGCAGCTGTTCAATGATCCGGACGATCCGGAAGGCGACGGCGGCTTTGACGTCGACAACGGTGGCGGCGGCCAGGTCTCCGGCAGCGGGTCGGGCGGTTCAAGCGGTGGTTCCGCGGGCAGCGGTGGCCCGATAGCCCGGGCGAACGGGGTCAAGACCAACGGAAACGGCAAGGGTGGGCTGTTCAACCTGCACACCAACCGTGATGGCAAAGTCGTGCTCAAGTTCAACAGCAACGGCAAGAAGAAGTCTCTGGACGAAGTTCCGAAGAACGGTTTGACCAACGGCCACACCGGCAGCCACGGCAACGGTCACGGCAACGGTCACGGCAACGGGAACGGCACTGGGTTCGGCAGCGCGCTGGAAGAGGACTTCAACCTCCTCCCGCCGACGCCGGACATGAAGGACGAAGATGACTGGGCGTCGAACGATCTGCTGCAGCCATCCTTCCAGCAGGTGAACGACGACACGCCGATGTGCCCGGAATGCGGCAGCACGACGATCCGGAACGGCAGCTGCCACACCTGCACCACCTGCGGCGCTACGACCGGGTGCGGATGAGTTGCTGAGATGCAAGCGTGAGCCATGTGCCGTGAGTTGGTTGGTGAGTTCTGAGTTCTGCGTTTGGTGAGTTCTGCGTTTGGTGAGTTCTGCGTTTTGTGTTGGTGAATTTTGTGTTGGTGAGTTCTGCGTTTGGTGAATTTTGGGTTTGGTGAATTTTGGGTGTGCCCCGACCAGCTTGCTGGTCGGGATAAACGGATCGCAGAAAAGCAGGGGTTGTTTACCCAGACGGCAGATGAGCTCGTCGGGATGATCGAACACTGACGATTATTGAGAAACAGACCCGTGCTTGTTCGCAAGCGCGGGTCTGTTTCATGCCCACGACATTCATGTCGTGGATCGTCCGCAACACGGCCAGGTCGGGGACATCTGGCGGCACTTGTCACAGGCAGGACGACGTGATCGTTTTGGTCGTTCAACACCGATCCACAGCCGATTCAAAAAGGCTGTGCCGACAGATGTCCCCCACGAACGGCTGTTCTACCCGCGATAGCCGCCGAAACAGACCGGCGGACAATCACGGGCACCAGGCGGGAGTGTATCACCAGAACGTGCCCCAGACAGTCATGTCTGGGATCCACTGCTGGTCCTGTAATTGACTGGTGTATTCATGCCCTCGGGCTTCAGCCCGGGATTCGCAACCGTTCAACAAACCAGCGCACTCACGCCCTCGGACTTCAGTCCGGGATTCGTCGTCCACGTTTGCAAGCAAACACGATCACCTTATCTTCCAGTGCCTAGAACATGTGCCCCAGACAGTCATGTCTGGGATCCACTGCTGGTCCTGTAATTGACTGGTGTATTCATGCCCTCGGGCTTCAGCCCGGGATTCGCAACCGTTCAACAAACCAGCGCACTCACGCCCTCGGACTTCAGTCCGGGATTCGTCGTCCACGTTTGCAAGCAAACACGATCACCTTATCTTCCAGTGCCTAGAACATGTGCCCCAGACATTCATGTCTGGGATCGTCCGCAGCCCAAACTTCATAGTCCGGGACCACCAATGACCACCGCAGAAATCCTGATCCTCGTCGTCGTCATCCTCGCCGCCGTGCCGGGGTGGCTGCTTGTGTTTCGCAAACAGGGGGGAGTCAGCGCGTCCGACCTGGACGTTCGCCTCGCCGACCAGCAGCGCCAGTTCAACGACGAACTCGGGCGCATCCGTGAGGGTATCGAACGGGTGCAGCGTGAGTTGAACGACGGTCTCAAACTGACGTTTGAAACACGTGTTGACGCACTCAAGTCCTCGATCAGCGATACGTTGACCAAGGGCCGGGAAAGCCAGGACACGCGTCTCGACAAGGTGGAGACGACGCTGCGTGACCTGATCACCCAGTTCAAGAACGCGCAGGCCGAACTGCAACAGAAGTTGTTCGAGACGTTGAAGACGCAGGGCGAGGAGAACAAGAATGTGATCCTCACGTTGCAGGAGCGTGTCGCGAAGGAGCTGGGCGAGCTGCGCGATCAGCAGCGGGAAGCGTCGGAGAAGCTGAACGAAGGTGTCCGGGTTAACCTCGAGAAGGTGAGCCAGGCGAACGAGGAGAAGCTGGAGAAGATCCGGCTCACGGTGGACGAAAAACTGCACGAAACATTGGAGAAGCGGCTCGGCGAATCGTTCAAGCAGGTCAGCGAACGGCTGGAGGAAGTCCACAAGGGTCTGGGCGAGATGCAGAACCTCGCCAGCGGAGTCGGCGATCTGAAACGTGTGCTGAGCAACGTGCGCGAGCGCGGCACCATCGGCGAAGTGCAGCTGGAAGCGTTGCTCGAGCAGGTGTTTACGCCGTCCCAGTACGCGAAGAACTGCGCGACGATTCCCGGCAGCAACGAGCGGGTCGAGTTCGCGTTGAAGCTACCGAACGGTCCGGACGAACAGACACCGTTGCTGCTACCCATCGACGCCAAGTTCCCAGTCGAAACCCGCGAGCGTATGGATCAAGCCATTGAAGCGGGCGACAAGGAGGCGTACGCCCTGGCGCAGAAGGAGCTGACCCGTGTGCTGCTGGGCGAAGCGAAGAAGATCCGCACGAAGTACATCGGGCCGCCGTACACGACCGACATCGCGTTGATGTTCATCCCCACCGAGGGGTTGTACGCCGAGGTGTTGCGCGCGCCGGGCCTGGTGCAGACGATGCAGACCGAGCATCACGTGATCCCGGTCGGACCGACGAACCTGTTCGCGATTTTGAGCAGTTTGCAGATGGGCTTCAAGACGCTCGCGATCGAAAAACGCAGCTCGGAAGTTTGGGATGTGTTGCGCGCGGTGAAGACCGAGTTCGAAAAGTTCGGCGGCATGCTGGACGGCGTCAGCAAAAAACTCTCAGAAGCACAGAACAAGATCAGCCAGGCGCGTGGCAAGACGACGACGATCCGGCGCAAGATGAAGGGTGTCGAATCCTTGCCCGAGCTGGAAGCGTCCACGCTACTCGGTGACGAAGGCGGCGACGGTTCCGGCGCCGAAGGTGCCGAATCTGACTAGCTCCGGGTGTCAACCCGGAGAGGAGAACGCGCCGCTGTGGGTTCCTGGACCTTCCTCCATCCAGGCTGAAGCCCGAGGGCATGGTTGATATGGGTCTACCGGTTTCAGATGATTGGGATTGAATTTCGTAAATCACCCGATACTGTTAACTCTGTCACAAAACGAACGATCCCGCCATTTTCCCGAACCCCGGGAGCAATCCGGGGAAACAATTCGGGCTCTCCATTTGTGCAAAGTTTGGAGATCTGATGGTATTCTGTTCGCGGGTAAGGAAAAGCCGTGGCCGTGAGCGAAGAGGTTTGACTACGGCGGAGGTCGTTGTCGCAGCGTGCGAAGAGCGATGCCAGGTGCTCTGGATCACGCATCGCGAGGCGTCAGACGAACAATTCAGGATTTCTGTCACGGTGTGGCATGCTGTATGCGGGGGATAAACAGGTCGGGTCGTCAGTGTATCATTCTGTCTGATGTGGAGTGTCCTCATGAACAGCCGGCAAAACATCATTCCGTTGTTTCCCCTGGAAAAGGTGCTGTATCCCGGCATGGCGATGCCGTTGCACATTTTCGAGGAGCGGTACAAGGAGCTGATCAACCTCTGTGTCAGCGAACGCCGCAGCTTTGGCATTCTGCATGGCCTCGACGTGCAGCAGCCGGTGATCGGTACCACCGCCCGTGTTGAAAAGGTTCTGAACCGGTATGACGACGGCCGGATGGACATCCTCGTCGTCGGTGAGGAACGGTTCGAAGTGCGCCAGGTGTTCAAGTACAAGGCGTACCTCGAAGCCGAAGTCAGTTATTTTGATGATGCCCCCTCGAACAAACCCGAACCCACGCATTTGGGTGAACTCGTCCGCTTGTATAAACTGTACATTCGACGATTGGATCTGGAGAGCGAGAACCTGGTAAAGCTCGACGATCTGATGGAAGAAGTGGAACAGGAACGGGAACTGTCGTACATCATCGGCCAGACGATTGGTTTGGATCTGCGCCGCCAGCAGGAGTTGCTGGAGAAAACAGAGCCCATGGCGCGTGTCAAGCTGTTGACCGCGATCCTGCACCGTCATGATGTGGTGTATGGGTTGGCGCGCCGTCTGTTCGAAGGTCAGGAAGAGTTCGACCCAACGATGAACTGAGGACATGTCCCAGACAACCCGCCGTACCCTGTTGACGAACGCCGGCTGGATCGCCACTCCGGACGCTCCGGGCGATGGCCAGACTCTGTACTCGATCAACCGTCCCGACGCTGATTCCGTACTGCTCGAAGGTGAACGTATCGTCTGGATCGGCAAGCGGGCGGACTGTCCGCACGTTCCCGACGAAACCCTCGACCTGCATGGCAAGGGCCTGACGCCAGGTCTGATCGACTTTCACGCGCACCCCGTTTTCGCCGCGACCCGAGAAGCCGAGTTTGATCTCCGCACCCGTGGTGCCTCGTATACCGAAATCGCCGCCGCCGGCGGTGGGATTCTGAATTCGGTGAAACGGGTGGGGGAAGCGTCGGAGGAAGATCTGGTCGCGTTTTCCCGGCCGAACCTCGACCGTGCGCTCGCACATGGCACCACCACGCTTGAAGCAAAGAGCGGTTACGGGCTGAGCACCGAGAACGAGCTCAAGTTGCTGCGGGCGGTGCGTACGCTGGACGATACCCATCCGCTCGACCTCATCCCGACCTTCCTCGGCGCGCACGAGTACCCTTTGGAGTACAAGCAGGATCACGAAGGGTACATCCGCATCCTGACCGAGGAGATGATCCCGGCGGTAAGCGAACAGGGGTTGGCGCACGCTGCCGACATCTTCATCGAGACCGGCGTGTTCAGCGTGGACGAAGGACGGCGTATCCTCTCCGCGGCGAAGCAGCACGGTCTGCAGGTAAAGGTGCACGCCGATCAGCTGAGCCCGTTGGGCGGGACGAAGCTCGCTGTCGAGCTGGACGCCTTGTCCGCCGACCACATCGAGTTCATCGACGACGAAGCGGTGGAGATGCTGACCGGATCAAACACCGTCGCCGGCCTGTTGCCGGTTGCGGCGCATTTCCTGCGGATGAAGGAAGATCCGCCGGTGCGGAAGATGATCGACAAGGGTGTCGTCTGTGCCCTGGCGACCGATTTCAACCCCGGCAGCGCGATGAGCCAGAGCATGACGATGGCGCTGCACCTGGCGGTGATCCGTTTCCGGGTGAGTGCGGAAGAGGCGCTGTGGATGGCGACCGCCGGTTCCGCGCGGGCACTGCGAATGGGGGACCGTGGCGCGATCGCACCGGGTCTGCTGGCGGACCTGGTCGTGTGGGATGCTGCCGCGCCGGAGATTCTACCCTACCATTTTGGTGTCAACCTCGCGTCGCTGGTGATCAAGCGCGGGCGGGTTGTTGCACGTGACGGCGTGGCCGAGCGGTGATCTACCTCGGCACATCCGGCTACCATTTCCTCGACTGGGCCGGCTCGTTCTACCCTCCGGATCTGCCGAAAGAGCAGTGGTTGCAGTATTATGCACGGCACTTCTCCGTGCTCGAGGTCAACACCACGTATTATGGTTTGCCGAAGCTGGAGACGGTGGCGGGCTGGGCGCAGCGCACTCCGGACAATTTCCAGTTCATCGTCAAGGTGCACAAGGAGACGACGCACGAGCGCAAGAATGAGGCGCGTGACCTGGCGAATTTGTTGGAGTTGCTGGAGCCGCTAAGAGCCGCAGGAAAACTCTCGGGACTTTTAGCCCAATTTCCGGCCTCCTTTCATGCAACGGCACAAAATGAGTATTATCTTTATAAACTTACGGAACACTCTCACGAGATTCCGGTATTTGTTGAATTTCGTCATGCCGGTTGGGATACCGACCGTGCGGTCGAGCTTGTGAAGGAGATGAAGCTGGGCTGGGTCGCGGTGGATTTGCCGCGCATTCGTTCCCTGCCGAACGCTCGCCCCGCCGTAACTTCAGACCGGGGATATGTGCGGCTGCACGGCCGTAACTCGGAGACGTGGTACAATCCGAAAGCGGGGGACCGGTACGCCTGGGACTATTCTGAACGGGAACTGCGGGAATGGGTTCCCCGGATTCAGGCGTTGGAAAGCCGTGCCGAACTGTCGTATCTCTTCTTCAACAACTGTCACATGGGCTGGGCCGTGAAAAACGCACTTTTGATGAAGGACATTCTTCAACGGCAGTTCGAGGTCGCGTAAATGCCAGAATCATCCACGCCAGAGTGTCTCTCTCCATTTGAAGCGTTGGAAACCGCCTGGATGGCGGAAAACGCGGAAGAGTGGGAATACCGCGGCCTGATGCTGCAAACCCTGACCGGTTTCCTGCACTCGGTGTTCGAGGCGGTGAAGGGGACCAATCTGCAGCATGGCCTGGCGTTCCTGCCATCTGACCTGGCAGATGAGATGGACTGGTGGCCAGTGGACCGGCCGGACGAGATTATCTCGTGGAATGCCGGCGAGAAGAAATGGTCGGTGCTACCGTCCCCGGCGGATGATCCGTGCCTGATGCATGGCGAGTTCTGGATGCTGTGGGTTGGCAAACGGGGCACCGGGATGGTGCTTGCCCGCCGCGACCAGCCGGCGAACCCGAAGCGCCCGCTCGGGTTGGACATCTGGCACCTGCGTATCAGCTGGTCGCCATTGCCGATCACCGATGCGCTCGAATTGTTCCGCAACTGCTTCACTGTCGAACACCCGGTCATTGCGCGCTTGAACAAGCTGGAGCGCGACATTCCGATCGAATACGGTCCGGAAGCGGAAGTGATGATCGCCCGCCTGCAGGCAGCGTTGCAGATGGCTGGGCACATGGATCCGCAGGGCCGGACGAATACCTCCGAGTACCAGTGGACCGAAATCTTCAACAACATTCAGCTCGAAGTCGCGTGGCATCTCTACAGCGACCGCCTTTTGCCTGCGGTCGGACGCGCACTGCATCGCGGACTCGGGTATGATTTCATTGACGTACACATCTTCAACCGGCTCGGCAGCCGGTTCGAGGAATTCCTCTCGTGGCATGAGAATCTGACCGGCTACGGCAAAGATCTCAACATCTTCATCGACAAAAATGCGGTGAAGCGCCTGCTCGAGGTCGGTCGTCCGCGTATCATCCAGATGAGCAAGACGCAGGGAGTGCTCAACCCGCACCTCGCGGAGTTGGCTGGCTTGCAGGAAGGTTTGCTCATTCCGCTCGTGCATGAGAAGAAGGTGCAGGGGATGATCGCGATGTATTACACCCGTCCGAGCGGCTTCCATGAAGCTGACCTCGAACGCATCGGCCGGATCGGTGAAATCATCGCCCGCAGCATTGAGAACAGCAACGCGCATGAAGACATGCGGTTGATGGCCAGCGTGGACGCGCTCACCGGGCTCTCCAACCGCCGCAGTTTCAACGAAGTAATCGAGAAGGAATCTCACCGTTCCTTGCGTTACCGCCTGCCGCTGTCGTTGATCCTGATCGACATCGACTTTTTCAAGGCGTACAACGATACGAACGGTCACCTCAAGGGCGATTACCTGTTGCGTGACTTCGCCGCAATCTTGCGCAAGATGGTACGTGAGGAAGATACCGTCGCCCGCTATGGAGGCGAGGAGTTCGCCATTATCCTGCCGCATACCACCGCGGACAACGCGTACGCCGCCGCTGAGAAGATTCGCCGCCGGGTTGAGGAGACAGAATTCCAGGACATGGATTCCCAGCCCAGTGGCCGGATTACGATCAGCCTCGGTGTTGCTGATACGGACGGCAGCATTGAGGATTATCAGGAATTGATCGAGATGGCGGACAAGGCGCTGTATCGTGCAAAAGAAACGGGCCGCAATCGCAGTGTGATGTACTCACCAGAACTTGCTTCTCAAAGCGCTTAATCGTATTTTTACTTCGTTTCCGTATTCTGCTCAGTTCCCCACGACGGTTCGTTCCGGAGGCTAACCAGCCCATGTCCAAGTTCAATGTCCTCTATCTGACAAGTGAACTCTACCCCATGGCCAAAGTCGGTGGTTTGGCTGATGTTGCCGGATCTCTACCCAAGGTGTTGAAGGATCTTGAGCACGATGTGCGGGTGTTTCTTCCGAAGTATCGGGTCATCCGCGACCGCAAGTACAACCTGCGAGAAGTGATCCGTTTGCGTGACATCGAAGTCCCGATGGGTAACGAAACGGTCACCGTGTCGGTCAAATCCGGTTTCGTTCCCGACTCCAAGGTGCAGGCGTATTTCCTCGAGTACAAACCGTATTTCGACCGGGAAGCGATCTATGTCGATCCCAAGACCGGCAAGGGTTTCGAGGATGACGCGTTCCGCTTCGCCCTGTTCGCGAAGGCTGCGCTTGAGATGTTGAAGGTGCTGTACTGGCAACCGGACCTCGTCCATGTCAATGACTGGCCGAGCGCGCTGTTGCCGTACTACCTGAAGAACGACTACAAGGACGAAGAGTTCTTCCAGAAGACAAACAGTCTGCTGACGGTTCATAACCTCGCCTACCAGGGTGAGTTCCCGGCGAAGGTGGCCAAACAGGTGTTTGGCAAGGGAGTAAAATTTGATGAGAACCACCCGGCGTGGCACAACGGCAAGGTAAATTTCCTCAAAGCCGGGCTGCTCTGTTCGGACCTGATTACCACCGTTTCACCGACCTACGCAAAAGAAGTTCTCACGCCGGAGATGGGCGCTGGCCTGGATTCGGTTCTCATTGAGAAGAAAGATCGCCTCTATGGCGTGCTCAACGGAATCGACGAGAATGTCTGGGATCCGGAAACGGATAAAGAGCTGGCGAAGAATTATTCCGTCGAGGAACCCGAAGACAAGGCTGTTTGCCGCGAAGCGTTGATGGAAGAGTTCGAGCTGGAGAATCCTGACAACATGCTGATCGGCGTGATCGCGCGGATGGCGTGGCAGAAGGGGTTCGACCTGATCGTCGACACGTTTGACAAGTTCATGGACTTGCCGGTGAACTTCGTCATCCTCGGCGGGGGTGATAAGGAGCTGGAGCAGCAGATTAATGAACTGGTTGAGAAGTATCCGGGCCGGCTCGGGGTGAAGATCGGTCACGACGAACCGTTATCACACCGCATCGAGGCTGGTGCGGACGCGTTCCTGATGCCGTCGAAATACGAACCGTGCGGCTTAAACCAGCTGTACAGCCTGCGCTACGGGACGATACCAATTGTGCATGCGACCGGCGGGCTGAACGACACGGTGCAGGAATACGAAGGCGACGGCAAGGGCAACGGATTCCGCTTTGAGGAGTTCGGTGCAGAGCCAATGATCGCGGCTGTGGAGCGTGCGGTGAAGCTGTTCGAGGACAAATCCGCGTGGCGCAAGCTGATGCTGACCGGCATGCGGCAGGACTATAGCTGGACCGCGTCCGCGAAACAGCTGATCAAGGTGTACCAGGAAGCGAAAGCGGTGGAAGTTGCCTGAACGATTGATTTCTGCTGATGGGATACTACGGGCCGGTTCTCACGGGGACTCGGCCCGTTCCTCTCTCCAGACGCCTCGTTCTCACCGTATATTCCGGCAACGAAACGAATCGGTGCGAGGCTTTCGGTTAATCCCGGCCAGCAAGCTGGGCGGGTCATGCCTGGAAGCTTGACCAACCAGCGTCAAGTGTCAGGAGGGGAACGATGGGATTGCATACATCGGGTGAAGTGATGGCCGCCGCCCGTGAGCAGGGCGTGATCGAGGAACGGTTGCCGGACTTTGTCCGCCGCTTCCACATGAAGATGCAGTACATGGGCCCGGAGGCCGCGTTCAAGCAGTGCATGCGTGAGGACAAGAACATCACGTACGGCAACCATTACGGCCAGATTCCGCCTCGCCAGGTGCTGGGTTCCGGCGCTTGAACCGATGGTATCGAGCTACAGATCGCCAGCTCGTCTTTCTGGACGGAACGTAGAAAAGTGAAGAAGATCCAGCTTCGCCGATGCAATGCGAAACTGGACCTTCCTCACTTAGCTCTAACAGTCCTGCTTGAAACTGTCCGTCAAACATGGAATCGCGACCGTGGATCTGGCAGGCTGACCTTCGCAACGGAGGCGCTTCTCAGCACTCACGCTCGCCCACCGGGCACCGATTACCGGCCACCGGGTACCGTCAAACCACCCACGATGCCCCGTCATAGTGACTGACATCAAACCGCTGTCCGAGGTCACCGCGCGCGTCGCCCCAGTCATCGGTAACCTCTTCCACCACCGACCAGCGTGGTCCCCGGCGCAGGAGGGCCAGCACGTCCTGCAGTTCAGCCTCCGGGCCTTCGGCGATCACCTCAACGCGACCATCGTGCAGGTTGCGCACCCGCCCAACCACATGCGGACACAGCCGCTGCACTTCGGTCAGCACGTGGTAGCGGAATCCGACACCCTGCACCCGTCCGGAGACGAACGCGTGCAGTCTTCTTCGGTTGTGTGGTTCTTCAGTCCTCAAACCTCACACCTCATACCTCACACCTGCGGTCTACGGCTTCATCCGGTACATCATCCGCGGGAACGGGATGCACTCGCGCAGGTGGTCGCGTCCAGCGATCCATTTGACGGTGCGTTCGAGTCCGAGGCCGAAGCCGGCGTGCGGTACACTGCCGTAGCGGCGCAGGTCGAGGTACCATTCGAACGGTTCCATCGGCAGATCGTGTTCCTTGATCCGTGACACGAGCTTGTCGTAATCGTCCTCACGCACCGATCCGCCGATCAACTCGCCGGCGTCCTCGGGGCCGATCATGTCGAAGCCGAGAACACGGTCCGGTTGGTTCTCGTCCCGCTTCATGTAGAACGCCTTGAACTCGGCCGGGAAGTGAGTCACCATGATCGGGCTGTCGCTGTTTTCGGTGAGGATTGATTCGTGCCGAGCACCGAAATCTTCGCCATGTGTAAACGGCGCACCTTCCTCATCCGGATGTTCCGACGCGTACTTGATCAGCGTTTCGGCGGCCTTGTCGTAGTGTATCCGCGGGAACGGGCGTTTGACCGCTTCCAGCTTGCTGATGTCGCGTTCGAGCGCCTCCAGCTCGGGACGGCGTTTCTCCAGCACGCGTTCGAGGATGTACATCGTCATGTCCTCGGCGAGCTGCATGTCACCGTCGAGATCCAGGTACGCCACTTCCGGTTCCATCATCCAGAACTCGGTCAGGTGACGGCGTGTCTTGGACTTTTCCGCACGGAACGTCGGGCCGAAGGTGTAGATCCGTCCATGCGCCATCGCTCCGGCTTCACCATACAGCTGGCCGGACTGCGACAGGAACGCCGAGGTATCGAAATAGCTCACCTCGAAAAGGTCCGTCGTGCCTTCCACGGCGTTCGGGGTGAACATCGGCGTATCAAACAGGAGGAAGCCGCGGTTGTTGAAGAAGTCGCGGATCGCCCAGATGATTTCGTGACGGACACGCAGCACGGCGTGCTGCTTCTTCGAGCGCAGCCACAGGTGCCGGTTGTCGAGCAGGAACGCGTCGCCGTGTTCCTTCGGCGAAATCGGGTAGTCGTTCGACTCGCCGACCAGTTCGACTTCCTTGGCGACGATTTCATGTCCACCCGGCGCGCGCTCGTCGGCGTTGACCGTGCCCCGCACCTTCAGCGAACACTCTTGCGTCATCGCCTTGGCGAGTTCGAACACCTCTTCGCCGAGGTCATTTTTGGCGACGATGCATTGCACGATCCCGCTGCCATCGCGAACCTGCAGAAAACGCAACTTGTTGTTGCCGCGTTGGATGTACAGCCAGCCGGCGATTTCAACGTCTTCACCCACATGACGTGACAGATCTTCCACGTACACGCGCATCATAAGTGCTGCTCCACTTTCAACGAGCGAGTCATCAGTTCGACGACCGCAGTTTTGGCGTCCAGTCCTTCGAAAAGGATCTCGTTTACTTTGTCGACGATCGGGAGTTCGACTCCCAGCTTCTGGCCCAGTTTGTACCCGGCGTGGGTGGTGGTCACACCTTCCGCGACCATGGTCATGTTCTTCAGGATGTCGTCCAGCGTGCGGCCCTTGCCGAGCTGCTCGCCGACAAAACGGTTTCGGCTGTGCCTGGACGTACAGGTGGTGATCATGTCGCCCATGCCGGAAAGCCCGGCGAAGGTTTCCCGCTGTCCACCGAGCGCGACACCAAGCCTGGTGATCTCGTGCAGCCCGCGTGTCATCAACGCGCCGCGCGTGTTGTCACCGAAGCCGAGACCGTCACACATCCCGGTCGCCAGCGCGATGATGTTCTTCAACGCACCGCCGAGTTCGACACCGACGAGGTCATCGCCGGCGTAGACGCGGAAGGTCGGGCAGCTCATCCAGTGCTGCACCTTTTCCGACAGGGCGAGGTTCGGCCCGGCAGTGACCACCGTCGTCGGAATCCCGCGTGATACCTCTTCGGCGTGACTCGGACCAGACAGGACGAGGTAGCGGTCGAGTACGTCCTCGCCAAGGATTTCCGCGGTGACTTCGGACATCCGCAGCAGCGTGCCTTCTTCGATACCTTTCGCTGCTCCGATGATCGTCGCGTTGCGTACCTGTTCGGGGTCGATCTGCTTCAACACCTGCCGCACGACCTGCGCCGGCACGACCATCAACATGACATCCGCGCCGTCCACTGCTTCCGAAACATCCGCTGTCACGTGCAGCGCGTCGGGAAATGGTGGTCCCGGCAGGAACTCCCGGTTTTCCCGGTCTTTTTGCAGCTGCATGGCGGCGTCCGGCCGGAATTCCCAGAGACGGACACGATGCTCGCTCTGTTCCGCCAGCATGATCGCCAGCGCGGTTCCCCAACTACCGGCCCCGAGTATACTGAAATTCGCCATCGTCTATCCGTCCTCGTTCGATCCGTCCGCCACGTGCATCGGCAGCTCCTCCCGGCGCAGGATGCGCATGATGTTTCGTCGATGCGTCAGCGCCAGCAGGAACGGAACCGTCATGCCCCACACCAGCGATTGCGGATCCATGTGCCCTTCCCGGAAATACAACAGCACCGGGAAGACAATCGCCGCAGCGAGGGTTCCAGCGGAAAATCGTTTCCACAGATACAGTGCGCCGCCATACACCAGCAACGCCAGCGTCGTCGCCTGCGGAGCAAGCGCGAACATGGCACCAAGCCCGGTCGCCGCGCCCTTGCCACCCTTGAACTTGAGGAACGGACTGAACACATGCCCGGCAAAGGCAGCCAGCGCAATCCAGCCCATCACCGCAATTTCATTCTGCGCGAAATACGGGTTGGTCAACGATGAAGCAACCCGTTCAATTAACCAGACGGGGAAATAGCCCTTGAACACGTCGATCAGCAGCGTCGCGGTCGCCCATTGCGGACCGAGGATGCGGTACACATTGGACGCGCCCGGATTGCCGCTGCCATGTTCCAGGATATTGATGCCTTTCACCCTGCGGGCCACGATCACAGCTGTGGGCAGCGCGCCGGAGAAGTAGGCCGCCAACATGGCAAAAAGCAAGAGGGTGATGGATTCCACGAGTACTCCTCCGCAAAGGTGTTCCAATGTACGCAGTGAGTGCCCGATTCGGAGAGCTGCCGACGTGCGAAACCATCCTCCAGAATCACTGAATTGCGGCTGGCGAGAGTGTACAAAGCGGCTCGCAATTCGGCGGAGAAGGTTAGCGAGACGCTCAGCGACACCTGAGTCTCGTGCCGAGGAACCCCGGAAATGAATTACGAATACTTATAAATAGTCTCAAACTACCACACCGACAATATAAGAATGAGTCAGTTTATAATATACTGATAATACTATGGTTAGAGACTACTCATTTTTCATCTTCAGGGATGAGAGCCATGAGAGCCCCTCTCACCATTGGGTTTTGCAAAAGTTATAATTCTGATGCAATTTATATCCACTTGTTGTAACGTTATGTAGCGCATAGGGGACAGTACCTCGATGTAACGTTTTGGACGGCAGGGTCAGTACGACGTGCCGCAACGATTATTTGTGATCTGGCACCCAGGGGATTCAGGCGAAAGTGATGAACGGAAACGTCTCGTCAAACGGTTGGCATCGGTTGCTGCAGCGTCAATTGCAGCACCACTCTCTCAATCTCGCTGTAATCCCTCCCGACGTGATCCAGTTGATCGAAACGGTCAACAAGACGTACAAGCAGTATGACCTCCAGTTGGATTCCAGCAATGGTGTCCGTGCGGAAGCGCAGCAGGAGTTGTTGGCCACTCTGAACGGATCGCGCCCCACCTCTCCAGAGCACATGATTGGCCCGGTAGCGTGCATCGGCAGCGCTACGGCGGCAGCGAACGGCAAGAATGGCCACAACGATCAGCATGCAAACGATGGCATCGAGCTGCCGGTGTCGAACGGGAACGGCCACAACGGCAATGGTAACGGCCACAACGGCAAACACGCACTGCAGGTATCGGAAGAAACCGACCCCTGGCTGCGCGCGATATTCAACTCCCTTGACGAAGCTGTGGTTGTGTTGGACCAGAAGCTGTTCATTGCCAATGTCAACGAAGCTGCTGAAAAGTTATTCCAGTATTCCCGGGAAGAACTTTGCGGCAACGACGTGTCCCTGGCGTTCACATCGAAGACCGCGTTCCAGCAGCTTCGTCTTACGCTACAGCATCAATTGCTAAGTAGTGAATCTGTGACACACAGAATCATGCTCAAACGGCGTGATGGCAGCGAGTTCCCGGCCGAAAACACGGTATCTAGACTACGGGACAAGCAGGGAAAAGCGCTGGGTGTTGTCTGTGTTATAACTGACCTGACGGAAGCCAGTCGCCAGGAACGGATTCGTAACATTGCCAGCAACATCTCTGAAGCAGCCTTGTTGTTGGATGGTGTCGAAGAACTATGTGAACACATCCACAAGCAGATCGGCACATTGCTGGACGCCCGCAACTTTTTTGTTGCGCTTTACCACCCGAAACGTGGCACCTACACCCTTCCCTATATCGTTGACCAGTTTGACAATGAAGCGTTTGCCGACATCGGTGAAATTCGGATGGAACACTCGATGACGGATTATGTCCGCCGCACGGGTGAGCCGCAGCTGGTGGATCCGGATCGTTGGGAAACGTTGGAGCAGGCGGGTGAGATCCGCTTGATCGGGACGCAATCGTATCACTGGATGGGTGTACCCCTCCGGTCCCGCGAAGGTGTTACGGGTGTAGTCGTCGCGCAGACGTACGACGAAGCCCAGCGTTACACGGACGAACACTTCGACCTGATGATCCGTGTATCGGAACAGATCGGCCACGCCGTCGAACGCAAGCGAGCGGAACAGAACCTCCGGGAGAGTGAACACAAGAATCGCACCTTGATCCATGCGATCCCGGACTTGATCGTCGTCATTGATGAAAATGGAATCACCAGGCAGTGTGACGCCTCATCGGCGTACAAACTGCGCAAGGACAAAGAAGAGTATCTGAACAAACCGATTGTGGAAGTCCTGCCGCCGGAAGTGTCGTCCCGGACGATATCCCATCTGAAATCTGCCCTGGCGACAGGCGAAACGCAGAGCTATGAATACTCGCTGAATGAAGACGAAGAAAATGAAGGGTTCTTCGACGTACGCATGGTGCCGTACATCAACAATCAAGTGTTGATGTTGATCCGTGATATCACCAGCCAGAAACGTGCGGAACGTGAGAAGCAGAACATTGAAAACCGCATGCAGCACGCACAGAAGCTGGAGAGTCTTGGTGTGCTGGCGGGCGGTATCGCGCACGATTTCAACAACCTGCTGGTTGGCATCATGGGCAACGCGAACCTCGCGCTGACCCGCATGTCCGAGGAGGACGACGAACGGCAGTTGGTGGAAAACATCCAGACTGCGGCCATGCGTGCCGCCGACCTGACCCGCCAGATGCTTGCCTATTCGGGCAAGGGGTCGTTTATCATCGAACCGCTCGATCTGTCGCAGGCGATCGAGGAGATGGCGCATCTGCTTGAGGTGTCGATCTCGAAGCAGTGCGAGCTGAAATATGATTTCGGCGACAAGGTTCCGATGGTGCAGGGCGACGCGACGCAAATCCGTCAGGTGGTGATGAACCTGATCACCAACGCCTCCGACGCGATCGGCGACAACCCGGGACGGATCACGGTCCGAACCGGCACCACGATAGTGACAGAAGAATCGGTGCGCGGGATTTACCTCAACAGCGATTTGGAAGTCGGCTCCTACTCGTTCGTCGAAATTTCCGACACCGGGGCCGGCATGTCGCAGGAAACGATCGACAAGATGTTCGACCCGTTCTTCACGACCAAGTTTACCGGGCGTGGTCTGGGTCTGGCGGCGGTACTCGGCATCATTCGCAGCCATGGGGGCGCGATCAAGGTCTACAGTGAATTCGGTAAGGGTACGACCATTCGGGTGCTGCTGCCGGCCAGTGGGGAAGAACAGACAGAAGAATTGAACGATTTGAGTACCAGCGAGGCTGTGTTTGATGGACCGGCGACGGTGCTGGTGGTGGACGACGACGAGACCGTCCGTCAGGTCGCGCAGATGATGCTTGAAGGTCAGGGCTTTACGGTGTACACCGCGGAAGACGGGCAGGATGGTATCGATGTTTATCGCGAGCACGGCGACGAAATTTCACTGGTCATTCTCGACATGACCATGCCGCGAATGGATGGCGAGCAAGCGTTCCAACACTTGCAGGAACTCGATCCGAACGTTCGCGTGGTGTTGTCGAGCGGGTACAACGAGCAGGAGACGATGTCGCATTTCAACGGCGAAGGGTTGGCCGGCTTCATCCAGAAACCGTACCAGATGCACGAATTGATCGGGCGCGTACGGGAAGCACTGGAAAAGCAGACGGACGGCTGAGTGTCAGCTCTGTTCCATGCCTGGCTGAGGATGGAACATGACACGTCCGGATGATTCCGGCAGAGGATTCAGACCACGCGAGAGCGTCTTCATGCAAGACGCGAAAGTCGCGCAAGCAGCTCACGGGAAAGCTGCGAAGACCCGTCCGCAAGGGCGGGTTTTTCTGTATTGACCGAGGGAGGTTTAGCTTCCGTAGCCCGTAGACCGTAGACCGTAGCCCGTAGCCCGCAGCCCGCAGTCCGCAGTCTGCACCCCATGGCCCACAGCCTATAGCCCATAGCCCGTTGTTCACACCAACCCGATCAGCGTGATACCGGGATTCCGGCGTTTGTAGTCGTGGTCGGCTTCGAGCTCGGGATACCGTTTCAGGAACCAGCGGCCTTTCTCGCCGTGCAGGTCGAACTCTTCGCCTGCGAGCCAACCGTGGATCGCGCCCTGTTTCTCCATCTTGCGCAACGACTGCCGCAACTTCGACCGCAGCACGCCGCCCTGCCCGGACGAACCGTATCCGTGGATGACTTTCAGCACTCGCGCTTTCGCGTGCTGTGCGGCCTGGATTTCGTTGCGCATCCGGTCACGCGCGACCTCGGCGGTGGGCATGTCATCCTTGACGTTCACCTCACGCACCAGCGCCGTACGCTCCTTGCGTGCGGGACGTGCGCCACCCAGTTCCGCGCCGCAGAATTCGCAGCGGGACTTTGAGGACGAGGTCGGATTTCCGCAAACGGGGCAGTCCATCGTTATGTCGAATGTAAAATGAAACGCGACGACCATGAATATAGCCGCCGCACCGTGTCCCGGTCAGGGAACGAATCAACTCAAAGGAGAATCTCAGACATCGAACTGGCGAAGGTGGTGCTCGAAATGGCGGCCCATGAATTTGGTCCACTGTTGCATGGTCAGCGGGCCGAACAGGGGGCTGGCGACGGTTCGGTTCGGGTTTTCCTTCACCTCGCGCACGAACTTCTGCATCGTGGCCAGCAGCATCCGCCGTTCCGGTTCGCCCTCATGGGTTTCCGGGAAGAAGTAGCCGGGTGATTTCATCCCACGCGGCCAGGGCAACGGCGAGTGCATGATCTTGCCGGCCAGCCGTGTGACCCACGTACTGCGGTCCGGTTCCGGGTAGTCGCCGAGCGCGAGCTCGATGGAGCGCCGCAGATGGGCGAACATCTGCGTGGCGTCCATCCCGCCCCAGATCGGGCGACGGTTCAGCGGGATCGACTCCACCCGTCGCAGGTAGCGTTCGATGTGATCAACATCCAGCGGTTTGAACCGCACCAGCATGGAAGGTGTCCTTCTGCAGTGAGCGAATCTCGCCCCGCAATGTACACGCATCGCTTTCGCTGAAAAAAGTGTTAGGGGTGGCGTAATCGGTCCCCGGCGACCCTGAGCCTGGTGCTCATGATCAACTGGGTGGCCCGGGTCAGCTTGTGACCCGGGTGTCACCGGTCATCGCGGTAATCCGCCACCGGATCTTCCACGTATAGGTGTGCCCCTGTTGGCTCCGCCAGCAGGGATTGGCCAACGTCGGATGACCCGCGTTGTCGCAGCCAACACGGGCAAGAGTCGGTAGAACATGCCCACGACATTTATGTCGTGGATTATCCAGCACTGGATGACCCGCGTTGTCGCAGCCAACACCGGCAGGAGTCGGTAGAACATGCCCACGACATTTATGTCGTGGATTATCCACCCTTGAACAGGCTCTGATGACGTGCGGCTGAACTTGCCCTTGTGATCCGCCGTGTTTGGCGGTTCGCAGGGGTGATTTCATTGTGCCACCCCGTTGGGGTGGGAGTGGTGTGGAAGGATTGGGGGGAGATGGGGGTGGTCGATCCTCTCCCCGGGTTGTCACCCGGAGCTAGTGAGATCCGACCCCTTCGGGGTCAACTGCCTGTGATCCACGTTCGGACAATCCCGACGAGCAAGCTCGTCGGGGCATACGTACCATAGAGTGACATAAGCACCAGATTGTGACATACGCACCAGAGAGTGAAACCCGGGTTGCAGGACAACCCATCCAATCACACATCACACATCTCACATCTCACATCTCACATCTCACATCTCACATCCAGACTCTCACACCTTCTTCAGTTCCGCCGCGAGTTGCGTCACCAGATTGTCCAGCCGCCGCACAACAGCCTTGACCGTTTCCGGGTCGTTGAGGTCGACCCCGGCACGTTTCAAGAGTTCCATCGGGTGGTCGCTGCCACCGGACTTGAGCAACGTCAGGTAACGCTCCACGACTTCGCCCTTCTCCGTGTCGCCGGACGCCGACTTCATCGCGTCGAAAAGCGCCGCCGAGGACGCGAAGCTGGTCGCGTACTGGTAGACGTAATACGGGCTGTGGAAGAAGTGTGGGATGCGCGCCCAGGTGACGTGATACAGCGGTTCGTGGTCGATGGCGTCGCCGTACCACTCGGTGAGGATGCCGTGGTAGATGTCGCCGAGCACGTCGCTGGTGATCGGCTGACCGGCTTCCGCTAGCTTATGCGCCTCGAGCTCATAGTTGGCGAACAGGGACTGGGTGTAGAACGTTCCGGCGATGGTGTCGATCGCGTGCTGCAGCAGCATGATCCGCTGTTCCGGCGAGTTTGCTTCCTCCAGCAACTGGTCGAGCAGCAGGGCTTCGTTCAATGTGCTCGCGACTTCCGCGACGAAGATCGTGTAGCCGGCGTACGTGAATGGCTGGTTCGCATCCGACAGCTCGGAGTGCATCGCGTGGCCGATCTCATGCGCGAGCGTGAAGACATCGTCCAGGTTGCCGTGGTAGTTCATCAGGATGTACGGGTGCACACCGTACACACTCGCCATATACCCGCCGGAGCGCTTGCCCTCGGTTTCGTAGACATCCACCCAGCGGTGCTCGAACGCGTCACGCACATGGTTCTGATAATCTTCGCCGAGGTGGGCGACCGAGCTGACAATGTGCTGCGTCGCTTCGTCGAAAGTGTAGCGCGTGTCGTGATCGAGCAGCTGCGCGAAACCGTCGTAGAGGTAATAGTTGTCCAGGTCGAGCGTCTGCTTGCGCAGCTTGTGGTAGCGGCGTAACGGTTTCATCCCCTCTTTTGCAGCTTTGACGAGGGTGTGTACGACCGAGGTCGGGATTGCGTGACGGTGCAATTTGCGTTCAAGCACGCTGTCGTATCCACGCGCCCGAGCGGTGAACCAACCGCGTTGCAGGACGCCGTTGTAGATCGCGGCATAGGTGTTGCCAAACTGCTTGTAAAGGTTGAAATGGGCCTGGAAGACCCGCTGCCGGTCCTCCTGCTTCGGCAACGTGCGCAGCAGGGAGGAATACGTGCCGGGGGTGACACGCCGGGTGGACCCGTCCGAAAGTTCAACTTCCGGGAAGGTGGCGTCCGCCGTGGTCAACATGGAGTACGTTTGCGACGGTGACGCACCGAATTTCGCCGCCAACGCCAGCAGGTGTTCGCCCTTTTCGTCGAGCACGTGTTCCGCCTGACGGAACAGTTCATCGAGGTGGAATTTGTACAGCGCGAGGTCGATGTTTTCGCTCAGCCACCGGTTGACCGTTTCCTGCCCGAGCTCGATCAGTTCCGGATCAAACCATGAGGTCGCCGCCGAATAGCGTGCAGCGAGGTCTTCGACTTGCTGCCGGCGGGCGTTGATCTCGTTGTTCCGCTGGTCGAGGTCGAACGCCAGCCCCGGGTAATACCACACCCGGTCGAACAGCCGGCCGGCCTCGTCGGACAGCTTGAGAAAGCCGAGCAACTTGTCCGCGCCCTGTTGGACCGTACCCTGGAACGCACCGAGCTGGTTGACAAACTCCTCCAGCTTCGCCCGATCCTGCTCCCAGCCGGACCAGTCGTCGTAGATGTCGTTCAGGTTCCAGGTGTAGCGTGGGTCGATCTCGCCGCGTGCGCGTGGACCGCCTTGATTCGCGGGGGCCTGGCTGTGAAATGGTTCATGGACTCGCATGGTCAGTTCCGGTAAGCTGGCTGCCGAATTGTGGCTGTATCTTGTCGTTGCTGCGGTGTCAAGGAGGTTCCCGCGAAGGTTGGGAACAAGCCGCCGCTGCCGCATCGCGCGGACTCCGGAGAATTTTCGCGCAAAGGTTCGACCCTGACACGAGGCAATGATGGACTCGTTCCCCTTCTCCGCGATCGACCTGACCCACCCGATCGGCCCTGAGACACCCCAGTGGCCGGGCGATCCGGACACCCGCCGGGAGCCGCACGCCGGCCTGCCATCCCACGGCTACACTCTGAACGCATGGCGGATCGGTGAACACACCGGAACTCATCTCGGCGCGCCCGGGCATCGTGTCCGGGATGGTGCAACCGTCGATCAGCTAGCGGCGGATGAGTTGGTGCGTCCGTTGGTGGTGGTCGCGGCGGGGTCACGCGAGAACGATCGGCTCGCGGTGACGGTTGCAGACCTGCAAGCGTTCGAATCGAAACACGGCGCGATTCCGGTGGGGGCGTGCGTCGCGTTGCACACCGGCTGGGACAACCATTGGCCGGATCAGGACCGTGTGTTCGAACGCGGCACAGACGACGGCTTCCTCTGGCCGGGCTGGTCGCCGGAGGCGGTGGACTGGCTTGTGCGGGAACGGAACGTGTCGGTCATCGCCAGCGACGCGCCCGACATCGGCGCAGGTGATGATCGTGATCTCAGGGCCGGGCTGGTCTGCGCCGAACACGGTCTGCCGCATGTCGAGAACCTGGCGAATCTCGACCGTGTTCCGCCATGTGGTTCGTTTATCGTCCTTGGTGCTTTGCCGCTGCAACGGGGGACAGGCAGTCCGATCCGTGCGTTTGCGTTGACACCTAAAAGCACATGAACCACGGAATACACGGAATAAACGGAAACTGAAACCCCTTTCTCTCCGCGAAATGTACGAAAAAGACGAAAGAAAAGATAACAGAAACTGCTGGATGCTAAAATCCCATATCACCTGGTTTCCAGTTATTTCTATTTTTATTATTTGTTTAAACATTTTTTTCAGGTTTTAATTTCGTTTGTTTCGTGTCTTTCGTGGACTCAGAGGTTTTGATGTTGTTTTTCTTTCCGTTTATTCCGTGTATTCCGTGGTTAAGAGTCTGTGGCGTATAGAGAGAGAAGCGGCCCGAGGGGGGGACTCGGACCGCGAGGGGATGCCTCATGCGAGGCATATGGCTGGGTTTCCCCAACCAATTCCAGGTACTTGAGTGCCACTTCTTTTTCATGCACGAGGGGGGACGTGCATGAGACGAAGCCAAGAGATTTCAACCATTCTGCGGAGGTCAGGTTGTTCTGAAACACTCGCCGAATAAGGAGCAACTAACATGCCAGAGTGGAGTTTTCCCGTCAAAGCTGGGTTCCTGGACCTTGGGGTGGGTAACTTGTCTTGAAAGGATACAATCGCTACGTTTCTCCACCATCACAGGGGAGGGGAGGGTTCGCGAGATGAAACAGAATCGCAGGGAGTTCATTGAAACGTCCGCCGTTGTCGCAGCGGGCCTGGCGCTATCCACCGGCTTGCCGCAGGTCGCGCGTGCCAAGGGCTTGACCGAATCCCGCACCGGGCGTGGTCCGATCGCGGTGGCGTCAGGAAACGGGGTCGAAGCGGTCCGTCGCGCGGTGGAGGGGATGACGTCTGGCGAGGACGCTCTCGACGCCGCCATCGCCGGAGTGAACATCGTCGAGGCCGATCCGGACGATATCACGGTCGGATACGGCGGCCTGCCCAATGAACTCGGCGTGGTCGAACTGGACAGCGCAGTGATGCACGGCCCGACGCATCGCGCCGGCGCGGTCGCCAGCATCCGCAACATCATGCACCCCTCCAAGGTGGCGAACCTGGTGCGCAAGACCACCGATCACGTGTTGCTGGTTGGCCAGGGTGCGCTCGATTTCGCGAAGATGCACGGCTTCAAGGAACAGGATCTGCTCACCGACAAATCCCGTGAGATCTGGCTGTTGTGGAAGCAGAAGATGTCGGACGCTGACGACTGGCTTCCGCCCCCGAAGGAAGAAGTCGATCCGGGCCTGTGGAACATGGTCGAACGCTGGACCGGCACCATTCACCTCAGCGCGCGCGACACCTCTGGCGACATGTCGTGCGTCACCACCACCAGCGGCCTGTTCTTCAAGATCCCGGGCCGTGTCGGCGACAGTCCGATCATCGGCGCTGGGTTGTACTGCGACAATGACTACGGCACGGCGGGCTCGACTGGCCGTGGTGAGGCCAATCTGCAGAATCTCTGCAGCTACCAGGCGGTGGAGTTCATGCGGCAGGGCATGGGTCCGACCGAAGCCGGGCTCGAGGTGCTGAAACGTGTTGCGGAAACGACAAAACGCGCTGATCTGCTGGACGAACAGGGCCGACCCAACTTCGGCCTCAGCTTCTACCTGATCGACAAGCAGGGCCGGTACGGTGCAGCGACGATGTGGGGACCGTCCGAGTACGCCGTCGCCGACGCCGAAGGGGCCCGCAAGGAAGAGGCGGCGTTCCTGTTCGAACGCGACTAAGGAAACGTTAGCAGCACCGTTCGCGAATGATTCGGATATCGTTCGCGAATGATTCTCAGCACCCTGTGCCAGTGATTTGCAGCACCCTGTGACAGTGATTCGCAGCACCCTGTGCCAGTGATTTGCTGCACCGTTTGCCCCTGAGACAAGACGTGCCCCAGACATTTATGTCTGGGATCATCCGCCAGTGTGATCCGCAACCGAACGTGCCCCTGTGACTCGCCGGTCAGTTTCGGCGGTTCGCAGGATAAACCAGGGATAAACCAGGGACAGACGGTATTATTTGTGTGAAATATGTAACGGAAAAACCACCGTCTGTCCCCGATTAAAATACCCCGTTGAGGCGAAGGGAAATGTGGTAGGTCTGTGGTGATGCCACCCCGTTGGGGTGGGACTGGTGTGGAAGGGTTTGGGAACAGTGGGGTGGTTGATCCTCTCCCCGGGTTGTCACCCGGAGCTAGTCAGATTCGACCCCTTCGGGGTCGATATCCGCCATGCCCTCGGGCTTCAGCCCGGGATTCGCAGACGATCAAGCAACCTCCGCACCCACGCCCACGGACTTCAGTCCGGGCTGATCGACTTTCGGACCACCCGCGATAGCCGTCACCAACACCCGTGACGGTCAATCACGGGCAGCAGACCCAATCTGAGATAGACCCGCCTTACACGTTGCGTGCTGCCCGGTTGTGTCGTCAGATTAGCTTAAACATGTCAACACGTACCGGTCCCATGTCACACGGCGGTTTGACGACCCATTGTCACACGACAGGTCCACCGTTCAAACTCACTCAACGGTCCCATGACGCCACATAGGTCTTCCTTCGTTTCTCAAGTAGGTCGCGTCCCCCGCCTGTCCGTGTACGGAGTGGTGCTGCTCACGACGATCCTGCTGACAAATCCCGTTGCCGCCCAGTGGTCAGCTGATGGCGTGATGCTGATCGACTTCTACGACAGCGGCTGGGCCAGCTGTCCGGACGGTCAGGGCGGCTTATGGTACGCACAGAACTACGGCAATCCATTTGATCAGCTTGTCGTCGTGCAGCATGTGGACGCGGACGGATACACCGCGTTCAGCACGGAAGGCGTACCTGTTTCTGATTCGCTTGGTTGCTGGCTGTTCGGGATCGAACCGGGGTTAGACGGCGACTGCGTTGTGTTATTCAGCCGGGACATCCACGGTGAACCAGATCGTCTGAGTGATGTGTTTGCTCAGCGTATCACACAGCAAGGGGAACGCTTGTGGGGTCAGGGAATCAACGCCAGTGTCACGGAATCTCAAAAGAAGGTTTTCATGTACTCATATGGGCACTGGACGGTATCAGATGATTCTGGGGGAATCTGGGCGTTCTGGCGGCCTGCGCCAGCCGAGAACGCAGTTGTTTACATATGTGGTGTAAACGCTGACGGGACTCTGAAATACCCTGAAGGCGATCCATGTATCGGGACTACACATATGAGCCTCACGCGTCCCAATGGGCTGCGGGTTGCGGATGGCGAAGGTGGTGTGGCTGTACTACTCACCGAACACGCCGATGGCTACTACGCCGTCCGGCACATCTACATTCAGCACGTCCTGGCCGACGGCTCCCTGCTCTATGACGAGCCCCAGTTGGTGCTGGACTGGCCGCAAGACGATATCAACTCCTATGTCCGTCCGTACCAGATTCTCCGCGACCCTCAGGGGGGATACGTCGTCACCTCGGAACGGTACTGGCAGCGGGTATCAGATGATCTGACTCCCCAATGGGATATCCGCGGTGTGCGTGTCTATGATTGCGAACCGCTGTTTCAGTTGGAAAAGACAGCCGACGCGGTTGTTCTCTCGGATCGCAGTGTACTGCAGATCGGATTTGAGCAGGGTGAGGACGAACCTCGCCTTGAACAACTTGACTTTGACGGCAATCGTATCGCGGGGAATGGCTGGGGTCCCTATGCCGGGGATAGCACCTTTTATCCCACTGGACCCGGTCCACAACTCCTTTCTCCAGACGGTCAGTCGCTGATTTCCATGTTCAGGGGAAGCTTGGATCGACAGAATTTTGACGATTTAATCCAGCTTGTGCAATGTATTTCACCCTCCGGCGACAATCTATGGCCTGAGATCAGAACCTTTGGCAATGAGGTATTCAACTGGTATTCATCCGATTGGTCGATGTTTTATGTGGATGACGAACATCTGTGCTATGTAATGGGTGACGGTTTTCCACAAGACTACCGTGTCCACTTCGCCTTCAAGGGAAGTGCGGTGGACGGGTCGATCATTGGCGTCGATTCCGCTGTACCCGACAACCCAGTATCTCCAGCGCGTCCAGACACCCCTGCCTTCATCAGCAATGCCTATCCCAATCCGTTCAATAGCAGCATCGCTCTGACGATTTCGGTTCAGGCGCCGGGGATATACGACCTCGTGGTCCACAACGTGCTCGGACAGACGATCCACCGGGAAGCCGTGGACATCCACGCGCCCGGCGAGTTTGTTCAGACCCTAACTCTGCCGGAGGGCAGCGCGTCGGGGATCTACTTCCTCACGTTGCAGCTCACGGACGGCCGTCACCTGAGTCAGAAGAAGGTGGTGTATCTGCGGTGATGTGGATGGGTTTAGTCATCATGTGCCCCAGACATTCATGTCTGGGGTCATCCGAGGATCAGATACAATTCGTTGAATGGTGCCTGTGATTGTCAGCCGGTTGGTTTCGGCGGCTATCGCGGGTCATCCGTCAGTTCCAGGGGACACCTGTCGGCACAGACTGTGTTGTATCCAACGAACCTTGCTCGGTTTGCCATTCTACTCATGTCAATCCGTTTGCGACGAGTGCCGCCAGATGTCCCCATTGTCTTGTGATCCGCACGGTGAATCCCCGGTATCCCTTTCGACGGTACCGGGGGCTGTGCCGGGTGCCTGTCGATACCCTACCTTACGTGCTTCATTCAGCCGAGTTCATCAACCGTTTCAGCGTGATCCACCCATGACCAGAAACTATCGTCAGCCTGTGTTCGCCGTCCTGCTTGCCGTCACGGCGTTTTTGCTCGTGTTCACCACTTCAGCTTTCGCCGGGGACATGCCCGCGATGGAGGCGGCGGACGCCGCGCATGATTCGTTGCGTCTCCGTTGGGCACGGTCGGACGGCTTCGAACACGCCGTGATGTCTGAGCAGCTCGGGGTGTGGGCGTACGACCCGGACTATGTGCTGCCGGGCGAGTGGGACGATCGCATACAGGCGATGTACGAGATCGCGATGTTGTCGGGCCGCCGGTTCGAGGTGGAACGACCGGGGTATCTCGCACGGCGCGGCGAGCCGGTGTTGCAGACCGGTGTCCACTGGAGCAAGGCGCTCAGCGAACTGCACCGGGTGATGTTGACGGAACGGTTCGAGCGTCTCGACGATGCCTACTTCATGACGTGGACGGTGTTGCCGTCGATTCAGCAGTTGGCGTATGGCGAATTGGCGATGCGGCGTCAGGAGGCTGATTCCGCATTGATCGCGTTCTCGCTGGCGAAATATTACGCGCCGCATCGCCGTGTCGCAGGCGAGGCGACAGTCGGGATCGCCCGGGCCTTGTACCAGAAACGGGACTTCCAGGCGGCGCTGGACACGTTGCAAACCAACCTCGACCGGGGCGCGTTCGGGGCGGACGCGTTGCACTGGATGGGCTGGACGCTGGTGCGGTTGGGACGTGTGCGTGAGGCGACGTCGTTGTTCCAACTCGCGGCGGAGATCAATCCATTGCACGAACGCGCGCATTACATGCTTGGCAATGGGTACGCGCCGTACAACTACAGTCAGCTCACCTACGAATACCCGCACATCGTGCCGGAAGGATCCGCAGCGGAACGGCTGGAAAGTGCCAAGCAGCACCTGAGCGACGGTGAACGCGACCTTGCGCTGGCCACTTTGCAGTCGTTGGCGTTGGCACAACCGGCGCTGGTCGAGCCACGTGTGATTCTCGCGGAACTGTCGTGGATGCAGGGTAGTTACGACACTGCTGAACGGTTGCTGTTTGAAGCGCTGGAATCGTGCCCCGATTATGGTCGCGCGCACGCTGTGCTCGCACGGGTGCAGGAGATGAGGCGGCTGGAACAGTCGGCACGGCGGCAGGCGGTGCGTGATTCCATCCTCGCGAAACCGATGGCGACTATTGACGGCATCGAGACATTCATCAGCAACTGGGACGCGCTCAATCCCGAGCTCCAGAAGATCGTCGCCAGCGCGGTGGAACCGTGGGCAGCGTTTGTCCCCGTGCTCAACGCCGCCGGGCAGACGCATTACATCAAGCCGATGTATCAACTGCTGTCCGACGCGCCGCACATGGAATCGCTCAAGGATCAGCGGATCAACCTCGACTCCCGTCTCTGGGATGATGTCCGCGGTGTCGGCGGTTTCCACAGCGTCACCGGGGTTGAGGATGTCCGCCGGATGGCGTACGGCGGCTACAACACGCTGGTGCACGAGCTGACACACCAGGTTCATGGCATCTTCACCCCGGAACAGCGGGAGGAAGTGGACGATCTCTATCGCGCCGCGAAGAATCGCGACGAAGCCGGTGTCGAGACCTTCATGAGCCGCTACCAGGCGTCCACAGTCTGGGAATATCTCGCGGAAGGGGTGAACGCCTACGTCACCCAACGCATCGACGAAAACGACGAACGCGAAATGCTGCATGACCGTCTGCATCGTCTCGATCCCGACCTTGAGCAGCTGGTAATTGAGCTGCTGGCGGTGGAGGATGTGCGTGAAAATGTCGCCGTCGCCCGCACCAACGCGGCATTGCAGCATCTGGAGACCGGGCACGCGGACTCATCCTGGGCGGAGCTGGAACGGATTGACAGCGAGTGGGCGGAGCAGCCGTATGTGCTGAACGCGCGCGGGTATGTTGCGTCAATTCTGGATCGGGATGCGTCCGCGCTGGACGCTGGACGTCGGTTTGTCTGGCTGTATCCGCGAGATGGGGATTCGTGGACCACGCTCGCGTCCACGTTGCAGTTCGCGCCGGGAGCGGGGGACACGTTACCCGATACGCTGGCGACGTCGCTGGCGGTGATGCGCACGGGCGTGCGCAATGCCGGCAGCAGTGACGCGATTGACGTGCGGCTGGCGTTGGCCCGGTACGCGCATCAGGCGGGTGAGTTTGCCGAGGCGATTGCGCAGGGTGACACCGTACTGGCCGACCTGCAACCGAACCACCCGACGGCCCTGTGGCAACGGGCGAACAGCCGCGCGCGGTCGGCGTGGCTGGCGGGATCATTGGATTCGGCACGGTTTGATCAGGCCGTCGAGGATTATGAGGCAGCGATCCTGCAACGCAGTGGCGTGATGGAGTTGCGGTTGGAGTACGCACGTGACCTGCTGCTGGCGGGACAGTTCGACGAGGCGGACAAACAAATCCGTGAGGCGGAAACGTTGCATCCCAACGATCCGTTGCCGATGACCTATCGTGCGTGGTGGCTGCGTCTCACCGGCGACGTGGAAGCCAGCGACCACCTGTTCTCGGACGCGCTCGCACTCGAACCCGTCCCGGACGATGCGCACATCCTCGCGGCGCACTTTGGCATCGTTGATGCGCGGTCGGTGGAAACCCTGATCAACCAGTGGACATCGGACGGCCCGGCCTATGTTTTCAACCCACGCCAGTACCGCTACGAAGCGCGGCAGATGGTGCAACCGTGGATGAAAACCTTGAGGTGAACCACGGAATACACGGAAAAAACGGAAGCCACAACAAAGATTGAAGTCCACGAAAGACGCGAAAAAGGGACGAAAAGACAACCTGAATTAATTGTTTAAGCAAAAGTAAGGATTATGTTCCTGAAAGCTAGATTTCATGGTATGTTTTAGCATAAAAAATTCTTTTATCTTTTCTTTCGCTTCTTTCGTGTATTTCGTGGACGTTTAAGGTGTTTTAGTTTCCGTTTATTCCGTGTATTCCGTGGTTGAGAGAATCAGTCAATCCCCTTCCCGATCCGATCCAGCCTCGGTCCATCCAGCACATCCGGCCAGTGCCACGACATCGCGACGCCGACCACGCGTCCGATGATCGCGTCGTTCTCGACCGGTCCGAAGTAGCGGCTGTCGAGCGAGTTATCACGGTTGTCGCCCATCAGGAAGACCATGCCGTCGGGCACGGTGTACGGTCCCCAGTTGTCCCGGTTGCCCAGTGCGCGCGGGATGCCCGGTTGCGGGTAGCCGTCCGGGATAAGACGGTCGTCCAGATGCACGCCCTGTAGCTCATCCGGCGCGCGTTCACCGTCCACATACAGCACCTTGTCGCGCAGCTCAAGGGTTTGACCGGCGGTTGCGGCGACACGTTTGACGTATGGCGTCATCTCGTCCATCGGTGTTTCGACGACGACGACATCTCCAGCTTCGACCTCACGCAGGCCCGGCAGCTTCATCGCGGGAACGTGAAACCCGAGCTTGGTGTAGGGCACGCCGATCCAGTGGGGGGTGCGCGGCCCGAGGCTGACTTTTTCGGCCACGACCATGTCGCCCGGGAGAATGGTGTGTTCCATTGATCCGGTCGGCACGTGATACGCCTGCACCAGTCCGACCTGGATGACGGTGACCATGATGATGACAAACGCCAGATCCTTCAGGCCCTGGAGGATGCTGGCGCGCCAGTTGATGGGGGCTTTGTCTGTCTTCGGCATCGCTACTCCATGGGTGGGGGATGGTCCTGCTTTTCTCCACTCGTTGGAGCGCGATTTGTTCCTCCGGGTTACAACACCTCGGAACCACGGAATACACGGAATAAACGGAAGAAAGAAAAAAGATTCTGGACCACGAAAGACGCGAAAGAGGCGAAAGAAAAGACAAAATGAAATTCTTGATGCTAAAACATACGATAACATCTACTTACTATTATAATTTCCTTTGTTTTTATTTTAACAAGCAATTCAGGTTTTATTTTCGTTCTTTTCGTGCCTTTCACGGTTCAGAGAGGTGTTTTCAGTTTCCGTTTATTGGTGCTTCGCTGTTCTGTGTGGGTAGCGTGATCGGTTGACGGATTATGCTTACC
>JAHLLB010000040.1 GCA_020444425.1 bacterium | reverse complement strand
ATGGGCTATGGGCTATGGGCTATGGGCTATGGGCTATGGGCTATGGGCTATGGGCACTGAAACTAAACGTGCCCGTGTTTGCTTGCAAACGCGGACGCTCCGCCCCGTGATCGAGTCCTGCTTGATTCATCTTCAACCAATCCCTGCTGGCAAAGCCATCAAGGGCACATCACGGGCAGACCCATCAGGGGCACATCAACAGACCGTGCCCGTGTTTGCTTGCAAACGCGGACGCTCCGCTTTCCTGTGATACCCGGGTCACAAGATGACCCGGGCCACCCGCCACCGCTAGTTCGATTCTCCCATCTCGCTTAACGACGCGTCCTCGCGGTCGTGCGGCAACGTACTGCGCTTCGACCGCAAATACGCGTATGGTGTCGCGTAGAGAAAGTTGCTGACACGGGACATGTAAATGTCGGCGTAGCCTTCCACCTGCCGCGCGAGCAGGCTCTTGTCGTTACCGGCGCGCATAACCAACCCCCAGTTGGGGTTGCTCAGCCCACCGTACGACTGTGCCATCGGACCAATTTGCCTGTCCTGGCGGGTCAAGGTTCGGCGCAGTTTGTCCAGTTCTTCGGCGAGCGTGTTCAGATCGGAGTTCGAACTGCCCTCATCCTGCAACCGCTGGTAGATGAGACGCAGGCGGTTGAAACGCGTTTCCACCTCTTCCTTTTCCAGCATCAACCGGGTCAATTCGGATTGATCTTCCTTGAACTCGGCAAGGGCGCGGATTTCCGGTTCCAGTTCGCGCAGGATCAACGCCGTCCGCCAACGCAGCAGGTTCTTGGATACCTGCACGTCCGCGTACATGTGATCGCCGACGTAAAGAATCTGCTCACCCGCTACGCCATACAGGGTTTCGACCAGGCGCGCATTCCCGCCGACATACACCTTGCCCTCTTCCAGCCCCTTGATCCCCACCGGGCTGAGCAGGCCTTCCTCGTCCTGAACCACCTCAAACGCCGGGTTCGAGCTGTCGAAGAAGGAGGGCTTCCGTGACGAGACAATCACCAGGTCGAACAGGTCACGCCAGGTTTGCCCCTCCGGCATCTGCTTGTCGAACGCCGCCTCCATCACGCGACGGGTGTAACTCCAGTCCGAATTGGTAATCAGAACCAGCTTTTTTCCGGCGAGCCGTTGATCCCGAAGGGCGCGAACGGTATCCGGGTCATGGTCGATGTACGCTTCCGGTTCGGCGAGGATCGCTTCCTTGAGCATGCCCTCGGCGTGGCTTTCGTCCAGGGCGCGGTGGACCGTGCGGTGCAGTTCCTCGTACCCCATCACCTCCTTGATCTCGCCAGCGTCCAGCTTGTCGACCATTTGGGTGAACATGCACGCTTCCGACATCGAGAATAGCGTGTTGAGGAAGACGTACCGTCCCGACTTGAAATCGACCACAGTGCGGGAGTAGATCCGGCGCTGTTCGTCGTACGGCAGCATGCGTGAGCCATGGCTCGCCTGCTTGACGTACCCGAAGCGATTGACCATGATGATGTTGCCGCATTCCTTGTCGATCATCAGGCCACGAATCACCGAATCCGGCTGGTATTCCAGCCCTTCCACCGGCCAGCCACGGTCCGCCAGCTTGGCCTTGACGAACTCGTACGCCCGCCGTTCCCACGCGTCCGTGTTGTAATGGATCAACGTGTAATCCATGTCGTAGCCGATGGCACGGATGGAGCGCAGGTTCAACGTGCGGTTGCAGAAGATTTCACGTTCGCGGCCGGGAGTGGTCAGCGAATCGAGCAGTGGTTCGATCATGGTCGTGTAACCGTTTGTGTTTGGGTGCCGGGGAATGTACGGATTCAAGGTTCACGCGGGGGTTGGGATGCGCAGAACACGAGTTCCGCGAGACGGTCTCTGGTAGTCGGTGCTCGGTCAGCGGTACTCGGTACTCGGTAATCGGTACTCGGTACTCGGTACTCGGTACTCGGTAATCGGTAATCGGTAATCGGTAATGGACGAACATCGTATGGTGTGAGTGTGTCACTCTGAACGGAACGTAGTGAAATGAAGAATCTCCAGCTAGGGAAACGGTAAAATAAACCCTATCTTCTTCACTTCGTTCAGAATGACGCTACATTCAAGTGTGTATAATGTGGAGATCCTTCACTGCATTCAGGATGAAATCGCAGTAACCTGGTGGTATTCTCTGGGCGAAGCTCCGAAACGATCTACCCTTCCGTCTGTTCTGAAGGCGTACCCTGTTGCTTCTTCTTCACCGGAATCAATCCTGCAACAAAGAACCCGAGCAATGCACCGTAACTGGTTGCGATCCACGGGTTCGCCCAGATCATGCACGTCCCGCTGACACACCCCACCTTGTACCAGTACAACCAGCCAAGAAAACCGCCAAGAATCACCCCGGCGGCATGAAGCAGCATGGAAACTCGATTTTTCACGCTGGCAAGTCCTCGTCGGAATTCGCTTTGCCTTCGATTTCTTCCGCTTTGCCGGACTGCCCTTCCAGGTTTAACGCCTGCATCAGACGGAAGCAGACATCTTCCGGCGTTTTCTCGCACGGCACTTTCTGGAACACCCGCACCGTCGTGCCGAGCGTGTCCATCTCCGCTCGCCACATCGGATCGTCCTTCATCTTGTCGATGAGACGGTGGCACTCCGCACGTCCGCGTTCACGGCCGAGGTACACCTCGAGGATGTCGCACAGCTGTTCCGCGGTCAGCAGTTTTTTATCACTCGGATCCACGTTGATATCCTTCCACAAACTCCGCCAACTTCTCCCGCAACTTCACACGGGCACGGTGAAGGTCAGCTTTGACCGCCGACACGGTTTTATCCACCTGCTCGGCGATTTCCGCCATCGACAGGCCTTCCAGATCTTTCAACACAAACGCCGTACGCAGATGCGGCGGAAGCGAGGTAATCGCCTCGTTCAACTTCACCGCCAACTCATCGTTCAGCGTCAGCTCGAGCGGATTCATGTCCACCGACGGCAGCACGTGGAAATTTTCCACGCTTTCGCTGTCATCGTTCGCGTCATCCGCGATCTGCACGAAGTACTTGCCTTTACGTGACCGCATCCGCATCAGCGCCGCATTGGTCGCGATCCGGTGAATCCACGTGCCCAGCTTGCTGTCGCCACGGAACCGATCGAGCTTCTCGAACACCGTGAGGAACGTTTCCTGCAGGATGCTCTCCGCTTCGTCTGCGTTCCCCGTCAACTTCAGCCCGAGGTTGTAGACATTGTCGCGATGATCGAGCACGATCTGCGTTCGCGCCGTCACGTCACCCGCCAGCGCTTCCTTGATCAGCGCCGCCTCAGCCGCTCGTTCCGCCGCTCGCTCTGCCGCGACCGGATCCTCCACGGTGGCAGCTGCAGGCGTCCTGTCTTCCTGTTCGTTGTTCATGGCTTGGAAGATAGGACACACGGCCTGGTGATGCCGGACTCCCGTCGACGGTTCGACTCGCGAGAACGGCACCTACCTCCACTTGCACTTGAGGTTGGATGCACGTAGATGGATGATGTTGCAGGCAAGAATAACTAAAAGGCAGAGCCTAACTTAGGACGAGCCCATGGGTATTCGTTGAAGCACCTGTCACAAAGCGGTTTTCGCATCGATGTCGGTGCATTATCACCACACAAAATGCAATATTTTTCTTCATAATCGTAGTTTTGAAAAACGGACCAAATATCATAGCAGCCATAGCATAAAGGACGCTCAGTATTATAAGGAATTTGCTGATTGCACCTTAAGCAATGTCCTATTTTACCAAAATTATAATTATTTATATTTCTATTGGTACTAATATTAACTTTATTAGATTTATTCTTTCTATCGAATTCTTTCTTCTTTTCTTTTGCCACCCTATCCTCTTCATCCTGTTTTACCTTCTGATAATATCTCCCTTCAATCTTTTTCCACTTATCACTGTCAATAAAATCCTTTTTTATAACATTATCTATAATCTTTTTTACTTCATATCGAGTTTCTATATAATACCCAAACTCATGATTATTTGTTTGCGAACAATCATACAAATTCATTGACGATAGAATTATAGAACTTTTGTTAGCATAAATTTTTGAATGTAAATGATCGACGAATATAATATCAAATCCAAATCTGTCATTTAGTAGCCTTATATCGTTTTTGAGCTTTTTTTCCTGATCAGAACGGAAGACAAAGACGATTCTCCTATCCATCTTAGCAGCTTCTTCCAAAGCGTCGACCAGACGCTTCCATGGGTTATAATACGGAGTTACAAGAAATACCTCTTCGATGCGTTCTTCCAGGATTAAATCAAGGATTCGGGAGGAAATCTGGTGCGGTTTCAATATCTCGTTCATGTCACTTTTAGCGTAAGATGTTGGGTTTTATACAATCTACTGATTTTTCAACCGCTTTACGAGATCGGAGAGACTGTCCGGGCTGAGATCGAGGGGATCGGGTTCGGAGACCGGTTCGTTATCTGCCACAGGTTCCGGTTCACGCTGGAGTTGTGGAACTGGATGCGCCAGCCCGGAGTCGGATTCCACCTCCGATCCGAACATGAACACGGTCCGTGTATCCACGGGAAGCGGCACACGTTTGCCCAGCTTCGACAACCAGTGCACGACTTGTTCGAGGGGTTCCTGCTGCAATGAGATGAGGTGGTTGCGGCCACGCTTGATCCGGACGATCAGCTCAGCCTTCTCCAGCACACGCAGGTGACGCGAGATCGACGGCATACTGACACCGGCACCCTCCGACAGCTCGCCGACGGTGATGTCGCGCTCGGTCAGCCGTTCCACCAACGACCGCCGCAACGGATTCGCCAACGCCGTCAACACGGTATCGAGAAAATCGCCGTCCTGCGTGGATGGATTGTTCATTGCCCGCCAACTCGTTGATGGGACTGGGTTCTGCCATTCTAGCGCCGCGAGCGAGCGCCGCGCAAGCGATTCGCTCACGGGGTCCGGGCGCGGCGTGCCAGCAATTCACGCAGAAACTCAACGGTGCCCTCACCACGACGGTCCCAGTGTAGCGTCTGCGCCTGTTTGTGTGCGGTCTGCGCCAGGCGGTTGTACTGCTCACGGTCGCCAAGCAATTTCGCCATCGCTGCGGTCAGCTCGGTGCGATCGCCGGGCTTGACATACAGCGCTGCGTCGCCCGCCAGCTCACGCACCGCTGGCAAGTCGGACGCAATCACCGGCACCGCCTGCGACAAGTAGTCGAACAACTTGGACGGCGCAGTCAGATACCGATTGTAGAACGTACCGGTCAACGGCAGCAGCGCTACCGACACCTGTTTCAGCCGCGCAGCCATCTCCGGCACCGGCAGCCAGCCGGTCACCTCCGCCCGGCCGGTCAACCCCAGCGATTCGATGCGTTGCCGCATCGAATCGGTTTCCGCCTGCCCGCGTCCGCCGATCAGGACCAGCTTCACATCGTCACGGTCCAGCGCCTGGAACGCTTCCAGCACATCCATCGAGCCCTTGATGCCACTGAGTGTGCCAACGTAGCCGACTGTTTTGTGATCGAACCGTGACGGGTCCGGCGGATGGGTCTCGTTCAATCCGGGATGAATCGCTCGCACCGGCACCGTCAGCTGCTTGCGGTACCACTCCGCCTGCACCTCCAGCAACGGCAACACGCCGTCCAGCTGCGGCAGGAAGCTGCGTTCGAAACGTGGGTATTCTTTCCACTTGCGGCCCGTGCCCGTATCATCCCGCGCTGCCGGGTCCATGTAGAAGTTGTGCGTGTCGTGGACCGCGACCAGACCGCGTTTACGCCAGCGGGCAAGGTGCGGCAGGGCGCGCGTGTCCCGCGACATGACACAGTTGACGCTGTGTTCACGTCGCAACCGTTTCAGCAGCCAACCGGCGCGAGTGAAATACAACCACGGATCGGACGCCGGTTGCCAGCCGGGTGTGGGAATGACATGAATCCGTAATCCATGAGGGACATCATGGCCATATTCACGACGCAACACGTCCAGCGGATCGGTGTAGTCCTTCGCGCGAGGATGATTGGACGAGCGGACGATAAAATCCACCTCCGCCCCGGCACGCGCGATTGCGGTGACGAAGTTCGCGTTGAACGGTCCCGCCGGGATCTCCGACGGCCAGCGGATCTGGCTGACGTAGGCAAGACGGATGTCGGTGGAGGCTGGCATTGAGTCCTGTTGTTGTCACCTTCGGATCAGCCCAGACATAAATGTCTGGGGCATGTTCGACGTCAAGGTCTATCAATCCACGTCCGCAAGTTTTTTGACACGGACACACGGTATCAAACGAAAAAGCGCCCCTCTGCCGGGGCGCTGAAAAGACGTGCAACACAATCGGCGATTACTCGCTATCCTGCTGCTGGTTGCCGATGAAGATCTCGTTCAACATTTCCTCGTTGAAGTAGATCACTCGATCGGCCTTTGTCGCCAACTGTTCGGAGAGGCCACGTGGGAAGAACGCGCTCACCACTTCGAGGCCCATCTCCTTGCCATACTCGACCACTTCGGCCAGATCCTTGTCGCCGGAAACAATCACCGCAACTTCGCAGGCACGATTGACCGCGAGACGGACGAGGTCAATCGCCAGCTTGACATCCAGCCCCTTCTCCACCGCGTAATGCTTGCGGGTGGCATCCTCGCCGCGCACCTGGTAATACACCAGCTTGCCGAGACGCAGGGTCAGGTACTGGGTGTGTGCAAGGTGGGTAATGAAGCGCTGTTGCTTTTCATAGTTATCCGGATCAAATTCCGGATCCACCTTCGCATTGTAGTAATAAATACGCAGCAATTCGCCGCCTGTTTTTTCCGCCAGCGTCTTGCCGAACTGGTGGAAATCGACGTCCATCCGGCCCACATTGTCGCGCAGACCGTTGTAGAAATTGCTGCCGTCGATGAATACCGCGACTCGCTTCATCCGTTTTACCTCGCTTTTCCTCTAACCGGTGCGTATGCCGGGACGCTGCGAGGCGTTGAGAAGGGAACATTTGCAGTTGCATACTCGAACTGGGACCGCCGCACCCGCGCGAAACGGCCGCATCCCGCAACCAATTCCCGGCAAACTTTTTATTGATAGCAGACTGCTAATTTCGTGTTAGTCTGAACGAAAGTCAATAGTTTTTCCAACCTTCTCCATGAGATTTGCTCGCACGGCAACAGCCTGTCCTTACTGCTTTTGCGGACATCACGAGGCGGGAACTTCGTCTTGCGTGGTTGTTCGTGCTCCGGCGATGACGTACCTTGAGGCGATGAAACGAACCTGATACGTGGCAACCCATGCGATTCAGTGATCTGATTGTTCCGGACGCTGTCGAACTTAACCTGCGTAACCGTACGAAGGACAGCGTGATCAAGTCCCTCGTCAAACGCGTGGCGGTAGCGCACGGCCTCACGGAAAAGGATGTCCTCGACCGTGTGCTGGAACGGGAACGGGCGTTGTCCACCGGTGTCGGACAGGGTGTCGCGGTTCCACACACGACACTGATCGGGCTGAACAAGCCCGTTGTCGCACTGGGACGCACCAAGCAGGGCATCGCGTTCGATTCCATTGACGGCGAGCCGGTACGATTGATCTTCCTGCTGCTGTCGCCGGACGGGGACGTGCCGTTGCACCTGAAACTGCTCAGCCGCATCAGCCGGCTGTGCCAGCAACCAACGCTGCGAAAAGATCTGCTCGACGCCACCAGCCACGACACAATTACCGCAGCTATCCAACGAGCCGAACACAGCTTCCAGGATCTATGACTCTTGCCGATCTCGCGGTGGTGGTCGGGTACCTGCTGATCGTTTTCTACATCGGCGCACGGTTCACCAAGCGAGCGCACACCGATACGGATTCGTACTTCCTCTCCAGCCGCGGGCTGCCCTGGTGGATTGCCGGCACCAGCATGGTCGCCACCAGTTTCTCCTGTGATACGCCGCTGTATGTCACCAAACTCGTCCGCTCCGAAGGCATCGCGCTCAACTGGCAGTGGTGGTCGTTCGGGATCGGCGGCCTGTTCAGCGCGTTCATGCTGTCCCGGTTGTGGCGACGGGCGAAGGTCGTCACCGACCTCGAACTGGCGGAAATCCGTTACGGTGGCAAGGGCGGCGCGATCCTGCGCACCTTCAAGGCTGGCTGGATGGCGCTGCTGATCAACACCATCGCCATGAGCTGGGTCGTCCTCGCGATGGCGAAAATTATTGCCGCAGTCTGGGGCGGGCCGAAATGGGCCGGTGTGCTCGGTGCGGCCGCGCTGGCGGTTAGCTACAGCTTCATGGCCGGTTTCTGGGGCGTGGTGGTTACCGACGTCGCCCAGTTCGTCGTCGCATTGGTCGGCGCGATCGTGCTCGCGATTGTCGCGGTCAACGCCGCCGGCGGGATGGAGTCGATCCTCGCCGTTGTCCCCTACGAGAAAATCCAGTTCCTGCCCGACATGCCGCAGTTCGCCTCCCCAGCCAGCCTCAAGTTCTGGACCAGTGCGTTCGGCGGATTTGTCGTCTACGCCTCCATCCAGTGGTGGGCGAACATCAACTCGGACGGCGGCGGGAAAGTCATCCAACGCATGTCGGCAGCGAAATCCGAAGGGCACGCGTTCGCGGCGACTCTGTGGTTCAACGTTGCCCATTACGCGCTGCGCACATGGCCGTGGGTGCTGGCCGCGCTGGCGAGCCTGGTGCTGTATCCGAACCTCGCCGACGACGAAATGGCGTACCCGAAGATGATCGTCGAGCTGCTGCCGTCACCGTGGACCGGCTTCCTCGTCGCGGGGCTGCTGGCGGCGTTCATGTCCACCATCGACACCCAGCTCAACTGGGGATCGTCGTACCTCACGCATGACCTCTACCGTCGCTGGATCGCGCCGAACAAGTCGGAGAAACACTACCTCTGGGCGGCCAAGGCCTCGATGCTGCTGCTGCTGGTGATCACCGCCCTGATCGCACAGATGATCGATTCTGTCACTGAGGCGTTCAAATTCATCATCGCCTTCGGTGCCGGCACCGGACCGGTGTTGATCCTGCGCTGGTTCTGGTGGCGGGTGAACGCGTGGGCGGAAATTGCAGCGATGATCGCATCCACCGTGATCAGCACCTGGATCTACCTCAGCGGCGTCGAAATGGAATTCCAGCTGCGGATCATGGTCATCGCGTTCGGCTCAGCGCTGGTCTGGCTGCCGGTGATGGCGTGGACACCGGCGTCCAGCGGAACCACCCTGCGCCGGTTCTACCTCAGGATCCAACCGCCGGGAGCGTGGCGGAAAATCCGTTGGCAATTCACCCCGGAAACGCTGTACAACCACGGCCACAAACACCGGCCGTTCCTCAAGCACGATTTCGTCGGCTGGCTCGGCGGGATGATGCTCACCTTCGGCCTGATGTTCGGCATCGGGCACGCCATCTTCGGCAACTGGCTGCTGATGGTCGGCTGGTTCGCCGCCGTCTTCATGGGACTCGGTATGGTCGGCTGGTGGTGGATGAAGGTGGAGAATATCAAGCCGAAGTAGGTTGTGGACTACGGACTACGGAAAACTAAGCATTACCACGGACTTCAGTCCGTGGTAATGGCAAGCTTGTCGAACCAGATGAACTCTGTTCAGGACAGGTTTTAGTGCAGCAGGACCACCTTCCGCCATTGATTTACCCTATCCCCCATCACCCTCACCACATACACCCCACTGGCGAGATGATTCGTGTGGAACGCAATCGTGCCGGGTGAGGCCGCGGACACCGCCACTGTCCCCGACGCCACCTGTCGCCCGAGGATGTCATACAAACGTATCTCCGTCGCCGATGTACCTGTCACCCGCACAGTCAGCATCTCCCCGACACGCACAGGATTTGGGCCGATCTGTACCTCGCACGCGTTTCGAGATGACGGTTCTGGAGTGACGTTCGCCGGAACCGTCCCGTCCGGAGGATGGGTCGGATCCGAGCCGAGATACGAGAACAAATACTCCTGCAGCAGCGGTTTGTGATAGATCACGTTCGCCGCATGGCCGACACCATCGATCACATGCAGCGTCACATTCTCCGCCGGATCGCCGTACAGATAGTCGAGATACGCCTCATAGATCAGATGCCGTTCCAACCGGTGCTCGCCCTGGAACAACGCCTCGCAGAACGTGTCAACCGGGTTGTCTTCAAGTTCGCCGATCATGTAATGCGTTTCCCGTCGCAGCAGGTTGCGGTACAGGCGTGCCCGTCCCTGCGCGGCCATGTAACCGTTCAGCTCGTTCATCCCGAACGGGTAATCATTCCACGTCGGACACAGGTCGATGTACTGCTGTTCCGGATACGCAAACTGGCCGGGGTTGCCGGGCACCGGACGTTGGTCGTTGAGGTACATGAAATGCCCGTTGTTTACCGACATGTAGAACAGTTCGGGCCGTTGAAAAGACGGCATGTCGTCGAGCGCGCGTCCACCCGCCGAATACAGGCTGGTCATCTTCCCACCCGCCGAATTACCGGTCAGGATCAACACTTCCAGGTTCGGGCAGGTATCGACGATCCGGTGCATGATGGTGTCGACGATCGCGAAGCTGCTGATCTGCGCGGGACGTGGGAGCTGGTCGATGTTGCCCGAGAGGTTGCCGACATACCATTCGAAATACATCCAGTACAGCACGTCATCCTCCAGGTCCCACTCGCCGAAATCGACCCAGTAGAGGAATTGCGGGGTGAAAATCAACGTGTACTCGCCAGCGTTGCCATAGTCCATCGCCGTCGAGAGCATGATGTTGAAATGGTTGACCGCGCGACGGTTGCCGGCGTGCAGCATGATCACCGCCCGTTTCACGTCAGGATGTACCGCCTCGAACTGACGGTTGCAGAGGTACGGGATGCAGAGTGGGTGCCCTTCGACGTCCATGTACATCCGTGGTGACGGGATGGAGTCCACCGGCACAAAGGCGTGCGCGGCAGGGGCCCAGGTCAGGGACAGTAGCAGCAACAGAAGAGCGAACAACAAGGCGAAAAAGATCAACAACAGGGGAACACGCTGGGGGATCAGGATCGTCTTGTGACGGGTGATGGGGCTGGACTGTGTGGTTCGGGTAACCATCGTCGAATCCGATCCGGGGGGCTACGGATTACCGGGTCAGAATGGGGGTTATCCTTAGTGTACGCAATCTCCGGACGAAAAACAGGAAAGGCTAACTTTTAGATGAAATTTAGCGGGGACATTCCGCCGACTAAAGCCCGCAGCCCGCGGCCTGTCAGTCGTCGTCATCATCCTCATCCTCGAACCCCTCGAACCCTTCCTTCACCAGCCACGGGACCATCAGCAACGCAGCCACCGGATCAGCCCACCACCAGCTGAGCCAGGCGTTCAGCACCAACCCGAGCAGCAACGTGAACGACAGGTAGGTGCACGCGAGCGTCTCTTTCGCCTCCGACCGTAACGCACCGCTGTTCAACTCCGCCGCCGCCTTCAGCTTACCCCACGCCAACACCGGCATGATGATCAACGAAGCCACCGCCAGCACAATCCCGATGCTGCTTTCGGACGGAATGTCCTTCGTCCATAACGTCCACACCGACTGGATCAGCACATACGCCGCGAGCAGAAAAAAGGTCACGCCGACAAATTTGTGCACCCGGCCTTCGGTCGCCTCGAGCTGCTCCTGGTTTAACGTGCCGCTGATCTGCAGCCGCAGACGCCACAGCAGAACCGTCGCCGCCGCCAACTCGATCAGGCTGTCCAGCCCGAAGCCGACCAGCGCGATACTGCCCGCCTCGACGCCGGACCATAATGCGATCCCGGCCTCGATCAGGTTATAGGCCATCGTGAATACGACCAGCCACAGCGCGCGTTTCAGCCAGATGGATGTTGATGCACTCATGGGGGACTCTGGTTAAAGGGCTCGGGGAAGATAACAGAATTGAGATATGAGATTTGAGATATGAGTAAAACCATGTGCTTCGACCGTAGAACAGTGAGTCGGGAGTTGTTACGGTCAACTCACCGGGGACACTTTGTCCTCAAAGTGTCCCCGGTATCATCGGTCATCAGGGACACTTACGGAGTTAGTGCCCCTTGGAGTAAGTGTCCCTTTCGATACATGTTTCGCCTGCTTCACCGCGATTCAAGCGCCGGCTTGCTCGATGACCGCGCGGCTTTCGCATCCCGTTCCTGCTTGCCTTTCTTGATCCGGTGTACCGCGTACGCCGCGAGGAACAGCACCTCCAGCGACACGTACACAATCACCGACATCGGGATCTCGTAGGCGTTTCCGGACGCGTAGGTGTGCAACCCACTGAGGAAGTAGTTGACGCCGTAATAGGTCATCAGCACCAGCAGGAAGCCGACCACGGATGCCACCGCCATACCGCGTTCACGCAACCGTCCCGCATAGCCCGCGTGGATCAGGCCGAGGTAATAGATCCACGTGATCAGCGCCCAGGTTTCTTTCGGGTCCCAACCCCAGTAGCGGCCCCACGCGCTGTGCGCCCAGACCGAACCGAGCAGAATGCCGACAATCAGGAACAGCACGCTCAGCTGGAACATGCGGTAAATCGCGTTGTACACCCCGCCGAGCATCTTCTTCGCCGCCCTGGGCCGGAAGGTGTCGTTGACGATCCAGACATGACCGAGCACCGCCGCGAAGGTCGCGGAGGCATAGCCGAGCAGGATCACGATCACGTGAATGTTGAGCCAGTAACTCTGCAACGCCGGCACCAGCGGATTGATGCTTGGATCGAGGCTGTGATGCGCCGCGATGAACAGGCTGCTGAAGCCGACGAACGCCGCTGAGGGTGCGATGATCTTCGCCGCCGCACCACGGTACTTGAACAGGCCGAACAGCACCGCGCCCCACGCCGCCGTCGTAATCGACTCGTACATGTTCGACCACGGAGCCCGTTGCGCGATGTACCAGCGCAATGCCAGCCCACCGGTGTGCACGAGGAAACCGAGCAGCAGCATCAAGCGCGGAGTCATTTCGATCCACGGCTTTTTCACGAACGTTGTCGCGATCGCCATCAGGATCGCCGCCACATACAGCCACTTGGCGATGGACCACGGGTCAATCTTACGGTACAGCAATTCTGCCTTGAGATGGGCGGTGTCGACGTCGTCCCCGTACCACGCGTTCAGCTCTTCGTTCAGCACTCGCGCCGACCGTTCCACCATCTCGGCGTTGTCGCGCTTGTACGCCTCCATCAGGCCGGTCCACGCCAGCGCGACGGTCGCGCCCGGGGCGGTGCTGTCCGCCATGATCGAGTTGACGCTGCGCCACACCTGCTCCCCTTCGAACGGCGGAATCAGCATCACTTTGTCGCGAGTCAACAGGCCGTGCAACACGCTGACCCGGTTGAACACGCTGGCTGCCTTGCCCTGTTCGACGGTCATGTCGCGTCCGGCCGCGGTCGCTTCCTGCGACTGTTCGGCGATCCGCACCAGAGCGTCATTGTTGACCAGCGTTTCCATTGAGAACAGGGTCGGATCGGAACCATCCAGCCCGATCATCGCGCGCAACGGTTCATGCACCAGCGGGAACACGTCTTCCACGTACGCCGCCTGAGTGTCCGACATCCAGCGCAACACGGTTTCGGTCGGATCCTCGCCCTTCCACGTGTGCTTGCCGGTGATGTCATGGACCACGTCACGCGCCCAGGCGTCGAACGTACGCACGCGTCCACCACTCTGAATCGCCAGCGAACGGATGTTCTCGTCCGCCGTTCCGGGCAACGCCGCCGTTGCCAGGTCTCCAGCGCCGAGGATCAGCAACGCGATCAGGAATATGCCAGCCGTCTTCTTCATCATCTCGGATCCAACCTTGTTAGGACTTCCAAACTCGCCGTTTGGATGCAGCCACCGTACGTTTGATTCGAATCGCTCTAGGCGTTGATTTTTGAGGGTGTTTCAGGTTCGGTCGCCGGTTCCGGGGAATTACCGTTCAACCCGGGGTGCGGAACCGCCTGTTTCGGTTTGGGCTCTTTCGGGCGTGGCGGGAATTTCTTCATCAGCCACGGTTTGAGGAACACAATCAGGATCAAGCCCACCGACAACACGACGAAGCCGATAAACAGTACCGTCATCCCCGGATTACGCAGGATCGACAACACCGACACATCGCCCACCATCGGCCCACCGAGCTGATAGGACTGCTGCGCGATGACATAGCCGCGGTAGTTGATCGGGTGGTTGACCTTGACAATCTGCGTGAACTGCTTGTTGCGGACTTCGTCCACCAGTTCGATGTGACTGCGGTATTCGCTCGCCGACTGGGTGCCGGGGTACGTTTCGAGCTCGAATTGCTGCAACGTCAACGTGAAATCGATCGGCACTTCGATCGGGTCCTTGCCCTCCTCCATGATGTAATACGATGCCGTCGGCTCGCCTTCCATCAGGAACAAGGTGCCATCCTCTTCCCCGTTGCGCCCATAGACCGCACCGATAAGGATGATGGTGATTCCGACGTGAGTCAGCAGCCATGGCGCCTGGTGCATCTGGTACGGATACCGTTTCAGCGTACAGGCGATCAGGTTGAGGCCGAACAACGCGATCAACGCATCGTAGATCGGGCTCTGGTACACCTTGTCAATCGCCGCCTGCAGGCCTTCCTGCGCCTCGACCACAGTGCCGAACACCAGTCCCAGCGCGAGCAGCACCAGAAGCACGATGGTCAGTTCCAATGAGGTGATGAACTTCCAGAAACGGTCAATGAAGCCGCGCATCTACTGATCCCTGTCTATGCGAATCCGGGACAGCTGTCCCGGTCCCTGTCTCGTTTACGTTGATGCGGATCCGCCGGACTCCGCCGGTTCAGTCGTTTCGTCGGCAGCGCGCTTCCGGCCGAACGGGTTCCACCACGCCTTGCCGCCGTCGCCCTGTTCCAGTTCCTGCTCGAACAACGCCTCGTCCACCGCCAGATCGACATCTTCCGGTGACGGGTCCTTCGACTTGCGCTTCAGCTTGTCAAAACTGTGACGCTTGAGAATGCCGAAGACATCCAGCGACCAGCGATGCAGCTTGCCACGGTACTTGCGCACCGCCTCTTCCTGCGACCACGGCCGGTAACTGCGGCAACGGTCAATGGCGGCATGCCCGGCGACACTGGTCAACAACCCGCTGAACATCCCTTCGCTCATCGCTTCGCCATAGCGTCCGAGGAATGGCACATGCCGGCCCAACCCGGCCCAGACGTTGTCCATCGCGTTGAGCAAGTTGATCGCCGCGACAACGCGGAAAATGTCGTAGAACACGCGCACGGTCTCACGTGTTGTCGGACGAGTGCGGTAAATCGCAAGTATGCGGTTGATCATCCGCGTATTTCGCGCGAGCACGATGTACATGTCGACACTGCGGTAAGGCGACAGAGCCGTCCCTACCGAGACAATCCCGACATTATCCGACACCACCGCCTCCGCCGCCTCATCGAGCCCGATCAATAGCGGTGAAACATGATCCCGTTCAACCGCGAGGACTGCGTCCCGCACGTTTGAGCCGTCACCGGCTGGTTCGGGCAAGGCGTCCACGGCCTCACGCAAGCGGTCCAGTTGCCGCGCTTTGGTCACCAGATGCGGGTTGCTGCTGAAACGGTCGCACACTCGCTGCATGTGCTGCTCGAAGCGTTTCGCCTGCTTCGGGCTGACCGGTCCTTCGCCGGGCAATTCCGGCGGAACCAGCGCCGCGCCAAGGGTGAAAAGCGAACGAACCTGCCAAACGACATAGAGCAGCAATGCCGCGACCACGGCGAGGAAGCCATAGCCGAGCCACGGATGCGTATCGTACAGAATCTGGTAGGCACGGAGCGTTTCGATGACCGCAAAGAAGGACAGGCCAATCCCCACGACCACGGCGATCCGTTCCAGTGTTTTCAGCAGTTTTGCCATGCATCCCCCCAGGGACTCGCGTCTAGGGTTAGGTTACCCAAACTTGTACTCTGAGCGCAATCTTCATGCCTCCGAAAGCGTCTCGAAGTGAGGCAATCTTGCGGTTGTGCCAACATAATACCGGCTTCACGGTACAACGTGAACGCCGGCCTGGTCTGATCGTCCCGCTCGAGAGGCGGTTTTGTCGGGGAATCGTGGTGGTCGAACCCGGAAATCCGTATCAAAATACGACAACGTGAGAGGCACTCGACTCACTTGGGGGGCACTATCATGACTATCGGAAACGAAACGATTCTGAGCGTCAGGCATTCCTCCGGCGTGGAACTCGTGCTGGTTCAGGGCGACATCACAAAGGAAGCGGTCGACGCGATCGTCAACGCCGCCAACAGCTACCTGCAACACGGCGGCGGCGTCGCCGGTGCGATTGTGCGCCAGGGCGGCCAGATTATCCAGGACGAATCGGACCGGCTCGCGCCGATTCCGGTTGGCAACGCGACCTGGACATCCGCGGGAAAGCTGCCCGCGCGGTATGTGATCCACACCGTCGGTCCGCGCTGGGGTGAAGGGGACGAAGACCAGAAGCTGGTCAACGCCGTCCACTCCGCCCTCGACATCGCCAATCAGCCCGATCTGCAAATCAAGAGCATCAGCCTGCCGGCGATTTCGACCGGGATTTACGCTTTCCCACTGGATCGAGCGGCGCGGATTATCCTTGCGAGCATTCAATCATGGCTGAACGATCACGAGAACACGTTACTGGAACAGGTGCGGTTGTGCCTGTTCGACGCGAAATCGGTTCGCGCATTCTCGACGTTACTGGTTTCCGAAAACTGACCACCTGCTACTGACGACTGATAACTGGAGAACACACATGGAACGCCTGCTGATACGATCCGGTTCGCCGTGGGAGGACACGGTTGGATTTTCCCGCGCGGTACGTGTCGGGCAGCATGTCTGGGTGGCTGGAACCGCTCCGGTCGACGGCAAGGGTGAACCGATCGCGCCGGGAGACGCCTACGGACAGACTGTTGCAGTGCTTGAGAAGATCAAGACCGCTCTTGATGGAGCGGGTGCAAAGCTGGAGCATGTCGTGCGCACCCGGATCTTCATCACCGATATGAACGTCGAAGTCGAGGTCGGGCGCGCGCACCGTAGATTCTTCGAGGGTATTCGCCCGGCGGCAACCATGGTCGCCATCAGCGGACTGGTGCGGCCGGAATTGCTGGTTGAGATCGAGGCGGACGCCTTTGTGCACGATCAGGAGCTGTGACCCATGGATGATCGGAAACTCCCGCTACCCGTCCCGGAAGCCGCACGGTTTTATGAGGAACAGTATTTTCGGCAATGGTGGATGAATCTGCTGCTGTTCGGTGGGCTTGTGGCCGTGATTTTCGGGCCATTGATTGAGCTCTACATCGGTCCGGAAAATCCGACGGAGACGTGGACGATCCTGATCACGTTTACCATTTTCATGCTGCTGCTGATCTTCTTTTTCCGCCGCATCCGGTTGCGTGTCTGGGTGATGGAGGACGTAATCCACGTGCGTTACTGGCCGCTGGTGTTTCACCGGGTGATTCCATTGGCGGAGGTGAAGAAATTCGAAGCGGTGACCTATCGTCCGATCGTGGAGTATGGCGGCTGGGGCCTGCGTGGGCTGCCTGGAAACCTGGTGTACAACGTCTCCGGCAACCGGGGCGTGCAATTCGAGTTTATCGACGACAAGAAACTGCTGATCGGTTCGCAGCGGGCGGATGAGTTTGCCGACGCCGTCCGATCCGTTTATGACCGAGCCTGATCCGCAACGAATCATCCCCACAAATCTCAGCATAGCGACGTCTCGCACTTGGAAACGGGCAGTCTTCGAGCCTATCCTGTTTTTTCGTATTCAAACCGCATAAGCGTTGACAGTGCCGGAGGGTCCGGTTCTTGCTCGGTGAGCGGAATGCGTGTTAAGTGCATCTAACTGGCACAACGTTGATGTTATCCCTGGAGGGTAGACCATGACGCGTACGTTTCTCAGCGTCTTCGCACTGCTAGTGATTGTAACCGTAACGACTATCGCCGCGCCGAACCAGCCGGTGCTGGTTGAACTCAATGATGCCGCGGCGTTTGACGCTCGCGAGCACGGCGTTTTGCCCACCGAACTGACCCGGTTCAATGCGCCGGACATGCAGGTGACGCCCATCTTCTACGAACCCAATGATCCGGAACACCGGGCGTCGTGGTACGACATCGGCCTCAACCGCTGGTTTAAGGTCCAGTCGTCGATGGAGGCGCAAACGTTGCTCTCCAGCCTCAACACCGGCGGCGCCATCCTCTCCGCCGAGCTGGATCAGATCCACGACGCGATGCTGATGCCCGATGATATCGACATCTACAACATGTGGGCGCTGGATATCATGGAATGTCCGGAAGCGTGGGACATTCACCAGGACGAATCCGACGTCATCATCACCACCATCGACACCGGCTGCAAGATTTCGCACGAGGATCTGTGGGCGAACATGTACATCAACCCTGGCGAGGATCTGAACAACAACGGCGTCTGGGATGATACCGACATCAACGGCATCGACGACGACAACAACGGATTCGTTGACGACCTGACCGGCTGGGACTTTGTCTCCGGGCAACCGTGGGGCGACCCCGCCGTGGGTGAAGATTACGGTCCCCGCGACAATGAAGTGTTCCCGGATGTGCATGGCCACGGCACTCACGTACAGGGCACCGCCGCCGCGACGACGAACAACGGGATCGGTGTGGCGTCAGCCTCGTGGAACGTGATTTCCATGCCGCTCCGCGCCGGATTTGCCTGGCTCTCCGGCGGATCGTTGCAGGGCAGCGGCATCAGCTCCGACTTCATGGCCGCGATTCAGTATGCGACTGACAACGGGTCGCGCGTGATCAGCATTTCCTTCGGCGGGTCCGGGTCGCAGCAGGCGTACCAGGACGCCGTCACCTACGCCCGTGAGAACGGCGTGATCCTGTTTGCTTCCGCCGGGAACAATGGCGATGCCGCACGAAACTATCCGGCTGCGTACGAAGGCGCAATCGCCGTCGTCGCCAGCACGCCGGAAGACTACAAGGCTGGCTTCTCCACGTACGGCGATTGGGTTGGCATCACCGCTCCGGGCACCAGTATCTGGAGCACGATGGTCGGCGAAAACTACCGCCCGCAGGATTACGTCGCGTGGCAGGGCACTTCAATGGCCAGCCCGAATGCGGCGTCGGTCGCCGCGTTGATCCTCAGCTACATGCCGGAGTTGACCGACGATCAGGTCGAGTTCGTGATCAAGGCTGCCGCGGATGACATCGACCACCTCAATCCTTCGTACGTCAGCCTGCTCGGCGCGGGACGTGTCAATGCCCGCCGTGCACTGGAATACGCGCCATCCGCAACCGTGCCAATGATGGACTACGTCAATTCGGACGTCAACCGTGAGAACGGCGAAGTCACCCTCTCGTGGTACTCCGATCCGGGTGGCAACAACGATTTCAACGGGTACAACGTCTACCGTGACGGCAACCTGATTCTCGAAGCGACGATGCTCGAATCGACTGTGGATCAGCTGCCGGAACCGGGCGACTATACCTACACCGTGCGCGCGCTCTACGGCGACATCGAATCGTTGCCGATGAATGAACCGATCTTTTACTCCGGCATCTTCGGACTTCCGATTGTGGACGATTTCGAGTCTGAAAATCCCGAGGTGTGGGAATATATCAACTCGATCAACACCTATCGGTTCACCAGCCGCGTCTACAACGGTGAGTATTCGGTCGGCACCTCCGCCCCGGCGAACATCATTGAGGGAGTGCAGCGCTATTTCGCCGAGACGAACGGCCTGCAGGTCTCAACCTGGTTCTACCTCTCCGGCTATCCGAGTGCTGGCGGTGAAGCGGGTTCGGTACACCTCTTCTCCGGCGACGAGCGGATCAAACTGTTTGTCGGCAACAACCATCACCTGTGGCTGCAGGACCCGGACATGGACGATCCTGTCCAACTGACCGACGTGTTCGACGTCGACTACAACCGCTGGTATCACCTGTCGCTGAACTACCAGGATGGCGAGCTGGAAACGACACTGCTGAACGACGAATTCCAGCTGCGATTGCATGATATGCGCACGGTCGCCGACCTGCCCATCGACGGCGCCCTGTTCGGATCGCGCGACCTGAACAACGGCTGGAGCTTCTTCGATGTGGTGACGGTGAAGCCGTTCCCCACCGATCTCGACCACTTCACACCGGTCGCGCCCAACGAAGCACCGTATCCAATCGTGATTAGCGGCGGTCTGCCGCAGCCGTTGACCGACTACGAAATCGCTGTGCTGGACGGTGGCACGGTGGTCGGCGCGATCTCGCCGGACCATGACGTCTTCCCGCTGATCCTGAACGCGTACGAAGACCTCGGCAACGGCGGTTTCACCCCCGGCAACCCGATGACGTTCGAGATCTGGAACACGGTGGAGAACACCGGCGAAACGTTGCAGATCGGGCAGTTGCACGCCGGTGATGGAAACTTCGGCAGCGGTAACTACACCCGGCTGTCGTTGTACGCGCCGAGCGGTGTGGACGATCAGCTGAACTCCGGCCTGCCGCGTGAGTTCGAGGTCGGGAAAGCGTACCCCAACCCGTTCAACCCGAGCTTCGCGGTGAACGTCGCGGTGCCGAGTCCCGGCGAAGTCCGGCTGGCGCTGTACAATGTGCTCGGCCAACGTGTGCTGACCCAGGCGCGAACCCTGCAGCCCGGCTACCACACATTGACCCTCAGCGCGAGTGATGCGGGTGTGTCGCTGGCGACCGGTGTCTACGTCCTGCAGGTGCAGCACGCCGGGCAACGGGCCGTGCAGAAGGTGGTGCTGACGAAGTAAGCCAGTCTCTCGTCTCTGGTTTTGTCTCTCGGACATGTAGCCCGGCAACCCCTGTTGTCGGGCTATCTTGTTAGCTAGACGCTACCTGACAGGTTTGCCGCTGTCTATCAATCAGGAAGCACGAAATATCTTGTCATATGCGGCAGCCGTAACCGGGCTGGTTTTCACTTGATAACTGATATTGCTTGACTATTTCCAGATATCGAGCTAGGTTATTGGGTTCAATGTTGATTGAAATTATCGATGGGGGGAATCATGGAACTTTCAATTTCAAAACGGAATGTGCTGCTGATGATCGTTGTCGGAACCATGCTGGCAATCTTCACTGTCAGTCTTGCACAACCCTCACATGAATGGGAAATCCAGGTTGGTAATGCTGGAAATGATTGTGGAATCGGCCACCTGGAACTACTTCCCAGCGGGAACTATACTTTCTCTTATTGGGAAGTGGATGGCTCGATTGGCCATCGTGAAATGGCCGTCGTCGCACCGGATGGTGACATTCTTTTTTCTGCGGCTCCCCCTGATTCGGCCTACGTCTCTAATTACTTCAAACCGGTTGGGCCAAACGAAATCATAGCAGTACGCTACCGCGTCTCCCCTGATTCACACTCTTTCTGTATGTTTCGTCACCCAGCTGAAATCATCTGGACGTCAGAAAGTGTATGTGGATACATCTCAAATGTAATACCATATATTGATAACGGCTTTATTGCTACTTCTTATATTGATCCTGCCCAATTCGATCAAGATATATATTTATCCAGATTTGATTATAGCGGTAGAATACTTTGGACTAACCAAATCAATCCTGATATGGATTGGAGCGCTAATCATGCCTTAGGTTCAAGCTGCACTGGTAATATCGCCTACCCTGTACTTGTTAGATACAATCAAATACAATTAAAAATTTTTACTTCAGATTGTGATTTTATTGATGAGACTATATTACAATTTGGAGCGTTTAGTTGGGCCGATAATATTATCTACCAGCCCGATGGAAACATTATAATGTCCGGTTATTTTCGTCCTAATACTGATACTACTTTTGTTGGCATAAAGACGACACCAGACGGTGAAATACTTAACAGATACCTGGATGTATCCCCTGAAAATTCCTACACAGTTCAATTCCTTGACCTCCCTGATGGTGGGTACATTGAAACTGCATCCAGGCTGGTATATGAACCGTGGTGGGGATATCAAGTTTGCCTGATAAGAACAGATGCGACAGGAGAACCATTATGGACGTACCAATGTCGTCCTGGATATGATAGCTACGATATGATAGATCATAATACAATTATTGATGCGGAAGGGAATGTTGTTGTTTTGGTTGAATGTACCTGGTATGACGGAGATGACAACAGTTATACTGAAACCTATTTGGAGAAGTTCTGCCTGGATCCGACTGATCTGGAAATTGCAATTAACCCTTATAGTCCAGATTCACGTCATCCCGCTCCCGGCCGTTTCTTCTGGCACGGCACGTTGACCAACAATACCGACGCCGACATCGTCACCGACGTCTGGGTAATCGTGCGCGGGCCGGACGGCTACCCCTCCGAACCGCTACGTGTGTGGGAGGATATCACCGTCCCCGCGAACGGTATCTACGAAGCCGATCTGCGGCAGAACATCCCGGCAGACGCGGCTTCCGGCGAGTACAACTACATCGTCCGCGCTGGGACGTACGAGCCCGGCGACCCGCAGCACACGATCCAGGCGTATTTCCCGTTCGCCGTCACCGGCGGCACCGAGGTCAACTTCGACCCTCCTCGCGTACGCGGTGTTGTTGCCGCACCGTTCGACGGGCCAATCGTCACTGCCCAAGTGGAATGACACCCGGGTCGCAGATGACCCGCGCCACCCCCGCAGCCCGGAGTCAGGAGCAACACGGCCGCGTCTGACAAGCAGACACGGCCACATGCTTTTTAGACCAAGCCCGGCCAACCCAGCGTGGGTTACGTTGCCGGAAGTCCGCTATCGGACGAGCACAACCTTCCGCGAGACCTGCCACTCACCAGCGCGAAACTGCACGAAATACAGGCCGCTGGCGAGGGTGGACGCGTCAAAGACGAGATCATGCTGACCGGCAGAAACCTGATCGCGGGTCATTGTCCGCACTTTGCGACCGAGAACGTCGTAGATGCCCACCCGCAGATTCGCGGCGTGCGGCAGGCTGTACCGCATCCGTAGCTCGGCGTTGAACGGGTTCGGATACGTCGCCAGCGAGAATTCGGCCGGAAGCAGACCGGATTCCGCCACGCTGTTTTCCGAAACATGAACCGTCCAGCTTGTACTCACCGCCGGCCACGGGTTGCCGACGGTATCCTGTAGGGTCGCGGTGACGGTAAATTCGCCCTCCTCGGCAAAGGTGTGCGACCAGGTCGGAGAATCCTGGCTGCTGATGTCGCCGTCGAGCCAGTACCAGTATACCAGCGACTCACCGGACGGACTGTTCGCATCGGCGGCGAACTCGATCGTTTCGCCGGTGACAATGTTGACGTCGGACGTATCCGGGTTGACCAACGTCGCGGTCATCAGGTCCGATTCTCCGTTCAGGATCACCGTCCAATTCCGCTGCACGGTCAGATCCTGTTCGTCGGTCACCGTCACCTGTACCGGAATCATGCCGGTCCCGGTGAATTGGACGACGATGGAGGTGTCCGTGCCCCAGTCGGTTCCGTCCACGTTCCACTGGTACGCAAGCAGAGCATTGTCGCCATCCGGATCGTCCGCGCTGACCGAGAAGCGCACAAACCATTCGTTCCAGACGTTGACACTGTCGCTGTCCGGTTCGACGCTGACAAGAACCGGCGGTTGCGGGTCGGGTTCCCCATCCCAGAACGGCATGAACGTCACCGTGCCTTTGGACGGATCATCGTTGTAGTCGTAGATCGTTGCAGCGATTTCGGTGCTGTCGGTGGCACCCCAGTAATTTTCCTGCGCGAGAATATCATAGATGTCGTTGTTGAAGAGCGCCCACGTTTCGTCGTTGTTGACGTTATCGAAGATGCGGTTGCGGCCCTGCCGGGAATACTCGGTCGCGCCGGTTTCGCCAAGCGTCACGTCCACCGCCGAACCGGCCCCGGGGATGGTTATCCCCCACCAGTTGCCGGAAATCTCATTGTAGGCCGCCTCGACCGTGCCGCCCGGATACACCGAAATCCCGGACCCGGAAATCTGCGGGTTGTCGTACGCCGTGTTGTTGATCAACCTGCAGTCGGTGATGATCGCGGACGCATCCGATCCCTGCACGGTGATGCCCCAGGCACAGTCTTCGATGGTGGTGTTGCTGATCGTCGCGTGCTGGCCACTGCCGAGCAGGTTCCAGACCGCGATCCCGCCCTGACGGTTGCCGGGGGTGCCGGAGATGTAGCACGAGTCGATGATCGCGCTGTTCTCACCTTGCGTGCCGACCGTGATCGCTGTCTTGCCGCTCGCGGGGGACGACATGTTGTTCCGCACAAGCGTATCTCCAACCATGGTCAAAGTCGACGTGAGGTTGGTCGCAATCGTGTACTCGAGATTGTCATGGAACAGGGTGTTGCGGATGGTCATGTGCCCACCGCTGGTACGCGCGGCGTATCCGGGCCAGTTCGAAATGCGGCAACCCTGGATGAGCGCTTCACCGCCGCTCTGGCGGACACCGTCGTCGACACCGCTCTCGCCGCCGCCGCTCAAGACCACTCGGGTAAGGATGAGATGCGCGTCAGGCTCGTCGGCGACACGGAACCCGCCGAACCCATCGGTGATGTCGCCATACATGAACACGCTATCCGTTGGCGCTCCTCCCGGATCGCCGACGCTGAGCATGCCTTCGACCAGGAAATCTTCGTCCACGCCCGTCGCATTCACCTCGAAATCGGACACGATGCTCACCGTGTCGGATACCGCGACGGTGATCGTTTCGCTGGAAACATAGCGCTGGTTGTCAGCATCCCAGACGATCACGCCGCCGGAGTTCGCCGCGAGGTCGGCGTCGTCCCAATTGACACCGGTTCCGGGCGTGGTGAACGCACCCACGTTTGGGCTGAACGCTAGAATCAGGCTGAAGATCGCTACTGCACGCAAACACTGCTTCATCTGGTAACTCTCCCTTTGGCAGGCAGTTCAGGTGCTCAGATCGGATGGCCCGACGTGCTCCGTCAAGCCAGGTGTCATGGTCCTGTCCATGGATCATCTTCCGTACACATTGTGCAAAACATCTCATTCAAGAATCAAGCCCCAGCCCTGCCGGGTTCCGGTGGATCATGCCAGCTTCGACAGGCCGTCCGACAGAACCCGGCTTCCCAGCGATTGCGACTTATCCCTTCTTCGCCACGATAATCGAGCTGCGCACCTTCCCAGCGAGATCCTGTACCGCCTGGTCGATCACGGCGGGATCGTCAAACGCATCCGCCGAACCACACCCGCAGCCGCACCCGCAATCACCGTCCACCTCGGAGACAAACAACGCCTTCACCTGGCTCGGCTGATAGGTCAACGTTTCAGCGACACGGACATCGGTCAGGCCGGCGTCCCGCAACCCTTGCAGGTAGTCTTGCTCGGAAATTGCACCGGCAATGCAGGTGTTGTAGAGGTGCTCGTTCGTGCGCACCCAGTCCGGCAGGTCGTCCACCACGATGTCGCTGACACGCATCTGCCCGCCCGGCTTCAGCACACGGTTGATTTCGGCGAACACTCGATCCTTCTCTGGCGAGAGATTGATAACACAGTTCGAGATCACCCAGTCCACCGAATTGTCTTCCACCGGCAGCTTCTCGATCAGGCCCTTGCGCACCTCAACATTCCGGTGGCCCGATGCCGCGATGTTACGGTTCGCAGCGGCGATCATCTCATCCGTCATATCGATGCCGATCACCTGTCCTGATGAACCCACCTTGCGTGCCGCGAGCAGCAGGTCGATGCCTGCACCGCTGCCCAGATCGAGCACCGTCTGGCCCTCCTTCACCTCGCTGAACGCCAGCGGGTTGCCGCAACCGAACGAGTTGATCACGGCGTCGTTGGGCAGACCTTCGGTATCCCCGACGGAATACCCCGCCCATTGCGCAGCGACACCACGGGTGGTTGCATCGTCCCCACAGCAACAGCCTGTGCCGCGGGTGACAGCTTTCGCGTATGAATCCGCGACATGAGTCCGAATCTGTTCGTTGTCCGGCATGGTAAATTCCTCATGTAAAGCTAGGTGCAAAAAGGAGATCCTTCACTGCGTTCATGATGACACACCTACGCGTTCAGTATGGCATATCAAGCGCGTTCGCGGAGGAACGGGATCAACTCGTTCCGAATCCGGTCGCGCACTTCGCGGAATTTCGCCAACGCGACATCGTCACCCTTGTCCGAATACGGCGCCGGATCTTCGAAGCCGACATGCTCCTGCGGAACCGGCTTCATGAACACCGGGCAGGTCTCGCGGGCGTGATCGCAGACCGTGATCACCAGGTCGAGATCGTCCCGCTCGAGAAACTCGTCCACCGATTTCGAGCGTGCGCCGTCCAGCGAGATCCCCAGCTCGGCCATCGCCGTGACCGCGTACGGATTCACTTTCGAGGGTTCCACCCCCGCTGAGTAAGCCTGCCACTGGTCACCCAACTCCGTATTGACCAGGTATTCGGCCATGATGCTGCGCGCCGAGTTGCCCGTACATAAGATCAGCACTGTCTTCATGCTGTCCGCTCCCGTGTTTTCGGTTGACTGAACCACCGTTTCCTGAGCCATAACGCGACCCCGACCAGCGCCACCAGCACCGGCACCTCAACCAACGGACCGATCACCGCCGCGAACGCCTCGCCTGAGTTGATGCCGAACACTGCCACCGCCACCGCGATCGCCAGCTCAAAGTTGTTGGACGCTGCCGTGAACGAAATCGACGCCGACTCCGGATAGCCGGTCCGTGTCCATTTGGCGAGCACGAACGAAAGCAGGAACATCACCACGAAATAGATCAGCAGCGGCGCCGCGATACGCAACACGTCCAGCGGCAACGCAAGCACATTCCCGCCCTGCAGGCTGAACATGACGACGATGGTGAACAGCAACGCGGTCAACGTGAGCGGGCTGATCTTCGGAATGAACACCTCCGTGTACCACTCGTCGCCCTTGACGCGGCGCAGGATCAGGCGGGTCAGGAATCCAGCCAGGAACGGTATCCCGAGATAGATCAGCACGCTGTTCGCGATCTGACCCATTGAGATGTCGACGACGTACCCTTCCATCCCAATTAGCGGCGGGATCAGCGTGATAAACACCCAAGCGTACAGTGCGTAAAAGAACACCTGAAAGATGCTGTTGAACGCGACCAGCCCGGCGGCGTACTCCCTGCTGCCATCCGCGAGATCGTTCCAGACAATTACCATCGCGATACAGCGCGCCAGCCCGATCAGGATCAGGCCGGTCATGTATTGCGGGTAATCGCGCAGAAAGAGTACCGCCAACCCGAACATCAGCAACGGTCCCAGCACCCAGTTGAGCAACAGCGAAAGGCTGAGCACCTTGACGTCCGCAAACACCTTCGGCAGCTGCTCGTAGCGTACCTTCGCCAACGGCGGGTACATCATCAGAATCAACCCGATGGCGATCGGAATCGAGGTGGTGCCGACACTCATCTTGTCCAATGCGGCAGGAACCGCCGGAAGCCACGCCCCCAGCAGCACGCCGAGCACCATCGCCGACAAAATCCAGACTGTCAGGTACCGATCCAGCACCGACAGCCGGCGCGGCTTGAATCCCTGCACATCTGAGCTTGTTTCAGGCATCAGACCCTATCCTTGATGGTTTGTTGACTGGATTGCTTGCTGATCGCATCACGTATCGCCGCCGGGTCGGGATTGACACCGCAAGTGCCCGTCTTTTTCCACGCCTCGAAGCGGTTGCGGTCCGTGCGGGTTTCTGTCGAGTCATCCAGGGATACGAGGACATGGTCGCGCACCTGAGTCCACTCCCGGTCCATCTCGCGCAGCCGGTAGTGCATCCACTTTCCTGCCCGTCGCCTGGCGACGAACCCCGCTTCCTCGAGAATACGCAGGCTGCGAGACGTGGTTGGCGCCGTCAAATCTAAAACCTCATGGATCTCGCAGACACAACACTCCTTCGTCAACGAAATCAGGTGCAGAATGCGTAACCGAGTGCTGTCCGACAACGCTTTCAACCGCTTGACCGTCTGATCCATCCTCACATCCTCGTTTTTACATTTGCGAAAATGTGAAAATGGAATCCGTGAATCAACTGGTTTCGAGCCCTCCCGAGCCCGTCAGGATGCTCGCAAGGTGTTTTCTACGTGTCAGGAATGGATAAGCCCGGCCCCGCTGCTGCGGAATCGCCTCTTTCGCCGCTCAACCCGCCGCTGCGCCGATGTACATTCCCCTGTCACGTTCACCCGGCTGCACTCGCCGGCAACCAGCACAAGCATCCTGTGAATCCATCACCCCGCAAACGCGATCCGGATCGATTCTTCCGCACGGAAGAAATCCGCGCCACTCTCGGCCAGCGGTCCGTGCGTGGCGGGCTGATGACTGGCGGCGGGCAGATGGTCCGCTTTGTGATGCAGATCGCGATGAACATGATCCTTGCCCGGCTGCTGACCCCGGACGAGTTCGGTGTCGTCGCGATGGTCACCTCGTTGATGGCAGTGACCATGGTGATCAAGGACATGGGCCTGACCACTGCCGCGATTCAACGCGAAGAGATGAACCATGCCCTCGCCTCCAACCTGTTCTGGGTCAGCACCGGTTTTATCACGGTGATCGTGCTTGCGTTGATCGGTCTTTCACCCCTGCTGGCGAGCTGGTTTGGACGGCCGGAAGTGTTCCCGATCGGCATCTGGATTGCCATCTCCTACTGGCCGTTCGGTGTATTCTCCCAGCATCGGGCGATCCTCACCCGGCAGATGCAGTTTGGCCGGATCGCGCTGGTGGAGATCATCAGCTTCGGGTTTGCAGTTACAGTGGGAATCATCGCTGCAATGATGGGCGCATCCTATTGGGCACTGGTGTTCTACTATCTGGTACAGGGGTTCGGGATCGGGATCGGATTCTGGATCGCGAGCGGATGGATGCCTGGCTGGATCCACCGTGGCGCGAACATTCGGCCGCTGCTGAATTTCGGCGGCAACTCGGCTGCGTATAACCTGGTCAGCTACCTCAGCCGCAATCTCGACCAGATTCTGATCGGTAAATACATCGGCGCTGCGTCTCTGGGTTTTTATGAACGCGCATTCCGGTTGGTGATTCAGCCGATGTCGCAGGTGCAGCAACCGTTGACCAACGTCGCCCTGCCCGCCTTGAGCCGGTTGCAGCATGAACCGGAGCGCTACCGGCATTATTACCGCCGGGCGGTGACATTAATGGCGCTGCTGGTCGCTCCGCCGGTCACCTTGAGCGTGATCATGGCACCCGAACTGATCTACGTCGCGTTGGGACCGGGCTGGCAACACACCGCGACGCTGTTCGCGATCCTCGGTATCACTGCCATCGTGACGCCGTTCTCGTATTCGGTTCCGTGGCTGCTTTACAGCCAGGACCGGACCCGTGAGATCCTGAAAATGGGTCTGATCTCCAGTACGATCACCGTAGCCGGGATTATCATTGGCTTGCAATGGGGTACGACCGGGGTGGCGTGGGGGATTTCACTGAGTGCGGTCACTGTACGTATCCCCTTCATGTTCTGGTACGCCGGACGCCGCGGGCATGTTCGCACTTTCGACATCCTCAAACTCTTACCGTTCCCGCTTGGTCTTTCCGTCATCGTGGCGGTGGTGTGTTTCCTGTATCGCAGCTACTGGACGATGGGACAGCAGGTGGCAGAGCTGCTGGGAGTGGTGGAAAAAGCCGTATTCACGGCCAATCTCGTGGATCTGCTCACCTCAGCCCTGCTCTCCGGCACGGCGGTGTCCCTGTTCGTGTTCTTCACCCCACGTGGCCGGAATGCGGTCAAGGAAGGCCGCAAGCTGATCCGCTCCCTGACCAGCAACGGCTAAATGCAGGAACCCGTGCCAGAATCTCCGGCACGGGCTCCATCCCCCGGCACCCTCTCCCCACACATTGGATTTATCGGTACTCCGGATTCGGATGATCAAACCGGCAGCCCGCATCCCACAGCGACCGCTGATTGCCGTGCGCGGGAATACCACCTTGGTCTTTCAGCATCCGGGCCAGGTGCATCAGGTTCCACGTCATGAATGTCGTGTTACGATTGGTGAAGTCGTTGGCAGAACCGCCGGAATCAGGATCGCGGTAGGATGGTCCCGGACCGACCTCGCCAAGCCAGCCGGCGTCCGCCTGGGGTGGGACGACGTATCCCAAGTGTTGCAGTGAATACAGAATGTTCATCGCGCAGTGCTTGAGGCCGTCCTCGTTGCCGGTGATCAGGGTGCCGCCGACCTTGCCATAGTAGGCATATTGTCCGTGTTCGTTAAGCTCACCGGACGTCGAATACAGGCGCTCGATGACACGTGTCGCAACCGAGGATTTATCCCCGAGCCAGATCGGAGTTGTCAGCACCAGAATGTCCGCAGCCAGGACCTTGTCATAAATCTCCGGCCACTCATCGTCTGGCCAGCCACGCTCGCGCATATCCGGATACACACCGGCTGCAACTCTGTAGTCCACCGGACGCAGAACATCGACCGTCACACCGTTCTTCTCGAGAATCGCCCTGGACATGTCGATCAGACCGTCGGTATGCGACATTTCGGGCGATCGCTTCAAGGTGCAATTCAGGAACAGTGCGTTCAGATCGCTGAAATCCCACTGGCTGCCGTTGCACAGTTCCAATTGTTTTTTCGTCAACTGCATCGTCCATTTCCCCAGGCTGTTTCACGATGAAACGATCAGGGTCTAAGTGAATTTTGTAGCAAAGATCACTCCGTATTTCTTGTTTCAGCGTCTCCCGAGCGGGCAGGGTATAATATATATCTACGACGTACGCCGGAAGCGTTATCCTTCAGGCGAAACCTTTCAGGAGTCTGCCATGAATCGAACCGCTCTCGTCACCGGCGCCAACCGCGGTATCGGCAAGGAAGTCTGCCGTCAACTGTTGCAGCAGGACATTCGTGTGATTCTGACCGGCCGTGACCTGACCGCTGCCGAAACCGCCGCCGATGAGCTCAGCAGCTACGGGATCGCGTTGCCGATGCGGCTCGATGTGGCGGACCGGGAAAGCATTGACACCTGCGCCGCCGAGTTGGTCGAGCAGGGCATCAACGTGGACATCCTGATCAACAACGCCGCCGTACTGTTCAACAGCGATTCACTGGAAGCCACGAACGAAGAGTGGGAAGATGCGCTGGTGATCAACCTGCACGGTCCGATCTGGACCTGCCGCGCATTCGTTCCCGCGATGACCAAGCGCAATTGGGGGCGTGTGGTCAACGTCGTCTCTGGCTACGGCTTGTATTCGCAAGCGCTGGCGAGTTCACCCGCAACCTATGGCGTGACCAAGGCCGCATTGACCGCATTCACCTACAAACTATCTCACGAAGTGCCGCCAACGGTGAAAGTGAACGCCGTCGGGCCGGGCTGGGTGCGCACACGGATGGGTGGACAGAACGCCCATCGGAGCGTTGAGGAAGGCGCGTGGGGCATTGTTCGTGCGGCGACTCTGCCGGATGATGGCCCCTCGGGTCAGATCTTTCGTGATGATAAAAAGCTCCAAGTGTAATAAAAACACGAATAATCACCCTATCTTTCACCTGTCTTCCACATTCTCCTGTCATGTGCGTCAAATCACTGGCATTGATCGCCTCTCTCGCGTAACTTCCCTCTATGTATCCATTTCGTACTTTTATGGTTATCGCCTAATGGAGTTGACTTTGACAAGATTAGACCGAAATATGCCTGCGCATGAAGCGGCGCTTGTGGTTCTCGATTCATATCGAAAGCCTCTGCTGCAACTTGACGCGGAAGCCCTGGCTGCACGCGATATGGAACGGCTGCATAAGTTCAGAGTCGCCCTGCGACGCACCCGCGCGCTGCTGAAAGGGATGAAGGGCATCTTCGCCATTGACCAAATCAAGTTCTATTACGCCCGCCTGCGAGATCTGCAACGCATCACCAACCTCATTCGCGAAATAGACGTCTTCATCCTGCAACTGCCCGAACTCATCTCCGCTCTGCCAAATACATCCAACACCGGCACGGAACAACTGCTGAACTGGTTGAGCCGGAAACGGGAAAATGCGTGGCGTGGACTCGAAACCGAATTGCTGCGGGACAGCTATTCCAGTATCCTGACCGAATGGTTCGCGGTCCTCGATGGCAATACCAAACCCGCGCTCGCCGAAGACGCAAACCTGCCGATCCTCGATCACGCCTGCCAGACCCTGAGCATATCGATGTCACGATTGATCCGGGACGCCTGGTCGATCAACGAAAACACCCCATTGCCCGAGCTGCACAAAACCCGGATCCGAGTGAAAGTGATGCGTTACCAGTTGGAAGCCTACCTGCCGATCATGGATCAGAAGGAGGCGGGCAGCATGCGCAACAGCCTGAAAAAGATCCAGGACAAACTGGGTGAGATGAACGATTGCCACATGGCGATCCGTTTCCTGTCGCATCACCGGGACGAAGTCGTGGTTACGGAAGGTGAAAAAGCAGAGCTGGTGCTGGACCAGCTGATCGAAGTGCTGGCGGACCGGTTCACCAACCGGCGGCTGCAGTCAGTGCAAGCCATCCGTGAGTTTGCCGATGAGATCGGAAATCATCGCGACAAGCACGTTGACTACCCTGCAAGTAACCTGAAATCAGCCTGAACGGATTCCTCGCCTGATTTGCAGATAGACGAAGCTGAGCCTGCTAACGTTCTACCTGCACGGAAACTGCCTCAATCACCGCCCGTTCGACGCAAGCCGCCGCGAGATGACCCGTCTCGGTCAACCGTTTCACGCCCGTCGGATTGGTTTCGGCGTCCTTAGCCAGCGACACCGCAAACACCACGTCGCCGTCCAACGGTGTCGAGGCCGGGTAGTGCGTGCGTGCGATTCCGGCGCTGGCCATGCGTGCAACGAGAATGCACTGGTCACGGTTCAGCGGTACATCAGTGATCACCGCCGCCAGGGTGGTGTTGCCGAACGGGAAATGGTCAAAGCTGGCTTGGTCCGGCGCCGGTTCGCCCGCTACCCAGGTACCGGTTTCCGGGTCACGGATCGCACCGAGGGCGTTGACCGCAACGATGGCAGTAACGGTGTACCCGTCATGCGTACGCGTGTGAATTCCGATTCCGCCGGGCTGATCCTTGCCGGTGATCCGGGCGACACGCGCGCCGGCGCCCGCGCCGACACGTCCGGCGAGCGGAGTCGCCGTTCTATCGAATGCATTTTGCGTCGCTTGCCGGCCCAGCTCAGCGTCCGGACGATCCTCGCCGCCGTCCAGATCGTACAAGATCGCCGCCGGGACAATCGGGACTGTCGCGTGCGGCGTCTTGAGTCCGATCCCACGGTCGGCCAGCTCCCGCACCACCCCGTCCACCGCCGCCAGCCCGAACACCGATCCACCCGCGAAGCAGATGCCATGGATCTGACGCGTCGAATGCAGCGGCGAGAGCGTGTCCAGCTCCCGTGAACCGGTCGCGTGACCGTGAATGTGATGCCCGGCGGACGCGCCCTCGGGAAAAATCATCACCGTCACGCCGGTCGACCCGCTGACGTGGGTTGCGTGACCAATGAGACCACTTGGAAGCACAGGTTTCACTTTCGTTTTCTCGCGACCAATGTCACACCTGTGGCGTGCTCTGGACCATTTCCCATATCCACTTTGCACGGTCCCTGTTCAGCGATCAGGACGTCCATTCCAGCGACCAGAGGAAGTATCGACTCCAACTCAGCAAACAAGTTTGCCGAAACCCCCGGGGGCAGTTGATCAGGTTTCAAATCGGTCATCCCGATGTAGCATAGAACACCTGCGGGATTGAGCATTGTTCTGATTCTATGGAACAGCCTCTTTCGCTGGGCAGGCTCCAGGTGGATGTAGCCAAGGTGGACCAAATCAGGAGCTTCAGCTGGATCGTAGGAAAGCATATCGGCTTGGACAACCGTGATTGGCAGCTTTCTTTGCTCGGCAGTTGTTTGCAGTCTGTTCACTCCAGATTCCGCAAAATCAACGGCAGTTACATTCCAACCGTGTTCAGCCAACCAGAACGAATCGCCGCCTTCACCAGCACCGAGATCCACAGCTCGAGCCGCAGGCAGATTCAGCGTTTCCATGACAGAAACGAATCTGGGATCAGCCTGCACCCCTGTATTGAACGCTTGTTCGTAGTACGAATCCCAGAATTTCTGCATGTTCATCGCCGATCGATCCCTTTACAGACAAACGATACCCGGTATCGGCTACTTGTTGAATCAGATCGTTGACAAACCCCGGATTGCCAGGGGTGTCATTCTGAGCGAAGCGAAGAAGGTCCAACTTTTCTGAAAACCAATAGTTATAACCCATTGATATTCTGGATCTTCTTCACTTCTCTTCGTTCAGTTCAGAATGACGCGACAGCCGAATTTTCCTTGAATCCCGAACGTTGCCACTTTGTCAAGCAGTCTGTGAATGCTTGATCAGAACCACGCCTGGTCCTCCGGCGAAACTGCCTGTCGAACAGGACGTTCGACTGTTCGCCGCAACACCCCTCCATGTACCACGATCATCAACCGTCCTGGGAACCACTGGCAGCCAGCAGGGATTCCAATCCGCATAGAGGCAACCACACCCGCTCCGGCCGGTTCGTCAGTTCGTAGCCAAGTTCGTACACCGCTTTCTCGACGAGAAAGCTGTTCAAGAGCAACGCGAAGTCGGCGTTGTCGTCAGGGATCATGTGCCCGCCGTTCATGTGTTCGCGGTATGAGCGCAGGAACTGACCGCTGACCCGCAGATACCACGCATCGAGCCATGGCCGCAGCCATGCACCGAGTTCCGCGTCCTGCTCCTCGTGACGTCGCAGTTCGGTCATCGTGACGTAGTGGAACGACCGGATCATGCTGGCGACATCACGCAGCGGCGACCGTTTCAGCCGCCGTTCGCTCAAGGTGCGCGCCGGTTCGCCCTCAAAGTCGATGACGACAAAATCCTTACCGGTGAACAGAACCTGGCCGAGATGGAAATCGCCGTGAATGCGGATTTTCTGCGAGTCGATCTTGTGGCCACGTACGCGTTCGAACTGGGCGAGTACCTCATTCTCCCGATTCAGCAACCAGTCCGCGCGTTCGAGATCGGACTCGGGTACACGCTGCCGGTCACGCTTGAGCTGCGTCATCGTGCGACGGGTTAACGACCGCATCGACTGGTACATCGACCGCTGGTAGAGAGTGGAGAATGTTTCCGGTCGCCAATCGGCCTGAGTCGGATCGGACGCCAGGGTCTGATGCATTTCCGCAGTCCGCTGCCCGAGCAGCGAGACCATTTCGAGGAAGAAGGAATCAAACAGGTGCTCGACGTTCTCCGGTAGATCCCACATGGCGGCGTCAAACACCGATGGCAGCGGTTCCGGCAATGTCGGCAACAGCGCTGACCCGCGCCGTTCACTCATCCGGCCGCGGAATGTCAACAGTTGCTCGACATAGCCTTCGAGCATGTCGATGGCGAACGTCCATGCATCCCCCTGGTTCGAGACCAGTCCCTGCAACAGGGCGGCGGCCATCGGTTCCTCGTCCGCACCACGATACTCGATCATGCCGGCGTACGGCGGCACGTTTTCGAACTGCCGCGAGCCGGTCAGGAATCGGGTCAGTTCGACGTCCGGGTTCTGCCCTTCTTCCAGCAAACGGTAAAGCTTGAAGAAGAATTTGTCGCCGTACAGGATCGAGCTGTTGCTCTGCTCAATGTTCAGCACTCGCGGCGAGCCGAGTTCGCCCTTGCCACGGAGCTTGCGGAACCGGCTGCCGGTGAGTCCCACAAGCGAACCGTGCTTTCCTTTCAGCTTGCGGCGTCCGGAGATCGTCTTCAGGAACAGGTTATTCAGTTCGGGACTGTACAACGCATCGAACAGCAGACCGTCTTCGTTGTCGACCCGCAAGGTTGTCAGCACCGCGCGCGACTGGTTTTCCAGCGTGTGCTGCGCCAGTTCGCCCGGAAGCCAGGAAAGCGGCAGGATGTAGCGTTCACGGTTGCCCTCGGTGTACACCACCTCGAGCAGCACGATCACAAACGACTGCCCCTCCGATTGCACCGGGATCCGGTCGACGATCTCGATCTCACGCAGCTTACGGTTCCGTCCACGGAACCACATCGCCCTGTTAAGGAACGGCGGCAACACATCCGACCGAAGCGTTTCACCAACCTTGCCGTCCAACACCTTTACCCAGCTCTGCCCCGCCCGCAACTTGAGCGCGGGGACGGTTTCAGCGTCACGGATGCGATGGTCCTCATCGAGCAAACGGAACCAGTAGTAGTCGTGTAGGCCCAGCGTCAGCAGGTACGGCCGCGACGAAATCGCCGGGTACCGGTTTCGGCTGAATGCCTCTTCCGGCACCCAGCCTTCGAACTCGGCGAGGTCGAGGTGCACAACTTGGGAGAATCTGGAGAGATTCGCCACCACCAGCACCGTCTCATCCTCGAATTTTCTCAGAAACGCCAGCACTTTCGGATTGTCCGGGTACAGCATATCCGTCGTGCCACGCCCCAGCGCCTTGAACTGCTGCCGCATCGCGATCATTCGCCGCATCCACCACAGCAGCGAGGACGCGTTCGACTCCTGGTTCTCGACGTTCACCGCTTCGTAGTGATACTCCGGATCGATCACCACGGGCAGATACAACTTCTGCGGACTGACACGGGAGAAGCCGGCGTTGCGGTCGGGCGACCACTGCATCGGCGTGCGGACGCCGTCCCGGTCGCCGAGGTAGTAGTTATCGCCCATGCCGATCTCGTCGCCATAATAGATGATCGGCGTGCCCGGCAGGCTGAACAAGAGGAAGTTCATCAGCTCGATCTTGCGCCGGTTGTTCTTCAGCAACGGTGCCAGCCGACGACGGATGCCGAGGTTGATGCGCGCGCGCGGATCACGTGCATACACCTTGTACATGTAGTCCCGCTCTTCGTCCGTCACCATCTCGAGCGTCAGTTCGTCGTGGTTACGCAGGAAAATCGCCCACTGGCAGCCGTCCGGAATGTCCGGCGTCTGATCGAGAATGTCGGTGAGCGGGAAGCGATCTTCCATCTGCACCGCCATGAACATGCGTGGCATGATCGGGAAGTGGAAGCTCATGTGGCATTCGTCGCCTTCGCCGAAGTAGGCGACCGCATCTTCCGGCCACTGGTTCGCTTCCGCGAGCAGCATTTTGTCGTCGTATTTCGAATCCACATGCGCCCGCAACTTCTTCAGTAACTCGTGCGTCTCCGGCAAGTTTTCGCAGTTGGTGCCTTCGCGTTCGTAGAGGTACGGGATCGCGTCCAGACGCGCGCCGTCCACCCCCATGCCCAACCAGAAGTCGAGCACCTTCAGCACTTCCTTCTGCACGCGCGGATTCTCGAAGTTCAGGTCCGGCTGGTGAGAATAGAACCGGTGCCAGTAGTACGCCTTCGCGACCGGATCCCAGCTCCAGTTCGAGGTTTCGAAGTCCTTGAAGATGATGCGCGCGTCCTGGTACTTGTCGGCGGTGTCGGACCAGACGTAGAAATCGCGGTAAACCGAGCCCGGTTTTGCTGTGCGCGCCCGTTGAAACCACGGGTGCTGGTCGGAGGTGTGGTTGATCACCAACTCGATGATGACACGGAGGCCGCGCTTGTGCGCCTCGCGCAGGAAATGCTTGAATTCACGCAGCGTGTTGTACTGCGGATGGACACTGTAGTAATCGGCGATGTCGTAGCCGTCGTCCCGCAACGGACTCGGGAAAAACGGCAGCACCCAGATCGCCGTAATGCCCAGAGATTGCAGGTAATCCAGCTTGCGGATGATACCGTTGAAGTCGCCGGTGCCATTGCCGTCGGAATCCTGAAACGCCTTGATGTGTAACTGGTAGATGACGGCGTCACGATACCACTGCGGGTCGGTTTCCATGGTCGAAGGTCTCGGGGCCACAAACAATCTCCGGTGGGGGTTGCGGTTCTGACAGCAGCACAGCTGAGAGACGATAGCACGTGCTCGAAGCGGAAGAAAGCTTTTCCTGACGCTAGCTGGAGAAAACGAGAAAGGCTGGATCCGTATGAATCCAGCCGATCACACATCTGCAAGCAGACTCACTTTGTCGTTCTAAGCAACAACCACCCGCTGACACCACTGACCAGAGACGCCAACAGAATCGCCAGCTTCGCGTTTTCCAGTAATGCACTGCCGCCGAACGCCAGCGACGCGATGAAGATGCTCATCGTGAACCCGATCCCGCCGAGCAGACCCGCGCCGAAGATGTGCCGCATGGTCACACCTGCCGGCAACGTTGTCAGCCGGGTTTTGACACCGATCCAAGTGAAGAGCATGACACCGAGAGGCTTGCCCACAAACAACCCCAGAATGATGCCAAGGCTGAGCTGGCTGGTCAGACCGGACACTCCCCCACCGGCGAGACTCACCCCGGCGTTCGCCAGCGCAAACACCGGCATCACAACCCACATCACGAACGGATGCAGGCCGTGCTCGAGACGAGTTAACGGCGCCTGCGCGTCCCGACCGAGATCGCCCAGCGCGGTCAATGCCGCCTGGCGGTTGTTCTCATCCGAAGCACCGTGTGCCGCTTCCAGGATCTTGCGCCCACCCTGTTCGATACCCGATCCGGTCACCCAGGCGCGGTGCGGAATCGTCATCGCCAGCAACACGCCGGCCAGAGTCGCATGCACGCCGCTCTTCAGAAACGCAACCCACACGACCACGCCAATCAACAGATACGGCCACAACGCGCGCACTCCTACCCGCGACACAATCGCGGCGAGAATGATCCCCGCCAGCCCGATGCCGAGTGCCGGGAGCACGATTTTGTCGGTGTAGAAGATCGCAATCACCAGAATCGCGCCGAGGTCGTCGACAATCGCGAACGCCACCAGGAACACCTTCAACGCCACCGGCACACGGCTGCCGGCCAAGGCCAGAATCCCGATCGCGAACGCAATGTCCGTCGCCATCGGAATGCCCCAGCCGTCAATCGTCTCACCGCCCCAGTTGAGCGCCGCGAAGATCCCAGCCGGAATTACCATCCCGCCCAACGCAGCGAAAATCGGCAACGACGCCTTCGCCCGGCTGGACAGCTCCCCGACGAGAATCTCGCGCTTGATTTCCAACCCAACGAGCAGGAAAAAGATCGCCATCAGCCCGTCATTGATCCACAACAGCAACGGCTTGTTGATCTGCAACCAACCCACACCGAGCGTCAGGTACGTCTTGTTGAACAAGCTGGTGTACGATCCCGCCCACGGGCTGTTCGCCCAGATCAGCGCGACAACTGTTGCCGCCAGCAGCAAAATGCCGCCGGATGCTTCCCGCCGCTCGAATTCCTGGAACGGGCGCAGGATGGTATCGATGGGACGTCGTGGTCGGGGTACAAAACGTTCGCTACCGCCGGCATGCGCCATGGTCGCGGCCTCCATTTGGTGATGTTTCAAGTTAGTATCGCCAAACTCTTCCGTTTGTTCCACGTATCTTGACCCTTGGAGCGCAGTTACCAAAATGCACACGCAAACCGTGATTTCACCCAACTTTCAATCAAAACCCACCCTCGAGAGCCGAACATTCGCAATACGAGGGAACTGATGAAGCGGCTATACGTATCATCACCATACACAGATTCTACAGAAAAGGTATCAAGATGAAACAGATTGCGCTGCTGACCTTTGCCGTCGTCGCCCTGTTGACGATACCCCTTGTCCCGACAACTCAAGCTCAGGATCAGATGATGATGTCCGACACCCACACCGCCGTCGCCACCTTTGCCGGTGGCTGCTTCTGGTGCATGGAACCGCCGTTTCAGCAACTGGACGGCGTGATTGATGTCGTCGCCGGCTTCACCGGTGGCAGCGAAAAAGATCCCAGTTACATGGACGTGGTCAACGGCCGCACCGGGCATCGTGAATCCGCCCAGGTGACCTACGATCCGTCCGTCGTCAGCTACGAGAAGCTGCTCTACACCTACTGGCGCAACATCGACCCGACCGACAAGTATGGCCAGTTTGCCGACCGTGGCGATCATTACAAGACCGCCATTTTCTACCACAACGAGGAGCAGAAACGGTTGGCGGAAGAGTCCAAGCGGGAGCTGGAGAAATCGGGTAAGTTTGACGATCCGATCGTCACCGAAGTTCTGCCGGTCACCGAGTTCTACAAGGCCGAGGATTACCATCAGGACTATTACAAGAAGAACCCCTTGCACTACAACGCCTACAAGAAGGGTTCCGGACGCGAAGGCTACATCAAGCGGACGTGGAAGGACGAACCGATGGATCATTGATCCGTCACCCCGAGCTGCGACGCAATCACGCGAGTGAGAATTGCCCGGAACCGGTATCACGCGTACCTTGTCCGGGCATTCTGGTTTCATCAACGCGCGGTCGCACGATGGCTTCGATCCAACCAGTCTTCGTCTTCGGGTATGATCATTCCGGCACCAGCCTGCTACAGAATGTGCTGCGGCAGCATCCGCATGTCTTTTCGCAACGGTCGGAATCGGCATTCTACCAGATGCCGCAGTACTACAGGCCGCTGTACCCGACACTCGACAGCGAAACCTCGCTCAACGGGATGATCGCCTTCTGCGCGAACCTGATCATCACCGGACACCGCCGCCTGTATGAGGTTAAGACCGAACCGCTCGATCCGGACATCCTGACCCCGGACGAACTCACAGCGATCCGTGCCACCCTGCCAACCAATCCACCCCATCGGCTAGTGTTTCCGGCCACCTTCACCTTCCTCGCGCAGCAGGCTGGCAAACGCGTCTGGGTCGAGAAAACTCCCGATCACACGTTGCAGGCAACGCAGATCATGGGCGAAATCCCGGACGCTCTGGCTGTTGAGATCGTGCGCGACGGGCGCGACACGATCAGCTCGAAAAAGCTTCGTGAACAACGATTGAAGGCGCGGCTCAAGGACGGCACCGCCACCATTGACGATCAGGCCAGTCGTGGGATGATGGAGTTCGACGCGTTCTGGAACAGCCTCGCGTGGCGATCAGCGATCCATGCGGTCAACCGTGCGCGTGCCAGGTTTCCGGACCGGATCTGCACCGTGCGCTACGAAGATCTCACCGCAGATCCGGAGGGCACTGTCCGGCGAGTCTGCGACTTCATTGGGATCGATTTTCAACCGCAAATGCTGAAGACGGAACGGTCCAACATCGCCGGCCGCGACAAACTCGAGCGAGATGCGGGAATGGGGATTGTCGCGTCAGCGGTGGGACGCTGGCACTCCACGCTCAACCGTGGCGAAAAGGCGCTGTCTACCCGACTGCTGCACACCGAATTGCGCCAGCACGGCTACCCAGCCGATGTTCTGAGCCTCACCGACCGCGCGTTAAGTGTCTTCACCGCCTTGGTCAGCATCCCGAAGATCGGCAAACGTGTTTACAACAAGCTGCGCAACAAGGGCGTGCGGCACACGCTCAACAGCCTCGCCAGTTACGTTCGCCGGATCGTTCCCAGCCGTTGAACGCCGTACTTTTCCAACGTAAGCTCGTATCAAGAACAACGCTTCGTTAACGTAGCTTCCGGGTGCATTGCCGATGAAATCCTCCGCCCTGTTACGCAGCGCTGCTGCCGTGCTACTGTTCGCCGTGTCCGGCGTGGTGGCAGCCGCTGAGTCCACCACCGTCCGGCTCGGTTTCACCGGCGACATCTTCCTTGGCAGTTGGGCGACCGCCTACATCGACACGTTCGGCGTGGACTACCCGTTCGAAAAAACACGCGACCTGTTCCACGAGATGGACCTCGTCGTCGGCAACCTCGAGAACCCGGTCACCCCGGTGGACGAACCGTATCTCGAGAAAACCTTCTACCTGAAGGCGGAACCGGGCGTCACCCAGGGCCTGTACAACGCCAACATCCGCGCCGTCACCCTGGCCAACAACCACATCCTCGACTACGGTGTCCAGGGACTGCGTGACACGATGGCCGAACTAGACGGGACCGGCATCCAGCACTTCGGCGCGGGCATGAACAAAACCGAAGCGCTACAGGAAGCAGCGTTCGAGTTCAACGGGCAGACCGTCGCCCTGCTCGGCTTCTCCGCCACCTTCCCGGAAGAATTCTGGGCGAGCGATACCTCGGCGGGGACAGCGTTTCCGTATGAGCAGGACCTGATCCGCAAGGTGGACGAATGCGCGGCGGCGTATGATATCGTCGTCACCGTCTTCCACTGGGGCGCGGAGAAACGCGAGACGCCGAAAGACTACCAGGTCGACCTCGCGCACCTGTGCATCGATCACGGCGCGGACTTCGTCGTCGGCCACCACCCGCACGTCCCACAGGGCATCGAGATCTACAAGGACACGCCGATCTTCTATTCATTAGGCAACTTCGCCTTCGCGTCCTACAGTGAAACCGCGAAAGTCGGCCTGATCGCCGATATCACGTTCGAGGACGGAAAAGTTTCGGAGGCACGTGTCGTCCCGGTGAATGTGTACAACGTCGAGGTGAGGTTCCGGCCGGTGCCGCTGGACGATCAAGCCAGAATTGAGTTCATTCACTATCTGGATGCCATCCCCTCTGAGTATATCACAAATGCCAAACTTTCAATTAATGGTTCTGTAGTAATTGAATAGTCAACGTGTTTGGGATAGTGGGATGATATTTTGAAATCCTGATTTCTGACCCTATTATGTGCACTACGAAAAAACAACTTCGGGGGTACGATGTTACTGGAATCATATTTTCGAGAAAATTACTGCGATGTTTGTAATACACAAAACAGTTTTGACCATGACAAGAAACTCGTCAAATCCATGCTGAACGGAAATGTGAAGCATCGTGATTTGAAAGAATGGATGAGAGTCTATGGTTTATTCCAAGGTATTAAGAGTGAAGACCGAGATACGATAGTTAATAATTTTATTGATTATAATAATAATCACATTAGAATTTTAGATGTTGATCTACATACTTATTTTGAAGTCTTTGGCGATATCTTTGATATATTATATAATGCAAAGAAACGTATGTGGATATCAGCTTCAACAAAGTTAATGTGGTTGATGTATCCTGATGAAACAATAATTTATGACTCCTTTGTCTTTCGATCCGTTGTTATCATTCAATCCTTGGATTCTGAGCTATCAAAACTTCCCAAAATAGGAAATCGACCTACAATCAATTCAATTAAGAACCTCCATATCATCATTGAACCACTGCTGTCCGGTCCATGATTTGCATGTGTAGCCGTGGAGCTCCTGAAATAATAATGGCTTGAGTCCTTCAGCCCGTGAGTTGAGATTTCGTTTGCCGACGTTTTCTCAGCCACGACCGGAGGATCAAG
>JAHLLB010000039.1 GCA_020444425.1 bacterium | reverse complement strand
AGGTACCCATAACTTGCCTCGTCCTCACTGTCAACCTATATCAGGACGAGACACTCATCCCTCACAACTCACCACTCACCACTCACAACTCACAAATCACCACTCACAACTGCTTTCGATCACTTCTTCTTCGGCTTCGGTGTCGCATCATTCCACGCGTCCAGGTCACGTCCGAGGAATTCGGCGAGCCGGTCGTTGGCCGGTTTGAAGGTTTCGACCAGTTTCTCGCGTACGTCCTGCGGCATGTCGTCGTACTTCTCGCGCTTGATGTTGAGCTGCTTGATGTTGCCCCATACCTTGCCCGCGCCGAGGTTGTACTTGAGGCGGTCACGGAGCCAGCGTGTCGCGGCGAACTTTCCGACGAGGATGTGCATGATGTAAAACGTCTTCAGCATCTTTTTCGAACGGATCTGCTTGGCCGTGTTGACACGTTTGTTGAGGATTTCCAGCGGCACCGGTTCGATCTCGAGGAACGCACACAGTTCCTCGTACACCTTCTGGTTGTCCGCCTTGATATCGTCCATCAGCACGATATGCATCTGCTCGCGTGGGAAATATTCGAGGTATTTCTCGATCCAGTTGATGTACTGGAAGTATTCCCGTCCTTCCGGAACTTCTTCGATCGCCTGCTCGAACGGCATGTCCACCGGGTGAAACGCGCTGTAGTGATGGTAGAACGAGTACGCTGCTTCGGTCGGATTGCGGAAGTTAAACAGCAGCTTGGCTTTCGGGTTGTGCTCATGGATCAGGCGCGGGCTGCCCGGATCGTTCAGGTAGCGCGGGCTGTACTCACCTTTGATCTGACCCGGCTGGCAGTGGTCAAACTGTTGCTTCAACCACTCGATGCCCTTCGGCTTCATCCTGGTCTCGGTGGTGCCGAGACGGTGCTGCATGTACAGCGGCATCAGCTCGAGGAAGTAGTCGAGCTCCTTGCCGTGCCCGAGACAAGCCTGCGGGTGTTCGTCGAGAATCGCCGCAGTCCAGGATGTGCCCGCTTTTGCTGCGCCCACGCCGACAAAATCCAGTTTGAAGTCACTGCTCATTTGGCGGTGGCCCCTTTCTCTTCGGGCAGTTTCAACCAGTCGCTCAGGTCGCGGTTCTGCATCTTGCCAACTTCGATGATATCGTCGTGGAATTCTTCGATCAGTCGTGCGCGAGTTTCCAGCTTCATCGGCGGATATTTCGCCTGAACGGAGTTCCAGCGGCGGATCTTGCGGGCGATCACACTCAATTTCTTGTCCCGCATCCAGTCGCGGATGTTGCGCATCGTCTCGTTCTTGTTGAAGAGGTAGTAAATCTGAATCGCGAGGTCACGCACCTTGGTTGACCGAACCATCGTGCTCGGGTTCACCTTCTTGCTCACCGAGTCGAGTTCAACCTTGTCGATCCCGAGAAAATCGCAGAGCTCGTCGTAAACACCATTCGAATCGGCCTTGATATCATCGAGGAAGATGAACTTGATCTGCTCTTCCGGGAAATAGTCAAGGTATCGCTTCATGTGCCGGGAGTAACTGTAGTACTCGAGGTGGTCGTTGGTGCGGTCGAGTAGTTCTTCGAAGGTCTCGTGCACCGTGTGCATCTGGTAGACCTGGTAGTACACGGAATAGACGGCATCCACGGGATTGCGGATGTTCATGATCAGCTTCAGATCCGGATTGTGCTCTGCCAGCAGTTTCGGGCTGGTCGGATCCGCAAGGTAGCTGGTTGACAGCTCACCCTTCAACTGGCCGGGCTGGCATCGGCAGTACTGCTCCTCGTACCACTCCATCCCACGGGTGTAATTCAGTGAATCGAAATGCGAGCCGGTCCGTGGAAACACACCTTCCAGCGGATGGTTGCGCATGAAGTAGTTCAACTCTTTACGTCTTCCGATGCAGGTCTGCGGGTGATCCATCAACTGCTTGGTGACCCACGTTGTCCCCGCTTTTGCAGCACCGACGCCGCAAAAATCAATCTTGAAATCGCTCATTCCCTGACTCGTTGTTCAACTCGTTGTTGTCCGATCGGCCTGCCTCGGCAGGTATGGGCAGACTGGGTTCAGGACTGTCTTTCAAATGTCCGGAGGTGACCAGCTGGTAACCATTGACCCAGCGGAAGTTAGACAGCCGAATGGTTCCACTCAAGCAAAACGTTTGGCCAATGCTCACCTTGAGAACACCGAAGCGGAAGGAAGCTGGAAATGCCTGAAAATTCTATCTCGTAGCCGTAACGGTTCTTTTCCCGAGAGCGTCTTCGTAAATCTCGATCATGCGCTGGTAGGACGCCTCGGTCGCGTAGGTCTGTTCGAACTCGGTCCGTGCGGATCTTGAGATGCGTTGCAGTCCGGCCGAATCCCCTTGGATATCCCGGATTGTGCGGCTCCAGGATGCGGGATCGCCGGGTTCGGCGTGCAAGCCGGTATCGTTGTGACGGATCATCGTACCGATGGACCCGATCTTCGAGACCACGATCGGCGTGCCGATGGCAAACGCTTCGAGGATGGTGTACGGCAGGCACTCGTACCAGATCGACGGGAACAGCAGCATCCGTGCGTGTTTCATCAACTTGTAGACGTTTTCTCGCGGTTGCGACCCGAGGAATTCAACGCGGGTCCCCTCTGCCTTGGTGCGCAACTCGTCCATCAACGGTCCGTCCCCGGCGATCTTCAGCGACAGGCCGGGATCGTCCTGCTTCCACGCGTCCATCAGCGTCGCCACGCCTTTTTCGTGCGACAGGCGTCCGACAAACAGGGCATAGTCCTGCGGTTCGTACTGGTAGCCGGGATCTTCGCTGAGGAAGTTCGGCTTGATGACGACCCGTTCCGCCGGCAATCCGCCCTCGATGTATTTATCCCGGGTGAAGGGGGTCAATGCGATGTAGCGGGTAACGTACCGGTTCCACGTTCCCAGCATCCGGTGCGTGGTCAGCATCGCCGCGACTGCACCGCTGATCTTGCGGTTGTCACGGTAGCAGGCGTGCACGACGCCGGGATACGGTGCGAACTTGCCCATGCAGTCTTCGCACACCTTGCCATCGCGGAAGAACGTCGCGGACGGACACAGCAGCCGGTAATTGTGCATCGTCTGAACAACGGGCACGTGTTCGGCAGCAGCGGCATAATAGACCGCCGGGCTGATCATGAGGAAGAAATTGTGGACGTGGACGATGTCCGCGTTGTGTTCGCGGATGGCCGTGCGGATGGCCCTGTAATCCTGCTGGCTCCAGATCATCCGGGTCGCAACGGCGAGCTGGCCCATGCTGTCGGTTTCGTCGTTGCTGCGCATGTAGGTGCGAACGGCGTGACCTTTAGCCAGCAACAGGTCACGCTCATTCTCGAAGGCAACCGCTTCGCCGCCGCGCTGCTTGTAATCGTTGTAGACGAGCAGAACTCGCATGTTCCGGGATCCACCGTGACTCTGCGGGTTGCGAAGCGTCAGTTGTCGAAAATTACCGTGTGAAGACGAACATGCTCTTCAACCTGAGCGGGTTCTTCTCGTCCGGCATCATCTGGTTGTGATGTTCCTGGATGAAGCGATCGTGCATCGCGTCCGACATGCCCATGATCATGAAGGCCATCGCCATTACGAACGGGTAGTGCAGTGTGTTCGCCGTGAGCGACGAGAACGCGATCAGGAAAATCGAGAGAAATCCCGCCATCGACCAGTAGGCCTGGACATAGTTCCCCCTGTCGTCGTGGAATTTCCATCTGAACCATAGCTGTAATGTCAGATATACATAGAAGATCAGTAGAATCCCCGCGCCAACTACGCCGAAGTCGTGCCACACCTGCAGATACTCATTGTGCGGCGGATATTCCTGCTGGACCTTCTGCGCGGTCATCGCCTCACCGATGTTGCGGCGAGCGGTTCCCGGTCCCTGGCCGAAGATCGGAGAATCCATCGCGCTGGCGACGGTATGCGGCCAGAGCTTGGAGAAACGACCGGACGAGTCGAAAGTGATGAGGAATTCGGTCATGTTCTGCGGCAAGCGACCGTTCTTGAACATGCGCGCGCGGAAGGCCGGCACGGCAACGAACAAGCTGACGATCAGCGTACCACCGACCAGCACCGCCGTAACCAGACGCATGAAGTGCCGTGGACGGTTGCGCGAAATCACGACCAGCATCATGCCGGTACCCAACGCCATACGCGACAGCGTAATGAAAACAGTCCCGAGGAACAGCAGCGAATAGACCAGGCCGATGCGGCGCTGTTTCGGATCTGGATGGTAACGCCAGCGGGCGAGTGGAATCGGCAGAATGGTTGAGGTGAACAGCGCGACGGTACGCGCGACGACGTCGCCGTCCGGGCCGTTCGCCGTCATCACCAGGCCGCCGGTCGCGAAGAACCAGCCGAACATCCACATCACGATGAAGACGTTGTTGCGGATCAGCCAGTCGTTATGTTCGAACCGTTTCAGGTCGGCGTTGAGGAAATAATTGTAGGTAAACATCCCGATGATCATCGGGAGCGCATACCAGACCAGATCCTTGTCGCCGGTACCGGCCGATCCCTTGACGATGTAGATCACCACGCCGTACGCAAGGAACACCATATACAGCCAGTACTTGCGTTGGATGCCCTTGTTCCGGAAGTAGTAGAGGTTGATGACACCGGCGATGAACGTAATCAGCGCCCAGCGCATGCCCGAGGTGGACATGGTGGTACCGCCGACATTCATGTTGCCGATGTTCTTGACGATGGTCGACGTGGAAGCGGAAATGACGGTGAAGTACACCAGCAGCAGCGGTTTCAGAATCGAAATCGCGCAGAGAATGATGATCACGTATCCCGCGATAATCATCGGCAGGACATCCGGCTTGACCATCTGTGGAACGACGCCCAGAATGAACGCGAACAACAGCAGGCCCATGATGAAGATGCTGCGCCAGAACAGCATCAACATGTAGCCGTAATCCTTGCTTTTCAGCTTCCCGAAGATGGTATTTGCAGAAGTATCCACAGCACTACCCTGGATTGAAAAATCCTCACCCGACACTACTCGGTACAGTCTGACTATTGTTCGGCACTGATGGTCGAGTGCGACCCTTCGACCAGATCCTGCCAGACGTCAAACCCGAAACGATTATTGCCAGCCTCGATGCAGGCATTCGGCGTGGGATGGACCCACGTGTTGTAATCCGACTCGACCGACTGCAGAAACGGTTTCATCTGCTGCTGGTTGATGTTGGTCCAGAACAGGTTCTGCGCCGGCGCGGTCGCGACGATGGTGTTGTTCTTGAATGTAAGCTGCTGGTAGTCCATTTCCTCGGTCTGACCGGTAACTCGTGTATCAATCATCCGGCCGTAGCCTCGCAGGTAGATCTGGTTGCGGCCGTTGCCGATGATGCGATTGTCGATCAGTGCGATGCGCCGTGAATTGGCGATCCGCACCCCGCCGACGTTGTTGTCCTCGATCTCGCAGTTGGTGACGAGAATCGGGCCGCGTGTCGCCTCCAGGAAGAGACCGTCCACGTAGTTCCGCTTCATGGTGCAGTTGTCGATCAGCACGTGCAGGTTGTCATGGTCGAACCAGATCCCGAACGTGAGGTTGTCAACCGCTTCATGGTTGCGAATGATGGTATTCGCGGTGTTGAGGATCTTGATCCCGGCTATCGCCCACGAATACGTCTCGCCCCAGTCCCCGCGCCAGTTGTTTTCGTTGGTGACACAATCCTCGATCAGCAGATCGATGATAAATGCCATGTCGATGCCTTGCGCGCCGTTGTTGTTTGCCTCACAATCGCGCAGCGTGACATGCTTGCTGTTGTAGAGGCCGAGGCCGCGGTAGTTGTTCGTGTTGAAGCGGCAGTCTTCCAAGAGCAAGTTTTCGCAGCCACGAATCCACGCCGCCCGTTGCTCAACCATCGTCGCGGCGTGCTGGAAGGTGATGTTGCGCAGGGTGGTGTTCATCGCCTGCATCAACTCGAACACCAGCGGACGTTCGCCGACTTCTACCGTGGCGTCATTCATTGACACACCGGCCGGCAGATCGAGATACAGCATGTCGTTGGCTTCGTCGACGAAATACGTGCCGTCGGCCAGATCGTTGCTGCTCAGCACCTGGCGCATGACGTCGCCGTTAACGATTACGATCTCGCGGCGTTTGAACAACGGGCCGGAATCCTTGATCCAGTCCCGGTGCTTCTGCTTCATCCATTCGTTCTGCTTCTGCCACGCCTCGGTCTCGGTGACCAGGCCCCAGTCGTAGTCCCACGAGTGGGTGTAACGGCCATCTCCGGCGGATTGCCAATCGGTGTAAACCTCGGAACCGTCAATCGCGACATCGCCGACGCCTTCGATCAACAGTTTCGTGTCCGCATCCTTGCCCATGCTCACGCGAGCGTGTTCACGGTACACGCCTTCGTGGATTTGCACGTGAATGAAGCTCGCGGTGGCCGCTTTTTGCCGCGCCATCTTGAGGGCGCTGCCGATAGTCTTCAGCGGCGCATCCGCTGTGCCGGGGTTGTTGTCGCCGGCGTTGGCGTGGTTCTGGTCCACGACGATACGTACGATCTCACTGTCCAGCGCGGGAACTTCGCCGGCACCTGCTGTCTCGGTAACGGTCGGGCTGGCGATGCGGGCGCTGTAATCGAGTTGAGGCAGGTCCTTGTCCGCCGTGCCGCTGCTCTTGTCGCCACCGCCCCAGTCGTCTGGCTGGCCGCTGTCGTCCTTGCCGGTGCGTTGGCCGGGGCGTTTCCCCGCCTTGGATCCGGCGCAGCCATCGGCCACCAGCAACAGCGCCAGCAGCAGCACCAGCGTTGTCAGTAGTGTCGTATGTCGTGAACGCAGGGTCATGCGTGAACTTCCTGTTGATTACCGGGATCAGGTGCGAAGATAAACCGTGCCGGCCTACCGCATCGCTTCCCACTCGAAGGACGTTCCGAGGTGAGAGTATAAGGCCTGGTTGGATTCGGCGAAATAGTCGTACATCCAGTCCCGGACACCCGGTTCCAGTTGCTTGTAGTTGGCCATGTTGAGCCGCCGGAAGGAATCCGGCTCCCACTTGGGCAGCTTGAGAAAGTCCAGCACTCGCGGCATCACGGTTTCCGGCCGTTCGAAATAATCTTCGGCTTTGAGGATCAGCATCTGCTCGCGCGGGAACATCTTCTCCCACCGTTTCAGCTGTTCAAGGTACCGGCCCCGCGTGAGGTACGAGTGATGAATCCGCTTGACGCCCATGAAGCGGGTGTCGAGCATCCTGCGCCGTTGTTCCTCACCGATCCATTCTTCCTCGACTTTGGCGGCGTCCTCGAAAGATCGCGTCTCACCCCAGTAGCGGACGGCGTGCTGATAATGGGAATACGCGCGGTCGACCGGGTTACGCAGCAGCACAACCAGTTTCGCCTGCGACTCGAAGCGCCTGATCCGGCGAGGTGTGTGCGGGTCGAACAGGTATGACGGGCTGGCTTCGCCGGTCAACGTTTCGCCCTGTTTCTTCGCGGTCTTTTCCAGCGGAAAATGCGCCAGGTACCAGCGCCGTCCCCGTTCGTAATGGAAGTCGAAGAAGCGGATTTCCTTGGACACCGGCTCGGCGATCATCGGATGCAGGATGAGATTGTTAAACAGCGACGTGGTGCCGGCCTTCATCGACCCGATCAGAAAAAAGGACGGCTTCAGCCGCATCCCGGCGGTCGGACGCCGTGACGCGACCAGCAGCTCTTTCGCCAGCGCCCGCACGGAGACAGACACGTTCGCCTCGCGCGCCTTGTCACGCAGCAGATTCAGCGAATCACCCATCTCAGATATCCCAGTTGAAGGTGAGACCCGTCATCGCTTCCAACTGTTTTTTCTCGTCTGCAAAGGTGGCGCGCAACTTGTCCCGCGTCACCGGGCTCATCGCCGGGTAGGGCACGCTGTTGTCGGTGCGTAGTCCCGGGAAACTGTGATGCGGCAGATCCAGAAAGCTGATGACCTCGTCCAGCACCTCCGGCATATGCAGAAAGAAACGCTCCGCCGGAATGATCATCATCTGGTCGCGGGAATACAGTTTCAGCCAGCGCTCCAGCTGCTTGGTGTACATCCCGCGTTCGATGTAGGCGTAGCGCTGATAGTCGATGCTGACATAGGCCGGATTCTTCAGCATCCGCTCCGCCTCGCCGTGCGTGCGTTTGCCCTCGGCAGCCAGCGCGTCCTCGAAACTCAGCGGTTCCTGCCCCAACTGTACCTGACGCTGGTAATCCGAATACGCGCGGTCAATCGGATTCCGCAGCAGAACAACCAGTTTCACCTTCGGCAGCGCCTGATGCATCCGTTCCGGCACGCGCGGTTCGAACAGGTAGTACGGACTCGCTTCGCCCCAGCGGTGCTTCGGGCCGTAGCGTACCCAGCGGTAAATCGGAAAGTGCGACTTGTACCATTCCAGCCCCTTGTCATAATTCAGGTCGAAGAAATGGACTTCCTTGACGACGGACTGAGTGACGGACGGATGGCCGGAGAGAATGTTGAACAGGCTGGTCGTGCCCGCCCGTTGCGCGCCGATAATCACGAAATCGGGAAACCGGCTGTCGGACGCAATCGTGCGGCGGAACGCGAAAATGCTACGCCGGACGAATCGGGTAACCGTTCGCTTGAGTGGACGGTTGGCCGGACTATAACGGCCGTTTGCACGCTCCTCAACAACCATGGTCGGTTCAGACGAAAATGGGATAGCCATACCGATGCAGGAACGGCATGGACAACGCAGTTACCAGGTACTTGTCACGGGGCCGCATCTTGCGGGTCCACTCGTCATCCATCCGGAGTGTGACTTCCCCTTCCTGGAAGCGGTTCGGATTCCCCGAACACGTATGATCCTTGCCAAGATAGACGGTATGGTCGTCAACGAAAGGCAGTCTCTCGGTGCTCTCGCCAAACCGGCGCAGGATACGGATAATTGCCTTTCGCGGCTGGCGGACAAAATCCTCGTAGCGCATGAACACGTAGCGTTCCGGCCGTTTTCCCCAGGTCGCCTCAGTGGCAACGTTCCATGAGTCCCACAGCAACGTGGAGAAGATTGGACCGTGTTCATCCATCGGCTGCATGGTTCCGGTATCCGGCTGCAGCTTGCGACGCAACCATGAGAACGAAACCGCGCGCGGGTCGCGCACGAGATGGACGACGTACAGGTCGATCTCTTTCAGGATGTCGAGGGTAAACGCGTAGGTCGGAAATTTGGACGAGTCGACGATAACATTGCAGCCGAAATGGTTTTGAATCGACTTGTACAGCAGGATCAGGTTGGTCAGGTACTCACGGGCGTTTTCCCACAGCGCTCGCCGTGTCGCGCCCGGCACAGCCAGCCCGGCCAGGTGACGGGTACGGGTCAACCGGTCGCGCAGTTGAATCATTCGGTTCGGATCGACGGAGTCATATCCCCCGAACGCATCCTCCACGATCGCCTGCCATTCTGGGCAGTCGCGGAAGTGTTCGCCGCAGCCACAGAGGTGGTTGCCGATGAAATTCCGGTCCCAGATGTAGCGAACCTCACCGACAGAGTTGAAGCCGGGGATCTGGCCGAGGATTCGGTCCAGGATCGTTGTCCCGCTGCGACCCCACCCGGTGATGTAAAGGACTTTAACGTTCGAGTTTTTCATGGTATCATCAGACCGTCATGTTCCGGAAACGTATGCGGCGTCGCATTCGAGTCAACACCCAGCGGTCATCATCATCCAACCCCTGCGCGGACAACGCGACAATGTACACCAACACAATCAACGTTACGCTGATCAGCAATTCAACAAAAGAGTTCTGGATTGGCAGCAGCTTGAGGCCGATGGGCAGCACACTGGCGGCCAGGGAGGCCAACAATCCCTTGGCAAAGCGGCGGTCGTAGGGCCAGACACCAACGTACTTGCGCGCCATGAAGACGCCGATAATGAACATCGTGGCGACAGATGCTGAGGTCGCAACTGCGGCGCCCTGCAGGCCCCATTTCGGGATCAGCAGGATATTTCCGAAGATGTTGACGGCAAACATGATCATCGACGTCATCATCCACAGTTTCTGCTGCCCGCCCATCATCAGGACCAGGCCGACCGAGCCGGTGCCTATGTTGACCAGCTGTCCCGCCGCCAGCAACACCAGTGGTGCTCCGCCGCGTGCGTAGGGAGAGCCGAAGATGGTGCCCAGGATGGTATCGGCGTTAAACAGAATCACGAGGAACAGCGGCAGCGCAACGTACAGCCCCCACTTGGTGTTCGCCCGGTAGATCCCGTTCAGGTTTTCCTTGTCGTTCTTGGCGTGCAGGTCCGCCGCGAGGACGGCGAAGATGCCGTGGAACATGCTCGCCAGCACCATGAACAGCGTGGAAATTTTCGACGCTGCCTGGTACACACCGACGCTCGCCGCCGCCATGAAATACCCGATCATCAAGCGGTCGACCCAGCTGTTCGTCTTGGCGAACACGGCGGCCATCGATGTCGGGAACGAGTAGCGCAGGATCTGCCACGCCAGCGGCAGGTTGACCAGCTTGCCGTTTCCGGTGAAAGCGTACAGTTTCAGGCTGAACGCCACCCCTGCGAGGAAGCCGATGCCGTACGACGCACCGAGCGCCATCAAGGCACCTTCGATGGTCATCCCCATGCCGGCGATAAACAGCAACGTCAGGCCGAACTGGCTGAGCGGCTGCAGGATCTGCTCACACAGCACCGCGTAGGTCATTTTCTTCGAGATGCGGGTGATGGCAACGATCACGTGCATCCCGGACAGCACTGGCACCATCACCGCCAGCATGCGCAGTGCGTTTTCCAGTTCGCCCTTGTGGAACACCGACACCGCGAGCCACGACGAGCTGAAATAGAGCACGGCGGAGAACGCAAGCGCAATTACGGTGTGGATCGCCACTGATTGGATCAACACCGAGCTGAGGCTGGAGTCCTGCCGATTGAGCGCTTCGGTGCCGTATTTGATCACACCCTTGTCCAGTCCAACCTGGGCGAAGAGGGCGATGAACTGCGAAATGGTCCACGCGAGGACGAAAATACCGTATTCAGCGGGGGTCAGAAGACGAGTGAGGACGGCGTGCGTCGACAGCTGCAGCACCACACTGATGCCGCGGCCGACCATGGTGATGCCGGATTCCTTGGCCAACACCACGAGTAGCTGGTTCAGTTTACCCTGTGTTTGAGACGCTGCGCTCACGAAATCATCCAGTTTGCACGTCGATGTGTAGCGCCGGGGGGATTTTCATTAAACAGACACAACGAAAACGAACGAATTCGGTGATACGTCGCCCTCTCCAGAAACGCGGTAATAAAAATGTCGTTCATGCAGCAGGCTCTTGGAAATGGGCGATAGACAACACACTCCCACCCGATCCCGTCAGGGGACGCACGGGTGGGAGTGATTCAGTCTTGCAATGGCGGCTAAGCGGTTTCCTTCTCGCTTCGTGCCTTTTCCGTGTAGTACTTCTTTGCGCCGTAGTATTCGTTGAAGAATCGGCCGTAGTAGTACTTGCTGCTCAGCTTGTTGACCTTGATACCGTTGAATACGACGCCGAACAGGCGGCCATCCACCTGGTCCACCTGTGCGATACAGCTGCGCAGGTCGGCCATCGTGTTCTTCTCCATCAGCGCGACCAGCACCAGACCGTCCGACTTCGAGGTCAGGATCTTGGCGTCGATGGCGACGTGGATCGGCGGCGCGTCAAGAATGACAGTATCGTATTCCTGCTTCGCGCGGGCGATGAAGCGGTTCATCGACTCGGAGGCGAGCAGGTCGGACGGGCTCGGTGTACGCGAACCGGCCGGAACCACGGTCAGGTTTTCGTGCATCGTCTTGCGGAACACTTCGTCCCATTCGCACTGGCCGACGAGCAGGTCGGACAGGCCGGGGGTCCGTTCCACATCATACAGACGGTGCTGATCCGGGACACGAAGGTCGCAATCAACCAGCAGTGTCTTCTTCCCGCCCATGGCGAAAGCCAGCGACAGGTTGCAGCTGGTCAACGTCTTACCGTCCGCGTGGTCAGCCGAGGAAATCGTGAAGCATTCCAGCGGCTTGTCGACGGCGGAGAAGACGAGACCCGTTCGCAGCGACCGGTAGCTTTCGACCGCCGGATCCTGCGGCTGCATGTACGCGATGATCGGGTATGGCTTTCCGCTGCTGCTGATCACCGGTTTGTGGCCGTTCCCGTGCGTAAACTCGACCTTCTTCGAGTTGATGAACGGGATCATGCCGAGCACGCTGACGTTCAGTTCTTTCTGGATCTCGTCGGTGCTCTTGATGGTGTTGTCGAACAGGTCCGCGAGGTACGCACCGAAAGACGCAACCATCAGCGCGACCATCACACTCATGATCAGGCGCAGCATGGTCTGCGGATCTTCCGGCTGCTCCGGGATGTACGGCGGGTCGATCACCTTGACGCCACCGGTTTCGGAGGCGGCCTGGACGCGGGTTTCCTCGCGCTTGGTCATCATCAGATCGTACGTCTGCTGCAACACGGCACGCGAACGCTGCATACGGGAATACTCGAGGGCTGATTCGAGCAGGTCTGGATGCTGGCGCTGGTAGTCTTTGATCTGCGCGTTGACGTAATCAATCTTGTTGCGCAAGTTGGCCAGCTGCACTTCCGCCTCGGTGAGGCGGGTAATCACCGACGCCAGCTTGGCTCCGCGTTCCGCCTTGAGGCTGGAGCTTCCGGCGTTCGATGTCATTGCCGTCACCAGGTTCTGCTGCGCGACGTCGATCTGGTTCATTATCGATTCGCGTTCCGGACTGTCTTCCGGAAGCTGAACCAGACGCTCTTCCAGTTTCTGCAGGTCCGCGCGAATCTGCTTGACCAGCGGATTGTCCATACCGCCGAGTTCGGCGGCGGAACTTTCCGTCAGTTTGCGATATTCTTCGCTGTAGGTCTTGTAGTTCAGCTCGGTCAGCGACAACATCACTTCCGCTTCCGCGAGCTCATCCTGCAAGGCGTAGAGGCGAGAGTAGACGCTGCTTTCGAGCAGGTTGCCGGGCGTGATCTGGTTCTTTTCCTCGAACTGTTTCACTTCCCGTTCAACAATCTCCATCTCTTCGCTGAGTAGCGCAAGCTGCTGATCGAGGAAGACAATGGTATTGTTCAATTCCTGCACCTGCAAGCTGGCCGATCGTGCCTGGAACACGTCCACGGCGTGCTTGACCAGCGCGTAGGCTGCAGTGGGGTCGGACAACTCGGCGGTGATATCGAGGAAGGATCCGTTCTTCTGGATGTTAAAATCAACGGCCTTGTTGATTTCCTTCTCGATGGTCGGCTTGGTTGCCGGCTCATAGCCGGCAGCATCCAGCGATTCTTCGAGCTGGCGCAGGAAGAATTCACTGTTGATGATGGAGTTGAAGTAATCCTGGGGGACAACGGTGCTCATCCCGGGGATCAACGTGCTCGTGGCCATCGCCTGCGGGCTCGTCTGCACGCCGAACATCAGCGTGGCCTTGGAGATGTACACCGGTGGCAGGCGCAGGACGATAAACACGCCCGCGGCCAGCGTCACGACAAAGAACACGACGAACAGGACGAGGTGCTTGAGCAGCGCCCCCATTACCCGTTCGTAAATGTCACGCGCGCTGAGCGACTCAGCCTGCTGGAACAGATCGGTACTCTTGGTATTCAACAGTCAGCCCACTCGTTTGGAACCGTCATCTGGACAGGATCGCCGCAGCCGGTTTTCCCATCAACTCGATCACGACATTCTCGTGATCTTCCGCACCCCGGACGTTGTTGTCCGGCCGTGGCGGAAGACTACCCTCAATTGTTGTCCAGCCGGTCGATACGCAGATAGATCAGGTACGCACTGGCGATGACGCTGACGTCACGCAACAGGTCGAGCATTCTGTCCCACGTAAAGAACGGATCGTACAGGGATACGATGATCACGTCTCCGCCGCTGACCGGCGGGATCTGCGCGATCTGCGCATCCGCGATAATTTCATCCAGGTCGAGCTCCGTCTCCCGATACACGCCCGGCGACACCTGGAACAGGTGCATGATGTTCGACCTGTCGGCATCTGGCCGGAAACCGCCGGCGAGCAGCACCATGTTCAGCACGTTCGAATCGGCGTAGGGGACGTAGTTTCCCGGTTTGTTAACCCAACCTACAACCATCACCGACGAGTTGTTGGTGATGGAGGGCACAATAATGATGTCATCTTCCTGGAGCTTCGGCAGATCCTTGAGATCTCCGCTGGCGAGGAACTCACGGAGGTTGGCATCAATCCGCTTCCACTCGGTTTCTCCGCTGGCGTCGGTGCCGGTCGGACGCAGGATGTGTACCCCGCTTGGATCGGCATGATCGGCTGGCCCGCCGGCGAGTGAAATCGCCGACTGCACATCCGTGTTCACTGGAATCTGCACCAGGCCCGGCTGGCGTACCTGCCCGAGCACCTGCACATTAACAGTGTAGTTCTCCGGAATTTCGACCACCACGACGGGGTTATCCATGTACCGTCGCAGAATGGTGACCAGCAGGGTCTGCATCTCAGTGGTCGTCATGCCAACCACCGGGATTTCGGTGATGTACGGGTACGGCACGGTGCCGTCATCCCGGACTTTCAGCAACCGGTTGAATTCAGGAGCTCCCAGCACACTGATCTGCAGGTGATCTCCGACATCGATGGTGCGCGCAGCGCGCGCATCCGGAATCAATGTAAACGCCATGACCACGGCCAGGAACAGCATGGCCATGACCCGTGGTGCAGGCGCACCAGACAATCCTCTACCCCTCGTCAATCTCAGCTCCTGTTCGTGCGGTCCGTGTAGGCTCAACGGATCCGCGGTTTCCGCGCTCTGGTTTCGCAGGAAGTCCGGCCAAGTTAGCGCAGAAATCGCACATCCTTATAAAATGTCGAAAAAGCTCCGAATCTCCAAAAGGAATCAGAGATTATACGTAAAACCAGCCAGGAACAAGGCGAGAGTTTCGTTATCGACCCTCGTGAGCCCGGCTCGTGTTTGTAACACAAGATTTTCCAACGGTTCCCACTCAACTGCCACCTCTCCCCGCCAAGCCGTAGCTTCGTCTCCGGCAAGGAGTGGATAGCTTGTGTCTCGTGCCCGCACCGGCACCAGCTCGTAGATGTTGCCGCCGACCGGATCCTCTCCTGGAATCGATTCACCGTGACGCAACCGTTGCCCCATGGCGGTGACCTTCCAGGTTCCGCCGAATTTCTGGCTGAAACTCAGGGTCAGGGCGTCACTGTTCGGAGGAATCGGCGAACCGAGCGCAGTTCCATTGTGGGCGTACACACTCACAGCAAACCAGTGGGAATACACATACGGCCTAAGTCGAGTAAGGTGCAGTTGCAGCATGCTTCCGCGCAACCCCAATGGCTCGATTACGTCCATACCCAGCGCGAAGGCCGTACGGTTGTGCAACTTGTTGCTAAACAGGCCACTCATCGAGGTCTCGTCCAGCAATCCCTCGAAATAGAAGGCCCATCCACGCAAGGGCTGCACTCGCAGATCCACACCCCAGGCGACGTTGTCATCCCGGTCCTGGTGGTGGTTTTCCGACCAGTAGATGTTCAGCGGGATCATGTACCCGATTTCCGGATCCCGTTCCGCGTAGATCACTGTCTCGCTGAGCCCCAGTTGCAGCCACGGTTTCGGGTTGACCTCGATCCGGTGCGCCGCGAACCACTTCTGATTCACCACCTTGCGCTGCTTGCCACTCGGCGAGACGTAATAAACTTCATCTTCGACCGGAGACGGGTCCAGCCGGGCGTGAAAGTAATCAAACACGAGCCACGGTTTCACCCGTGCTCTAAGTTGCAGGTAGAGGTACGCCGGTGCCTCTCCGGATACGATCAGTCCACGGTCGAGCGACGGGCCACGTTCCAACCGGTCCCGCCCGAACCCTGCGTCCACGAACTCGCTGTGGTACTCCAGGTACGCCAGGGTCTCATCAAACGACGATGATGCTCCGGCGGGCGACACTGACGCCACATACCCCGGAGTCGGGCTGTAAGCTCCGCGCGCTTTGTTTTGATTGTATTCGGCGGTATCGGTAAAACGCACTCCCGCGGTCCACGAGGTACCAAGCGCCATCTGCACGTCAACGCCGATCACCGAACGCAGCAGCGGTTCGTCGTTGTAGTCCTCGTCGTAGATGCCGTGCCAGGCGATGATGGGGTCGACGGTGAAGCTGAGTTCATCCCGGCGCATGCCGTACAGGTGCGCGCCATGTTTGAACAGTGGCGATCCGGAGGGGATAACGTTGTCCCAGCGGGTGCGATCCGGCACCAGGGACTCGTCCTGCCCGTACACGGCGATCTCGCTCAGCAACTCGTCGAGTTCCGCCTGTTCGCTTGCTGGCAGTTTGTCGCGGTTGGTGCTACACTCCCGCAGCCGTTCGATCAGAACCGGCAGGGATTCGGGACGAACCGTGGGCGGTGGTTGTTCGGTGGCGCCGTAAAGCCAGGCTCGGTTGAGGAACTCGTACACGGAATGATCAGCGTACAATCCGGCTTGCGCGGGGAACGGTTGCGCAAGCAGAGAGCACGCGAGCAGGATCGCGGACACAAATAGCCGCTGGATCTGGATCATTCTCTTCGTATGATTCGGCACGCCTTACTCGCGGTTTGGTGACCGTATTCGACTCAGCCTTTTGTACTTCATTCAATGTAGCTAACGCAAGCTTTGAGCCGCGAGTGATGGGAGTCACCCCGTTCGTCATTCCTTTATAACATGTTATCACCATATCGCACATGCAAGCGAAATTCGCACGAAGACGAAATACCTAAATCTGATATCCTCTGGAGCCGTCACTTGTGCATGAGGCTGAAATCAACGGGTTTACCATCGGCACGTCTAACAATAAAATGACAAAACTGGTGATATTCAGGTTGCACGGTAACGTTAGCGTGCGCTAGTTTGCAGAGTTGCTTTCTCGGCGCGGTAAACCCAACGTTCATGAAACGGTGACAAAGGGAATTTAGTTTGCGGGCAGCCGATTCGATTAAGCTGCTGGGGGTGACGGTCAGCAGCGTATCGCTGGATCAAGCTGTTGCAGTGATCGAGCGATGGATCCGGAAATCAGAACCGAATTTTGTCACCTGCACCGGCATGCACGGTGTGATGGAGAGCCAGGCAGACGAGGCGATCCGTCAAATACATAACGACGCGGGGATGGTTGTCCCCGATGGCATGCCACTGGTGTGGATGAATCATTATCATGGCCGCCGCCATGTGACCCGGTGCTACGGTCCGGATTTGTTCCTGGCGGTACTTCAGCGCAGTGTGGAGAATGATGCGGGTTTCAAGCATTTCTTCTACGGCGGTGCTGAGGGTGTGCCGGAAATGCTGGCAGAGCGGATGCGTGAGAAATTCCCAGCTCTGCAGGTTGTTGGCACCTGGTCTCCTCCGTTCCGTCCATTGACACCGGAAGAGGATGATGAGGTGATGAAGATGATCCGCGATTCAGGTGCGGACATCGTGTGGATTGGTCTGAGCACACCGAAACAGGAACGGTGGATGGCCGACCACGTAGAGAAGTTGGGCCGGCCCGTGCTGATCGGGGTTGGCGCAGCGTTTGATTTCTACACCGGGAGAGTGACTCAGGCCCCGCGTTGGATTCAGCGGAGCGGGTTGGAGTGGTTCTTCCGGATGGTGATGGAGCCACGGCGCTTATGGAAACGGTACTTAAAGAACGTCCCGTTGTTCCTGATACTGGTCATTCGGGAAATGGCCACAGGAAAACGGCAGTACCCCCGCCGGTGATAAAACAGCAGACAGCATCGAGTTCCTCGCGGAATTTCATGCGAGTTCTGCTGGTTCTTATCGACTTGGCCACGGTATATGCAGGGATCATTCTCTCCCTGTACGTAGCACGATTGTTTAATCTTTTCGACGCAGGCGTTCCGGTCAAGGAACTGGCTGAGGGCGTGCTGCGTCCCATTCCCAAGGATCACGTTCTCGTTTACGGAGCGATATCCTCGTTACTCGCGGTGATCATCATGTGGTGGCAGGGCACGTACAACCCGAGCCTGAACCACATGAAGCTCGACGGCGACCGTCGATTCATCCGTTCGTTGACGATGGTCATGCTGGTCACCTTCCCGCCGTTCCTGTACGTCCAGAACCAGTTCGACACACGCGGCATGTTGACGGCTGCGATGGTGGTCGTCCCGATGCTGTTGATCCTGCAGAAAACGTTGTCCGTCGCCTTCATCTCGAAGCATTATGACCGTCCTGTGCGCACCCACAAGCTGTTGATCGTCGGCGCGCACAAGGAGGGTCCGTACGTGCTGCGGCAGGCGTTATCATGTTGGGATCCGGGCTATTTACCGGTGGGTTTCCTGTCGAAAGATCCGGTGCGGAACGGGGATTACATCGAAACGGAAAGCCGTGGCCTTGTGGGTTCGGTGCCCGTGCTCGGTGACTACAGCCAACTGGAACACTTCATCAAGCGGCACGCGATCGAGGAAGTATGGATCAACGATCCGGAAATGCCGCAGGATGAGATCGTTGATATTCTGCGGCTGTGCGAGAGTCGCGGTGTGGTAACCAGCATGCTGCCGAGTATCGGCCGAATTCCGACGATGTCGGTCACTGCGACCTATGCCGGCGGGCAGGTGTTGCTGCGTGAACGCCGTGCGCCGGAACGTATCTATTACGACAAGATGAAGCGTGCGGTTGACTTTACTGCATCCAGCCTGATGCTGATCGGCCTGTCGCCACTGTTGATCCTGATCGCGATCTGGGTCAAACTCGACAGCAAGGGCCCGGTATTCTTCTCGCAGGAACGTGTCGGCAAGAACGGCAAGCCGTTCCGGATGTTCAAGTTCCGCAGCATGCATGTGAACGCGCCGAAGTACGCCGTCAGCCCGAGCAGCAAACTCGATCCGAGGATCACACGGTCCGGCCGTTTCCTGCGCAAGAGCTCGCTGGACGAGCTGCCGCAGCTGTTCAACGTGTTCAAAGGCGACATGAGTCTCGTCGGCCCGCGTCCGGAGATGCCGTTCATCGTGGAACAGTACACACGCTTCCAGCGTGCACGGCTGCAGGTGAAGCCGGGTATCACGGGGCTGTGGCAGATCTCGGCGGACCGTTCGATCGCCATCCACGACAACCTGGACTACGACCTGTATTACATCCAGAACCGTTCGCTGACCACGGACATGGTGATCCTGTGGCGGACGGTGTGGTTTGCGATTCACGGGATTTGATTAAAGTCCTGAGTCTTGAGACCTGAGTCCTGAGAAACACAAACGGCCGTGTCTGAGTCTGGACACGGCCATTCTCTGTCTTTTCACGACCAGCTGATGCAATTGAGCAATCCGGAATACACCGGCAGTTGGCAGCTACGTCATTCTGAAGACGCGTTCGTTTGCGGCTGAAGAAGATCCAGGTTATCAACAGGTTATGCTAAACCGGTTGGCATCCTGTATCTGGTGCGTGGCTGGATCTTCCTCACTTCTCTTCGTTCCGTTCGGAATGACGTACGTGTTCAATAACGGTTTGTGTACCGACCCCCTCACCTCGCGCAAGGGTTAGCTGCAGGCCCGACACAGTGCGTCTATCAAGGAGAATAACACGGTCGTGCCTGTGATCAGGCACGACCATTTTTCTACAGCCTCCAGCCCATAGCCTATAGCCGATTGCCCACAGCCCATAGCCTATAGCCCATTGCCCACAGCCCATAGCCCATAGCCCATTGCCCACAGCCCGAAGCCTAGTTGCGTAGAATGATGCGTCCGTCTTCGACGCTCATCCGCACGTTCGCCTCGCCGCCGGGCAGCTCGTACTCCTCGTAGTAGTCGTTCTCGTCGATGAGTTCGAAGTCGCGGCCAACGCGTGTGCCGCCGTCTTCGTATTCGAGCCGGAAGGTGCCACCGCCATCGAGTACACGCAGTTCGACGCTGCCGTCGTCGGCCTTCATCCGGTAGCTGCCGTCGTCCGAAAGGCTGGTTTCAACGACAATTTCGCCGTCTTCAACCGTACCGTGCACGTCCTTGAATTTCCCGTTTTCCACCGTGATCGAGCCATCTTCGGCGAACAGGTCCAGGATTCCGGCACCGCCGTTGAGGTCAATGCGGCCATCCTCCACGCCGAGTTCGAAATGCGAGCCCGTCATCTCGAGCAGCAGCGCATCGCCGTCTTCCATGTCCATGCGAACGTCGCCGGAGAAGTTGCGGACGCGGTAGTCATCGTCCTCACCGCGCAAGCGCAGGTCGATGGTTTTCGGGGCGTGGATGTCGATGGTGTATTCTTCGCGGATTGATCCCATCATGATGGTGATACCGCCGGTGTCCGCTTCACGGATCCGCAGGTTGCCATTCTCTTCGGTGACAATGATTTCGAAGTCTTCCCCACCGCTCGAACTGACGCCGCTGATGTGCCAGGTATGATGCACGACGACGTGAACATCATCGCGATCCTCGCCGATAATGGATACTTCGGCGTCATCGGTGCTGAGATACAGTGTTCCATCCGCAGCAATGGGATAGGTTTCATCGAGATTGTAGCGGTGTGTTTTGGCGGCGCTTGCCTGCACCGACAGCAGTCCAAAAAAAACAGCGATAACGAGCGATACTGTTGCGCGTGACATGGTTTTCCTCCCCTGGGTGTGTAGCTTCCCGTGTGTGACGCTCACGAGACAACTCCGGTTACAGGGAACGTACAACCGGCTATCACGAAATTGACCACTGGAGCTGTCTGGAACCGGGCTCTCGGCTCGCCGGAAAGGTGAATCTGCGCGTACCTTCCCGCGAACATGAACGTCCCAGTGTTGGAGAACGTAGCGATGAACGCTTGGAAATTGATCGTGGCCGGAATGTTGCTGGTCGCGTTGTACGCCGGTTGCGGGCAACAGTCACCGGAAGAGACGATGACGGTGGCCAGCTCTGACCTGGCGATGGTGGATGGCCGTGCGCTGGAAGCGATGGACCAGGTTCCGCCGATTGTGGAAGGACTGGGCGATGCGGCGTCCGACGGGATCGACTTTGATACCGTGCGCGTGCAGGTGCAGAACAACCAGTTGCTGTTGCGGGTGAACGTGAACACCGTCCTCAGCCTGCAGAATTACAGCAACCTGCAGCTGTTGCTGGACACCGACAACGACCCCGGGACCGGCCGTGCGGGTGGATTCAGCGGCGTGGATGTCGTCTGGCGGTTCGGGCAGCGGAACGGATTGATTTCCATCGACAACAAGTCAGAGTCATTCAAGTATGGTGATGTGGGTATCGTGACTGCGCCGACGGTGACCTCGGATTTCTTCGAGGTGTCGATTCCGCTGGATGCCGCTGTTCACGACCACCCCCTCTTCCCCGGCACCACGGTGGGGATCGCCTTCCTCAGCATGCCGGAAGAGGGCGGGCTTGATCGCATTCCGGATTCGGGATTTATAGCGGTTGATCTGACGGCGGACGCGGGTAAACCTGCCCCGCTGAGCATGGACCGGACCAGCGAGGATGCGGTCCGCATGGTCACCTGGAACATCCTGCACGATGGCATCGTCGAACGGCCGGAGAAGTTTGATCCGATCTTCGACGTGCTCGACCCGGACATTGTGACGCTGGTCGAAGTGTGGGACACTCCGGCACAGGTCGCGGCGGATCTGTTTGACCAGTGGCGTCCGTTACCGGACGGACAGCACTGGCACGCCGACCGTCAGGGCGCGGACATCATCGTGCTCAGCAAGTGGCCGATTCTCGAGTGTGTCGATATCCCGGACGCCCGCGCGACGGCGTACCTGCTGCAGATGCCGCAAAACTGGAGCTCGCCGCTGTTCGTGATCGGTGCCCACGCGCCGTGCTGCGGCAAGGACGAAAAGCGGCAGAAGGAAATCGACGCGTTCATGGCGTTCCTGCGTGACGCGCGTCAGGGATCCGGCCCGATCAACGTGGGCGTGGACACTCCTGTCGTCATCACCGGCGACATGAACCTGGTGGGTTTGCAGCAGCAGTTGGTTACGCTGGTCGAGGGCCAGATCGTGAACGACGCTTACCTGCCGGCCTTCGGTCCGGATGCGGATGGGACAGCATTGACCGACCTCTTCCCGCGCCATCTGTATCACAACCTGGTGTACACGTGGCGGGCTGAGGACAGTTCGTACGGGCCGGGCAAGCTGGATTACATCGTGTACAGCGACTCGAATCTCGAGATTCCGCACAGCTTCATCTTCGACACCCGTCTGCTGCCGCAGGCGAAACTGGATGAGTTGGGCTTGACGCGGGAAGCGAACCCGGAAGCGTCCGATCACCTGCCGGTGGTTGTGGACGTGTTGCCGCGGTAACCGGCCGGATGCAGCAGTGGCCGTGGAAGCGGATCTGGCCGGCGTTGGCCTGGGTGGCGGTTTTGTTTGCGCTATCGTCGATTCCGGGCGACGAGTTGCCGTATGTGCAGGCTCCGCTCGGATTCGACAAAGTGCTGCACATTGTCGCGTATGCAGTGCTCGGCATGCTGGCCATGCGGGGGTGGTTTGAGGCCGGTGTCGCGCCTTGGATTATCTTCGCTTTCTGTGTAGGTTACGGCGTTACGGATGAATTGCATCAGATCTTTGTGCCCGGGCGTTTCCCGGATGTATACGACTGGATTGCCGATGTGATCGGGTCCGGTGTGGGAACCTGGGGCATGTTTCATTGGTTGAGAAGACGTCGGCGTGCGGCCTGACCGGGCTGTGCGAACGATGACGAAAAACGGCGGAGACGAATCGTGGTCAACAAGGTAATCCTGATCGGTAATCTGGGTAAAGATCCGGAGATGTCGTATACACCAAGCGGCGTTGCGGTGACAAAGGTATCGCTGGCAACGACGAAGAAGTGGACCTCGGCCTCCGGCGAGAAGCGTGAACAGACCGAATGGCACAACCTCGTGTTCTGGCGGAAATCGGCCGAAATTGCGAACGAGTACCTGCGCAAGGGCTCCCGGATTTATGTTGACGGTGAGATCAATTACCGTTCGTGGGAAGGCCAGGATGGCCAGAAGCGCTACGCGACCGATATCGTCGTCAACAATTTCCAGATGCTGTCCAGCCGCAGCGAAGGTGGTGGCGGTGGTCAGGGTGGCGGCGGCCAGCAACGCCAGCAGGGCGGCGGTGGCGGACAAGGCGGCGGCCAGGGTGGCGCGCGCCAACGTTCCAAGCAGCAGCAGCAACCGCAGGATGGCCCGTACTATGAGCCCATCGACCCGGGCGATCAGGGCGGCGGTGGCCAGAGCGGCGGCGGCCAGGATCAGAACTTCGGCGGCAATGACGATGACGACCTGCCGTTCTGATGAACACCAGCTGTGAGTGATGAGTGGTGAGTGGTGAGTGATATCCTGACTGTCACGGACAACCGTCCGTGGCAGTTTTCGCTGCAACGGTGCCCGGTGCATGGCGTATTTTTTCTTGATCACAGGACGAAGGTTCCCGGGGGATTGAGTCGTGGTGCTGCTTGATGTGGTATCCAATGTGGATCCAGCGGTTATTTACGGTCTCAAGAACCGGCTGATTATCGCGGCAGTGATCCTGCTTCCGTATTTCACCTGGGACTGGTTCCTCGACTGGTTCGACCAGGCGTTTTTTCAGGCGATTTTCGGCGAACGACCGCTGCCGGCCTGGTTTTACCTGGACTTGAAATCCCGTCTGATTATCGCGCCGTTCATCGCGGCGATCATCTTCGTCGTGCCAAGCCCGGGCGAAACTGTCGCCGATCACGTCTTGCTGCGTTTCACGCTCACCGCGATTCTCGCGCTGGTGGTGGTTGTGCTGTGGTTCCTGCTGGGTATACGGGGCGCGGACCGGTTTTAGTGGGTGGGGATGTGCGGTTTTAAGGCGATCAACGGGACAGGGATAACCCTGTCCCGTTCTCACTCACCACTCCTCACTCTAACTCTGCACTCACCACTCGCCTAGCGTTGTGAGAAGGTGAAACCGGCGTCTGGACGATGCGGTTCGATCTGGTCGACAAGGCCGGCGTGACGCAGGTTCGCCACAAAGTCGTTGGTGATGAACTTCTGCGGGAAACCGAGTTCGAAACGGCTGGCTTCGTTGAGCTTGTCCATCAGCTCGCTGGGGATGGTCAGTTCAGTCGCTTTCAGGTTGTCCTTGATCTGGCTGACCTTGGTCGCGCCGACAATCGGGATGAATTCGCCGGTTTGCAGTTGCCACGCCAGCGCCACCTGCGCGGAGGACACGCCGAGCTCATCCGCGACCTCATCGACCACTTTCGCGATGCGGATAACGCGATCCGTGAGACGCTGATACTCCTGTTGCGCGATGCGGCCTTCCCTGGCCCGGTCGCCGCGGGTGTACTTGCCGGTCAACGCGCCCGCACCGAGCGGGGACCAGGTGGTGACGCCGATGTCGGTCGCGCGTGCGAGCGGAATCAGTTCCTGTTCGGGGGTACGTTCGATCAGGCTGTATTCGATTTGCATCGCGATAAATTCGCTCCAACCACGCAGTTCGGCGATGGCGTTCGCACGGGCGATGGTCCACGCCGGCCAGTCACTGACGCCGACGTAGAGGATTTTGCCGGCACGAATCATGTCATCCAGCGCGCGCATGGTTTCCTCGACGGGCGTGATGCCGTCCCAGATGTGCACCCAGTACAGGTCGATGTAATCCAGCTTCATCCGCTTCAGGCTGGCGTTCAACGATTCGACCATCTTCTTGCGATGGTTGCCGGCGGAATTGGCGTGGTGCGGTGCCATGCCGGGGTGCGCGTTGGCGTATTTCGTGGCGACGACAAAGTGTTCACGATCCGAGCGAACGAAATCGCCGACGTACTGTTCGCTGGTGCCGTTGGTGTAAATGTCGGCGGTATCGATAAAGTTGCCGCCGGCGGTGGCGAAGGTGTCGAACTGCTTGCGGCTGTCCTCTTTGGACGCGCCCCAGCCCCAGTCCTCGCCGAAGGTCATCGTGCCGAGGGAAATCTCCGACACACGCAGGCCGCTCTTGCCAAGTATCCGGTATCTCATGGGATCATCTCCTGTTCAGGTTGGGGAAAACTCAATCGGAAATAAACGATACATTGACGCGGTAACTGGATCATGAGTGATTTCGTCCCACAGGCGAGTCGGGAGCATGAAGGGCAAGGTGGTGACGTTGGCATCTGCCCCTGATGGCTCTGTCAGCAGGGATGATCCACCGGCGGATGAGCCACGACATGAATGTCGTGGGCATGGTTCTGGAATCGATTAACCATCCGGATTATCCACCGGCGGATGAGCCACGACATGAATATCGTGGGCATGGTTCTGGAATCCACTGACCATCCTGATTGTCTACCGGCGGATAAGCCACGACATGAATGTCGTGGGCATGGTTCTGGAATCCACTGACCATCCGGATTATCCAGCCTGCGGATGAGCCACGACATGAATGTCGTGGGCATGGTTCTGGAATCCACTGACCATCCAGATTGTCTACCGGCGGATGAGCCACGACATGAATGTCGTGGGCATGATGATCGACGACTCTGATGCTTTGTTCGTTCCGCCTCCCGACTTAGCTCGCATGAAAACGTCACCTTCTGTCTCTGGCATTCGGGTTAACCTCTCCTAACGCTTCCCTCCGTCTTTTGCACAGGCAAAAAAGGTCATCCGTCGGTTAGCGTACCCTTGTATCAGACAACTGGCGGAAATGTCACTCTGCTTGTTCCGAAGATCACAACGTCGACAACCACCTTCAGGGGGAGTACAGTCCGATGAAGCGTATCCTCATCCTGTGTGCCGTGATGCTGATCCTGGCGATGTTTGCGGTACCATCGTTCGCGATTGACGAACAGGTCAAGGGCAAGTGCATGACCTGCCACAAGGAAACCTCGCCCGGATTGTATCATCAATGGCGGGATTCCGAGCACGCGATGCACAACGTCACCTGCTACGACTGTCACGGTGCGGATAGGTCCGACGCGGACGCATTCAAGCATGAAGGCGCGTGGATTGCGACGCTGGTCACGCCCAACGATTGCGGTACGTGCCACAAGAAGGAGTCGGGCGAATTCCAACCGTCTCACCACGCCAAGGCCGGTCAGATTCTCGAGTCGGCGGACGCTTACCTCGCGCATGTGGTTGGTGGAGATCCGGCGGCGATTGTCGGTTGTGAATCGTGCCACGGTGGCAAGATGGAAATTGATCCAGACAGCCCGAACAAGCTGGCGGTGGGTTCGTGGCCAAACTCCGGCATCGGACGGCTGAACCCGGACGGCAGCCTCGGTTCGTGCAACGCCTGCCATGTGCGTCACAGCTTCAGCCGGTCGCAGGCGCGTCAGCCGGAAACCTGCGGCAAGTGCCACCTCGGCCCGGACCATCCGCAGAAGGAGATCTACGAGGAGTCGAAGCACGGGATCGAGTATTATACGAACAAGGATAGGATGAACCTGGACGCCGACCCGTGGATTGTCGGCCATGACTATGCTGTCGCGCCGACCTGCGCGACCTGTCACCTGTCCGCGACGAAGGACATGCCGGTGACGCATGACGCGGGTGCGCGGCTTTCGTGGACGTTGCGGCCACCTGTGAGTAAACTGCAGGATGATTGGGATGTGAAGCGTGACAACATGCAAAACGTTTGCAAGAACTGTCACGGTGGCGTATTCTACAAGGGGCATTATCGTCAGTATGACGGGCTCGTGAACATGTACAACGAGAAGTTCGCGAAACCGGCAACAGAGATCATGGGAATTCTGCGCAAGAACAAAGCGCTGGAAAATCCGGCCAGCTTCAGCAACGATATTGAGTGGATTTACTGGGAACTGTGGCATCACGAAGGACGGCGGGCGCGTCACGGCGCGGCGATGATGGGTCCGGACTACGCGTGGTGGCACGGGATTTACGAAGTCGGCAAGCATTTCTACTTCGAGTTTATTCCAGCTGTAGAGGAAAGCGGCGACGCGGAAGCGATCGCGTATGTCGAAGAGCTGCTCACGAACGATCCGATGCACAACTGGATGAGTAAGAATACGGATGTTTTGAAGCAGGGTATCAAGTCGGGTGAACTGCAGGCGTTGTACGAAGACATGTTCACTCCGACGTACAGCGAATAGTCAGCAGGAGGACCCCCCGTGCGCAGACTGTATTTCGCTCTACTCCGTGGACTCGCGGCGAACGCGATCAGCCGGCTGGGTGTGTTTCTAACCACCAGTGCATTCATCCTGTTCGTGCTGTTCTTCTTCGCCACCGCGACCGGCTGGTTGACCAACGCCTACCTCGGCCTGATCAGCTATATGGCGTTGCCCGGATTGTTCATCTTCGGACTGGCTCTGATCCCGTGGGGTTGGTGGCAGCATTCGAAGAAGACGGGACGGCCGTTCTCGGACCTCTTCGCGCATCAGTTCTCCGAGGAAGATGTCGCAGCGCGCAAAGCCGGCGCACCGATTGTGCGGGTCGTGCTGCTGCTGACGCTGGTGAATCTCGTGTTCATGGGTGTGGTCGGCACTTCGACGGTGCATTTCATGGATTCCGCGCACTTTTGCGGTACAGCCTGCCATGACGTGATGAACCCGGAGTGGATGACCTACCAGGGTTCGCCGCACGCACATGTGAAGTGTGTCGAATGCCATGTGGGCGAAGGCTTGGACGCGCTGTTCTTGTCGAAGCTGAACGGTGCGTGGCAGGTGGTGTCTGCAACGTTCGACCTCTACGAACGCCCGATCCCGACCCCGGTGCATAACCTGCGACCGGCACGTGAAACCTGCGAACACTGCCACTGGCCGGACAAATTCCACGGCAACCGGATCGAAAACCGAATCGCGTTCAAGCGGGATTCGTTGTCGACGCCGATGTATACCACGTTAATGCTGAAGATCGGCTCCGGCGAGGAAGGGAACGCGTCCGGCAGCCACTGGCATGTCGCCGAGTCCAACGCCGTGCGTTATTCATCCATTGAAGACGAACGCAGGGAAATGCTGTGGGTGGAAGTGTTGCAGGACGACGGTTCGTGGAAGCGGTACACCAATACGGACTACCCGCAGTCGGTGGAAACAGGCGAGGAAAATGTCCGTGTGATGGACTGCGTCGACTGCCACAACCGTGCGACGCACATCTACGAGGAACCAGACCGCGCAATTGATGACAAAATGGCGTTCGGGCAGATCGACCGCAGCCTGCCGTACATCAAGCGGAAGGCGCTGGAAGCCTTACTGGGCAGCTATGCGGACAAGGAAGCCGCGTTGGCGTCCATCGAGACCAGCCTCCACAATTATTACCAGCAACGGTACCCGGAACTCCTGCCCGAAAAGTCGGACGAGCTGGATCAGGCGATTGCCACATTGCAGCAGATCTACGATCGCAACATTCACCCGCAGATGAACATCGACTGGGGTGCGTACGAAAGCCATCTCGGCCACCGTGACGGACCGGGGTGCTTCCGTTGCCACGATCCGGCGTTACAGACCTCGGAAGGTGAATCGATCCCGATGGACTGCACACTGTGCCATTCGATTCTCGCGGATGAATCTGCGCAGCCGTTCGCGTATCTGCAGAGTCTGGACCTGCTCGAGCCGGGTTCGGAGAAGAACGTGCAGAGCTATTTCCAGGACGAGTTCTGGGATGCGGTGGTGAAGGAACAGACGGCGGAATAGGGCGGGCTGGGGATCGGGGCTCGGAAAGAAAGGTGTGGCCGTGTCTGTTTACAGACGCGGCCGTGTTGCTCTGGGTCGTTACAGATTGCGGGATTCAGAATCGACCAACTACAAGCCCGTGTGAAAAGACATGCGAGCTTGGGCCAAGTCACTGATCTGTGCCACAGTTGTCCTCATGTTTGACTCGTCGGGGACAAGTGAACGGTTTGACCTTCTGATCAACGAAATACGGGCCGAAATTGCTTCGTGCTCTCACGCTGTATTCTACAATACGACCCGTTCACATGTCCCCCGTGTCTGCTTCTGATCAGCCCTGCGAACCGTCTGACGGCGGGTCATCGGGGCATGTAGGATGGGGGACGGGTAGGACGAAAAGCAATGAGTAAACCGGGGACACTTAGCGGAGTAAGTGTCCCCGGTTTCATGTTCGGTGTTCGGTGATCGGAGTATCGTGTCTTGTGTCTTGTGGTTTGTGGTTTGTGTTTGGTGTTTGAGGTTGGCTCACCACTCATCACTCACCACTCGCAACTGCCTTTACTCGTACCTCAGCGCTTCGATCGGATCCAGCCGTGACGCTTTCCACGCCGGCCAGGTGCCGAACGCGAGGCCGATGATGCTGCAGAAGAGCAGGCCGACGAAGATGCTCCACAGTGGCACCGCTACCGGCAGGTTGGCCGCCTGACCGAGCAGGTAGGCGGATGCAACCCCCAGCCCGACGCCGATCAGTCCGCCGATTTCGGTCAGGATCACCGCTTCCATCAGGAACTGGCTGAGGATGCTTGACCGTTTCGCGCCCAGCGCTTTGCGTACCCCGATCTCGCGGGTTCGTTCAGTGACCGTCACCAGCATGATGTTCATGATGCCGACCCCGGCGACCAGCAATGCGATCGCGGCGATGCCGAACGCGGCGACCTTGATCCACTTGGTCATGTCGTTAAACGAATCGACCAGTTCCGCGGAATTCCACGTCGCGAAGTTATTATCCTCGCCCGGCTTCAGGCCACGGGCGGCGCGCATGGCGGCAACGGTCTGCTGAATCGCCTCATCCATCCGTGCCGGCTCGGTAACCTGAATGGTGATGTTCCAGCTGCGTTCCGCGCCCCACCAGCGTTCGAAGGTGGTAATTGGAATCGCGACACGATAATCCGCCTGCTGGTTGAGCATGCTGCCGAGCTCTTCAAAAACGCCGACTACCTGCGCTTTTTCGCCGTTAACGAACACATCTTCGCCGAGCGGATCGCGGTACGGGAACAGGCGTTTGACGATGGCGTCACCCAGAATTACGACCGGGCGGGCATAGCGGATATCCTGTTCGGTGAGGTTACGTCCCCGTTCGACGTCGTACCCGTTGTTTGGCATCGAACCAGGCGTGCCGCCGAGGACGACGATGTTCGGGTTGGTGGCGTCATTCTTGTACTTGATCACCGCGCCCCAGTCCCAGACTTCCGGCGCCACGATCTTGGCCAGCGGTACGTTCTGCTCAATCGCCACCACTTCACGCATGCCGATTGGCGGCCGGTAGCGGCGATCACGGTGATGATCGCCGAAATTGATGTTCTGGTCATACCGTTGCACCTGGAACACGCCGGCGGAGAGCTGGTTCATCTCCTCTTCGACCATGTTGTTCAGGCCGCGGATGATGGACATCGTGGCGATAATGGTCAGCACGCCGATGACCACACCGAGTAGCGTCAACGCACTGCGCAGCTTGGATCCGGAGATGCTGGCGACGGAGACCCTGAGTGCTTCGGCTACATTCATCAGACTCTCCTGTTATTGCGCTCGCAGCGCTTGAATCGGGTCCATACGGGCGGCCTTCGCGGCCGGGAACATGCCGAACAGCAGGCCAACCACCGCAGAGAACAACACCGCCGCACCAGCCAACCACAGGGGCAACACCGCAGGCATCGCCTGTTTCAGCAACTGCCCTCCGGCAAACGCGAGCAGTATCCCTACCGTTCCGCCGAGCATGCAGATCATCATCGCTTCGACGAGGAACTGCCACAAGATGTGGGTGGTCCGTGCACCGATGGCCTTACGCATTCCGATTTCCCACGTTCGTTCGGTGACGGAAACCAGCATGATGTTCATGATTCCGATGCCGCCGACGAGCAGGCTGATGCCGCCGATGATCAGGCCGGCGGCGTAAATCCCGCCGGTGAGGGTATCGTAGAGATCCGACAGGGCTTCCTGCCGGTTGATTGCGAAATTGTCTTCGTCCAGCGGTTTCAGGTTGCGCGTGCCACGCATGATCGCCCGGATCTCATCAACGAGATCCTCGACGGCAACGTCATCCCGTCCCTTCACCGCGATCATCACATCCCGGCCGACACGTCCAAAGTCGGTGAACAATGTTTCGATGGGAATGATGATGATGTTGTCGCGTGAGTCGCCGAAGAAATTGCCCTGTTCCTCGAGAATGCCGACGACGGTGTAGACTTTCGACGCAATACGGATGTTCCGCCCGATCGGATCGAGAGGACCGAACAATCTGTCGCGGACATCCACCCCGATGACGGCGACTCGCCGTGCGGAACGGTCGTCGATGTCCGTGATGTAGCGTCCGTATTCGGGGAGCGTGCTGCCGACGATGGCGTGCTGCTGCTGCGTACCGAGAATGCTGACCCGGTCAAGTGTTTTATCACGATAGGTGGCTGAACGGCCGGTCCACGCCATCGGCGAGATCTCTTCCGCGCCGACGATTCGTTCACGCAACTGTTCATACTGGTCCATGGTGACGCGCGGGCGGTTGATGTACTTCCACCAGTCGTCGTCCCAGACCCACGGCCAGCGCTGCACGTACACGGTCTTCGCGCCGAGGAAGGAAATCTGGTCTTGGAAGGATTTGTTGAGTCCCTGGATGATCATCATCATCAGGGTGACGGTTACCACGCCAATGACGATGCCGAGGGTTGTCAGCGAGGCGCGGGTCTTGTTCGCCATCAGGGCGTTGTTCGCAATGATCAACCCCTCCCACAGCGCTCGGCCCGCTCCGCGTATTTTTCTACCCATGGTGTTCCCCTCGGACTTGCGATTTTACGCGGATGCGATCACGGTTGACGACGCGATGCGTCTCGGTTCCTGCTTCTCGTCGCTGCTGATCCTGCCGTCCAGCAGCCGCACGACACGGTGCGAATAGGCCGCGATGTCTTCTTCGTGCGTAACCAGCACGATGGTGTTGCCGGATGAATGCAGTTTGCCGAACAGGTCCATGATCTCGTAGCTGGTGGCGCTGTCGAGGTTACCGGTTGGTTCGTCCGCCAGCAGCAGGCTCGGATCGTTGACCAGTGCGCGGGCGACAGCGACACGCTGCCGCTGCCCGCCGGAAAGCTCGTTCGGCTTGTGCTTCATGCGGTCCTGCAATCCGACCTTCTCCAGCGCGTACTCAACCTTCTCCTGGCGATCATCTTTCGACATGCCGGCGTAAATCAGCGGCAGTTCGACGTTATGAAACGCGTTCGCCCGTGGCAGCAGGTTGAAGGTCTGGAAGACAAAGCCGATGCGGCGGTTGCGAATGTCCGCGAGTTCATTGTCGGTCATCTCGCCGACGTTTTCGCTGGTCAGCAGGTAGGTGCCGCTGGTCGGCGTGTCGAGACAGCCGATCAGGTTCATCAGGGTCGATTTGCCCGACCCGGACGGTCCCATGATCGAGACGTACTCGCCTTCGTCGATTTCCATGTCGACGCCATTCAAGGCAGGCACCTTGATGTCGCCGATCTCGTAAATCTTGCTGATGGCTTCAAGCTGGATGATTTTGCTCATCACAGACTCCGTGCGGGAGATCAGGACGCGGACGCATCCGCGGTTTCCACTTCTTCAATGTTGCTGGCTTCATCCTCGCCATCTTCCGCGAGTTCAACCTCACCCTGTCCTTCGCCCGGTTCGGCCTGCATGTCGCCCTCGCCGTCGCCATCGGGCTTGAACGGTGGGGTGAAATCGACGACGGTGCCGCTGTGCAGTTCACGGGACAGGATCCGGAACGGCCCGGTCACGACAAGGTCGCCTTCCTGCAGCCCGCTAACGATCTCGAAATGGGTGTCAGAATAAATGCCGAGCGTCACCTGCTGTGCCCAAACGGTATCATCACGGACGACAAACACGACTTCCACCGGTTCCTCGCGGTCGCCGAGGCGCTGCATCTGACGCTTTTCGCCGTTGTTTTCTTCGCCATCACGACCACGGTTGCCACCGATCTCCGCTTCACGGGCCTGCTTCGCGAACCGTTCTTCGTCGCTCAGCAAGCGCACGGCAACCGCTTCCTGCGGCAGCACGACGGCGTTGGGACGGCGTTCGGTGACGATATCGACCGTGGCGCTCATGCCCGGACGCAGGGTCTGGACAAAATCGTCGATGGCGACGGTGACCATGAAGTTGGTCACTTCCTCGGCGGTACCGCTGCCGCTAACCGTGCCGGAGTGGGCGATCTCGGTGACATGGCCCTTGAAGGTGGTGTCCGGCATCGCGAACACCTCAACGTCTACATCGTCGCCGATGTCCACCAGCACCACGTCGTTTTCGTTCACCTCGACCTCGACCTCCATCGAGTCGAGCCGGCTGACGACCATGATGATGTCCTGGCTGAACTGCGATCCGATCGCCATCTCCCCGACCTCTTTGCTGAGGCGGGTGATGATGCCGTCCAGCGGAGCGTAGATGCGGGTCTTGTCGAAGCGGTCACGCGACTGTTCGAGCTGTGCGCGAGTACGTTCGACGTCGGCCTGCAGTCGTTTCACCGCTGCGGTCGCCGTTTCCAGATCCGCCTGGCTGGCGAGACTGGCTTCGGCCAGTTCACGCACACGCTTCAGCTTGCTCTGGTTCTCTTCCAGGCTGGCTTCGTAGCTGCGGAGGAGATATTCCATCTGCTCGACATCAGCATGGTATTCCTCATCCTCGATGCGCACGAGCATGTCACCTTTATCGACATGATCGCCTTCTTCGCCGCCGAGGAACAGAATCCGGCCGGACACATTCGAGCTGATGTTGACTTCGGTCTTGGGCTGCACCTTGCCGGATGCGGTGACGGTTTGCGCGAGACTGTCGGTCATGGCTTCGGCGACGTCGACGTCAATCGCCTTCGGACCACGCTTGGTCATGAAGTTGGCTGTCACGAGTCCGCCAACAATCACGACCACGGCGATGATGATCCAGATTTTGGCTTTGCTCTTCTTCTTTTTTCGACTCACCGTGCAATCTCCTCCAAAGGCATCCCGAGATCACGCTCGAGAGTGGCCATTGTCGTGAAAAAGTCCAGAACTCGTGCCAGATATTCCCGTTCAGCGGATACAAAAGTCACCTGGGCACTACGCAGATTCAGTTGGTCGGATACACCGACACGGTACCGTTCCTGTTCGAGGTTGAGCTGGCGGCGCGCCAGTTCACGGTTGCGGTCGGCGACTTCGATTTGCTGGAAAGTACTGGTCAACGTACGCCACTGACGGCGGACGTCGGCGGCCACACTTTGCTCGAATTGATGCTGATCCCACATCGACTTGCGCTTCGTGATCACAGCCTGTTCACGCTGCACCTCACGAGTGAACCCATCAAACAGGGTCCAGTTCAGATTGAGGCCGTACCGGATGTTGCGGTCACCGGGAACAGCTGACCAGCTGAAACGTTCGTCCTGCACCGATTCCGACCGTGAGTAGGTCACGAACGCGTTAGCGGTCGGGAAGTAGTTGGACGTATTTCGCTTCACATCGTAGTCGTAATAGTCTACCTGGTTCCGCTGCACCTCAAGGTCCGGCCGTGCGCGCAGGGCGATGCTGACCAGCGAATCCGGATTGGCATTCGGCAACATCGGTTCGAGATTACCCGCGACTGTGTACTCGCTTTCAAGATCCAATCCAACCGTCAGGTTCAATTGCTCATGCGCGTTCCGTAGTGCCTGTTCCGCGCTGAGAACGGCATTTTCCTGTGTCCCGAGATCAATCTCCGCCTGCATCACGTCCAGCTCGATCACATCACCGGTTTCAAAACGAGCCCTCGCGAGCCGGTGCGCTTCCTGTCGCTGGTTGAGGATTTCCCGTTCCACCTCCAGCGCCCGTTCGGCTGCGAGGACATTGTAGGCGGCGGATTTGATGTCACTGACCAGTTCGTCGAACGAACGCTCGGTATTCAACAACGTGTTCTCGACGGACAGGCTGGTCATCTGGTAACCGTAATAGCGGGACAAGCCTTCAAACAGGCTTTCGTTCGCCTGTACATACCAGCTACTCGAACTGTTGAAATAGGTACCACCAGTCCCCGGGACGGGAAGCCCGTCCACATAGATCGCTTCCTGTTCAGAATCGGAATTGCTCCACGTACCGCCAGCGTAAATCGAGGGCAGGAACTGTCCGATCGCCCCCGCACGCAGTTCCGGGATCAACTCCTGGTCTTCCAGGCTCTGCCGGTAGGCCGCACGGTTGTCTTGTGCGAGAGTGATCAACCGGGAGAGAGGAACGGGGTTCTCGGAGTTCAACACCGGCGGCGTAAACGTCTCGGCGGTTGCCGGTGGAATGCTCAATCCAAGCAGCATGCCCAGCATCAGCATGATCGGGATGATTGTACCCATGGTCTGCCTGCGCGGCATAATCGCAACTCCTCCCTGAAGTGATGTTTCACTTCTATGGACTGTGTGAGGGGGGTTCGAGTTACAGCACTCCGAGCCGAATGTTCAACTCTCCGAGTATCCCTGCGAAATACGGGGACATCACGGAATTTCGGATGTCCCCATCTCGCTCTTGCCGGTGCTGCTGAAAGTGTAACCTGTTTTCGGCAAAAAAAGATCCTCAGCCCGCCATCCCGCTGAACGCGTTGGTCAGGATGTAGGTCAGTGTCGCCGGGAGCACAACAAACACGATAAGCCCCCAGACAATCCCGAGGCCACGCCCGATCTTGCCCAGAATGCTAAGGCCGATACCGGCGACAATCGCCTCCCAGACGGAGAAGATGGTGACCGTCGCTGCGGCGGCATGCAGGGCGCTGGTCGGATTTGACTTGGTCAGGATACCGAGCCCGAGGTGACCGCCCTGGGCGTCCTGCGTCAGCATGATCAATACTCCCATCAGCAACATGCCGATCGAGCCGATAACCCCGGCATACCAGGTCATCGACCAGTAGGTGCCGAACTTGGCGGTACCATTGTGGATGACGTTTCCGATCAGCAGCAGCAGGATCGACATCACCAGAGTAATGATGAAGATGACGACCACCGTGCCCAGCAGCATCGTGATCCGTCCACCCATCCCCTCCTGAAACCTGGCGGACACTTCCATCGCCTGGTCGGCCTGCTCCTGTGTCATCTGTCCCTGGGCCACCCGTTCCTGCATCTGGTCGCGGGCACGATCCATCTGCTCCTCGCCCAGGAACGCTCCGGCGAGGAAAACATACAAGGTTGAGCAGACCAGGAACACCACCAACGGTGCGAGCCAGCCACCATTGAGCTTTACGCCACGCATGGCTTCCGCGGGCGAGAACAGAACGGCCGTAACTCGCTGCCAACGGTTGACCGCAACGCCTTCTTCCTCTTCCTCGACAGCTTCCGCCGTCACCTGCGGCTCCTCGACTTCCGGGGCGGGTTTCGCCTGCGGATCGTCGGACGAGGTCATCATCGGCTTGTCTCCCTGTAAGCAAATGAACGTTTCGAACCCTGATTGTGCGGGAAAATCGACAGATAGACCAGTAAGTAACGGAATTCCACACTCCTTCGGAAGCCTGTAGTTGCTGGCGATCTCCCATCCGAGAGACTCAGGATTTCGTGAATCGGTTACTCAGCCAGAGACCATGTAGACCAGATGCAGCTCGCCCCTGCACAGAATCCACTCGTGGTTTCTGCGTTCAGATTTCACCTCATTCCAGCAGTACGCGGTGCACATCGCAACAGGGAGAGCGATTCCTTGTTATTATTATTAAAATACTATAATTTTCGCATGACGAAATTCGTGCTATACCAGTTCGTACAGTAGCTGAATGGCCGTATACATGATACCAGCCAGGAGAAACAGGTGAGACGCTGGAGAGTATTCTTCCGCACATGGGTCGTCGCTTCGAGTTTGCTGTTTGGCCTGCTGTCACTGGGTTTGACCGGGTGTGACGACGACTCCAGCAGTGTGTTACCGGCACCTGATGACGAGCTCGAACTTGCGCTGCAAACTGCGGTGGACAGCGTGCTGGCGGTCCTTGAGCTTCCCGGCGCCGCGGCGATGGTCGTGCAACCTGGCGAGGACGGCGCGGAGTATGAGATCGCCAGCGGGTTCATGGTTGTTGACTCCTTCCCCACCGAAGATGAATGGAGCGGCACACCGATGGACCCCTCAGCTTTCACTCGCATCGGATCGGTGAGCAAATCCTTTACTGCGGTGCTGATTCTGCATATCGCTGAACAGGGTCTGCTCGAACTCGACACTCCAGTGACGGCATACCTTCCCGATTGCCCATTGCCGAACGCTGACCACGTCACCGTGCGTCACTTGTTGCAGATGCGCAGCGGCTGGCCGGAGTACCTCGCCTCCGACGAATTTCAATCCACCTGGCCACCGGTGGAGTACTCGTTCGATAGCATCATCGCGTTGGCGGCGTCCATGGGACCGGCCCTGTTTGCACCGGGCGAGCAGTGGATGTACTGCAATACGAACTACGCCGTGCTCGGAAAAATTGCGGAAGAGGTCATGGGGCAGAGATATGGTGTGCTCATGCGCGATTACGTCCTTACTCCTGCGGGGCTGACGGACACGTACTCGGCCTCGCATGATGGATCCATGCCCTCGCCGTACCTGCACGGGTACGCACCCCCGGGCGTGATCGACGCTGAGTGGGTTGAGACCACGGATGTCGCGCCGGATTACGTGCTCGCCAGCGGGAATCTGGTCTCGACTCTCGCGGATCTGCAGACCTGGTTGAGTGTCATCCGTGACGGCGGCCTGCTTTCGGCGGAATCGATGGATCAGCTGTGGGACACCGTTCCAACCGGCGTGAATGGCTTCGAATACGGAATGGGTGTGGTTGATTCTCCGCTTGGATTCGGCCACAACGGAAGCATCGTCGGCTACCAGACCGCGTTGTATGAGTGGAACGGTTGGCGGATTGCGGTGATGGTCAACGGGAATACACGTCTCGACGATCCGGAACACGGAGTCTCTGCCGACGCGGTTGTGGAGGCGATTGAAGCCGTGCTGGCGGAGTACTGACGAAACCGGCTGCGGGCAACGCGCTCCGGCTGGCGGGGTGTTGCCCGTTGCCTATTACTCTACCCTTACAACTCACCACTCACAACTGGCCTCAGAAACCTACGCCCGGCATGCCCAGCACCCGCCGTGCGAGACTGATCTGGCCGATGTGGTACATCTCGTGCTGCGTGTAGACGAACAGATCCTGCGCGCGAGTCGGCGGCTGGCCGAGGATGGTGCTGTCGATTGTAGCGTTAAGGGCATTCTCGTTCAACGAATCGAGCATCCGGTTGATCAGGTCGAAGCTGAGCGGGATCAACGCCTTGAGCTCGTCGAAGGACAGCACCGGATTCTCCTCCGGCGTGCTTCCGGTGGTGTAATTCGACAGATCGGGCACAGTATCCGGGATCGGGCTATCGTTCCTCGACACCGCCTCCAAGCGTTCGGCGAGGATATGGCCGAGAATCCAGTGGATGGTGTTGCCGCCGTTGGGCGGACGGGTCAGCGCCAGCTCCGGCGTAACGTCCTTGAGGTACACGTTCACCTGGCTCTGGCTGACCGCGAAGGCGAGTTTCAGGTCGTCGGGGGTCATTGGGGCTCCATAAAAAGGGGGACAGCGGAACGGTGAACGTCCATCTGCCCCCTCGCAATCTTTGATCGACAACTGCTGCAGCAACCGGTACCCTTCCGGGATGGAGCACAGAGGTCCACGGAGGTACGTTGCAGCATTCGCTTATCGGCTACTCCTCACCCAGCGCAGCCTCGAGAATCTTCGTTGACTGCTCCATCATCGTCTTCGGGTCGATCAGCAGGCCGGCGGCGATCTGCGCGTTGGTCAGCAACAGGCTCGCGGCCTGTTTCGCGAGCAGGTTGTCGGCGTCCTGCTTGCGCAGTGTGTTGAGACGGGATAGAATCCTGTGCTTCGGGTTGATCTCGAGCACCAGCTGGCCGATCGGCATGCCGGTCTTGTTGATCGACTGCATCACACGTTTCATGCCGGTGGTCATGAACTCGTCCGGGTTGACCAGCGCTGCCGGGCTCTTGACCAGGCGTTTGCTGACACGGACTTCCTCGACAGCGTCCCCAAGCTGGTTCTTGATCCACGAAGCGAGGTCGCCGGCTTCGCGTTCCTCATCGGACTTCGGTTCGTCCTTCTTGTCCTCGGCCTTGTCGTCGCCGGACTCATCGTCGTTGGACTCGTCCTTCGCTGGTTCGTCGTCCAGCTTGAGGTCGGACTGGTCGGCGGAGATGAGCTGCTTGCCCTCGAACTCGCGCAGGTTGTTGAAGACGAAATCGTCCACGCCTTCGTAGCAGTACAGCACCTCGAACCCGCGTTCCTGCAGGGCTTCGAGATATGGCCCGGCTTCGATCGCGTCACGGTTCGGCCCGCTGATGTAGTAGATCGCCTTTTGATCCTCGGGCATTTTCTCGACATACTGCGGCAGACTGGTGGTTTCGCCATCGGCGGTTTTGTCCGACTCGTAACGCAGCAGCTTCGCGAGGTCGTCCCGGTAGTCGAAGTCGGACGCGACCCCTTCCTTGATGAACACGCCGAACTGCTTGAAGAACTCGTCGTACTTCTTCGCGTCTTCGTCCGCCTGTGACGCGAGGAACTTGATCAGCTTTTTGGTCAGCACCTTGCGCAATTTGGCGACCAGGGCGCTGTCCTGCATCGTTTCACGGCTGATGTTGAGCGGCAGGTCCTCGCTGTCGACAACACCGCGGATGAAACGGAAATAGTCCGGCAGCAGCTCCTCGACCTTGTTCTGGATCAGGACACGGCGGCAGTACAGGCTGACACCCGGCTCCATCCGTCCCATGCCGAACGATTCCATGTTCTGCCCGGGCACAAACAGGATCGAACGGATCGCGAGCGGCGCGTCGGCGTTGAACTGCAGGTGATACATCGGCTCGTCGAAGGCGTCCGCGACGAACTTGTAAAACTCCTTCAGCTCGTCCTCGCTGATCTCCGACGGATTCTTCGTCCACAACGGCTGGACGGTGTTCACCTGCTCATCGTTAACGAAGATCGGGTACGCGACGAAGTTGCTGAAGCGCTTGATCAGCTCCTTGATCTCGTCGGCCTTGGCGTAACGGTCCTTGTCATCCTTGAGATCGACGGAAATGGTCGTGCCGCGTGGCAGGGATTCCGTTTCGCGGATGTCGAACGAGCCCGCGCCAGCGGAGGTCCAGACAACCGGCTTGGCGTTCGGATCGGCGGAACGGGTATGCACGGTCACCTTTTTCGCGACCATGAACGCGCTGTAGAAACCGACGCCGAACTGGCCGATCAGGTCCTTGAGGTCGGTGCCGTTTTCGCCGAGCGACTGGAGGAATTCACGCGAACCGGAGTGCGCGATGGTGCCAAGGTTGCGCACGGCTTCGTCACGGGTCATCCCGATGCCGGTGTCGCTGATTTCGAAGGTCTTGGCTTCTTCATCGACCCGAATCCGGATCTCCAGCGGCAGGTCGCTGTCGGCCATGTCGTCCTTCTCGGTGAGCTGGCGGTGCCGTGCTTTCTCCAGCGCGTCGGAGGCGTTCGAGATCAATTCGCGGACGAAGATCTCATGGTCGGTGTAGAGGCTGTTGATGACGATGTTCAACAGGTGCGAGACTTCCGCCTCGAACTGCATCGTCTGCGTCTTCGGTTTCTTGCTCGTGTTCTTGGCCTTGCTTTCGCTCATGGTTGGTGTTCCGTTTATCGTGATCGTTGAAAGGTTGTTGTTCAGGGCTATGGGTTATGGGCTATGGGTTATGGGCTATGGGTTATGGGCTATGGGCTATGGGCTATGGGCTATCGACTTCAGACCTTCGACTTTGTACATGCCGACTTGGTACTCGCCGACTATTTCTCCCACTCGCGTGGATTAAAGGCGCTGCGGTTGGCCAGCAACTCCATCATTTCCTTCTCGTGTTTGGACGGTTTCGCCGGGATCTGGATCTGAATTTCGGCGAACAGGTCGCCCCGTCCCCCGCCCTTCTTCGGCAGGCCCTGGTTGGCGAGACGCAGCTTTTGTCCCGACCGTGCGCCGGGCTTGATCGTCACCTTGACCTTACCATCGAGGGTCGGCACGGTGACCGTCGCGCCCCGCATCGCTTCCCACGGCGAGACCGGCAGCGCCATACGCAGATCGTGCTCGTCCGGCTTGAAATACGGATGCGGCTTGAGCCGGACGGTGAGGAACAAATCACCCGGCTGCCCGCCGGCAACACCAGCTCCGCCCTGCTTCGGGACACGGATTTTCATCCCGTCCTTGACATACGGCGGGATCTTGACGTCCAGCGTTTTCTGCGTTGGCGGCTGCGCGCCACCCTGCGGGGTGTGCTGCAGGCTGACACGATGGCTGCCGCCCGCGAGCGCTTCCTCGAGGGTCAGGTCCATGTGGGCTTCGTGGTCGAATCCCTTCATGCCGGGACGTCCGCCCGGCCGCTGGCCCTGCTGGCCACCGAACCCGGCGAATCCTCCCGGACCGCCCTGTCCGCCGGTGCTGGTGAAGCCACCGAATCCGCCACCACCGAAAAACGCGTCGAAGAAATCGCTGAAGCCGGAGAACTCCTGCTGTTGGTGCTGACGGCCACCACCGGGTTGGGTACGGAATCCACCTTCCCAGCCCGGCGGGGGACGGAATCCCTGTCCCTGCTTCCAGTTCGCACCGAGGGTGTCGTACTTCTTGCGCTTACCGGGGTCTTTCAGCACCTCGTACGCTTCCCCGACCGCCTTGAACTTGTCCTCGGCGCCCTTGTCCTTGTTCACGTCGGGGTGAAACTTGCGCGCGAGCTTGCGGTAGGCCTTGTGGATTTCGTCCTGGCTGGCCTTGCGGTCGACTCCGAGCGTCTTGTAATAATCTTTGTATTCGATGGCACGGCTCCCCGTGAGCTGTGTTTTGTTCCGTGAAATACGCCGAATTGGCAGACTATACCTGCAATTCCGACAGGCAAACTCTGTCGAATTGTCAGTTCTGCGCAGCCTCTCTGTTGGGCACTTTCCGTGAACTCGGGGAATCGTCACCGGTTCACGCGGAAAAGGATCGGTGCGCGGCTGTTGTGTACGGATGGATTTTGCAAGGCCCGTGCCTCAAAAGACGGGTGTGAGGTGTGAGGTTTGAGGAAAAGACAGCAAAATCAAGGACTGAAGCACGTTGAAACTGGTTGAGGTTGAACTCTCCACCCATAAAACACACGGTGCACTTACGAAAAAGGGGACAGCCGCACGCGACTGTCCCCCGCATTTCCTCACACCTCACACCTCAAACCTCACACCTCATACCTCAAACCTGCTTTTTCACACCTGAAACGTAAACACGTCTTCCTGGTCGCAGCCGTCGGCGACGATCACTCGCTTGTCCGGTGTGATCAGGACATCGTTCTCGGTGCGCACGCCGAACTCGGGCAGGTAGATGCCGGGTTCGATCGAGAACAACGTGCGTGGGATCAATGGACGCAGCTCTTTCGTTTCGAGATTGTCGATGTTGGCGCCGTTACCGTGGGTGACGGTGGTGATCGAGTGGCCGGTGCGGTGGATGAAGTAGTCTCCGTACCCGGCAGCGACAATCGGCTCGCGGACGGCGTCATCGACCTCCCAGCCGTACACGGCCTGGCCCTGCTCGTAGCGGGATTTGACGAGGTTGAACCCAGCCCGGCGGGCGTCACGTGCGAGCTGCCACACTTCCTGCATCTTGTCCGGCACGGTCGGGCCCATGTAGCCCATCCAGGTTTCGTCGGCGACGACGGACAACGGGTCATCCCCCTCGCTCGCCCAGAGGTCGATCAGCACGAGGTCGCCGGGTGCAAACGCGGCGTCCTTGCCCAGTTCCGGGCTGTAGTGCGGATCGGAGGCGTGCGCGTTGGCGGCGACAATCGGCGGATGTTCGGTGATCATGTGGTTTTCTTCGAAGCGGCGCATGATCAGTTGCTGGACTTCGTACTCGCGAACGTCCTCGCCGGTGATCAGCTTGGCGTGGATGTACTCAAAGCCCTCGCGGGCGATATCACGGATCAGGACCGCCGAGCGCAAATGTGATTCGATCTGCGCGTCGCTGAGCACCGCCTCGAACTGCTGGATCAGCTCGGCGCTTGAGACCACCTCGACGCCGAAGCTGCGGACGAGCTCGATGGTGCCGGCGTCCACCCAGGCGACCGTCGGAATCAGCGCGTTCGGGCTGTATTCCATTGCGATTTTCTTTGCGCCGCCGATCAGGGTTTTCAGCTTCTCGTGCAGCGACTGGTAGCTGAGGTAACGGTCCTCACTGCCGGGCAGATGCTCGAGTGTGTGCGGCTCGATGGCGTGATGCAGCTTGCGTGGCTCACCCTCGGTCGGGATGAAGTAGAACGCGCGGCGGCTGATGTGGCCGTCCAGCGGCATGCCGAGTGTCGCCAGCGCGGTCGGGTTGCGGTCACGCCAGACGTAGAGCAGCCAGCCGTCAACGTTGAGACGCTTAAGATGATCCTGGATCGTTTCGATGGAATGAGTCATGGGAAATCCGGGCTATGGGCTATGGGCTATGGGCTATGGGCTATGGGCTATGGGCTATGGGCTA
>JAHLLB010000038.1 GCA_020444425.1 bacterium | reverse complement strand
ATGACGCGACAGCCGAATTTTTCTTGAATTCCGAACGTTGCCACTTTGTCAGCAGTCTGCCCGACCGTATGTGTCCCTGGTATCTGCCCCGGCTGCAAAATTCAGGATTGCACTGACCGTTTCCATACCATACTTTATGGTATGGTACACCAACTTGTGAGCTACCTGTGAACATACCTTTTCTCGTAGCGGCCATCCTTTCGCTCATCGTCTGGTCGATCCACACCTTCCTCGGCGGAACGGAAATCGCCAGACCCTTGCTGCGATCGAAGCTCCAGCCCGTGCCGAAGTTCACCAATTACTTCACCTGGCACATGGTGACCATTCTGCTGTTTGCCATGGCTGCCGGGTACGCCTATGCCGCATTCTGCCCCGACGGATATGATGTCGCAGTCCTGCTCACGGTCCTGTCCGTCTGCTTCATGCTCCTGAACTTGGGCTTGCTTGTCTACACTCGGCTGAAGCCCTATCAGCTGCCGCAGTGGTTTCTCTTCCTCGTTGTCAATGTGGCCGCCATCATCGGGCTTCTGCGATGAGCAACTCACGAATGACCCGAGATGATTGGACGGATCTCAGCCTGAAACTCCTCGGCGAACAGGGACCGGAAGCGTTGACGGTGGATGCTGTCTGCGACGCGGCAGGCCGTACCCGTGGATCGCTGTATCATCACTTCAACGACATGGAAGCGTTGTTGGCCGGGATTCTGGAACGCTGGCGTGTGTTGCACACGGAGCATCTGATCGAAGTGTTGGAATCCGCGACACCTCACGCGGAAGGACAGCCCTACCGCTTGAATTCACTGGCATTCGCGTTGGACTACGGGATTGAACGAAACGTTCGCCGGTTGATCGCAAGGCGTCCAGCGTTGCGTCATTTCGTCGCCGAGGTGGACACCCGACGAACCGAGTACGTCAGCGAACTGATGCAGCGGGGTGTTGGCGTCGATCCTGTTCAGGCGGAACTGCTTGCGCATGTGGTCTACGCGGCCTGGATCGGATTCCAGCACCTCGAACCGGAACCGGACCAAGCCCGGCTGGCTCTGTTGTATCAGTCGTTTGCGCAGATCGTTCAGGAGTCGTTGAGCAAGCATGGCTGACGTGTTTCATCTATTGTGAGAATCGTGCGCCTGCGATTGAAAAGGGGGACGCCTGCGTTCAGACGTCCCCTTGCTGTTCGTATCAGTTCTGTACAACCACGGAGCTTACTTCTCCTTGATCACCGCCTGCGCCGCCGCGAAACGGGCGATCGGGACACGGAACGGCGAGCAGGACACGTAGTCCAGACCGACGCGATGGAAGAACTCCACCGACTTCGGATCGCCACCGTGCTCACCGCAGATGCCGAGGTGCAGGTCCGGGTTCGCTTTGCGGCCCTGTTCCACCGCGATGCGCACCAACTCGCCCACGCCCGACTGGTCGAGGCTCTGGAACGGATCGTCGTCGTAGATGCCACGATCAACGTAATCCGGCAGGAAGCTTCCCGCGTCGTCACGGCTGAAGCCGCATCCCATCTGCGTCAGGTCGTTGGTGCCGAAGCTGAAGAACTCGGCGACCTTGGCGATCTCGCCAGCCGTCACCGCCGCGCGCGGAACCTCGATCATCGTACCGACCTTGAACGGCAGGTTGTCGATGCCGGATTCCTGCTTCACGTCTTCCGCGACACGCAGCACGAGATCGCGCTGATTTTCCAGTTCCTTCACGTTCCCGACCAGCGGAACCATGATCTCCGGATGCACTTCGACGCCTTCCTTCACCAACTGAGCTGTCGCTTCCAGAATCGCGCGCGACTGCATTTCGGTCAGTTCCGGAATGGTGATGCCGAGACGGCAACCACGGTGACCGAGCATCGGGTTGAACTCGTGCAGACCGTTGATCCGCTTCAGCAGCGTTTCCTCGTCGATGCCCATGTCAGAGGCGACCTGCTTGATCAGGTCCTTCTCCTCGTGGGAGGGGAGGAACTCGTGCAGCGGCGGGTCGAGCAGACGAATGTTGACCGGGTACGGGCTCATCGCCTTGAGGATGCCGTAGAAGTCGTCGCGCTGGAACGGCAACAGCTTCATGATGAATTCACGGCGCTGTTCCGGGCTGTCGGAAAGGATCATGCCGCGGACGGCCTTGATGCGTTCGCCGCCGAAGAACATGTGCTCGGTACGGGTCAGGCCAATGCCCTTCGCGCCGAACTTGCGCGCGATTTCCGCGTCCTTCGGAGTGTCGGCGTTGGTGCGGACACCGAGGCTGCGGAATTCGTCCGACCATTCCATCAGCTGCGTATACTCAGGCACGCTGTCCGGATCGGCGTCCACCACCGGCAGCTGACCGGCGTAGACCTTACCGGTCGTCCCGTTCAGGCTCAACCAGTCGCCTTCCTTGAACACAGTCCCGTCAGCCGTGGTGACCGTCTTGGCCGCGTAGTCGATCTTGAGATCGCCGGCGCCGACGATGCAGCACTTGCCCCAACCACGGGCGACCAACGCGGCGTGTGAGGTCATGCCGCCACGGCTGGTCAGGATGCCCTTGGCAGCACGCATGCCGTCCACATCTTCCGGGCTGGTTTCGACACGCACCAGAATCAGCGGATCACTCGACTTCGCTGCCAGTTCCTTCGCACGATCCGAATTGAGGATGATCTTGCCAACCGCGCCACCGGGGCCGGCCGGAAGACCGGTCGTGATCTTCTTTCCGTCTTTCTCCGCCTTCGGATCGATCATCGGGTGCAGCAGTTCGTCAAGCTGATCGGGACGCACGCGCAGAATCGCTGTTTCCTTGTTGATCAGGCCTTCGTTGGCCATGTCAACAGCCATGATCGTCGCGGCGCGGCCGTTGCGCTTGCCGGTACGCGTCTGCAGCATCCACAGCTTTTCTTTTTCAATCGTGAACTCGACATCCTGCATGTCCTTGTAGTGGGCCTCAAGGCGGTTGCGGATGTCGAACAACTGCTTGTACGCTTCCGGCATATCCTGCTCGAGGGTCGGCATATTGTCGTTCTGACCCTTCGAGATAGACGGCTGGTTGATCGCACGCGGGGTGCGAATACCAGCGACAACGTCCTCGCCCTGCGCGTTCGGCAGCCATTCGCCGTAGAACACGTTGTTGCCGGTGGCCGGGTCACGGGTGAACGCGACGCCGGTCGCACAACCTTCGCCCATGTTGCCGAAGACCATCGTCTGCACGTTGACCGCGGTGCCCCACTCGTGCGGGATGTTTTCGTACTTGCGGTAAGCGATCGCGCGCTTGCCGTTCCACGACTGGAACACGGCACGAATGCCGCCCCAGAGCTGAGCCATCGGATCGTCCGGGAACTCGCTGCCGAGTACGTCCTTCACCGTCGCCTTGTAGCGGCGGACCAATTCCTTCAGGTTGTCGGTCGTCAATCCCTGATCTTCCGTCGCGCCGACTTCGTCCTTCAGCGTTTCGAGTTCCTTCTCGAGACGGTTGTGGATGTGATCAGATTCATCCTCATGCTCGATACCGGCGGCGAATTCCATCACCACGTCGGCGTACATCTGAATCAGACGGCGGTAAGAGTCCCACGCGTACCGTTCGTCGCCCATCATCTTCGCGAGGCCCGGCAGGGTCGCTTCGCAGAGGCCAACGTTGAGCACCGTGTCCATCATACCCGGCATCGACTGACGCGCGCCGGAACGAACCGAGACCAGCAGCGGGTTGTCCGGGTCGCCGAACTTGCGGCCCATGATCCCTTCGACCTTGGCCAGGGCGTCCTTCACCTGGGTTTCGACTTCGTCGTTGAGATTGCCACCGTTGTTGAAATACTCGGTGCACATCTCGGTGGTGATGGTGAATCCCGGCGGGACCGGAATCCCAAGACTGGTCATCTCGGCGAGGTTCGCACCCTTGCCGCCGAGCAGATTCTTCATCCCGGCGTTGCCGTCGGCTTTCCCTTCGCCGAAGAAATAGACGTATTTTGTGGCCATGTAAGCCTCCTATTTTCGTGTCGCTGTCGTCTGGGTAAAATCTATGTGTAAGGTCGGGGGGACCATACGTCGAAAACCGGCTGAGATCAAGCCTTAGCGAGCCAGAAAGACCCCACTCAGCGTCATCCCGGCCACCACTTCAAACTGGTTCGGATTCACATGTTCCGGAGGGGTGTATGCCGCCATCATCCACGGCGAGAGCCAGGTTCCGTCTCCATGCACCGGAATGACCGGTAACCCGACCGTCAACGACAGGTCGGTCAACTGTCCGCCAAGCCCCGCCCACTCCGCGCTGTACCAACCCGCGTGCAAACTGAGCAGCAACTCCTGATTCATTGGGAGGGACACGGACTGGTCCGCGCCAAGTTCCAGGTACCAGTCATTCCCGCCAGCGTCAACCAGCTCGTAATTGTACACCACCCACGGCGACAGCGGCAGACTGGTGAACGTCACCCCGCCGAACGCCTCCCGGACAAACGTGAAATCCGCGTCCGGGTACTCGTCATGGGTGAACAGGTGGTACGTAAACACCCCGGCACGCACATCGACCATGCCGATGCTGCGTGAATAGGTCAACGTCAGGTCCATCTCGTCCAGGTCACGGATCGCCTGCTGCTCCCGGTCCCGTAACGCGAACGAAAACCACGCGTTGACGTCGAAACCGGTCTCACCAAGGATGCCGGTCACTGTCGGCTGGAACGCCGGCGCGCCATTGAGCACGTTGTACCCGCGCCACATGTAGTCGGTGACAACCGCGCCCTCGGCGATGATCTGAGCCCGAACGGCCGGTGCCGCAGACAGCACAATCACGAGAAGTGCGAACAGAGTCTTGCGCAAACGAATCATCTATTGGAAGTCCTTTTCCAGGCGTGGAACCGTGAAGTCCGGGCGGGGAATATACGGAGAGTGAGAGGGGTTCGCACCTCTGGGATTATCTTGAACGTGGTGCTTGCCCGCCTCAGTTGAAGAATGATCGCATCAATATCAGGCTGCGGACTGCGGGCGGGGGTCTGCGGTCGGGGGTCTGTGGGCGGGGATGTCATCCTGAACGCAGTGAAGGATCTGGTTTCCATGTGAACCGTTCAGGAGAGCTACGTCATTCCGAACGGAACGGAGAGAAGTGAGGAAGATCCAACTCATGTACCATTGGCGAAGCTGGACCTTCTTCAGGTGCAAACAGCCGCACCTTCAGAATGACGTACTGGCTAGGTTTGCCGCGTATTCCAGCCAGATTCTTCCCACTGCTGCGCAATGTTCAGAATGACACAAACGGGATCAATCCTGCCACTGAGCGGGGATGTTGGACTGCTGCTCACGCCAGTTCTCCGGCCGAGCCTGCAGTGGTTCGCCGGTGACGGTGAAGGTCACCTCGTCTGAGGAAATCCATTGGCCCGCGTAGCGTATTGCGACTCGGAACAGATACTCACCCGGCTGAGCCCATGCTGGGACGTCCAGCGTCAGACCGTTGAAATCTCGCGATTCGGAGGGTATCAAAACGACAGGCGTATTGATCAGACGTAAACGCCCACCCTGAGGGCCGAAAGCGTCACCGATGACATGTGCTGAGATGACGTTCTGAGCCGCATGGAAAATGGAGGCTCCATAGACAAACGTGTCCCCCGGCGAAACTGTATCGGTGACTGGAATCAGTCGGATGCGTCCGTAATCAAACGTTTGTTCGTTTTCGTACCAAGCTAGATCAGAAGTTTGAAGAATGTGATCGATGGCACCATCACCGTTGATATCACCGGAGTACAATGTTTCGTGATATATCGGGCTAATATTCTGGTAAAAGGATTGTAAATCCTGGTCATAGTATACAATCCCCCTGAAACTATCCGGCCAACTTAGATTATCCACCATAAAGTCCAAATGTCCATCTGAGTCATAATCAATGGCATCAAGTACCCTCCAAAACGGATAATTTGTCCCATTGCCGCTTAACTGGACTCTGTCGTATTCGTTCAATGAAACTCGATGCAGAATATTACTTGCAAATCTTTGAGGTATATCCCAACGATAGTCTTCGTAGATTATATCCATGAATCCATCATTGTTGAAGTCTAGTATCCCGCTTATATACTTCGCATCGTAATAATAGCTGTTAACCTGATAAACCGGTACCGCATTTCCTCCGTTGTGATATTTGATATACACTCCTCGTTGAACGTAATAGTCTTGATTCCCGTAGGTTCCGAACACCAGATCCATCAATCCGTCGTTATCCATATCCCCAGGGAGAAAGCTGTCAACCCGTTCATCGCCAAACAGAGTACCGCTGACACTGTCCGCCTGGGCAAACACAGGCGTCCACGTAGTCCCACCCCCATCGTTCAACATCCAGTACACGTTAGTGCGGCTGAATGTCCCAGACCTGAAGAGATAGTCGAGATCCCCATCACCCTCGTAATCGGCAACGGGAACGCGAGACGGACGTGACAGTGGATTGGGACTGTTCGGAGCAATGGGATGCGCCAGCCAGTCGCCGTTATCGTTTTCATACCAGGCAAACTCGTGAAGCTGATTTACCTCTCGCACGACCATGATATCGAGGTCGGAATCGCCATCCACGTCCGTGGTCGCGAAATGCTTCATGTAGCCGACACTGTCGTCGGTTTCAATCGTGTGCTGTACCCAGTTCAACGGATCGATCTGCTCAAGCCAATCAAGTCGAGAAGCTCCCGTTTCACTGGACACCAAGACATCCAGATCGAGGTCACCGTCAAAATCGATGCACTCAGTGCTGGTGATCTCACCAATGATATCGTACTGGATAATGTCATGACGGACCTGGGCCTTGATCTGCTGCGAACCGCAAAGCCCAAGCACCAAGCAGAGAAGGGCCGATACATTCTTCATGCGTGACATATGAACCTCCTACCAATTTCAAATTTATCTAATATCAGTCTCGGGATCACAAGAATGCGAGTCCTGCGAACAAACCAGGCATTTTTCCTGCCGAACCGGTACAACTCCCGCACAAAACACTCACCGCACCTCAAACCTCGCACCTGGCTTTCAAGGTGTCATCCTGAATCCGGCCGTATCGGATGAAGGATCTAGCTGAAGAACCGGCAACGTTTCAACGGGGAACCATTTCCGTAACGTCAGCCAGATTCTTCACTTCTCTTCGTTCCGATCAGAATAACACACGCTTTACCAGCGGAATGACACACCTTACTTCATCGACCTTCCGAACCGGCACACGTCACGCACGAAGCACTCCCCGCACAGCGGCCCGCGCGCCTTGCAGGTCTGGCGGCCGTGACGGATCAGGTGCACATGGAACTGGTATCCCAATCCCTCCGGCACGAGCTCGTTCATCCGTTCGAAGGTCTGCACCGCCGTCGCCTTCTCCGTCACGAATCCGAGGCGCTGGCAGACACGGTGGACATGGGTATCGACTGCGAAGACATCCTTGCCGAGGTCGAAAGTCAGCACCACCGCCAGCGTCTTGTGCTTGACGCCCTTGAGGTGGCCGAAGGTCGCGAACGCTTTGTCGAATTCCATCGAGTCCAGCGCGTCCGCCGTGTACTCGCCGTACGTCTCCTTGACAAACGCGAGCAGATCCTGGATCCGTGACGCCTTCTGGTTGTTGAGTCCGGCGATACGGATCGTCTGCGACAGTTCGGCGTGCGGTGCGTGATGCACCGCCGCCCAATCGCCGTAGCGTTCCATCATCCGGTCGTAGGCGGCGAACGCGTTCGGGTCGGTGGTGTTGTGGGAGAGTAACGTCTGGACCAGGCCGGCGAGCGGGTCACGGCGGCCCGGCCACTTGAGCGGCCCGCGTTCGCGTTCAAACAGCGCGGCGACATCCGCAACGCGCGCACGCATCACCTTGTCGGAGGCCTTCGCCGGGTCCGGCAGTTTCGGTAGGCTCATGGAATCCTACAGCGTGTGTGATCAACCCAGGGTAAACGCAATCCCGCCGGCAAGATAACGAGCGTTGATCCCATGTTGACGCAGAAAACGGCAGCATTCGTAGCTGCGAGGCCCACGTGCGCAGAAGAGGTACACATCCTGCTTCGGCAACGTGTCCACCTTTTCGCGCAGCTCTGCGGTCGTCATCCGAAGCACCTTGCCCCGCACTTCCGGCAGCTCAAGCGGTTCGCGTTCCTCGTCGGCGAGCAGGTCGATCCATGTCCAGTCGTGATTGCCGCCGCCAAGCATCATCGTCGGAGCGATCTGCCAGCCGTCACCGGTTTCCATCATCGCACCGAAATGGTGCAATGGGTCGAGCGCGGTCGCGTAGGGCGGCGCGTAGGCGTGCTCGAACCGTAGCAACGCACGCGGGTCGCCGTCCGCAAGGTCAAGGATCTGGGCGAACGCATCCACCCAACGCACCACCTCGCCCTTGCCGATCGCCTGCATGCCGAGCAGTTGCCCGTGACGCTCACGCACCACCTTGATCTTGATACTCTGAGCCTCAGGGTAATAGTGCGCTCGGTCGGTCCAGCAACCCCAGTATTCCTCCACATCCAGCCCGCGTTGACGGGCGCGCGCCGCCGACAATCCGGTGCTCGCGACGTTGAGGTCGAATACCTTCACCACCCCCGTGCCGAACAGCTTCGGGATGCCGGGATCCGGCACGCCGGCAATGTGGTTGGCGACGACACGACCCATCCGGTTCGCGATCGAACCGAGCGGGATCAAACGTGTCCCCGCCACATCCGGCAGCTCCGCGCAGTCACCCGCAGCATATACATCGAGGTCCGAGGTGCGGCCGTGCTTGTCCACCTGCACGCCACCCTTCGGTCCGATGGTCAGGCCGGCGTCCTGTGCGAGTTGAGCGTTCGGCAACACGCCGGGGCAGAAGACGACACGGTCGACGTGCTGTTCCTCGCCCTCGCTCAGCGTGAGTACCAGCTCATCGTCCCGGCACTTGATGTGCTTCAGCGTGGTCTGCAACCGGACGTCCACCCCCTCCGATCGCAGATGGTCTTCCACCAGCCGCGAAATCTCCGGGTCGAGGTTCGCCGACATCACACGCACCCGCTGCTCAACGAGCAACACCTCCACTCCCCACAGTGCCGCGAACGCCTCACACAATTCGAGGCCGATGTAGCCGCCGCCGATGACCGCGACACGCCCCACCTCATTCTTCTGCAACGACAACCGCAGGGCTTGTACTTCCTCGGGACGGGTGAACGAACTGACCAGCCTGCAATCCGACCCCGGGATGCTGAGCTTGATCGGGCTGGCACCGGTGGCGAGCACGAGCCTGGTGAACGGGAACGGGCGTTCCATTCCGTCCACATTCCGCGCGATCACCTGGTTCGGGTCGCGTTCGATCCGGATGGCGTCCCAACCCGTCAGAACTTCGATGTTCTTGCTGTCGTGGAAATACTGTGGAGTTTTGTCTTCGCCCCAAGCGGTGCGCGTAAGTTCGCTGAAGTCGTCAATGTCGCCGGAGAGGTAGTAGGGGAAACCGCAGGCGGCGTAGGAGATGACATCGCTCCGGTCGAGCACGGTGATCGGGAGTTCCGGTTTCAGCCGGCGCAGGCGTGCCGCAGTTTTCAATCCGGCAGCGTCAGCACCGATGATCAAGACATGCTCGCCCTCGTCCATCATCGCAGAGTCCCCTGTCTGGTCAAAGAAGGTTGTGATGGAAGGTACAAACCCGTGCAACTCGCTTGATCCGTTCCGCTCCGGGAGGTCGAGCCATAAGAAAACCCCAGTCAACGTGACCGGGGTGATGGTTCTCGTACAACGCTGAGCCTTACAACTCCCCGCTGAGGAAGCCGTCAGTCCAGACGAACGCATCCAGCAGCACGTTGTCGCGGTTGTTGAAGCTGTCCGGCGCCCAGTCGATGATGAATTCCGGCGCGAGGCTCAACTGTTGCAGCCGTGCGCCTAGCAGGTTGGTGAAACCGACAACCGGGATCGCGTATTCGGAGACGGAAGACAATTCATAGAATCGCGTCACGCCAACCTGACCCGTGGTCGGATCACCGATCAGATGCACGTCCGCCCGCTCGCTCATCGCACGCGCAAACAGCTCGCCTTCGTTGAGCGTGCCCTCACCCATCAGGATCACCACCGGTCCGGTAAATTGCCACTCGCCACGCGGCTCAACCGTAATCGTGTCGAGCTCGGTGTCCTCGTTCGTGTAGCTGGTCAGCACCGGCAGCGGTTCGGTAATGAAACGGCTGATCACTGTCTCACCGAACAGATAGGTTCCGGCCATGTCGACGACATCCTCAGTCATGGAGGTAACCGGTGTACCACAGGAACGCACGTCGCAGAGAATCGCCTTCATCCCCGCCAGGCTGTCCATTACCGCATCGAAATCCGCGGCCAGGAACGTTTCCGGGTTGAGGTTCTTCAGGTAGAGATAACCGACCGTGTCAGACCGCGCCCAACCCCAGCCATCGACACTGACGTAGTCGATCACATCGACCGTCGTCTCCCACGCGCCGATCCGCCAGTTCACCTCGCGTTCGCCGTCATAGGCGGAGAACGCCTCGCCGGTGGAGTCCGCGATGCCGAAGTTTTCGTCCTCCAGCTCGCCCATCATACGCATCAACAGACCACGGAAGTCGCGCACATTCAGCGAGGTCAGCACCTGTTCGGCATAATCGTCGTAGGCCAGCTGCCAGATATCTTCCTTGCTCTCGATGTAGGCATAGTTTTCGAACACACGCTGCCACAAGGTGTCGAATACCGCGAGACGCAACGTGTCGGTAAACACGGAATCGTCCGGCTCCTCCTGATTGAAGAGCGAGCTGTCGCCGAATTCAACCTTGACCACACCGTCCCCGCTGTACTCGCAGGCAGCCATGCCGAGCATCACCACCAGTATCAGCAATCCCGACAATACCTGGGAGGTACGTTTACGCAAAATCCTGTTCATTCAAGCCTCAGCTTCGAGGTGAAACGTGTCCCGTTCAAACAACCAGACTCCGACTGGAAAGATACAGCTTCGAACCGGCTAACTTGAGGTCAAAGCAGCATCGTCTCCAAACCCGGCGTGCCCCTTCTCCGGGAGATTGGGGTCGCTGCCCGGACTCCTCGCTGTTCGACACACCGGCTGGTGCATTTTCGCGACTCCGGCGCAATTGATAACGGAGCAGGTGCCGCCTAGATTAATTCAAGCTCTGTAACAATGTTTGTAAGCGCGGATTCACAATTATCGCCACGCCTTCCTGTACGGAAAACCGTTCCAGAGCTACGTTTTAACAGTTCAGAACCACTCAGACTCATTCAGTTCTAACAGAAGCTTTTGCATCAACTTTTATTTCGACAAGGGGGATTTCATGCGTTCCGTTTCTCATCTTCCACTGTTTTTACTGTTTGCCATCGGCCTCTGTTTCCTGATGTCGAGCCCGGCGCAAGCAATTGGTCCGACCATCCCGAGTGACATGTTCGATTACACAGTCACCAGCGTGGACCCGGAAAACAGTGGCTATTACTACGTTGATGTTGCCGCCATGTCACCCACCGGCGGAGCGACGAAAAGCTATCTGATGATCTTCGATGCACCCGGGGACCTCATCTGGTTCAGGAAGCCGTCCACCTATCGGTTTTCCAACTCCTGCTTCATTCCCTGCGACAATGTGGAACGGACCATCTACTCTGAGGGCGAATTGTTCGTCGTTTCGTCCACGATGATGATCATGGACACCACGTTCACCGTCGTCGACAGCGTCCCGCGCTACCATCCGACACAAGACAACGTGTTCTACGATATGCACGAATTGTTGCTGATGGACGATGGCAGCAAGTGGACGTTGTGGAAAGAGCCGGTCCCGATGGACATGAGTCAGTATTGGCCAGACGGCAACCCGAACGCTACCGTAGTTGACCAGATCATCCAGCACTGGGATGAAAATGGCAACATCCTGTTCGACTGGCATAGCCTCGACCACCTGGACGAGCTCGACATCGCCGCCCGGATTGACACCACTGGCCTGAGTGACAGTTACCTCGAACACCTGCACGTCAATGCCATCGACATCTTCGATGACAACGACCTGCTCGTCTCCACGCGCGACTTGAGCATCATCTTCCGGGTCGATTACGACACCGGGGAAGTGCTCTGGCGCATGGGCGGCGGCTCGTTGAACGACTTCACCTTCACAAACGGCGTCAATCCAGATATTCCAGACGACTTCAACGTGCAGCATCACTGCCGCATCCATCCGGACAACCACATCACGTTGTTCGATAACGGCTGGTATCACGACGAGCCGATGACCTACATCCGCGAGTACGTCGTGGACGAAAACAACCTCACCGCCGACCTGATTGTCGCGGTCCCGTCCGATTCGGGATTCGCCTCAATGATCACCGGCAGCCAAACCATCATGCCGGACGGCAACCGTGTCGTCGGCTGGGGCGGCATGGGCAACGAAATCATCGCGTCCGAGTTTGACACCGATTTCAACACGATCTGGGAGCTGGACGTCGAACCGCTGGACGGATACCTCGACCCGTTTGCCTACCGCTGCAAGAAGTGGGACACCTTCGGCACTGCCGCGATTCCGTACGTCGTCGAAGTCTTTGACGGCGAAACGATGGAGGTGGTCTGCAACTGGTGGGGGCACGAGGATGAGGTCGGATCGTACAACATCTTCTTCGGTGAAATCGACGACCCACAGTATGTTGGAAATACCGATACCGGTGTCTATACCATCGACAACGTCGATCCGGAAGGCCAGTACTATCTTCGCATCAAGGCATGCGACCACGAAGGATTTGAGATCAGCGACTACTCCAACCTGCGCTATCTGAACTTCCTTGTCGGCGTCAGCGAAGAGCTGACCGGCGATGCACCGATTCCACTGTCGATGACCCTCGCGCCGGCGTGGCCGAATCCGTTCAACGGCCAGACGCGAATCTCGCTGCTGTTGCCGTCACCCGGGAACGTCAACGTCGCCGTCTACGATCTGCTCGGACGGCTGGTCACCACCTTGCATGACGGCAGCCTCACCGCCGGCCAGCACCAGTTCAACCTGAACGCGACCGGGCTGGCGTCCGGCATGTACTTCGTGCGCGCGATCAACGACAACGGTGTCACCTCGAGCCGCCGGGTGACGCTGGTGAAGTAAGCCGTCGCATGATCCAACTCCGGTTGGACGTTCGCTTGAATCGATCCACAAAAATGCGGGACACTTTCGATGAAGTGCCCCGCATTGTTTGTTTCAATTCCGGTTTCGGTGAATCCGAAACCTGGCAGGCGCAGGGATCACGCCGCCATGCGCGCCCGTGTGTCAAGCGCGACCTTGTACAGCAGCGTCACGATCAACGCGCCACCGGCGTAAATCGCCAGCGAAATCGCCAGCTCGTTCAGCGTCGGCACGTACGCGACCACATCACCGAGCACGCTCGGCGTGAAACCGGTGACAACCATGCCCATACCCTTGTCGATCCAGATCGAGAAGAACACCATCACGCACGCCCAACCGAGCAGCGCAAAGTTCTTTCGTGTCTTCGGATTGAACAGCAGAATCAACGAGATCACCGCGAGGATCGACGACGCCCACATCCACGGCACCAGTGTCGTGTTTCCATCCAGTCCGAGGTAGAGGAACTTGAAGTGGTTGAGGTGTTCCGGCATGTCGCTGTACGCAGCCGTGAAGATCTCCATCAGCACGAAGAAGACATTCGCCGCCATCGCATACGTCACGATAATCGACAACTGGCCGATCGCCTTCTTGCCGGCGTCAAACGTTCCCATCTTGCGAATGAGCAGGATGATCAGGATCAGCAACGCCGGACCCGCCGCGAACGCCGTCGCGAGGAAGCGCGGCGCCATCACCGCCGTCAGCCAGAACGGACGCGCGGCCAGACCGCTGTACAGGAACGCCGTCACCGTGTGAATGCTGATCGCCCACGGAATCGAGAGGATGATGAACGGCTTGATCCACTTGCCGTACTTGATCCCCTTGCGTTCCGCCTGGAACGTAACCCGGCTGATCAGGATGTTGAGCAGCAGGTAACCGAACAATACCACCGTGTCCCAGAACATCATCGAATGCGGGGACGCATAGATGAACACGTTCGGAATCCGGATCGGCATGCCCATGTCGACGAAAATGAAGCACATGCACATGATGCAGGCCGCGACCGCGAGGAATTCACCGAGCACCGTCAGCTTGCCGAATTCCTTGTAGTTGTGCAGGTAGTACGGCAGCACAACCATCACTGCGGACGCCGCAACACCGACGAGGAAGGTGAACTGGGCGATGTAGAAACCCCAGGTTACATCACGCGACAGACCCGTCGTCGTCAATCCGACGGTGAACTGGCGTACCCACGCCAACGCACCGATGCCGATAATGGCGAGCAGAATGACAATCCACGTCCAGTAGCCTTTGCCACCTTTCAGAGCGTTCTCAATCATGAGTGCTCCTCCTCACCGTGTGCGGTGGGTTCGTCGTGTTCTTCAGGATCATCGGGGACGATGTAATACACTTCCGGCTGCGTGCCGAGGCCCGGTTTCCGGCGAATGCTGAAGTGCTTGCGGACGAGCTTGCTGACGTCGCTGTTCGGATCTTCCAGGTCGCCGAACGTGATCATCCCGCAATCCTGCGTCGCTTCGACACAGGCCGGCATCTTGCCACGTGCCAACCGTTCCTCGCAGAACGTGCACTTCTCGACCACGCCGCGCATCCGTGTCGGATAACCCGGGTTGATTTCATCAATGAATTCGCGCGGGTTGCGGAAGTTGAACGAGCGTGAACCGTACGGACACGCCACCATGCAGTACCGGCAGCCGATGCAACGGTGCCAGTCCATCATCACGAGGCCGTCCTCTTCACGCTTCCACGTCGCTTCCGTTGGACAGACCCGTACACACGGCGGGTTGTCGCAATGGTTGCACAGCAGCAACGTCGGCGTGTGCTTGGTGTGCTCCGGGATGTAATGCAGATCCTGTTCGTGGAACGCGTGGTCGAAATGCTCCGACCAGATCCACTTGATCTCATCCTTTGAGTTGTCGAACTCGGGCACGTTATGCTCGTGATGGCAGGCGTGAATCGCCTTCTGCACATTTTCCGGCGTCGCCTTGCGCGTATCCACAACCATCGCCCAACGCTTCGCGGTTAACGGCTTCGGCTGCTTCAGCGGCATGTCGCCGGAATGATCCGTCACGAGCTGTTCTTCCGCAAGCAGCTTGGTGGCGGGTGCGGCAGCTGTCGCCAGCACACCCAGACCCGCTGCACGCACGAACTTTCTGCGGTCAATGATCATCGTGTCCCTCCTTCCAGCTCCTGCGGGATCACGTGGCAGTCCCAGCAATACGGATCGACTTCCATGTACGTGTGGCAACGGTCGCAGAACGTGTCCTTGTTCGAGTGGCAGTCGAGACAGGTGTTCGTCAGACTCTTCTCGAACGTGCGGCCGTGGTCGTCATGGTAGTAGCGATCATCAAGACGAACGACGTCGTTGCGCCACTCCATCAGCATGTCCATATGCTTCGTGCGCATCTCCTCACCGGGGATGACACAGTCGGACTTGCCCGGCACATTCTGCGTCTCAATCACCAGGTCGGGCGGCGTGCCGGCATCGGCGGTGACCGCATTGTAAATCACCGGGAACAGCGCCAGCAGCACAAAGATCAACAGCCCGAGCAGGATTTTCGGCATGTCACGCATCGGCCTGGTCCTCCTGCGCTACCGCTTCCTCTTCTTGCGGAGGAGCGAGGTGAGCCTGGGAATCGACAATCGGGTATTCCTCGCCGCGAAGGTCGGTGTCGCGGTGCTTTTCGCCCGTCATGATCAGCGCGTTGCCGACCATTTCGTGCACACCGCCAACCTCCGTGCCCGGCGCCCAGAAGTCCATCACCGCCGGCAGGGTCGCCTTGTCAATCGCGCACATGCACAGCAGGATGTTCGCCCCGAACTTGTCCTTGACATACTTCACTGCGCTGCCACGCGGCAGGCCGCCGCGCATACGCATCTCGAGGTTCTCTTCCGTCCCGAGACCGGCGCCCGAACCGCAGCAGAATGTCTGTTCACGGATCGTATTCTCCGGCATCTCGTGGAAGTTGTTGCAGCAGGCGTGAATCACCTGGCGCGGTTCCTCGAGCAAGCCCATCCCGCGCGCCGGGTTGCACGAATCGTGATATGTCGGCACCCAGTGGTCGTTCCGCGCCGGGTCGAGCTTGATCTTGTTGTGCTGAATCAGGTCAGCGGTAAACTCCGCGACGTGGACCATCTTCGTCGACTTCGCGTGTTCGAACACCGTTCCCGTGATCGGCGACTTCGGTACCTCGAGGAAGTTCGCCGGCTTCTGCAACGTGGCCATGTACTGATGGATCACGCGCCACATGTGGCCGCACTCACCACCCAGAATCCACTTGACCCCGAGCCGTTCCGCTTCCATGTACATCTTCGCGTTCAGCCGCTTCATCATCTCATGGCTGTGGAAGAGGCCGAAGTTGCCGCCTTCCGACGCGTAGGTGCTCCACGTGTAATCGAGCCCGATTTCGTGGAACAGCATCAGGTAGCCGAGCAGCGTGTAGTAGTGAGGGCTGGCGAAGTAGTCCGCGGACGGCGCGATGAACAACACTTCCGCGCCCTTGCGGTTGAACGAATACTCCGGCATGATGCCGGTGATTTCCTCGACTTCGTCCGCCGCGAATTCGATGCTGTCGACCACACCGTGCGGCTGGATGCCGAGGTGGTTGCCGGTGCGGAAGCAGTTGGCGGCTGGAGTGTTGATCCAGTCAATACCAACACCGATTTCCCACATCAGCTCACGCGCGATCATCGTGATCTCGGCCGTGTCGATGCCGTACGGGCAGAAGACACTGCAGCGGCGGCATTCGGTGCACTGGTAGAAGTAGTAGAACCACTCCTTCAGCACATCCATCGTCATCTTGCGGCCGCCGACCATCTTGCCGAACACCTTGCCGAACAATGTGTAGTCGTTGCGGTAGATGCTGCGCATCAGTTCCGCGCGCAACACCGGCATGTTCTTCGGATCACCCGAGCCGATATAGAAGTGGCACTTGTCCGCGCAGGCGCCACAACGGACACAGATGTCCATGAACACCTTGAGGCTGCGGAACTTCTTCAGCCGCTTCTTGAAGCCCTCGAACAGGATCCGCTGCCAGTCATTCGGCAGCTTCCAGTCATCTTCGTACGGTTGCCACTTGCGCACGTTCGGCATGTCGAGATACTCCATCGACTCCGGCGTCGCGGCGAAATTCCAATTGCCCTTCGTCGCGTTGAAGTCGATGGCAGTCGTATCCATCCACCCCTTTTTCGGAGGTGAATAATCGACGTTGAACAGCGCATCCGGTTTCAGTTTCTCAGCCATTGGCGTCCTCTGGCTTTGCGGCCCCATCCGGGTCACGGTCCAACGGCAGTCCGGCAGCCTTCATCACCGGACGGAACTCGTCTTCGTATTCCTCGTACGTGTGAACCTTGACGTCGTAATCCCACGGGTTCACGTGCCGCTCCGCACGGGTGTTGTTTGGCATGTTGCGCGTCGGCGTGAGGAATGCACCGCCCATGTGCATCAGCTTGCTGAACGGGAAGTAGGCGATCAGGAAGCTGACGAGGAACAGGTGCGTGAAGAACAACGGTCCCACACCCGCCGGCACCACCGGGTTGAAGCTGAACAGCCCGACTGCCAGCTCCTTGACACCGACGATGTCCACCTTCCAGAGATAGCGCATGCCCATGCCGGTCAACCCGATCGCCAGCAGCAGGAACAACGGGAAGTAGTCACTGGCAAGCGACAGGTACCGCATCTGCGATATCCCGACACGGCGCAGGAACAGGTAGCCGACGCCGAGGACGAAGAAGATGTCCGTCAAGTACAGAATCGGCAGCCCGATCTGGAAGAACCCATCCACGAATTGCAGCCACGTCACAAACTCTGGGGTTGGGGTCACGAAATAATTCACATGACGGAGGATGATCACGAGAAAACTATAGTGGAACACCAGCCCGGCCGCCCACAAGAACTTGGTCGACCCCTGCACCACTCGTCCTTCCTTCAGCTCCGCCTTGGTGTTGCGGAACAAGCTGCGGAAGAAGACGATTTCCGTGAACATCCGCCAGAAAGTCTCCCACCCGTTGTACGGGCTTTCCAGCGGATCCCGCTTGACCCACGGCAACGACTTCGCCTGGCCTGTCGTGGTTGTGATCCGGAACGGCACCGGTAACGATGCCCAACCCATCACTTTCACCACGAAGCCCAGAATGAAGATCGCCAGCGCGAGGTACGGGATTATTACGCCGAACAGCATCCCCAGACCCATGCCCGCCCCGAAATACGGGATCGCGATGAGTACCAGGACTGCAATCAGCGCAAATCCGAGTCTCATGCTTCGCCTCCTTCATGTCCGTTCGTGACCGCCGGCTTCTCCCCCTCCGGCGGGTCCACCCGTTCTGTAAAGGCTTCCTTGCCATGCTCCGCGAAGTGTTGTACGATCAACTCACTGCGGCGGCGTGCTTCATTCGCCCGCAACTCGAACAGCTCTTCACGGCAGCTGACATACAAATCAAACGCGTACATCGCGAGCCGGTCGATCCGGGATTCGAACGCCAGCAATTCCGCCAGCAATCCCGGTTCATTCAACTCGCTCTCACTCAACGATTCCCGCACCAGCTTCTTCATCGCATAGACAAAACCCATCGCCCCGGCCGGGGTGAAATCCTGCACCGACCGCAGACGGCAGAGCGGCTCGAGATGCGCTTGCAACTCGGGCTTGTCCATGTCGCCGTCCAGCAACAGGTCTACCAGCACCGGCAGATCACGATTCAGCAGATGACCAATGGGGTCGTTGAACTCCTGCGGCCGCTGCGTGAACTTGATCCGATTCCCCTTCGGATAGGTCTCACGAACCGCGCCCTGCCAGCCCTTGATCAGGTTATCGCGTTTCTCCCGCAGGATTTCGATCAACATGTTCTATCCTTCACAAATACACATCATGGACAGAATTGAACTCTTGCCCCAGACATTCATGTCTGGGATCATCCGCCATTTCCTGTCGCCATGCCCCTGTGACCCGCCGTATGTATGGCGGTTCGCAGGGATCGTCCGACCTTTCAACATCCCTGCTGGCCCAGCCATCAGGGGCACATTTGCCACCTTGCCTGCATCCGCGTCTGCAAGCAGACACGGGCACTTGATTTATTCATCTTCCACAAAACAGACACCCGCCTGGATCGCACGGAGTTTGTAATGCGCGGCTTCGTCCTTGCGGTTCAATCCTTCAAGCGCCTTGGTCATCCCGGCCAACGCCATCGGCATCTCCGGCTCAGCCTGCAGGATCGCGTGGAACTGCGTTTCCGCTTCCGCGAAGCGTCCCAGCTTCAACGACGCCATGCCCAGGTTCATGCGCGCGGGCAGAAATCCCATTCGAACTTCCATCGCCCGTTTCGAGACCACCGCTGCTGACTGGTATTCGCCCAGTTCGTAATGGGCGACGGCGAGGTTGGTCCACGCGTGCAGGAAGTCCTTGTCACGTTCGACCGCTTTCAACATCGCGTCCCGCGCGCCGGCGAAATCGCTGAGGTTGAGCAACGCAACGCCGAGCGAATGCCAGATGTTCGCGTCATCCGCGCCTCCGGCGATGTCCTGTTGCATCTTCTCAACGGCCGCACGCGCCTGTTCCAGACGTTGCCGTTCCTGCGCCTTCTGCACTTCTTCCTGGGATGGCATCTTGATCGCCATCGAACACTCCACAACTGGGGGTTAACGACTATCCCGGAACCGCCAGGCCGCGCGAAGCATGCCCTCGGCCCACTCGATCGTACCCGCGGCGTGCACATGCGTGTACAACGCGAGCACATTTCGGTACGTCAATCCGTCCCGCGAACCGCCGACACCGTTGCCCTTGGTCAACGCTACCACCGTCGCCACCTCAGGATCTCCCCCAAGATCCCGCAGATGCGAGTGGTGGAATTCATGCCCGCGCAACTTCGTGCCGACGGGATAAAACGGATTGATCCCGCTGACTTCGCCCATCGTGTAGCCATGCCCGGCCGGTTTCTTCGACCATCTGGCCTGGATGGGAAATACGCCTGCCATCTTGCTGCGTTTGCCGTCAAACTCAATGGAGTCACAGAGCAGCATCAACCCGCCACACTCAGCGTAAATCGGCAGATCGTCTGCCGCAGCCTGCTTGATGGACGCCAGCAGCGACTTGTTCTTCGCAATCTTCTGCGCGTGCGTTTCCGGAAATCCGCCGCCGATGTACAACGCGTGGATATCGTCCGGCAACGCCTTGTCGTGCAGCGAATCTACACGCACAATGTCCGCCCCACCCCGGCGCAACGCTTCCAGATTCTCCGGATAATAGAAGGAGAAGGCGCTGTCACGCAGCACCGCGATTCTCGCGGGACCACGCGCCTGCAACTCATGGGCGCTGCCCGAGAAGATGTGAATCGGCGCGGGATGCGCGACTCGTTCCTCGACAGGCGGACGTGCATCGTCTTCAGGCGGATCAGGGATGGATGAAAGGTCAGTTTGAGGGAGAATACAAACGCGCAATGCGGAACTGCCGGTCTGTTCGACCGCCAGCAAGGTGCCGACATCCACGTGGTCGTTCACCAACTTGCGGGCAGTGTCTATCGCAGCTTTCGCCCGCGGGTGCTCATCCACGGTGATCAGCCCCAGGTGACGACCCGGCAGCAACTCCTCTCCGCCCTTCACCCGTGGGATCGCGCCGAGAACCCGCAGATCCGTGTGGGTCTCGATCGCTTCCCGTGCCACCCGTTCGTGACGGGATCCACCGATCCTGTTCAGCACCACTCCCGCCAGCGGAACCGACGGGTCAAACTGCCGTACACCGAGAACAATGGCCGCGAGTGTCGCGGTCACTTTGGTCGCATCGAGAACCAGCAGAACCGGCGAATTCAGCCGTTTCGCAAGTTCAGCCGTGCTGTGGCTGCCGCGGGCATCCATCCCGTCGTACAGCCCCCGGTTGCCCTCAACCACACTCACATCCGTGCGTTGGCAGCAATACGTCCACGTCCGGCGAATGGCTTCGTCGGTCATGAGAAACGTATCCAGGTTCCGGCAGGGGGCTTGCGCAGCCAGCGACAACCAGGCTGCGTCAATGTAGTCCGGGCCCTTCTTGAACGGAGCGACCCGCAGCCCTTTTTCCGCCCAGCCGGCAGCCAGCCCCAACGCGACAAGGGTTTTGCCCGAGTCGCCGCCAAGGCCGGCTACCGTCAAGGACGCACAGGGTTGCCTCATCTCAGATCAGACACACCCGGTCGGCTTCGGCAGGCCCGCCACCTTGCAGGCACCCTTCGCCGGGCCGGACGGGAACAGCTCGTAGACGCGCTTCAGCGGAGTCTTTGTTTCCTTACAAAGCTTCCGTACCATCGGCGCGATGCCGAACTGCTGGTAGTAGTTGCGCAGGTAGTTGACAATGTTCCAGTGCTCATCGGTGAGAGCGTCCACACCTTCACCCTTGGCGAGCGCTGCGGCCAATTCCTCGTTCCAGACATCCGGATCTTCGATGAAACCGTCTTCATCGACAGACACCGTTTTTCCGTTGTACTCGAAATCGGGCATGGTACCATCCTTAAGCTCTGCCCGTCGGCAAGCGACGAGCCCGGTTCACCCTTTGCTGCTCAACAACTGCAAGACCAACGGCGAATCCCCCACCACTGGCTCTGTTACTTCATCTGAATGTAACCACAGGGGCAGACTTCCTCACATTTGCTGCAACCCTGGCACATTTCCAGCTTGAACGTGTACTTTTCACCCGGCTGCGCCGGCTTCTGGATCACCTGGTCCTGGCAGTACACGTAGCACTGACCGCACTCAATGCACATGCCGCAACTGAGGCAGCGGGACGCTTCCGACACCGCTTCGGCAGCGGTGAATGTCCGTTCCACTTCCTCCGTCAATGATAGCACACGCTTTTCCGGATCCACTTCTTCGACCGTCAGGCGCTTTTTCGGCTCATAATAATCGAGCAGCACCTTCTTATCGTCGATCACCGGAGAATGGATCGGAATCTCGACCGGCAGACCACGGAACCGCGCGTGCATCGTATCCGCCGCACGACGGCCCTGGTACAACGCGACCGTGACCAGACCCAGCTCCATCGCGTCACCGCCGGCGTACAAATTCCGGTCGGCGTCACGAATCATGAAGTCATCAACACTGAGCCAGTCCTTCGGATTGCCACCCGTTTCTTCCAGGCCTTCAAATTCCGGTTCCTGGCTGATGGACGGGATGAGGTAATCCACCTCGAGGTCGAAGAACTCGTCGATCGGCACCGGACGGCGGCGGCCGGACGAATCCGGTTCACCGAGTTCCATCTTCTGGCACTTGATCGTCGTGCACTTGTCGCCCTCGACGTTCAATCCAACCGGCGTCGCGAGGAAAATGAAGTTGATGTTTTCCTTCTCGCCGCCGACGATATCCTCTTCGATGGCCGGCATCTCGTTGCGGGTACGGCGATACAGCAACGTCACATCCGCGCCCAACCGCTTGCAGACACGGGCGGCGTCCATCGCCGAGTCACCACCACCAACAACCACCACCTTCTTGCCGACATCCGGCGGGTTGCCGGAGTTGACCAGATTGAGGAAGTTGACGCCGGTGACCACATTCGTCGCTTCCTTCTCGCCGTCCAGGCCGAGCAGGCGGCCCTTGTGGGCGCCGATGGCGACATAAACTGCGTCGAACTCGTCGTCGATCTGCTTGAACGGAATATCACGGCCGACCGCGACATTCGTCTTCACCTCAACGCCGAGCTCGAGAATGCGCTGGATTTCCTTGTCCAGAATGTCACGCGGGAGACGATACTCCGGGATGCCATAACGCAGCATGCCGCCGAGCTTGTCGAACGCTTCGAAGATCGTGACCTTGTAGCCCTTGCGAGCCATGTAATAGGCCGCGTTCAAGCCGGACGGTCCGGACCCGATCACCGCGATCTTTTCCTTATACTCCTGCGCGTCATCATCCTTCTTCAGCGTGAGACCATGTTCCAGACCCCAGTCGCCGAGGAAACGTTCCACCTTGTTGACGCCAACCGCGCCATCCTTCGACTTGCGGTTGCACTGATCTTCACAAGGATTGGGACAAACACGACCCAGCACCGACGGAAACGGATTCACGTTGGCCCAGTTGTGCCACGCAAGCGTGAACGACTCTTCCAGCGTAATTCCATGTTTCTCGTGCAGGCTGATCATGTTCAACGACTCACGGATCGGCGTTCCCTGGGGGCAGCCAACCATACACGGAGCCGTCTTCTCTTCATGGTAAGGACGCTTGTCCGAGGTTTGACGCGACGATCCGCCACCCCGGTGCGCTGCAGTTTCACTGAGCGACTTCTTCTGTTTCGCTCGTTTGATTGCCATGCTGCAATCCTTTTCTGGTTCGGTCCACGCGTCCCAGTGTCCCCCACCACCGGTGGCCGCGAAGAGCGCCTTCGACCTGTCAAATGATGTTCCATCCTCCCCCGGCGGGGATACAGCGGTCCACCGGGGGATCAGGAAACACTCAGCCGGATGACTTCAACAGACCAGGCTGTGATCAGTCGTTCGCGGCGCCTTCACGATGCGGAAGTTCGAGGAACGTTCCGCCGAAGTACGTGTACACAAGGCGGCCATTGTCGACCAATTCCTTGATCGCGGCCTTCGTCGCTTTTTTGTCGACGTCATCGTACTTCTTAACCATCGCCTTGGTGAGATCCATCGGCTTGAGCTTCTTGCCCATTTCCGTGGCCTCTTTCACCATTGCAAACATCTCGTCGGCGATTTGCTCGGTGGTCATGGTCAACCTCCGTTAATCATCCCAGTCCACGTGGTGGATCTGGGCGGTGCGCTGTAAACTCAGACCGGCGAACTTGTAGTCGTCGATGTGTTCCTTCGAGAATTCGAAGCCGGTCAGTTTGAAGAAGCGCGGCCAACCGATACGTTCAATCCAGTCACCGACACGCTCATACTTGCGGGCGTTGCCGGCCCACGCTTCGACAATCGTCTTCACCGCGCCGGTAACTTCCGGCCAACGCGGCGGTGTGTTCGGCAGGAACGGAACCGCGAGCTTGGAGAAACGCGGCTTGCTGCGCGCGTTCGACACCTTGCCGCCGACCCAGATCGAGACACCGTCGAGATCCGCATCCGCCAACGGCATCGCCGGGCAAACCGTGAAGCAGTTCGCGCAGTACATGCAGTTCTCTTCAATCACTTCGACGCTGGGCGTACCATCAACCGTCTTCGGGCGAATCGCCGCCGTCGGGCAGGAAGCCGACAGGTTCGGGATTTCGCAGATCTTGTTGAGGTTCGCGTGGTCGATGCGCGGCCGACCGGTGTGAATACCGAGAATCGCGATGTCCGAGCAGTGCACGGCGCCGCACATGTTCAAGCAGCATGCCAACGCGATACGGCACTTTGCCGGGGTTTCAATCGTGGTGAAGTAGTCGGCCAGCTCATCCATCGTCGCCTTGACAACACCGGACGCATCCGTCGCGGCGCTGTGGCAGTGCACCCAGCCCTGGGTGTGGACAATGCTGGTGATCCGGCTGCCGATACCGCCGATGAGGTTGCCGCGGTCTTCCAACTCCTTCTTGATCTTCGGGACGTTCGCTTTTTCCGAAGTCAGGAATTCCACGTTGTGGCGGCTGGTGAAACGCAGATGGCCATCGCAATACTTTTCGGCCACTTCCGCGTAGAACCGGATCGTTTCGGTCGCGAGCAGACGCGGGCTGGCGGCACGAATGGTGTAGATCATGTCGCCACTTTCCGCGACGTGAACCATCACGCCCGGTTCCAACTGTTCATGGTACTTCCACTGCCCGTAATTCTTTGCGACCACCGGCGGAAGAAACTTCTTGTAATCCGGCGGGCCAATATCCGTAATCCGAGGCTTCGTCTCAGCCATCGTTGTGCTCCTTTTGCTGAAAGTACTACAACACTCGACGCTACTGTCAGCCCGTTACCAGGCCGACAGATCCACGATTACTCGTCTTCCCCGTCCATCTCGTAGAACACGTACGGATTGTCACGAGGATAGGCAACCATTTCCGGCGCCGGTTCAAGACCAACCGCCTCAAGGAAATTGCCCATACCGACACGCTGGATGAATTCGCCGATGCGTTCGCGATTCTTGCCCTCTTCGCACCAGACATCGATCATCTCATCCACGAGATCGCAGAAGTCTTCAAACTCTTCTTCGTCATCGAGGTTGATGAACGGCACGATCACGCTGGACAGCAACGCGCCTTCAACGATCGGAGCCTTCGCGCCGAGCAGGAAGATAGCACCCGTGTCCAGACCCGGACGCAGTGCCTTCGGCATCACGTTGATGCAGTGCATGCAACGGACGCAGCCTTCATTCTCGACAGTCAGCTTCTTCGAGTCGTGATCAAAGTGCATTGCCTTGGTCGGGCAGTTGAGCACGACATCATGGAAAATGTCAAGTCCATCATCCGCATACTTCGCCACTTCGGCGTCGTCAATGCGAATGTCATCTTTCCACGTACCGATCAAGGAGCAGTCCGAACGCGCGATCGACGCAACACAGTCGTTCGGGCAGCCGGAGAACTTGAACTTGAACTTGTACGGGAAGGCCGGACGGTGAAGCTCGTCCTGGTAACGCATCGTGATGTCGTAGCAGACCTTCATCGTGTCGTAACAGGCCCACTCACAACGCGCCTTGCCCACGCAGCAGGACGGGGTACGAACGTCCGAACCCGAACCACCAAGGTCCCAACCCGCTTCGGTCAGTTCCTCGAAGATCGGTTCCAACTCTTCCGTACGCGTGCCGAGGAAGACCATGTCGCCAGTGGAACCGTGCATGTTCGTCAATCCCGAACCATGCCTGTCCCAAATGTCGCAAATCGTGCGGAGGGCTTCCGACGTGTAGAACCAACCCGACGGCTGATTCACACGGATCGTGTGGAAGTGTGAAACCTTCGGATACTCGTTCGGCAAATCGCTGTAACGGCCGATGACACCACCGCCGTAACCCATAACGCCAACGATGCCGCCGTGCTTCCAGTGGCCGAGACGTTCGTCGTACGACTGCTCCAACTGACCAAGCAGGTCGTTCGACATTTCGCTTTGCTTTGCAGCCAGCTTAATCTCCTTGACGAAGCTGGGCCACGGTCCCTTTTCCAGCTCATCAAGTTTCGGCGTCTTGTACTCTTTTGGCATGAGACCTCCCCTGAACCAAGTTTCCGCATGCGCTCAGCCCGGCCGGATGCCAACCCGGACGTGCAGTCATGCGAACGTGCGGCCTATTTCCACTTCAAGCTTGACAACAGATCCAAGACTACTCGCTAAAATACTGATTCCGGTGAAACCTGCATCCGACTAAACAATCATCTGGGACAATGTCACCACGGTGTTCGTGAAAGATTTCGCAGACACCCCGATAACAAACAGGCCAACTTGGCCTTATCTCCAGATTGTCGCTGTGTCAGGTGCGATTCACGGCTACGGCTGGATGGATATCCCGCTCGCAGATTGCTAACTCACAAGGTAACGGTCACCTCGGGGCTTTTCACGCTGTTCGGAGAGCTTAAACTTGGCCCCCGAAATCAAGGTGCTAACAATCATAACAGCACCTTTCTCCAGTCTTTCAGCGTACTTCCTACAAATCCCACGCCTTTCTCGGCCTGGCAAGGGTCAAGGTAAGGCCTTGTGATGGAATACGCAAAGTCATATCACCGCTTGACCCTCGATTCACGTCACCGCTATCTTCCGATGGTCTCCAGAGCCAACCGAGGACAACCGCCATGGCAACGCAAACGTCCCAATCCACCCCTCCCGAGAGCACAGTCGTCGAAGTCCAGCACGTCAACCGGTGGCGAGAACTGCTGACCAGCGAAGACTGGTGGGCGGTCTGGATCGGCTTCATCCTCATCGTCGGCGCTGCCGCCGGGTGGATCGGCAAGGTGCCCAAACTCGGCAAGTGGGATACCAACCCGCTGGACGTGTTCTATTCCGGTGATCAGTCCCTGTGGATCCCGTTGCTGCTGACGATGCTCGGGCTCGGCCTCCTGTTCACCGTCGCCAACCGTCTTATAAGGGGGAGGGTCGGAGCGTACCCGCTCGGGTATCTCGTCGTCTTCACCCTCGCGACCGTCTCCTACCTGCTCGCGCATCAGCTCCAGGTCAGCGCGTACGGACTCGGGTACGCGTTCTGGGCACTGTTGATCGGGCTGCTGATTTCCAATACCATCGGCACACCGAAATGGCTGCTCGAAGGGTCCTGCTGCGAAACCTACATCAAGACCGGACTGGTCCTGCTCGGTGCGGAAATCCTCTTCTCCAAAATTCTCGCCCTCGGTGGCCCGGGACTGCTCGTCGCCTGGGTGGTCACCCCGATCGTTATCATCTTCATGTTCAACTTCGGCGTCAAGGTGCTGAAGATGAAATCGAAGGCATTAACCATCGTCATCGCGGCGGCAACCTCGGTCTGCGGTGTCTCGGCGGCCATTGCGACTGCGGCCGCATCCCGCGCCAGGAAAAACGAACTTGCGCTGGCGGTTGGGATGACGCTCATCTTCACCGTGCTGATGATGATCTTCATGCCGATGCTGATCAAGGGAGTCGGCATGGATCCCATCGTCGGCGGCGCTTGGATGGGCGGCACCATCGACGCCACCGGCGCGGTGGTCGCGGCAGGCGCGTTCCTCGGAGAAGACGCCGAAAAGGTCGCGGCGGTGGTCAAGATGATCCAGAACGTGCTCATCGGCCTCGTCGCATTCGTCGTCGCGGTCTATTGGACGACCAACGTCGAACGGACCAAGGGCGCGCCACGGGTCCCAGCCATGGAGATCTGGTACCGGTTCCCGAAGTTCATCGTCGGCTTCGTCGCGGCGTCGCTGGTATTCTCCTTTATTCTCGTTCCTTCGATGGGCCTGGAAGCGGTTGAAGCCGAGGTGCTGAAACCAGTCACCGTCAAACTGCGCGGCTGGCTGTTCTGCATGGCGTTTGTCAGTATCGGCCTGGAATCTAACTTCAAGGAGCTGGCCAGCCAGATGGCCGGCGGAAAACCGATGATCCTGTATGTCGTCGGCCAGTCCTTCAACTTGATCCTGACGCTGCTGATGGCGTGGCTGGCGTTCGGTGGTGTGCTGTTCGATAAAGTGTTTTAGGACGGGCTCTGGGCGGCAGGCTGCGGACGGCGGACGGCGGACGGCGGACGGCGAAAAAGATAACTTGCCCTCGGGCTTCAGCCCGGGATTCGCAGACTCCCTGGCACCCGACGCACCCACGCCCTCGGACTTCAGTCCGGGGACGAGTGACAGTGGACCGAGCCGGGCATCCAGCAGAAACACGCTGATGAGCCGCATTGTCGAAGCCAACACGGCCAAGAGATTGACCTTGAGGATGATCCTTGCTGGCGGAGCCAGCAGGGGCACATTCACCCCGGACATCATCACCCCAGACACGAATGTCTGGAGCACGTTTCTGGACGCGAGAATGATCGCGAAAATCGTGACACGGAGTCTATCGTGAGCTGTTGCGAGTACACCAAACCCCATTCCAACAAACGCGCGTTCCTCGCCGGACTGCTGGCGTTGATCGCCTTGTTTGCACTGCTCGCGTACGTCCCGCCGCCACGATCAACCGTCTCCCGCAACCTCGAACAGGGCATCGACGCGACACCGCTGATCTACTCCGAGTCCGAACGTCAGCCGGAACTGGAACGGTCCCTGGCGGAAGACATGAACCGTCGCTCACCGCGTCAGTAGCACAACCTTCGCACCACCACGCGCGACATCCAGCGCGGTGCGGCTTTCGGCGTCCAGCATTGTCGCGTCGGCACCCAGTTGCAACAACACACGCACCTGATCACCACGCATCCGCCGGGCGGCGTCATGCATTGGCGTCGAGCCCTTCGCGTTCGTCGCGTCAACCTGCGTTCCCGAAGCCGCAAGCAGACGGATCAACCTCGGATCGTCCACATTCGCCGTCGCCAGATGCAGGTAGCTGTTGCCGTTGCGATCAGTCGCGGTGGCATCGAAACTGTCCGCCTTCAGCACTTCCCGCAGGTACGGATAGCCCCGTGTCAACGCCAGTCCGACCGAGTCCTCCGACGGATCGGTGTGTGGAGTGATCGCCGCGCCCTCGGCCACCAGCAGGCGAACTAACGGCAAATCTGCCTTCTCCACCGCCTGTTCGAGCAGCGTCTGGTCCCAATCGGGTACCGTCTGGTTCACATCGGCACCACGGTCCAGTAGCAGACGAGTCAACGGCAGGCTGTTCGCCCGCACAGCGATGGATAACGGCGTGCGCGGGACCGCCGTGCCAAACACGGATGTCGAATACGGCGCAAACACACGATTCGGATTCGCACCGGAATCCAGCAGACGGGCGGCGATGGTCAAGTTGCCATTCACCAACGCCAGCTCCAGCGGGTATTCCTCCTGTGCCGTGGTATCCGCCCGGGCACCACGTTCGAGCAGCACCTCCACCAGTTCCGGATTGTTCATCCGCACCGCCGCCAGCAACGGCAGGTCGCCGGAAGGCAGCGGCACATCCAACTTCGCGCCGTGATCGACCAGGCTGCCGATCAACGCCACATCTCCCCGTTCCAACGCCAGCGACATCGGGGTCTCGTCGCCGTCCACGTTTTCCTGGGACGCGTCCAGCGCCAGTAAACGGGTGACCGTTGAGCCCGGCGCTTGACGAATCGCCAGCATCAAAGGCGTGTCGCCTTTTCGGTTGGCAATCGCGGTGGACGCTCCCGCCGCGATCAACTGCTCCATCAGCTCGTTGTTGTCGAACGCAATCGCCAGGTGCAGCGCCGTCGCACCCTCCCACGCATCGTCTGCCAGACCGGTCCCGGTCAGCATGTCGATGTCGGAAAACTGCTTCACCAGCTCGGCGACCACATCCCCCGCGCCGATCATGACGGCGTGGTGCAACGGCCCCATCCCGTTCTTGTCCCGCAGGTTCGGGTTCGCGCCGGCGAGCAACAACTTGTCGATCATCTCCGGCTGACGTGCGAGCACGGCGCTGGTCAACGGACCACGGTCAAGGTCATCGGTTGCATCCACATTCGCCGACCAGCTCAGCAGCGTGTCCATCGTCGCGACTGAGGTCGACATTGCCGTGTAGTGCATAGCGGTGAAGCCGGCGTCGTCCTCCGCATCCGACGCTGCCCCGTTTCGCAGCAGGTAGCCCGTCACCTCGGCGTCCCCGCGATCCGCCGCCAGCAGCAACGGCGTCCGGCCATACGGATCTTCCACCTCCAGATCCGCGCCGGCCTTGACCAGCTTGCTGAGCAGCGCCCGGAGATTCAACTCCACGGCATAATGAATTGGCGCCATGTCACTTTCGTCCGTGCGGTTCATCAACTTCGCGGCATCCTCGCCCGCGAGCAGCGTGTCCAGCGCCGCCTCGTCGTTGGCCTGAACCGCCTCGGTGAACGGTGTCGCGAAAGTTGATGTGCTGAAGCTGACTATGATGAGTGCGGTAATCAGAAGCGAAAGACCTGCTCGGCGTATCATGACAATCCCCACCGGTTGCGCTGTGTCGGAGAGAGCGAAACCCCACGGCGCAACGGTCGCCGCAGGGGTTCGTATGGTTCGTGTGCTATCGAATGTACCGAACTGACGGGAGGAAGTTCCAGCCGTTTATCGACAAATCAGTGTGTCTTGATCACCTCAGGCGCGGTCACATCGATCTGGTCCGGACTCAAGCGTTCCTTTGCATATTCAAACACCAGCCCTGAACCGATGAACAGCTCGACCACGTCGCCGTCCAGGTCGCCGTCCTTGACCATGAAGCGCAGAATCTTGATCGCCTGCGACAATTTCATCGGCGCCTTGTACGGCCGATCCTTCGCCGACAACGCCTCGAAAATATCCGCCACCGCCATGATGCGCGACTGCAGCAGGATTTCGTCGCCTTTCAAACCCTTCGGATACCCGAGCCCGTTCAGCTTCTCGTGATGGTCGGCGGCAATCTTCGCCACATCCTTCATGTTGCCCGGCCACGCAATTTCTTCGAGGATGCGCTCAGTCATCACCACGTGATTGTTAATGATCTGGCGTTCGTCGTAGGTCAACGTCCCCTTCGGAATCGACAGGTTCGCGATTTCATCCTGAGTCAACGCCGGCAGCGGCTTTTCCTTACCCTCAAACGTTCGACCCGCGATCTTCGCCAGTTTTTCCAGCGCCTCCTCATCCATGAACCGGTCGCCGTTGTTCATTTGCTCGAGGAACGCGTAGTCTTTGTCAAGCTGTTCCAACGTCCGGTCCAGCTCACGCTGCACCTTGTCGCGGGACTGCTTTCCGGTGCCGTTGGTGTGCGCTCCGGACGCCAGCATCTTCTCCAGCGCCAGCCGCTTCGCCTGTTCCCGCATCAACGCATACCGGGTGCGAATCAGCTCAATCCGATCAAAGACGGTTTCCAGCCGCGTTGCCTTGTCAACAACATGCACCGGCGTCGTAATCTTGCCGGTATCGTGCAACCAGGTCGCGATGCGCAGCGCTTCCATCTCGTCCGGAGTGAAGGTGGTCTGTCCGAACGGACCGGTCGTTACCTCGTTCACCTGACCGGCGATCATCATCGTCAACTCGGTGACACGCGCGATGTGGTTGCCCGTGTGGTTCGATTTGGCGTCAATCGCGGTCGCAATCGCCCGGATGAAGGAGTTGAACAACTGCTTCATCTCAGCGATCAACTGCTGCTGCGTCAGCATCACCGCCGCAAGGCTGGCCAACGACATCACCCGGCGTTCGTGTGTGGTGTCGAACTCGACCACGTTTCCGCTGTCCACCTCGGAGGCGTTGATCAACTGCAACACGCCAATCGTTGTGTTGGTGTGATCCCGCATCGGCACGGTCAACATCGACGTGCCGCGGTAATTCATCTGCTTGTCGAACGCGCGCGCGCCACGGAAATCAAACTCCTTTTCCTCATACTCATACACATCGGGAATGTTGACCAACTCGCCGGCATGCGCGACGTGGGCGGATACATTCGTGTGGTTGGGTTCACCATCACCGGTGAAGAGCGGAACAGGCGGTATGTTGACCGGTACACCGGAGGTGCCGCCCTGGTGCATGTCGAGTGTGTCGTTGTGCACCACGTGGAAATCGAGGAAGCGGCCATCATCGCTGACGAGGTACAACGTCCCGCCGTCGGAATGTGTCACCTTCCTCGCCTGACCGAGAATCATCTCGAGCACTGCCGCGATGTCTTCCTGCGACGACATCGCGACACCGATCTCAACGAGATCGTCCAGCTGCCCCACCTGCTCCTCCGCAAAGCGGCGCAGATCGGCAACGACCGTCGCGATCAAGTGACGGATGCGTGGATCCTCTATCGACTCACATTGCTCGAGGATCGATTTCTGGTTGTGTTTGTCTGCCATACCCCTACCCAGCTTCTCCCGGATTCCTAAGGTGAGACGAAAACTACGCATCGCGCAACCCGAATCGTAGCCTTGACTAAGGAAAGTGTTTGGAAAACCAAAGACTGTGCCATTGGCCACAATACGAAAAGCTGCTCTCACAAGCTGTAACCCTGCAATAACTTTTCGTGTTCTGGTGGTTCCCGCAGGGACAGCGCGGGGAGCCGCCATCTCTGTTGCGTACCCTCAACCGCCTCCGTAGCTTGCCCCCCATGAATCCGACACCTGACGTACCGATCACCGTTACAACTCTGCTGACGCACGTCCACCCCGATCTCGACGCTGTCTTTTCCGTCTACCTGCTGCGGCAACACGGAGAGAAGCATTTCCCCGGCGTGAAGGATGCACAGCTGCAGTTTGTTTCTGCCAACGAGCTCCCTGACGGTAAAACCGCCGACCAGCTCGAAAAGGAAGGCACGCTCGCCGTCGATACCGGCGGGGGACGCCTCGATACTCATCCTGTCGAAGGGCAGAAGAACGTCGACAAGTGGGACGTTTGCGCGTCCGAACTCGTCGCGAAAGCGGTTGAGGTGGATGATCACCCACGCTACCGCTACCTGCTGCCCTACACCAACGCGCATGACGCTCGCGGCCAGGCAATGACCAGCCGCCAGGCGGTGCATCACCTGCTCGCGCCGCACGGTCTGATCGAAGGCGTGCACCAGCTCGCCGAATCAGACGAAGACGTTGTCGAGCTGATCAGCATGATGCTGCACGGTCTCGCGATTGCCGGTGAGAACGAGCCGGACCCGCCGAACGAAACCGCCGCGCGGTTCGACCGCACGCTCAGCTACGTGTTGCAGACCGGGACGTTCGAGAGCGATTTCATCGAACGCAAATCCCCGAACGAGTGGCCGGAACGGGGCCAGTCGCACGAAATCGCGTCGCAGATGGGTTGGACGGCACGACGTGACATGGAAAAAATGCTGTCGTTCGCGTCGCAGCTGATCGCCAGCGGCGATCAGGCGTTGCCCGAAGCGGAAGTCGAACGGCGCATCCTGCTCACCGCCGCGCTGGATGGATTGGCGAAGGAATACGGCGAGGAATCGGAAACGTACCAGTCTGTCGCGCTGAAATTGTTCACCGCGATCATCCAGCGTGAAGCGGACTGGTTCAACGCCATTGACGAAATCGAACGCAGCGCGAAAGTACACCGTGGACGCGGCGTCTCGATGGCATCGATTGCGTCCAAGAACGGCCTCACGATCAAGGCCGCGCGCTACCGTCGTGGCGTGCAGGCGGTGCTGTATTACCATCCGGAAACGCACGCCGTCACCCTGCAGGCCGGGATGCGCAAGGACGGCAGCCCGTTGCTGAACCTCGAACGTGTCGCAAAACGCCTGCGAGGCGCGGAAATCATCCGCCGCAAGGATAATGGCGCGAAACTGCCGAAGGATCTGGGACGCGTCGGCATCTTCCAGGGCTGGTTCCTGCATCCGTCGAAGCGACTGCTCAACCGTGGCAGCGCGAAAGCGCCAGACGTCGAACCGAGCGCCCTGAGCTGGCAGGAGATTATCGAACTGGTGCGCACCGACCTCCGCCCGGACGACAAGATGCCCGACTGGTTCTGCCCGGACGATCATTGTCTCGAGGACAAATGCACCATGTTCCCGCTGCGCTTCCTCAACTGCAAATTGCACAAGGAACGCACGGCCTCCACACCCAAAGCCGGCACATTGGGCGACCTCTTCGCCGACAAGCTGAAGCAGGCGAAACGGAAGTGATCGTACTCTGAACTGCATTCAACCCGGTTTTCCGAAACCGGGTTTTCTTTTCATGAGTACACCCGACACACCACGCTGACATTTCGCCCCGGTTCGGGGAGAATCGACTTGACGCGGGAGAGGTGATCCCGGTACGCGACATCGGTCAGGTTGATCACCGAAACCGTCAGCGCATGCAGCGAACCTTTCCCCTGCCGGCCGAATCTGGCGAGCCAGCAAGAATCCGGCTCTCTTTCAGCTTTCAATCCAGAAATACAGTTCAACACTCCTTGCTTTTGTGTTAGGCTTACCTAACCTTTCCGCATCTATGCGTACCCTTGCTTATAAGAGGAACATACGCAGATCTACCTCTCTTCATCGCCAAGGGCTGGGCTGTGATGCAGATACAAAACCAGCCCGATGAGAGATGAGGAACAGGTATGGAGTCGCTTTATAACCGTCTCGGGGCCGAAGAAGGGATCACAACGCTGGTTAACGACGTCGTAGACTTGCACTTCGCAAACCCCAAGATAGCCACTCGCTTTGAAATTGCCGAAGACGTTGAACACTCGAAACGAATGCTGGTCGAGTTCTTCTGTGCCGGTTCGGGTGGTCCCCAAGAATACACGGGACGCGATATGCTCACGACGCACAAGGGCATGAATATCTCTGAAGAAGAGTACATGTCTGCCATTGATGATGTGTTTTCCGCCATGGACAAAAACAACATCGGCGAAGAAGAGAAGAAGGACGTGCTTTCCATTCTGTATTCGTTGAAGGGTGACATCATCCGCGTGTGATCAGTTGTATTCGATTGAGCGCAAATCCCGGACTGCCATGCAATCCGGGATTTTTCTACCCTCTTGAAACTACCTCTACAAATACACCCGATACACCACGCTGACATTTCGCCCGGGTTCGGGGAGGATCGACTTGACGCGGGAGAGGTGATCCCGGTACGCGACATCGGTCAGGTTGATCACGGAAACGGTCAGCGCGTGCAACGAACTCTTCCCCGGCAGGCCATATCCCCACGGCAGTTCCACCTTCGCCAGCAGGTCGTAACGTAAATACGCCGCGGTCGGATCCTCGAACTCACCGGTGCGCCATTGCCGCGCCGCGCCGATGGTTCGTGCGGTAAACGCGAACCGTCCCGGCGACCAGGTCAACGCGAGGTGGCCGTTGAACGGCGGGATGCGTTCCAACGCACGGTCGTCGTCGAGGTTTTCCGCGCGCACGTAGCTCCCCGCCCCCTGCAACAACCAGTCCGGTGCGAGTGTCAGATCCATCGTCGTTTCCATCCCGGCGAACAGGGCGTTCGCGGCGTCCATCTGGTATTCGATCAGGTCGTTACGGCGGGCGCTCGGTTGGCCGGTGTTGCGCGGATAGAGGTAGCTGTCAAACAGCGTCGCGAACCAGGTGAAATCCTGCCGGAACCAGCCGCGTTCGTGCGCGATGCCGAACTCCGCACCCCAGCTTGTCTCGGCGGTCAGGTCCGGATTGCCGATTTCGTAGGAGTACGCCGCCAGGTGCGGGCCCTCGCTGAACAGCTCCTCGACGCCTGGCGGACGGAACGTCCGGGTCAGCATCACATGTGCCTCGACCCCACGTGACAATTGCCGTCCGGCGTACACGGAGCCGCTCGCACCGGCGAACTCACGGTCGCGGATTTCGCCGATGACCCGGCTGACACGCAGATGGTCCGGCAGTACCTGCTTCATGTCGCCACGTACACCCGCACGGAACCGCCAGCCATTCACCCGCACCCGTTCGTAGGCGAACACACCGTACTCGCGTTCGCTGGTGTTCGGTGTGAATGTCAGTCCACCGGTGGCATAGTCACGCAATCCGACACTGACCCCGACCGCGCCGGCGTCAAAGCCGAGCTGTTCGCCGAGGTTTGCCACAAGACGCGCGTTGTCGCTGAGCACACCGAAGCTCATCCCCAGCGAGCCGCTGGACTCGAACTCCGAGTGGTCGTACTTCGCGTAGGAATAATCCAGTTCAAGCGATTGCAACGCACCCCAACCGGTTTCGTGTTCGAGACGCAGATCATACCGTTCCCGGTGCATCTCGATGTCGACGCCGTTGGGGTGCGCGCCGACAAACCCGCCGGGGATGCCATACTGCGTGTCGTACACCGTCACCGCCGCGCCCGCCATACCCCAGCCGGGATGCCAGCTGGCTCCGCCGGCGAGGTTCGAGGTGTGCAGCGAGGTGTTGACCAATTCGCCGTCCGGTGTGCTCATGTCGGATGTGTTGCGCAGGCTTCCGTCGAGGTGGAAGGCAACCGGCCCAATGGGAACCGCCACATCGCCACCCGCGACTACGCCATCGTTGACCGATTCCAGCTGGCTGGTAAACCTCGCGCTGACGGTTTCAACCCGCTGGCCATTCAACATGCCACGATCCACATCCACCACCCCGCCGGGAACCGCCGGCCCGTACAGGACCGTCTCCGGCCCGCGTGCGACGGTGATTTCATGAGCCGCCGCCGGATCGATCGCGACCGCGTGGTCGCTGCTGGTCGCGGAGAGGTCGCCGGTACGTTGCCCGTCCTCGAGAATCGTCAAGCGGTCGCCGCTGAGCCCACGTAACACCGGCCGGGCGGGTGCCGGACCCATGGTCCGTTGGCTGATGCCGGGTTCACCGGTCAACGTTTCCGCCAGTGTCGCGCCCAACTCCTGCTGCAAGTTCGATCCGCCCAATGCGACCGCCGGCTCACCCTCGAACACCGCGTCCTGCGACGTGATCGTCTCGGCATATTCAACCTCCTGCAACGCGTGCACCTTCGGTGTCATCCGGATCAGCCACGGTTCAGACACCGGCACCGGCGGGATTAATACGACACGCCGGGACTGATACGCCAGGTGCGAGACAAACAACGTGTCAGGGTGATCGGTGTGCACCAGCAGCTGGAAACCGCCCGAGGCATCTGTCTCTGCGGACGCGCCGTGATTGACCAATAGCACCGTCGCGCCGCCAATCGGAGCGCCGGACCTTTGATCAAGTACCTGCCCGGACAGCATTCCCCGCGGAGACTCCTGCGACGCCGCGTTGAGTGGTGCCCACAGCACCGCCAGACAGATCAAGATCCATCCGGCGGCGCGTGTAAACGAGTTGCGTGTTGCCATGAGGCATACGTTCACGGTTCAACCACGGTAATCGGGAACGTTGGCGATACGTAGTCGTCGTGACCTTCGTGCAGGATCTTGACCGTTAACGTGGTCGCGCCCGCATCCACACCGGTCAACGTAAGCGACCAGTGCGTGGTTGCCTCAGCAATGTCTTCGCCGAGGGTAAATGTGGCGATATCGGTGTCCGCGATGACCAGCGCCAACTCCGAGTCGTGGTCTTCGTTCTCTTCCGCCGGAGCGGCCTCGTGATCATGGTCTGCCGGATCAAACCAGTCGCCGTCCTCGTCGAGGAACTGCACGGTGATCAGCTCGGTAGTCACACCGGCCGTCAGCTCAAGCGAGCCGGTCACCTCGGAACCGTCTGCTTCGGCGAGCACTGTTTCACCCAACAACAGGCGTGCCCCGAACGCTTCCGTGTGTTCGGTTTCACCGGCATCCACCGGATTGTCATCATCCTCGCTGCACGCGGGCAGGATCAACAGCAAGGCAAACAGCGGCAGCAACGCCGCCAGCAACGAAAAGCGTGTCGTCTTCATACTCACTCCTCAGAAAGGGATTGTCCGGGGCCGGGGTGTGCGCAAATCGATACACCCGTCCCCCTGCCGTGCGGAATCCTCCACGAGAGAGGGTTCCCACAGCCGGTTCAGTTGTTCATCTGTTCGGGGGTGATCAGGCGAACGGTGGAGCGCGAGGAGAGGGAAGGTTGATGGACGCGACGAGCGGTTCGTCCGTCTCGAACTGACAGTAGAGAGAAAACGTCGCCCGGATTGCATCCAGCACCGGAGGCGGGCCGGGGGCGTGGGACAACGTAAACTGCAGCACCGGGCACGGAGCCGTGTCGCCCGCTTCAGTGAAGTTCAGTACGACTGTGTCTGGTACCTGCCCGGATTCACAGACTCCCGACCCATCACAATCGACGCTGCCGTGATTGTGATGCAGATCGAGCGTACCGGTCACAAGCAGGTACGCCGCAAGCAGCAGCGCCGCCGGGATTCGCAACCAGTTCGTCAGGGTCGGGCTCGGGTTCATCGTTAGCCGTGTTTAACTCAGACGGTCAACCTACTCTCAACTCACCAGCGGAGGCAAGCTGCAGGCTCACTCATTGACCGGTCGTGTACCTCAACTTGGATGATCCACGGTCGTCAATGTTGCATGCCAGTTGTCTGGACTGGGATTGCGGCTGTACGTTAAAGAAATCCACTCACACCCATCGGCCCATGCGCACCTACGCTCCGAATCGAATTCGTACCTTCGCCCTGCTCACCGTGTGGCTAGTGGCAGGTGTCATCCTGAACATGGCTGTACCATGTGAAGGATCTGGACTCCCGGTTGCCAACACGCCAGATCGCAAATCCACAGTTTCCGACACGTCGGGTAGATTCTTCCGTTCGCAGAATGAAGGTAAGAATGTCACATCTGGCGTTACGGGATTCTCCGACAGCACCGCGTCCGCGTCCGCAAGCGGACACGGGCACACACTGTTCGACCTGACCCCGCTGCCGGAGCTCAGTGGCATCCCCGCGAAACCGAAACTCGGCCAGATTATCGCCGTCGACTTTCATCCGGAATCCGGTTTCCTCGCCCTCGAAAACGGCAACCAGCGGCTGCTGCGGTTCGACCGGCGGGGCGTATTTATCGGTGAGGCTGGCGGATTCGGGTTCGGGGACGGCTCCTTGCGTGGCGCGACAGACATCACCCGCGCCGGTTTCGAGATCTGGGTCTGCGATCCGTTGGCGGCACGGATCGTGCGATACGACACCCGTCTCGCACCACTGGAACCGTGGACAAGTGTTGTCGAGCAAGCCCAGGATGTTTCTTTCTCCCGGCCCGTTTCCATTGCACGTGCGGCCTCCGGGGATGCGGTTCTGATCGAGCAGGATCGCGCGGAGGCGTGGCTGATCGACGCCGGCGGACGGTTGGTCGAACGGATCGGCGCGTTCGGCGAGATGGACGAATCGTTCGGCGATCCGCACCGAGTCGCTGTTGCCCCGGACGGCAAACTCGCCGTGGCAGACCCGGCGCAGCGAACCGTCTTCCTGTTTGACCGCTTCGGCACGCCACGCGGACGGCGGCCGTGGACCGGCGACACACCCGGCCCGATGACCGTCACCTGGCTTAACGATTCCCTCTTCGTCGCGGGACCGGAGCTGCTGCGTCTGCTCGACCCGCGCGGGCAAACCGTCCGGGAATGGACCGCTCTGGATCTCGGCGAGGGCGCAATCCACGACCTCGCTTGCGACGGTGACCGCCTCCTCGTTGCGCAAGGAACGTCCGTGCGGCGCTTCACCTTTGAACGTAACCAGAGCCGTCCGTGAACGCACCGTTCGGACAACGGTTGCGCAGGTTCGCTCACGTCCCGGCCCTCGTGGCGGGCTTGCTGCTGCTCTGCACGTTCCCGCCTCAACGTTCCCACGCTGATAGCACGCCCTCGGGCTTCAGCCCGGGTTCGGAGGGGCCCGGAGTGACGTCCGAGGACGTGAAGAACGATTCCAGTTTAACCGGACAATTATCCCGGACTAAAGTCCGAGGGCAAGAGTCAGGAGATGTTTCTGAATTACACGATGAGCCGTTCTATCCGGGGACACTTTCTCCGAAAGTGTCCCCGGACAGCAGCGCCACACCCGGCCTGTTTCAGGGAATGGTCGTCGCCGACAGCAACGGCGTCGTGCAGCTGCCAGACCGTTTCATCGATCCGGCCACTCTGTCCATCACCACGCCTGACGGCATCCCGGTAAACGACTACGAGTTCGATCCTGGATCGGCTATGCTCAAGTTGGCGGTCAGCGGCGCGGACACGCTGATCGTCAGCTACCGTTACCTCCCGCTGACACCACCCGCGCCGGTCCAGCTGCAAAAACCCCTGCCGATTGCCGTCGTCGATTCGCTGCTCGCGGGGCAGGAGGTGGTTTCCCTGCCGCAACGGGATCCGTTCGCGCAGCCGGAACGCGGGTTTGCCTCGTCTCTGAGACGATCCGGCCATATCACGCGCGGTGTGCAAGTGGGGTCAGGACGTGACGTCAGCCTCGAATCCGGTCTTCGCCTCGCGCTGGAGGGACGCCTGGCGCAAGACATTGAGGTCAACGCCCTGCTCGATGACCGCAACCTCCCGATCGCGCCGGAGGGAACCAGCCGCCGTCTCGATGAGATCGACCAGGTGTACGTTGAGATTCAGGCGGGACGAACCGATGGCCGTTTCGGCGACTACCATCTCGAAACCGGCACGGGCCGGTACGGCGAGATCGACCGGCGGCTGGAGGGCGGGCGCGCGTCCTATGACGGCCCGGACATTTCCGTCACCGCCGCCGGAGCGGTGACGCGCGCTGTCTTCCACACGTACACCTTCAATGGTGTGGACGGCATCCAGGGACCGTACCGGCTGGTCGGACGCGACGGCGAACAGGACTTCCTCGTCGTCGGCGGATCGGAAACGGTCTGGGTGGACGGCGTCCAGATGCAACGCGGTGCGGCCGCTGACTACACCATCGATTATTCACGCGGCGAGATCACGTTTACACCCAGCCGTCCGATCACCTCCGAGTCCCGCATCGAGGTCGACTTCGAGTACAGCCCGGAAGCGTACCCGCGCAACCTCTACGCCGGCGAGGTAACCTGGCGCGATCCCGCCGAACGCTTCCGCGCCAGCTTCATGCTCGCGCAGGAAGGCGACGACGGCGAGCGCCCGTACGGCTTCGACATGAGCTCGGGCATCCGTGACCAGCTGGCGGATGCCGGGGATCAAACCGGCCGCATCCTCGTGCCCACCGCCGAGGAAGTCGAGTGGGGCGAGGCCGATTACATTCGCAGGGATACAACGTGGACCGACACCGAGACCTATGACATTTTCGTCTTCGTCGAACCGGACGACAACGGCGACCCGCAGGGCAACTGGCGGGTACCATTCAGCGATGTTGGCAGCGGATCCGGCGACTACGAACGCGAGTATGACGCCGTGCTCGGCCTGTACAAGTACATTTGGGTCGGGCCGGGGAATGGCGCCTACACTGCGAAACGGTCGCTCCCGCTTCCCGAACGCCGCCGCAATGCCGCCTTCTCGTTGATCGCCGGAGAACACGAGAACATCACACTGCACGCCGATCTCGGCTTGTCCGACGTGGACGCCAACACCTTCTCCTCCCGCAACGACAACGACAACACCGGTTTCGCGCAAAACGTCCGGCTCAGCGCGACACCGTTCGGCAAGGGCAAGGATCGTCTGCCTGCCGCACCGCTGGAGATCACCGCGCGGGTCCGCAACGAGCCCGCCGAGTACCAGCCGTTCGGTCGCACGCAGGACGTTGAATACAACCGCCGCTGGGGGCTGGACTCCACCGACACCGGCGACGATCAGCTCGAAACCGAACTCCGCCTCGACGCCCGCCCGATGCGTGAACTGAGCGTCAGCTCCGGTGCGGCCTACCTCGAACAGGGCGACAAACGTCTGCGAGGGGATGCGTCCGCTTCGTGGGCATCTCGTGCCGCCGACGCCAACGCCTTCGTCGAACGCATCCTCGACAACCCGTGGAGCGAGTCCAGAACGGAAAGCACCAATCAGGCCGCGTCATCCGGCGAAATCACTCGCGCGCGGGGAAACGCCGTCTACCGTGTCGCCGGGCTGGTCGCGCCGGGCATTGACGGCGAATGGGAAGAAAACCGGGACGACGCATTCCTCGGTGACTCGCTGATCTACATCGGCCACCGATACTGGCGGGTGCGGCCAACCCTCGGCCTGCTCGAGTACGACGGGCATTCGGGCTCGATCTTCGTGCAGCAACGCCGGCGTGACACTCAATCCACCGCCGACCGCTTCAACGAAGTCTATCGCAGCTCCGGCTACGGCGCGATCTGGAACTGGCGGCCTGCCACGTCCTCGTGGCGCAGCCAACTCGAGTTCAGCCACAACGAAAAGAGCTTCTCCATCGCCGACAGCGCCGATGTCACCACCGACCTTGCGGCGTTGAGTGCGGGCTACGCTCCGCTCGCCGGGGCGATCACCAGCGACCTCAACTACCAGCTCAGCCGCACGGTCAGCCGTCCCAACGCGCTGATCGCGTACAGCGTCCCCGCCGGTCAGGGCGATTACATCCGCGTCGATGACGAGTACGTCTACGACCCCGAGGTCGGCGACATCATCCTTCGCCCCGAACCCACCGGCGACGCGATCCCGACCACCGACCTCGCGGCGGCGCTGAACTTTGACTGGTCGCCGCACCGGCTACCTGGCGGCGCGGGACGGCAGGATGGCTTCGGCTGGGAAGACATCTCGCTGGTCACCCAACTCGAAGCGCAGGAGATCACCAGTTGGCCTGACCCCGCAGATATTTACCTGCTCAACCTGAGCGCGTTCCAGAGTGATTCGACGGTCGAAGGACGCCTCACCCTGCGGCAGGACGTGTACCTGTTCCGCTCCTCCCGCAACGGCAACCTGCGCTTCCGCTATCTCGCCGAAAAACGACTCGCCAACCTGTACCTGACCGGCGCGGAACGTTACGCACGCGACAAACTCAGCGCCCTCGGACGCCTACCCCTGTCACGCACGTTGGACCTCGAAACCGAAGCCAGCTACGAACGCCTGACGAAACAGCTCGCACGGCGTAACAGCACCGACCGTTTCCGGCTGCTACGTTTCAGCAATCAGTTCGGCTGGCGGCCAAACTCGACGTGGCGGCTGACACTGCGTCTGGGCGGGTTACTGGACCATGATATCGCGGCGGGTGAGGATGTTTCCGGGCTGTCGCTGACGCCGGGCCTGGTCTACGCTGTGCGTGAACGCGGGCGAATCTCCGGCGACTTCGAGGCGCTGTGGGTGCAGTCGAACCTGACGACGATCCCGTACGAGCTCGCGAACGGACGCCCCGTTGGCCGCAATGGACGCGGCAACCTGCGCGCAGAATACCAGCTCGGCGACCACCTCACCGGACGCGCGACCTATTCCGTCCGTCTCGATGAAGGACGCGAACCGATTCACGTTGGCCGGATGGAAATCAGCGCGTTTTTCTGATCATAGACTGTTGACAGCAACCGTAGCCTGAAATCAGCGAACCGGCATCACCTTCTGCAGCCGCGAAAATAGGGACAGACGCGGTTTTTGTGTGATAGGTATAACGAACAAACTACGTCTGTCCCACAGCTGTCCCATTAAAAGTTGAGGAAATTCAACTGGTTGGAATCGTTGTCGGT
>JAHLLB010000037.1 GCA_020444425.1 bacterium | reverse complement strand
AAACCCGCATCAGCAAACGATCCAAAACACCTACCGGAAAATATTCCTTATTTCATCAGCGTCACCTTCTGCACACCCATCACCGCTCCATCCACCTGCGTGTGAACGAAGTAGATGCCGCTGGACAGATGCGCTGCGTTGAAGCTCAGCTGGTGGCTACCCGCGCCGGTGTGTCCGTTCGCGAGTGTCGCGACGAGCTGCCCGGCCACGTTGTACACCGCAACGCGCAGATTCGCCGCGTCGGGAAGCGTCACCGTCAGCGACGTGGACGGGTTGAACGGATTCGGATACGCGCGGCTGACGGAGAATTCGGTCGGAATCGCCAGACCGTCCTCCGCAGCCGTGACCGTCTCGAACGTACCTGTCGCGGCCCAATCGTCCGGATTGAACTCCACCTGGTCCAGCTCCGGCGATGGACCGGCTTTAATGAAGGAGAAGCTGTCGGTTACCTGCAGGTCGGGATTGCCGATGAAGCCGAGGTAGCCGTTCAGCTGATAGGTGCCGCCGGGTGCGTATCCGGGCACGTACTGTGTTATGCCGGGAACGCTGGCGTTCAGGTACGGACGGATGACCACCGGCAGCTGCATCAATGGGCCGAACACATTGCCGTTGGGCAGCGTGACATTGGTCCAGAACCACGTGCCGGCGAACACCCGGTCGAGGTTGTTCTGGATCGTGACGGTGTACCTCACCAGGCCACCATTCATCGGCACGGTCGTGTTCTGGCCGGTCAAATTCAGCATGACTGGTACGGTTTCGCCGCCCTGTTCCCAGTACGCGATCCGGTCGAGATCGGTGGACGTGGCGACCACATCCAGCAGATCATCCCCGTTGATGTCCGTCGCGATCACGTCCGTCGGTCCCTCAAACGCCGCGATCAGATATTCGGTGAACACGCCGGTGCCATCATTCTGCCACCAGCTCACCTGATCACCGGTCCACGCGCAGGTGACGATATCCATCGCGCCGTCACCATCGAGATCGGCTACGTTCAGACCATGGGCCTGCTGGTAGGTCGTGGTCAGGTCATGTTCGATCCACCCGCCGTCTTCCGGAGTGCCATCGCCTTCGAGCCAGGCCACGGTGTTGAGGTCGGCGGATGTCGCGAGCAGATCGAGGATGCCGTCACCGTTCATATCGGCGGCAACCGGATTGCCGGCACGGTCAAACTGGTCGAGCACGATGTGACGTTCGAACGTGCCGTCCCCCATGTTCATGTACCAGGTAACCTTGCCCCAGTTCTCCGCGTAGCCGGACGTTGCGAGAATATCGACACGGCCATCCTGATTCAGATCCGTCGTGTTCACATGGGTCGCACCCCAGAAATCTTCATCGACGAGGTGGCGCGTGAAATTCTGCGAACCATCATTTTCCCACCACGACACATCCCAGTCGCTGTTGTTGCCACTCTCCACGCTGGCGAGGTCAAGATCGCCGTCGTCGTCGAAATCCGCCGCACAGGACCGTTCCCCGCCATCCAGATTATTCCCGGCCAGATGATACGTGAAATCGCCAGTTCCATCATTCTCCAGCCAGAACACCAGGCCGTTCACCGCCCGGTCGGTGCAGAGCAGGTCCATGTCACCGTCCTGATCCAGATCGACCGCGTTCACACCGCGCGGACTGACCAGACCGGTCACGAGAATGTGATCTGCAAAATCTCCCCCGCCGAGGTTCTCATACATGTGAATCTTGGCGTTGTAGTACGGTTCGCCGTCGGGTGCGGCGAGATCCATATCGCCATCACCATCAAAATCAGCAGCACAGAGCTGGGACGCGAAATTGATCCCAGAGCCAGCGACCTGAGCACTGCCCCAGTTGATCTGGGCGACTACCATCAGGGGTAGAAACAGCAGGGTTAGCACAAATGCGAGCACTCTCATCGTCATCTCCACAGTTCATTATTTTGATAAATCTACACATACAAATAGGACTGCACCACAAGAATAGTATGACAGTACAGAAAGCGACAGTCAAGCGCAGGAAGCGAAAATACATAAGGAAGCTGGCGGATCAGGAGCCGCTGTTTACTCGGTCTGCCAGCTGCGTTAGCTCAATTTCGGCTGGCTCAGGATTCCAGTTTCAGCGTGTAGCCGATTTCCAACCACCGTTCCTGTTCACGCGCGAGCTGACGCCCGACCAGCGGGTGCCGATGCAGCCAGTCAGGTACAAATTCGACGACGAATCCGTCATTGGTGACGCGCAGTTCCTTCACCGGATCGTCGATTGTTGCCCGCTTTCGGTGCAGCGCCCACGCCATCCGGAACAAAAACAGCAGTGGCATCGGGACGACATCGTCCGGGTCGAGACGGTCCAGCTTGATCCGTTTCCGGTGATTCATCACCATGAATGCCAACCGCCCCTGTTCGAGGCGTGTGAACCCCGGCAGGTCGCTGTTCTTGATCAGGTAGGCACCGTGCTTATGGTAGCCGCTGTAGTTGATGGTTAGGCCGATTTCGTGCAGATCGGACGCCCAACTCAGCGTCTCCTCCGGCATCGCGCAATCTCTCGGCAATTGCGGCAGAATGTCCGGCAGGTGATTCTTTGCGAATCCAAAGACACGGTCCCGTTGAACCCGGTCCACACCGTGCCGTTCCATCCAGCGAGTGAGCGTGATCCGGCGACGGTCCTCGCCACGGGGAAGTAGCAGCATATCGTAGAGAATTCCGGCACGCACCCCCGCGCGGGTGATGCTGATGCGTTCCAGCTCGAACGCTTTCATGATGCCCGTACACAACGCCAATGCACCCGGGAACGTTTCGATACGTTCCTCCGGAATACCAGCATCAATCACAGATTGCCGGGTGGCCTTGTCAATGAACAGCTTCGACAATTTGGACAGCGGCTTGGGTTCGATGCTGTTCGTTCCCAGCTTGAGGTCGTTGATCAGCCCGGCGACCAGCCGCATCGACCCGGACGCCCCAACCACAGCCTGGAATGACTTGCGATACGTGTAGACCCGGGTCGCCCGCAAGGCTTCGACGACATCCGCGACAGTCGTTTTGAACAGGTCCTTCGTCAGCTTGCGATCCTGAAACACGTTGCGGGTCAGGCTGATGTTGCCCAGCTCGACGCTGTCGATGCAGACCGGCTTACGCCCCTCACCGTAGATGAATTCCGTTGACCCACCGCCGATGTCGATGATGAAGCGTTTTTTCTCGCGGGGGGCGTCATCCGTGACAATGCCGAGGTAAATCAGGCGGGCTTCTTCTTCGCCGGGGATCACGTCAATCGGGAACCCGAGGGCGGATTCCGCGTTGCGCAGGAAGACTTTCGATTTGCTCGCGTGCCGGAACGCACTGGTCGCGACGACACGAACGTTGCCCGGATGAAACCCGGCGATCCGTTCGCCATAACGGCGCAGCACATGCAGCGCTTCTTCCTGCTTTTCGGGAGTAATCCTGCCGTTCGGGAGCAAACCTTCCGCCATGCGCACGACTTCGCGGTGACGGTCAATATTCCGCCACTCGCTGTCCTGCGCACGAATCACGTGGAGATGGAAACTGTTGGACCCGAGGTCGACGACCGCGTAGTCGTTGAAATGGCTGCTTGAATCGGCGGATTCTATGAGGGTTTCGAACATCACGTTACCGAATGTGGCCGGACCACGTTTCGCGGCGGCTCTTCCCTTTCGACGTGAGTTTCTTCAGCTGTTCACTCTCCCGTTCACGCCGGATCGCAATCTTCAACATGAATTCCTGCAAACTGCCTGGCGTACGGCCCTTGTTCTGCGCCGGATGGCAGTACGTACCGTCCGGCTGCATCTCCCAGCGCATGAACTTGTCGTTGAAGACCAGGCTCAGCAGCGACATCAATTCCTTGCGCAGCAGCTCATCCTGCACCGGGCATAAAACTTCGACACGGTGTTCCAGGTTGCGGCGCATCAGGTCCGCCGAACCGAGATACAGTTCATCCTCACCGTTGTTGTGGAAATGGTACAACCGGTTGTGTTCGAGGAACTGGCCGACAATACTGCGCACATGAATCGTTTCGCTCAGCCCCTTCACCCCCGGCCGCAGCCGGCAGGTATCACGGATGCAGAGATCGATCTTTACACCAGCGCGTGACGCCGCATACAACGCCTTGACGATATCCTTATCCTCTAGCGCGTTGAGCTTCATCCGGATCAGGCCGGTTCCATGTTCCTGCTGATGCCGGATCTCGCGGTCGATGTTACTGAGCAACGATTTCTTCATCGTACTCGGCGCCATCAGCACCTTCTGGTACTTGCGCGACGGACTGTACCCGGTCGTCAGGAAGTTGAACACCTCGGTGACATCACGACCGATGTCCCGGTCGCAGGTGAGCAACCCGAAATCGGTGTACTGGCGAGCGGTGCCGGCATGATAGTTCCCCGTGCCGACATGGGTGTAGCTGCGGAACCCGTTGTAGTCCTTGCGCACGATCTGGATCATCTTGGCGTGCGTCTTGAAGCCCACCACGCCGTAGGTCACGTGAATCCCAACCTCTTCCAACTCGGCGGCGAAGGCAATGTTCGCCCGTTCGTCGAATCGCGCTTTCAGTTCCACCACGACCGCGACCTGCTTGCCGTTCGCGGCAGCGGCTTTGAGATAGTCGACGACTTTGCTCTCGGACGAGGTCCGGTACAGCGTCATCCGGATCGCACGCACTTTCGGTTCGTAAGCCGCCTCACGCAGCAAACGTTCCACTGTGTTCGTGAACGATTCGTACGGATGCACGAGCAGAATGTCACCCTCACGGCGGATGGCGTGGAAAATGTGCTTTTCATTGCGCAGCCGTGGATGTTCAATCGGACGATGGGACTTGAACTTGAGGTCCGGCAGGTTCAGCTGCGCCAGTTCCATCAAGTCGCGTTTGCCAACGATGCCATCGATGTGGAACACGTCAGATTCATCGAGATCCAGGGAGGTGAGCAACATCTCCAGGTGCATCGGATCGATATCCGTTTCCACCTGCAGGCGGACAATCGGCGCAAACGCCCGATCCCGAACCTCTTTCTCGATCAATTCCAGCAGGTCGTCAGCCTGTTCCTCATCCTTTTCCGTGTTGGAGTTGCGCGTGACGCGGAAAATCTCGCTGTTGACGATGTGTACGCCGGGAAAGAGCAGGTCGAGGTTGTGCGCGACCACGTCCTCCGCCTTGACGAACCGCAGCGTCGTGCCCACCTGCACGAACCGTGGTACATCCGGCCCGACCGGAACCTTGACACGAGCGAGCGAATCCTCGCCGTGCGCGCGGTGCTTGATGGTGACCAGCAGGTTCAGTGACAAATTCGAGATGAACGGAAACGGGTGCGCCGGACCGACACCCTGCGGGAAAATCAACGGGAAGATGTTGTCAATGAAATGCTGCCGCAGAGAATCAACTTCTTCGTCTGTTAGCTCATCGTAGTCGAGGATGTGGATCCCGCGACGGTGAAGCTGACGATGCAGATTCGCATAGATCTCGGCCTTGTCCTGTTCAATCCGGCGGACTTCTTCGTGTGCCCAGCGGATCTGCTCCTCCGGGCTGCGGCCATCAATGCTGAATTCACGGACACCGGCCCCGATCAGCTGCTTGAGACCGCCGATACGCTTCATGAAGAATTCGTCGGTGTTGCCGGAGGTGATGGAGATGAACTTCAGCCGTTCCAGTAACGGATTCCGCCTCTCCTCCGCTTCCTGCAACACGCGACGGTTGAAATTGAGCCAGGTCAGCTCGCGATTGAGAAAGAGGGCGGGCGAATCCAGCAGCTCATCCGACATCACCCATTCGTCCGGCAACGGGTCTGCACCGATATCGACGTGGATCGGCTGGTGGTTGCCGTTCGTACGCTTCCCGTTTTCCTGAGTTTCGGCCGCGGGCACTTCGGCCGCTTCCGCCTGCGGGGCTGCGTTGCCGGAGAGAGTCTCGTCCACAGCCGCCGGAGCTTCATCCACCGGTGTTGGTTTCGCTGTCTTCTGTTTTTTTGCTGCCATGCAGAATTCCTTGCTCAGGTGCGGATTATGATAATCAGGTAAGTTACCACTCTTCGCCGGGGAAGATGAAGGACGCCCACTTCGGAGTCAGCAACCACTCGAGCATGCCGGGGCCGCGAAAGGTAGTGCCACCGAAGCGCACGTTCGCCAACCCGGCCTTCTTCATGTCCATCATTGCGCCATTCTGCCCGGAGATCGCCCAGGCCAGCGCCATGCTCATGTGCGGCTGGTGACCGACGAGCATCACATTTTCGCCCGGTTGACGAATGTCGCGCAGCAAGGCTTCCAGTTCTTGAGGCGTACTGCCCGGATACAGCGAGTGCGACTCTTCCACCGTTTCGACACCCAGCACGTCCGCCGCAATCTCCGCCGTCTGTTTCGCACGCAGGTACGGGCTGCTGAAGATGCGATCGACTTTGCCGTCCATCTTCTCCAACGCACGCACGACCAGCCGAGTCCGGTGCCGGCCCGTGTCGGTCAATGGACGCATCGAATCGTTGTAGCTGCCGTCTTCCGCGTAATCCGCAGCGATCCCATGCCGCAGCAGATACAGGTGCCATTCCATCGGTGAATTCCCCGGTTGACCCCATTTGTTGAACGAATCTTGAAGGTGCCACCCTGATCCGCCGTGCGCAACGGGCGAACGGTACCTTGTTTCCGGCGAAGAATCATACGCAGCAGAGCGGACATCCTTGCTCGCTACGTTTCACCGCCGTATCCTGTGTGTTCACGGAGGATCCATGCGCGACTTTTCGTGGAAGCCTATCACCCTGATTGCCGGACCCGTGCTGGCCCTGTTCGCGTGGTGGCTGTTTCCGGAAACGGACAATCCGCTACTCGCACGCACCGCCGCTGTCGCGGTATGGATGGCGGTCTGGTGGCTGACCGAAGCCGTGCCGCTGGCGATCACTTCCCTGCTTCCGCTGGTCCTCTTCCCCGCGCTCGGCGTCATCTCCTCGAAACACGTCGCCGGACAGTATACCAACGACGTCATCTTCCTGTTCATCGGCGGGTTCATGGTCGCGCTCGCGATGGAACGCTGGAACCTGCACAAACGCATCGCCCTGGTCATTTTACGCGGCATCGGCGGCGGTCCCGCACGCACACTGCTCGGCTTCATGGCGGCGACCGCCCTGCTTTCGATGTGGATCAGCAACACTGCCACCGCGATGATGATGGTCCCGATTGCCGGCGCGGTGCTGTCGCGGTATGACAACCTGCTCGACACCCGCAACGCCCGCCGCATGTCGATCGGCCTGCTGCTGGGAATCGCCTACTCCGCGTCGATTGGCGGCATGGCGACCCTTGTCGGCACACCCCCGAATCTCGCGTTTACCCGGTTGTTTCAACAGTCCTTTCCCACCGGTCCTGAGATCAGCTTCGGCCAGTGGATGATGTTCGCGACGCCGCTGTCACTGGTCTTCCTGCTGCTGGCGTGGGGACTGCTGGTGCTGCTGTACACTCGCGGCATTCACGCCCCCGCCATGCGCGGCCAATACAAGGCCGAGCTGACCGAACTGGGACCGATGAGCCGCGAGGAACAGTCTGTGCTTACCGTCTTCCTCGCCTTGGCGGCGTTGTGGATCACACGCAAACCGCTGGAGTTTGGCTTCCTCACCGTTCCAGGCTGGTCGGATCTGCTGCCGGATCCATCCTACGCCGGGGACGGACTCCCCGCTATCGCCCTGTCGATCCTGCTGTTCCTGCTGCCATCCTCCACAAAAGGCCAGGCCATTCTCGACTGGCCCACCGCACGCCGGCTGCCGTGGGGAATCGTGCTGCTCTTCGGAGGTGGATTCGCCCTCGCCGCCGCAATCAACGAAAGCGGATTGGCGATGTGGATCGGCGATCAGCTCGCGGGGCTCGGCTCGCTGTCGCCACCAGTGATGGTCGGGTCGATCTGCACTCTGATGACCTTCACAACCGAGCTCACCTCAAACACCGCGACTACGCAGCTCGTGCTGCCGGTATTGGCCGCAGTGGCGGTGGCGATTGGACGCAACCCGTTCCTGCTGATGATTCCCGCGACCCTGAGCGCATCCTGTGCCTTCATGATGCCGGTCGCCACTCCGCCGAATGCGATCGTGTTTGGCAGTGGACGCCTGCGCGTTGCCGACATGGCGAAAACAGGGCTGCTGCTCAACTTGCTCGGGGTCGTGCTGATCACCATCTGGCTGCTGCTCGCCGGGACAGCTGAGTTTGGCGATATCCAGCACACTCCAGAGTGGAGTCTCGACAACCCGCTCCTGACGACACCCTCCGATTAAGAAAAAGGGACTGCCCCGAAGAACAGTCCCTGAATCACCTACCTAGATGTCTTGGCTAGAAGCTGCCAAAATCGTCATCGTCCAGGTTGATCAGAACCGAATCATCTTGCGCGGTTTTGTGCTGCCTTGTCATTCCTGAACCGTTCCCGTTGCGACGTCCATTCGCTGCACCGGTAACCGAGTGCGGTTGTTGACGATGGCTGTCCATGGCCCTGTTTAGATCCTGTGACGAGTACGACCCGTGCGTCAATCTGAACCGGCTCATCATCTGACGCAGCTGTTCCGATTGGCCGGACAACTCTTCCGCCGCCGCCGCGCTTTCTTCCGCATTGGCCGTGTTGCCCTGGGTGACGATATCCACCTGGCCGAGTGCATCGGTGAGCTCGTTGATGCCGGTTGACTGCTCCCGGGACGCATCACTGATTTCGACCACCAGGCTGGTCACCTTGTCAATCTGGTCGAGGATTTCCTTGAAGGAAACCGCCGTCTCATCGGCGATGCCAGACCCTTCCTTGACCGATTTGACGCTGTTTTCGATCAGTTCCGTCGTCTCACTGGCCGCACGGGCGGAACGTTGTGCGAGGTTACGTACCTCTTCCGCGACCACCGCGAAGCCCTTGCCGTGGACACCGGCACGCGCCGCCTCAACAGCCGCGTTCAACGCCAGCAGGTTGGTCTGGAACGCGATCTCGTCAATCACCTTGATGATCTTCTGCACTTCCAGCGACTGGGATTCGATCTGTTTCATCGAATTCAGCATCCGATCCATGCGCTGGTTGCCGCCGTTGGCGCTGTTGCTGGCTGTTTTCGCCAAGTGGCTGGCCTGCTGAGCGTTCTCAGAATTGTTGCTCGTCTGACTGGCGATCTCAGTCAATGTCGCGGAAATCTCTTCCAACGAGCTCGCCTGTTCGGTCGCGCCCTGAGATAGTGACTGGCTCGCCGCCGAAACCTGCTCCGAACCGGAATTGACTTCGTCAATCGACGTTTTTACCTGGCCCAACAGGTCGTTCAGCGCAGTCAACGTCCGGTTCAGCGCTCCGGATATGTTGCCGAAGGATGTCGTCACCTCTTCGAGATCTTTATCCTTGGACCGATTGGCGTCGTACTTGGCTGTCAGGTCACCGTCCGCCATGTGATCCAACGTGGACTGGATCTTTTCGATCTCACCTTCCTGGTACGCGTTGACCTTCTCCACACGGCGCATCGCTGTCTTCACCGCGGTCTGGTCAATGACGTATTCGAACGATCCGACGATCTCACCCGCGTCGTTGAAAATCGGCTTGCCGGTGTAAGCGATTTCGTAATCCGTCTTCATCGGACACGCGACGGTTTCTGAGCTTTCGGCCCGTCCATTCTTCATCGCGCGATGGACCGCACACTGTTCAGTGTTGCAGTCGCCGGTCTTGTAGTGGTTGTAGCACTTCATGCCGACAACTTGCGCGGGCTGCTTGTCCGCCAGGATGGCACCCATCTCATTCATATACATCACGGTGAACTCTTTGTCCACTGTCATGATCGCAACCGGAATGCCATCAATGTGCCTGACCAACACATCGGTGACCTTGTTGACACTTTCCACCAATTCACGGTATGCGCCAGCAACCCCATCCGTGTCCCCACGCGCATTCAGCTTGCCCGTTACCGTATCCTCCGCCAACTGCTGCACGGTCTGGAGAACCGACAACACCGATTTCCGTGTCCGGTTCAGGGACGCGACGATCGGAAGATTCAGGGTTTCGCCGGGTTCATACTGAAGATCACCTTTCTCCAGTGCCGTGGTGAACTCGTGGATCGCGGTAAACCGAGCGTTGTTCTGCCGCAACGCGTCCCCGATCTGACCGAAACCGCTGAGTTGGGCAAGCTGTGCCGATGACAGGTCTCCCCCCTCAAGGGAGGTTCGCAGAATCTGAGCGAACTCATCAAATGCCGACTGCTGCTTTCGTCCTGTCAGGACACCGATCACCGCAAACACAATCGCCGCCAGCAGTCCGGTAACAAAAACCGTTGTCTGCACAGATGACCAGCCCGATGCCACGATGGACTCAACCTGATCTGCTGCAACATCCAAACTGGCAACTGCTTCAGCCGTCATCCCCGTTTGTGCTGCCGGAATCGCGATGTACGCAACCCCCAACGTCATGAGCACAACCAATCCCGCCGCCCCATACAGCATCCAGTGCGCCCTGTTGCCTGTCGACATAGCCTGACCTTTCCCCATGTAACCTGCCTGGTAGCACCTTTTCAGGTGCCATGATCTGACTCTCTCTGTCACCTGCTAACGAACGTCCAACCGACCAATGCTCTGACCCGGACGATCAATAATCCAGCACCGTCAACTTCCGGCGTCCATTTGCCGAGACAGTGAGCCCCCTTGATGATGAACTGCAAGTCTATCCGGGAGTGAAACCCGAAGAAGCGTTATACTCCGGAAATACCGACTTTCTTACAAAATCGCGTGTGCCACCCATTCATTATCGCTGTTTATCGCCTTCATACGCTGACCAAACGAAGTATAATTAGTAATTACTCCAAATACAACGTCGCTTGATTACATAACTTATGAATCGAGGGATTTGAATTGCCATATTCTTATATTTCAGTTATTACCTATATTTTCCGTGTGAGAGACCGTTTTGTATAAGAATGGAACGTCAGACAGAGTCCAATCGTAAACCTAAGTAAATACCGATCTTACTTGTCATTTTCTAAGGTGAGTTGTTCGAAGTAGCAGATTCAGCCACCTATCCCGTAACTTGTAGCCTGTCTCTCTTGGCTCTGCCCCCTTGCGCCCTCGATCGGATACATCTCATACGGTTTGCACGGCAGGCTACTAATACGACCAATTGTTGCTGCGCAGGCCGGAACTCATAGCATGCGATGATGTTGTGACGGGGGATCAAAAAACGGGACCATCCAGGCCGGACGGTCCCGTGTAGTGCGAGGAAAGTGACGGATCAGAAACTGCCGAAATCGTCATCATCCAGCTTGATCATGTCGGACGGATCTTCGTGAACCGATTCATAATCAGCCGTTGATGATCCGTTCGAATGGGCCAGATCCTCCTTGGGGTAGGAGTCGTCGTGGCTCGCATCGGCGTAGCTGTCGAGCCTGCCAGAGTGGCGCAGTGACGTTGTCGTCAGCTTGAACCGGCTCATCATCTGGCGCAGCTGTTCCGCCTGACCGGACAACTCTTCCGCCGCCGCCGCACTCTGCTCGGCGTTGGCCGTGTTGCCCTGAGTCACCACATCCACCTGGCCGAGGGCATCGTTGACTTCGTTGATGCCGGTGGCTTGTTCGCGGGATGCGTCGCTGATCTCGGAGACCAGGTTCGTCACCTTGTCAATCTGATCAAGGATTTCCTTGAACGATTCCGCCGTTTCGTCAGCAATACCGGATCCTTCCTTGACCGAGGTGACGCTGTTGCCGATCAGCTCCGTTGTCTCGCTGGCTGCACGGGCGGATCGTTGCGCGAGGTTGCGCACTTCTTCCGCGACCACCGCGAAGCCCTTGCCGTGGACACCGGCACGCGCTGCCTCAACCGCTGCGTTCAACGCCAGCAGGTTGGTCTGGAACGCGATCTCGTCGATCACCTTGATGATCTTCTGCACTTCCAGCGACTGGGATTCGATCTGCTTCATCGAATTCAGCATCTGGTCCATCCGCTGGTTGCCACCGTTGGCGCTGGTGCTGGCAGTCTTGGCCAATTGGGCAGCTTCCAGGGCGTTGTCCGAGTTGTTCTGGGTCTGGCCGGTGATCTCCGTCAAGGTCGCCGAAATCTCTTCCAGCGAACTCGCCTGCTCCGTTGCACCCTGCGACAACGACTGGCTGGCGGAGGAAACCTGTTCCGCACCGCTGCGGACTTCGTCGGTCGAGGTCTGCACCTGGCCAAGGATTTCGTTCAACGAGGTCAACGTCTGGTTCAACACCGAGGCGATCTCCTCGAACGATTCCCGGACCTCCTTCATCTCTTCCAGTGAAACGTTCTCAACGGCATAATCCACAGTGAGATCACCGCCGGCCATGGCGTAGAAAACGTCACGCAGCTTGGCAATCTCGTTCTTCTGGAAATCATTGACCTTCTCGGCCATGTGCTGTGCGTGCAGGATCTTGGTCTGATCCAACGCGACGGCCAACATCCCCAGCAGGTTCCCGGTTTCATCCAGGATTGGCTTGCTGGTGTACTGCAGATCCAAGTCTCCAGCCGCTGTATGAGCCTTGGTGAGGCTGGTTTCAATCTTCTTGTTCTGCTTCGTGCGGACGAAGGCGCTGTCCTGCGTGCCGTGATCCTCCATCCGGGTCAGATCATAGAAGTTCTTGCCAACCAGAGACGCCGGCTCAGAATTCGCAACTTTAGCGCCCGCTGTGTTCATGTACTTGACGTTGAGATCCGGATCGACCACCGTCAACGGAATCGGCAGCGTGTCGATGTGTCCGACAAGTGTACCGACGAGCTTGTTCAGGTTGTTGATCAGGTTCTGGTAATCACCCGAATAAGCGTCCGCGTTCGCGCGATCATTCAACCGGCCTTCAATCGCCGCGGCAGCCAGGTTGTTAATCTCCTCAATCACCTGTTTGATCGCGTCCCGTACCAGCAGCAACCCTTTACCCATCGCATCACGTTCACTGGCAAGCTGAAGATCCGTGCCCATCCGGCCTTCAGCAAGATCGGTGATGAACTCACCGCGCGCCCTGAAGTTGCCCGTCATCTTGTTGAACGCGTTCGCCAGTTCGCCGAGTTCATCCTGGGTGTTGATGTGGATTTCATCGGCAACTTCACCGTCGGCGAGACGATTCGCCATCCCCATCGCTTCACGCAAGTGCCTGGCGATCGTGGATCCGAAACGGTAGGCGACAACCGAACCAGCCACGAGAATTACGAGGCCGATCGCGATCACCAGCCACAGCTGCTTCATGAACGAAGCCTGCACAGTGCCCGCGGTGGCGTAGAATTCATCCTCGTACGTGCCGGAACCAATCACCCAGTCCCACGGTTCGAAGTAGGTCACGGCAGAAATCTTCGTCCGCGCAAAATCTTCACCCTTGTTCTGCCAGGGATAGCGGATAAAACTGATCTCACCGCCGCGCTTCGCCGTCGACTGGTTCACCATCTCCTGGATGAACAGCACACCGTTCGCGTCCTTGGCGTTCCAGATGTCCTCTCCATCTCGAGCACCACCTTTCGACACGACATAGTGACCCTTCCAGTCGCCAGATCCGCCGAGAATGAAAACATATCCCGTTTGACCAACCGTGATGTTCTCGATGCGTTCTCGCAGGCCAGGAAGCTGGAGCGGATCCTCGATCTCAATGCCTTCCGCTTCCAGCGATCGATTCAGGCTGGACGCCATCGCGTACACATCTTCGCTGATCTGTGCCACGTTGTCACGCGCGGTGACATCCAACTCGCTGATGATCGTCTTCTTCAGCGTTGGCATCTGAATCAACAACAGAATGATCAGGGTAAACGCCGACACGAAGGCCGTCCCGGCCGTCATGAACAGCAGTTTGTTCTTGATCGTCAGTTTCATGGGTGACCTCTTTCTTCTGGACTTCCAAACCTCAGAACGTCATCACAGTAACGAAGGCAATACGCACGTTGTCGCCCGCGCCTTCATTGACGTAGGTCGTGCGCACGTAGTTAGTTTCCAGGATCATGGTGAGATTCTTCACCGGCTTGTACTGGAAATTCCCCCAGATCCACTCGTTCAGGTCACGGTTCGTCGGCCCGAGAAACTCATCGTCCGGATCGTCCATGCCTGCCCCCGCTACAACTGACCACTTATCTGTGAGTTTGTAGGTCAGATCCACCCAGCCGCCCATGGCCGCGATGTTCTCAACCTTGTTCGCCATCGCCACCTGGCCCTGGATGATGCCACCAAAGAAAGCGTTCAGGTTTTCACCCTGGAAGTATTCACCCCGAAGCCGGATCTTGCCCGATTCCAACCTGAGAGCGACAATCCCCGACCAACTGTTCATCCGGTGAATCTTACCGTTTCCGTCCGGGATGTCTTCCCAGCCGGTATGTCCCATCACCGAAATGCCGATCGCCTTCTTGTTCCAGTCGAGACGACCCATCACATATGGAAGACCCGTTTTTTCACCGGATCCATTGACATCGAGGTCGGAACTGGTGAACGCATCGTACTTGTCCGTCGCTGAAATCGCACGGTTGACCGAACCCGTCAGCTTGACATCGCCCATCTTGTAAGCGAGGCTCATCTGCGGCATCCGCATCCACAAATTGCCCAACCCGGCTCCAACGACAAACATCGCCGTGTTTGGGAATGGCGCGCTGATGATCGTCCAGTCCTGACCGATGCGGTATTCCAACTTGTCCGTGGTTATGGCAACGTAGGCGAGACGAAGGCGAAGCAAAGGTTGGCGGGCCTGCGTGGTACTGTTGGGGAAACCACCGGCGAAGTCAGTCTCGATCTTGCCGTAGACGTTTACCCCATCCACATACTCAATGCCGGAGATCTTGACACCGATGCGAGTGTGACGGGCGCTGAAGCTTAGCTGGCCAACATCACGACCCGGGGTCTGGTCATCGGCGGAAAACAGCAACCAATCGCCGGCAGCAACCGATTCTGTGTCGTAATACCCCTCGCCACGAACAAAACCGTACGGCTTGAATTCAACTTCACCCGCAATTGCGGATCCGACCAGTAAACTGCTCAACAACAGGCACAAGACGATTGTCAAGTTCTTCACGTTTCCCTCCCCTGGTGACCACGGTCACGTTACCTTCAGCTGGATTAACAGTCTCAAGCAGTCCAATTCGAAGATGACCAGTCTTCTCGCGGATATATCGGACAATTCGGGACTCTCAACCCATGATTCGAGAGATATGGTAAACCCGTCAAACTGAGTCACGCAACCCGAGAGCTGTAAATTCTGTTACTAAATAAGCAGTATTTTGGAGATGAAAACGCAGAATAATGATAAGATGTATGATTACTAAAGAGATCCTAGCTTGTCCAGTCACAATTCATTCCCTTTACAACGACAGATTGCAAGAGTACTATTGATATATATTGTTTACAAAAAACGTTCCGTGGCGAATGATTCCCCTACTATCAGTGTCGCAAGCCCCTTGTCTCTCGGAGGACTCAGTTTCAACCCCCTGATATCACTTCGATGAACGAGTCCTAGCTGCATTCTGCTAATTAAACAGAAAACACCACCCTTTCGGATGGTGTTTTTCTGAGATTCGGTATGTTTATGAAAAAACGGGTTTCTCGGATTTGAGGGGTTTCCCTCACTTCCTGCCACGAGGTCCGCGACGCAGGAACGCCGGCACCTCGATGTCGTTGGGATCGATGCTGGTTTCATCGACGAACGCCGGTTCAGCATCGACACGAACGAATTCACGCGGCTCATGCTTGCCGTTCTTCTCGTCGTGCCCGTTGATCCCGTTTTTACCGTTGGTGCCGTTGGTACCATTCTTCCCGTTGATCCCGTTCTTGCCGTTGGCGTGGCCGTCATGCTCTTCCATCGGCTTCAACGGTCGCGGATTGCGGCCGGTTGTGCGGAACTGAACGGTCGGTTCAACATCGCGCGCCTTATGGGCCTTTGGCATCTGACGCTGATCGTTGTTGAACCCCGTTGCGATAACGGTAACGCTGATCTTGTCGCCCAGCGCATCGTCCTCAACGAGACCGAAGTAGATGTCTGCGTCTTCCTGAGCGGATTCGGTCACCACCTGCACCGCCTGCTGCACTTCCTTCATGCCAACATTCTTGCCGCCGGTGATGTTGATCAGGATGCCGCGCGCGCCGTCAATGCGCAGATTGTCCAGCAGCGGGCTGTCGATTGCGGCGGCGGCAGCGGCGGCGGCACGGTTCTCGCCGTCCGCGAAGCCGATACCCATGATCGCGTCGCCGGCATTGCTCATCACGCTCTTCGCGTCCGCGAAGTCAACGTTGATGAAGCCGCGCGTGTTGATGATGTCGCTGATGCCCTTGGTGCCCTGATACAGCACCTGGTCCACCTGCTTGAACGCTTCGTGGTACGGCAGGTCATCCTTGAACAGATCGAAGACCTTGTCGTTGGGAATGACGATCAGCGTGTCGACCGCTTCCTTCATCTCTTCGATGGCGGCTTCCGCGCGCTGCATGCGGCGGCGGCCTTCGAAGGCGAACGGCTTGGTCACAATCCCGATGGTCAGGATGCCACGGTCACGCGCCAATTGTGCGATAACCGGCGCTGCGCCGGACGCTGTCCCGCCGCCCATGCCACCGGCGACGAAGACCATGTCCGCGCCGTCGAACAGCGTGCGCAGCCGTTCCATATCCTCTTCCGCCGCTTCGCGGCCGACTTCCGGGTTGCCGCCTGCACCGAGACCGCGCGTGCATTCACGGCCGATCTGGACCTTCGTCGGGGCAAGGCATCGCTCGTCCAGCAGCGCCTGCGCGTCCGTGTTGACCGAGATGAAGTCCACGCCGTGCAACTGGCTGGAGATCATGTTGTCAACTGCGTTCGAGCCGGCCCCGCCGACCCCGATGACTTTCAAACGGGCGCGCTGTTCATCGGAAGAAAACTCAATCCTCAAGTTGCCGCCCGGCCTGTGCTTCTCACTCATGGCCGACTCCTCATTATCGGGTATCGTGTTCTTTGTTGTCTCAACTGGTTCTTCTGCTTCCGGCTGATCCCCATTCGCCTCAACCGAAAGCTTGTCATCCGCTGGGCTGTCAGCGGCGGGTGATTCGGTTTCGCCGGTCGCTTCCGCCTCATCCTCGGCTTTGGCAACATCGACGATTTCTTCTTTCTCAATGACTTCAGCTTCAACGACATCGTCTGCGACGACCGCCGCAGCTTCGCCGGTGGAGTCGGATTCGGTGTCCGCCTCATCCTCGTCCACGGCCTCAACGTCTGCCCCGGCTGATGTAGCCTTCACTCCGCTGATTTCTGCGCGATACTGGTCTGCGGTGATCGTCTCAACAGGTATCGGAGGGGTCGTCTCTTCCATCTCGTCTTCCGTCGGCTCCATGCCGAAACGCAGACGGGACGGTTTGTCCTCCTTATCGCCATTTGAGCCCGGCTCTCCAATCGCCGCGAAGTCGTCGCGCGGGATTTTCGACAGCGCCGGGTCATCCTTGGCGGCCTGCTTCCCGCCACCGCTGGAGCTGGAGATCAACTCGGCGGCCTTGTCGATCAACTCATGGGTCAGGTAGACCGGACCGTTGGCCTGGACGTTGTCGCCGTCACTGCCAATCGTGCGCAGCGGTTGCTTCTCCGGCACCTCCGGCTTCTTGCGCGCCAGCTCCTGCATCTCCTTCGCCCGCTTCTCCAGCGCTTCGCAGGCGGCGATAATGTCCGCTACCGACCGGCGGGGCGGGGGATCGTCGTGACGGCCCGAACCGTCCTCGAACGAGCGGTTAGAGGACTGCCCGGATTGGTCGCGCCGGTGTTTCCCCTGATCGCCGGATCTCCAGCCTTCACCACCAGGTGAGCTGGAGCCGTCCATCGGCATCAAAAAAAGTCCTCGAACCATGCTCTCATCCTCCGTAGTATCTTTCGAAAGACAGTCGATTCATCCGCACCTTCCATCGCGAGGAAGGGATCCCGGCCCTCGAGCCCGTACAGAACGAGGCCCACGCCGGTGGCGTAAATCGGGCTGCGAGCGGTTTCCATCAAACCGCCGAGCCCCGTCGGCTGGCCAACCTTCACCGGCAACTCGAAAATCTCCTGCGCCAGTTCGGCCGCGCCTTCGATCTCGGATGCGCCGCCGGTGAGCACGATGCCGCCATTGAGCATCTCCCACACGTTCGCCTTGCGCATCTCCGCCATCGCCAACTCGAACAACTCTTCCATCCGCGGCTGGATAAACTCCGCGATTTGTTGCCGGGAAACGCGGGTCGGCGGACGACCACCGATCCCCGGAATCTCAACCTCTTCCTGCCGTTCAACGTTCGGCAGGTAGCAATGTCCGTGTGCAAGCTTGATGCGTTCGGCCTGGTCGAACGGCGTCCGCAGCCCGATCGACAGGTCACGGGTCACGTTTTCACCGCCCAGCCCGATCACCGACGTCATCCGGATCGAACCTTCGTGGAAAACGGCGATGTCGCTGGTGCCGCCACCCATATCCAGCAGGCCGACGCCGATATCGCGTTCGTCCTCGCTGATCACGCTGTAACTGGACGCCAGCGGTTCGAGTACGAGGTCACGCACCCGCATCCCCGCCCGTTCAACGCAGCGGTAAATGTTCTGCGCCAGCGCGACCTGGCCGGTGATGATGTGGACATCCGCCTCGAGGCGAACACCCGCCATCCCGATTGGATCCTTGATATGCTTCTGATCGTCCACCGCGAATTCCTGCGGCAGCACGTGCAGCACTTCCCGATCCATCGGCAGGTTGACCGCCTTCGCCGCCTCGACAACACGGTCAACATCGGCCTGCGTGATCTCGCCGGTGCGGTCCTTGACGTTGCGGCGGCTGATCGCAATTACGCCCTTGCTGTTCATCGAGTGGATGTGGTCACCAGCGATGCCGGCAATCACCGATTCCACCTGCAGCCCGGCCATGCGTTCAGCCTGCAACACCGATTCCTTGATCGCTTCGACCGTCTTCTCGATGTTGATAACGACACCACGCTGCATGCCCTGCGACTCACAGTGCCCCAACCCGATCAGCTGTGCGCCCTGATCATCGACTTCCGCAATGATCGTGGTCACCTTGGTCGTGCCGAGATCCAGCCCGACGATGATATCGCGTGATGCCATGGAAACGTCTCCCTCAGCCTTCCGTGGCCGTGTTGCCCGTCCACATCTCATCCCGCAGGATGAGGTAGTCGGGGAACGTCAAATCAACAATCTTCCGGCCGTCCATCTCGATCGCGTTGGACGCGAGGAACGCGTCCAGCGTCGCCACCTGCGCGATCACGGGATGTTCACCGGGCAGAACCACCCGGCCATCCTGTCCCGCGATCCAGATGATCTGACCGTCATTTACGTGGATTTCCGACAACCACGCCTGCACGCGCGGCTGCTCCTTCGCCGCCCTGACCCAGTTCAACGCTGCGCTCACTCCGGCGTCGTTCAACGTCGAGCCCGCACCCGGATCTCGCTTCAGCCCGCTGATCACCGGCAGGTCGAGCGGCCAGGCACGACCCGGCAAAGGCAACACGACACGGCTTTCGTCAATTCCCCAGACTCCACCGTTGCTGATCAGCACCGCCACCTCGCGGCGCTCTTCCACCGTCACCTTGACCGTGCTCGGGAACTGGCGGCCGATCACGACGTCCTTGATGCGCGGATGCTTGCGCAGCGAGTCCGCGATCTGACGCGGGTCAACCTCGAGCAACGGCGATCCCTGCAATGAATCCAGCCCCTCGCGTAATTCCGCTTCCTGCAGCGAACGCTGGCCTTCCAGCTCGATCGACTTGACCTGGAAAACATCCGAAAGCCGATCCTCCAACCAATCCCCGGCCCGTGACATTAAACCAGCTTCGGCAACTGTGTCTGCCGCTACGTTGACGTTTTGCGCGTTCGTCATCGTATCGTTGACTACCTCGTTACCAGCAGAGTTCGTTTCCGTCGAGGGTGAAGCTTTGATCACCTTCACCGCAGCATTTTCAGGTACGTTCTGAATCCAGCTTCGTACTGTGGTTTTGATCTCCTCTCTGGAGAACCACGCCAGTACACCCAACACCAGCAACGCCAGAATCTTGCGCCCGATTTTCCGCTTCTTGTGTGGACGCCGCCGTTTGCCGCCGCTGGACGCCATCGACCCGCTGTACTGGCTGCGCGCTCCGCCACGGTCGTTTAAAGGCCGGGACGGCATTCGCACACGCCCTCGATAGGTGGATCGGTTCGGACTCATCAGCCCCCTCTGCCCATCATTCCCGCACGTCGTCAAAGCCGATCAGCTTGACTTCACGTTCGAGCTCAACCCCAAATCGTTTTTTTACCTTCGCGGCGACCAGCTCCATCAACTCGCGCACCTGCTTTGCAGTCGCGCCGCCAAGGTTGACAATGAATCCGGCGTGTTTCGTCGAGACCTGTGCACGCCCATGCACCTTTCCCTTCATCCCGACTTCCTCGATTAACGCGCCGGCGTAATAGCCGGGAGGACGCTTGAACACGCTGCCGCAGGAGGGAAATTCCAACGGCTGCTTCGTTTTCCGCATCCGCAACACATCGTCCATCCGCTCCGTCAGCACATTCGTATCCTCTTTCGAAAACTCGAATTGCGCCGACGTGATAATCACCCGCTGCAATTCCGGGGCGGAACGGTAACCAAACTCAATCGCCGCCCGTCCCAACGCGACCTTCGCCCCATCCGGGAAAAAACCGCGCACCTTGACCACCGAAGCTTCGATCTCCTGGCCGAACGCGCCGGCGTTCATCCGCAACGCACCCCCGACACTGCCGGGAATGCCCGCCATCAATTCCATGCCGCCAAGCCCACGATTGACCGCAGCGCGAATGAACGGAAGAAGCGACGTTCCAGCGAAAACCGTGGCTGTATTCCCTTCAAACTCCCAACCGGAAAGGTTTTGTCCGATGTGCAGTACGACGCCATCCCACCCGGTATCCGATATCAAGACGTTGCTGCCACCACCAAGCACGAAGGGTTCAATTTCGAGCAAAGTCAGCGTTTCCAGCACTTTGTCCACATTCTCTTCAGATACTGGCGCAACGAACAATCGCGCCGGACCACCGATGGTGTAACTGGTCAATGGAGCCAGAATCTTGTTCGCTTCTACCTGCCGCGGATCAACCTGCTTCAACCATGACTCCACTTGCATCCAGTCGGTCATGCGTCCCCCTCGCGCCCGGCCAGCAGGCTGAGCAGCTCGTTGGACGCGCGATAAATGTTCCCCGCGCCAAGCGTGATCACCATCTCGTTGCCGGTCAGCGATTCCATCGCCGCTGGCGCGATATCCTGGAAACGGGGCACGTACTGCACCGACGGATGGCCGTTCTCCGTCAACTTGTCCGCGACCAGCTTGCCGTTGACACCTTCAATCGGCTCCTCACGCGCCGGGTAGACATCGGTCACGATCACCCGATCCGCCAACGCCAGCGCGTCCGCGAATTCGTTGTAAAAACGCTGCGTTCGGCTGAACAGGTGCGGCTGGAACAATGCCACCACCGGTCGGTCCGGATACGCGTCCTTCGCCGCGCGCAACGTCACTCCGACTTCTGTCGGATGATGCGCGTAATCGTCAAAAACCAGCACACCGCCTCGTTCGCCACGCAAATCAAACCGGCGCCGCACGCCACGGAACTGGCCCAACGCCTCGCTGATCTTCGCAAACGGGATATCCAGCTCCAGTCCGGCGGCAACCGCCGCCAACGCGTTCGACAGGTTGTGCCTGCCGGCCAACGGCAGTTCGACGGTTCCGAGATCCTGTCCGTTCGCCACAACACGGCACTTGCTTGTCAATCCCAGTTCGACGTCCACACCCTGCACATCCGCACCGTCGGCGAAGCCGTAGGTCCGCACCGGACGCTCAATCCGCTTACGCAGTTCGGTCAACTCCGGGTCGTCCGCGCTGATGATCACCCGCCCGTAAAACGGGACAGAGTTCGCGAATGCGGCGAATGCGTCGCGCAGGTTCTCGATGGTGCCGTAGGTGTCGAGATGTTCCGCCTCGACGATGGTCATGATCGCGATCGACGGCGTCAGCTTGAGGAAGCTGCGGTCGTATTCATCCGCCTCAACCACCATCCATTCGCCCGCACCCAACCGCGCGTTGGTGTCCATGTCACGGACCATGCCGCCGACGATCACCGTCGGATCCAAACCGGCGCGGGTCAGCACGGTGCCGACCAGCGACGTGGTCGTTGTCTTGCCATGCGTCCCGGCGATGGCGATGCCGGTTTTCATCCGCATCAATTCGGCCAGCATCTCCGCGCGGCGAATCACCGGAATGCCCAGTTCCTTCGCGCGGACACGCTCTGGATTCGTCTCGCTCACCGCACTGCTGTAAACCACCGCCTGCGCGCCTTCCACATGCGCCGGATCATGCCCCTGCCTGACCGTCACGCCAAGCGATTCCAGGTGACGCGTCACCTCACTGGTGCTCAGGTCGCTGCCGGACACGGTGAACCCCTGCCGCACGAGGATCTCGGCAATGCCGCTCATCCCGATGCCGCCTATGCCGATGAAATGCAACCGGCCGATATTTCGGTTCAGCAGGGTCACGTCGTCGTCCTTCTCCTCGCCGGTGTTGCCGTACGCTTCGGTGCCGTATTCATCTTCCGCGCCGGGACCGCCTGCGGTTCGTCATCCACCGTGCGCGCGATGTTCAACAGGATGCCCAATGCCGCCAGTGTCATCAGCAGGGACGTACCCCCGTAGCTTATCAACGGCAGCGGCAAACCGGTCGGCGGCAATACGCCAACTGTAACCGCCATGTTCGCCAGCGCGTAAAAGCCGACACTGAGCGTGATTCCGGCCGCGAGGTATGCGCCGAACGGTTCCGGGCTGCGACGGGCGATCTTCAGCCCGGTGTAGATCAGCAGCAGGAACAGGAACAGCAACGCCAATGTCCCTATCAGCCCGAATTCCTCGCCGATGATGGCGTAAATAAAGTCGGTGTGCGCTTCCGGCAGGAAGAACATCTTCTGCCGACTGCCGCCCGGGCCGACGCCGAGAATGCCGCCGCGACCCATTCCGGTAAACGATTGAATCAGTTGGTAACCGCCGCCGGTCGGATCGGAAGCCGGGTTCAGCAGCACTTTGATCCGGTCGAGCTTGTACGGTGATTTGATCACAATCGCCACCGCCGCCGCCAGCCCCGGCAGGATCAACGAACTGATGTGCCAGAATTTCGCGCCGGTGATGAACAGCAGCACGAGGCTGATCGCCATCAGCATCGCCGCTGTCGAAAAATCGGGTTGCCACACAATCAGCGCGGTCAGAGTCACGATCACCCCCAGCACCGGCAGAAAACCCTTGCCGAGATCCTGGATGTCACGCCCGCGCAACCACCCCCACCACGCGATGAACAACACAAGCGCGTATCTCGCCAGTTCCGACGGTTGGAACTGGAATGAGCCGAGCCGGATCCAACGAGTCGCGCCGTTGACCGTCACCGCCAACGGTGTATCCAGCGCCACCAGCACCAGGAATCCTGCCGCGACGACGACGCCCGGAATCGCCGCCAGTTTCCACACCTTATAAGGGACGCGCGCGAGCAGCAGCATGATCGCCACGCCAATCACCGCTCGCTTCGCCTGTTCGAGGAACAGGTACGCCGGGTTGCCACCGTACGACCGCTCCGACAACTCGCTACCAGCCGTGTACACGGCCAGCAAGCCGAGCACGGTCAGCGTCAACACCAGCACCAGCAACGTGGTGTAGGTGCGTCGCGCCGGCTTCTCGCGAGAGGGTGCGGTTTGTGTGGCAACACGACTCATGCGTTTGACACCTCGAATACGATTTCACAATCTCAACAATGACGCAATATGCGATGTATCTCAACATCCGTTAATAATCGGCCTGCCCTCGGGCTTCAGCCCGGGATACACCGTAGTTCAAGCAAGATCAGCAACCACGTCCTCGGGCTTTAGCCCGGGCCGGCTCACAGTTTCAGGCGTTTGTTTCCCCCGGACTAAAGTCCGAGGGCGTTTGCTTCTATTTGTATTTCCACTTTCGGATAATCCCGGGCTAAAGCCCGAGGGCATGATTCCGTCACGTGATCCAGCTCCAATTATCCCGGGCTAAAGCCCGAGGGCATGATTCCGTCACGTGATACAGCTCCAATTATCCCGGGCTAAAGCCCGAGGGTATGATTCCGTCACGTGATACAGCTCTAATTATCCCGGGCTAAAGCCCGAGGGCATGATTCCGTCACGTGATCCAGCTCCAATTATCCCGGGCTAAAGCCCGAGGGCAAGACCACTCCACCTACTGGCTGATGCTAGATGTTATGCGGTCTTTTCTCCCGTCGCCGCTTCGTTCTGCCCGGTGTGGACTTTCTCTACCAGTTCGCGGAACACGTCGCCGCGCTGTTCGTAGTCACGGAACTGGTCAAAACTGGCGCAGCCCGGGCTGAGCAACACCGTCTCACCCGGCTGTGCGGTTGCGTACGCTTCCTTCACCGCCGATTCCAGATCGCCGACATGCTTCGTCGGCAGCAGATCGCCCAACTCCTCGTCAAGCCGCATCGCGCCTTCGCCGATCAGCAGCATCCGCGCAACCTTTTTCTTCACCAACTCCCGCAGGGGTACGTAGGGCGCGCCCTTGTCACGTCCCCCCGCGATCAGAATCACTGGCCCGCGAACCGCTTCCAGCGCGACACGCAGGCTGTCGACATTGGTCGCCTTGCTGTCGTTGATCCACAGCCGCCCGTTGTTGTGCACCAATTCCAGCCGGTGGGGCACACCCGGGAACGTCGCCAATCCCTGCTTGATCTCGTCTACCGACAGCTTCAAAATCCGGCACGCCGCCGCGGCACACAATGCGTTCGCGATGTTGTGACGGCCCGGAATCGATAGCTCGTCCACTGCCATCACGTGTTCCTGCGACGAACCGAGGTTGATCCAGATTTGACCGTCATGCACCCCCGCGCCCAGCTCCGGCACACGATCCAGCGACACATTCAGGATCTGCGGACGGATCGACAGCGAAATCGACGCGATCATCTTGTCGGCTTCCGGTAAAACGGTGAAATCCTCTTCCTTCTGGTTCATCCAGATCCGCGACTTCGCCTTGGCGTACGATTCGAAATCTCCGTGCCGGTCGAGATGATCCTCGCTGAGGTTTGTCATCACAGAGACGTGCGGGTGGAACCGCTGAATCGTCTCGAGCTGGAAGCTGGACACCTCGACGACGGCATGCGTCACCCGGCGCTGTTCGCGCACCATGTCACAGAACGGATAACCGATATTCCCGCAGGCGACGGCGTTCAAGTCCGCCTGGTGCAACGTGTGCTCGATCCAACGGGTGACCGTCGTCTTCCCGTTGCTGCCGGTGATGGCGATGATCGTGCCGAAGTAGAACCAGCTCGCGACCTCGACTTCGCTGACGACCTGCCGTCCTTCCTGCTTCAGATGGTGAACGATCGGCGCGTTGCTCGGAATGCCCGGGCTGACCACCGCGAACTTCGGGATCGGAAAGCCCTTGAGCCGATGCCCGCCGGTTTCCAGCGGAATCCCCAATGCTTCCAGCTCGGCTGCAGCAGATTCGACCTTGTCGGCATCACGGATTTCGCTGACGAAGACATTCGCCCCGGCTTCATGCAGCAGTCGCGCAGCAGCCATGCCGCTGCGGCTCGCGCCGAGCACGAGGACATTTTCCCCCTGTAGTTCTTCGCTGGAAAACATCGAGTTCATCAATGCCCCTCCCCAGCTTCCGTGCCCTGCCCGCGCAGCGCGTCAACCACCCGCTCCAGCCCGACCTTTCGCGAGCCCTTGACCAGAATTCCAGCGTTCGGCTCAAGCAGCGAGGCAACGTGTTGAGCGATCTCGAGCGGTGAGGCCTCGACAAACGCCCGCACCGACGGATGTCCGAGTAGCATCGCCTCTTCCGCCGCCCAGCTCATGCGTTCCCCGACAAACACGAGGTGATCCACCGCTTCGAAATCAGGGATCCGGCCGATGCGACGGTGTTCATCTTCCTCGAACTCCCCAAGCTCCATCACATCGCCGATTACGGCGATCCTCGCCCCCTCGCGGTTAACCAGCGTCCGCACCGCCGCCTCAATCGACGCCACGTTCGCGTTGTAGCTGTCGTCCAACAGCTCGACGCCATCATCCAGTCCGATCACATGGCCGCGTCCCGGCAACGCTTCAACGTCTGCCAACGCCGGAACCACCTGCGACGCGTCCCCGCCCAATTCCATCGCCATTGCCGCCGCGGCCAGCGCTGCCCGGGCCCAGTGCGCACCGATCAGCCTCAGCGTAACTTCTTCGCCCTCGATGCGGATCGTGCTGCGCGACCAGCCATCCTGCCCGACCATTTCGCCTAAGTAGAGGCTGTGCGTCCAGTCTTCCGGGATACGGCCGAGGCCGAGCGTGTAACCAGCCTTGCGCGTCACTTTCGTCGCGACCTCGACGACGCGTTCATCATCGAGATTGACCAGCGCCAAGCCCTTGTTGCCTGCGAGGAAGTCGAACAGTTCGCCCTTCGCCTTCTGCACCATCTCAAAGCCGCCGAACTCGCCGACATGTGCGTCGCCGATGTTCGTGATCAGGCCCGATTCCGGGTGTCCGATCTGGCAGAGGAAGTCGATCTCACCGACGTGGTTCGCGCCCATCTCAAGCACGAGGTACTCTTCGTCACCGGTGGCGTTGAGGATGGTCAACGGCAGGCCGATGTGGTTGTTGAAGTTGCCTTTGGTCGCGGTAACACGACCCAGCGTTTTCAACCCGGCGACCAGTAGCTCTCGTGTCGTCGTCTTGCCATTCGAGCCGGTCAGCGCGATGGTTTGCGCGCCGAGCGACCGACGCGTTTCCATCGCCAGCGCCTGCAAGCCCTTCAACGGGTCCGGCATGACGAACAGGATCGCGTTCTCACGCAACGAGCCTGCATACTGTGTCGCCCAATCCTCGCTCACTGCGCAGATCTTTGCGCCAGCCTCGAACGCGGTGGCGACGTAGTCATGCCCATCCACTCGCTCGCCCGGCAACGCCCAGAACAGATCACCGTTCTCGATCTGACGCGAGTCGATCTTCACCGGCGGCAGCCACTCATCCCAGTTGCCGACAACGCGAATCCCAGCAGTTTCCAGCATTCCGGTGCTGATCAGCATGCGGCCCTCCGCAGCTTCAACACCTCTTCGCGGTCATCGAACGGGTGCTTCACGCCTTCGATTTCCTGGTACGTTTCATGACCCTTGCCAGCGATCAGCAGAACATCACCGGAGTTCGCCAGATCGAGCGCACGTTTGATCGCCTCACGACGATCGACGACAACCACCGCCTTCTCGCCTGCGCCGGACGCGACCTGCCGGACAATGCCCGCCGGATCCTCGAAGCGCGGATTGTCGCTGGTGATCACTGCGACGTCAGCACCGTCCGCCGCGGCCTTACCCATGAGCGGACGCTTGGTCGCGTCACGGTTGCCGCCCGCGCCGATGACCACGATCAATTTGCCGCTCGTCAATGGACGCAACGCTTCCAGCGCACGCTGCAGAGCGTCCGGCGTGTGCGCGTAATCGATCACCGCCGTCACTCCGCCTTCCAGCGACAGTCGCTCCATCCGGCCACGAACCTGCGGCGCATTCGCTACACCGGCCTGAATGGCGGACACTTTGATCCGCATCGCCAATGCGAGGGTGGCGCATCCGAGCACATTTGATGCGTTGAACCGGCCGATGTACGGCGTCTTCATCTCGAACGACCCGAATGGTCCATCAACCCTGATCGTCATTCCGGACGCCGACTCTTCCACAAGCGTGCCGCGCACTTCTGCATCCTGATTAAAACCATAGCGATACGTGAGTGCCCTGGTATTCAGAAGCGCACGCTTGCCATTTTCATCATCGAAATTCGTGACCGCGACAGCATCCGCCGGCAGCATTTCGAAGAAGCTTGTTTTTGCCGCGAAGTACTGTTCCATCGACCCGTGCAGGTCGAGGTGATCCTGGCTCAGGTTGGTGAACAGACCAGCCGCGAAATGGAAGCCGTCCACCCGGTGCATCGGCATCGCGATGGAGGTCACTTCAAGCACCGCCGCCGTCGCACCTTTTTCCCGCATGTTCGCCAGCAACGCCAGCATGTCCGGCGCTTCCGGCGTCGTGCGTTCCAACGGCTCACCCTCGCCCGCAAACGACCAGCCGGTCGTCCCGATCAGGCCGGTCTTGTGCCCGGCGGCGTTGAGAATCGACTGCAGCACGTAGGTGCAGGTGGTCTTGCCGTTGGTGCCGGTAATTCCTGTCAAAACCAGCTTTTGGGTTGGCTTGTCAAAGAGCTCGTGGGCGGCGTATGCCATCGCGACGCGCGCGTCCGGCACAACGACCACCGGCACATCCGCCGTGACGTCGTCCGGCTTGTCCGTCATCACCGCCAACGCGCCGTTCTTCAGCGCCTGCGGGATGAAATCGTTTCCGTTTGATGATCCGCCGACCAATGCGCAGAACAGGTTGCCCGGCTGGACACGTCGTGAATCGTAGGTGAGGCCGGTGATCTCAACCGACCCATTCCCCCGCAACGACGCGCCGTGCAGCCTCTTGACCAGGGCGGAAAGGATCATCGCACAGCCCCCAGATACGGTTGCGCGACGAGGGTTACCCGGGTTCCGGCGGGCACTTCCACCCCCGGCCCCGGATTCTGACCAACCACAATCCCCGACCCTGTCACCTGAGGCTGCAATCCACAACGCGTCAATTCCGCCAACGCAGCACGCAACGACTTCTCGCGCAACTCGGGCACACACAGCGTGTCACCCATCGCCGCGCAGCCCAGCGTCAACTCCACCGAATCGCCAGCGTGCAGCAGCGTACCCACCGGCTGCTTCTGGGCGATCACGACGTCACCGTCGCCCTCGATCCGCGCTTCCAGACCGGCATGTCGCAGCACGTCCACCGCTTCGTCCGCCGTCAAGGCAAGCACAGCCGGTGCCAGCACATTCCGTACCGGCAATTCACGTGGATTCTCGTAATCTTCCCGCGCGTAGCGGATTTCGTTATACGGCAACGTCACCAGCAGCCGTTCCATGATCCGGCGGAACACCGGCCCGGCGACACTGCCGCCGTAGTACCGCCGTCCCTGAGGATCATCGATCACCACCAGCGCCAGCCACTCCGGGTTCTCCGCCGGCAAGAAACCGCAGAACGAGCTGACATAGCGCCCCGGCATGTAACCACGATTCTCCGGGTCCGGCTTCTGCGCGGTGCCCGTCTTACCGGCGACGCTGATCCCCGCGATCATCGCCTGGCCGCCGGTTCCGTCCTCGACCGCTTCCACCATCAGCTTGCGCATGATTCGTGCGGTAGACGGCTGAATCACCCGGCGCACACGAACCGGCGAATTCCGAACCACCTCACCGTCCGGACTCACCTCCGAGGTGATCAGCAACGGACGCAGCAACCAGCCGTTGTTCGCAATCGCGCCGTACGCCATCGCCAACTGCAACGGCGTCACCGCGACCCCCTGCCCGATGGCCATGTTCGCCTGGGAAACGCCGGACCAGTGACGCGTTTCCGGCAGAATCCCGCCAACCTCGCCGATGAAATCAATCCCGGTTTCCTGACCAAAGCCGAAGTCACGCATGACCGTGTAGAACTCGGCCTTGCTCAGGTTTTCCGCCAGCTTGCCGGTGAGGATGTTGCTCGACTTGGCGAAGCCCTGACGCACGGTCAGCGAGTCGTAGCGATGCGAGTCACGAATCACCCGGTCCGCCACCCGCCAGCGCCCTTCCTCGAGGTCGATGATCTTCTCAAGATCGATCAGGTCGCGCTCGATGATCGCCGAGTACGGCACAATCTTAAACGTGCTGCCGGGTTCGTAAACGTCGGTAATCGAGCGGTTTTTCTGCGCCTCGAATGGACTCGCGCCCGGATCGTTCGGGTCATAATTCGGCCACGATGCAATCGCGAGGATCTCGCCGGTCATCGGACGGGTAATCACCACCATCCCGCTGACCGCCTCATTCTCCTCGATACCAAACGCCAGCTCTTCCTCAGCGATCGTCTGCGCGTCGATGTCGATGGCGAGCGTCACCCGGCCACCGTGTACCGGTTCCTCACGCGGGAACATGTTGTCGTAGCGCGGACGGCCGTGTGCATCCATCTGCACCACCTCCCAGCCTGGCCGTCCCGCGAGCACATCTTCCCGCAGCTGCTCAACCCCAGCCGCGCCCCGATTGTCAACGTTCACATGTCCGAGTACCTGGCCCGCTGTGCGACCGTACGGGTACGAGCGCTTTGTCTCGCGCACCACTTCCACACCCGGCAGGTCCATCCCATCGACACGGTTCGCCACATCCGGCGGCACCTGACGCGCGACCCAGACAAACGGTGCATCGCCCTTCAACCGATTCGACACGTCCCGTGTCCGCAACGACAACGCATCCGCCAACCGCTGGGCCGTCATCGACTTGTCGACCACCTTCGATGGACGCACACCGATTGACCCGTAGTTCTCAAGGTTTTCGACCAGCGCACGACCACGACGATCAAGGATCACACCACGATCCGGCGGCAACTCACGGGTATCGGTGTACTGCTGATTCGCCCGGTCACGGTAGTCGGCGTGCTGCACAACCTGGATCGACACCAGCCGGAACACCGTCGCTGCCGCCAGCAGCACCAGCACGGCAAAAACCAGCAGCAGCCGGGCTGACTGAATTGGCGCGCCCATCGGCGCCTTCGGCGAACGATCCGTGTTGCGGCTCATGGGCGAACCCCCTGTATCTCGCCCACCGCTTCGCCGCTCCAACTCCGCGCCAACAACCCGGCGACGTCACTCTTTTCGACACCGCCCATGCGGGATATCTCATCCGACGTTAGCGTCACCTGCAACACCGGCGGCGGCGCCTTCGGCTCGGTCATCCCGCGCTCCAGCGCGCGCTCGCGAATTGCGTCCAGCGACGTCAGCGAGGCGATCTGACCATTCAACGCCCGCACCTCGGCACGCAACGTTTCCACACGATCCGTCTGCGTCGTGATCAACGCACCGAAGTGCGTCTTCTGCACCTGCAGGTGGATCATCGACGCGAAGAACCCGAACAGGATCAGGGCGAGCAGCACGAGTGGCAGCGTGAGCCCGAACTCACGCACCGGCATTGCGGCCTTCGAACGGCCACTCCAATACATCCTCGTGCTGTATGCCGTGGACTTCACTTCACCCTGCCCCTGGAACACGCCCTTGCTAAACGCTTCCAGTTTTGCTGAACCTGTTCAAACCTGCTTGATTGCTATACGCAGCCGGGCACTTCTCGCGCGTGGGTTGGTGTCAATCTCAGATTGCCCGGGTTGTACGGCCTTGCGGGGTACTGCCTTCATGCGGACCTGCGTTTCCGCGCCTGGTAACGCCAGGTACCGGTCCCTGTTCTCACCTTCCATCCGCCGCAGAAACTTCTTGACGCGACGATCTTCCAAACTGTGGTAACTGAGTGCGACCAACCGGCCATCGCTTGCGAGTAACTCATACGCGGCGTCCAATGCGTGGTCGATCTCGCCCATCTCGCCGTTGACCTCGATGCGCAGCGCCTGAAACACCCGCGCCAGCGTCTTGATCCGTTCCCGCGGATCGGCCACCGTTTCGACAACCGCCCTCAGCTGCTCGGTTGTGGTCACCGGCCGCGCCTGAACCAGCGCCTGCACGATCCGTTTCGCACGCGGCTCCTCGCCATATTCACGCAGGATCCGGATCAAAGCCGCTTCGCCGTACTCATTGACCACGGCTGCCGCGCTGTCCCCTTGCGAACGATCCATCCGCATGTCCAACGGGCCCGGCTGCATGAAGCTGAATCCGCGCTCCGGGTTGTCGATTTGACGGCTGCTCACTCCGAAATCGAACAGGATGCCGTCAAAAGGCGCGACGCCAGCGACCGTTGCATCCGTTCCGATCGCGCCAAAGTTCAGCTTGTGTACGATCACCCGCGCATCGGCGCCGAACCGTTCACGCAACACCGCCAATGCGTCGTCGTCCCGGTCGATTACCAGCAGACGCCCGGTCTCACTCAGCTTGTCAAGGATGGCGGCGCTGTGTCCGCCGCCGCCGCCGGTCGCGTCGAGATAACGGCCGTCCGGCTTGATCTTCAGCCCGGCCAGCGTTTCCGCCAGCATCACGGGCACATGGTATCGCTCAGCCCTCTCCACCGCGTCCACTGCGGTTGGGACCGGAACGGTATTTCTTCAACAGCTCATTGCGGCGGTTGCGACGGTCGTCACGTTCCTGCTCATAGTCCGACGCGACGTAAACCTTGAAATGCGAGCCGGCACCGACAAAAGCCAGGGCGACGTTTTCATCCGCCCCATCGATACCCAACTCAGCACGCAACGCATGACTCAACACCAACCGGTTCTGCTTGTCGATCTTGGTGCGGTCAGCATCCGCGAACAGCACCTCGATCAACTCGTCACGATCACCGACGGTCAGGTTTTCCGCCCCGGTAATTCGCTCCACATACGCTTCCCACTCCGGCAACGGATACACCTCGACCACTCCGCCATCCAACCCCGGGCTCAGCATCAACTCGCCAGCCAGGATTTCAGGCAGCACCTTGCGAAACGCCTTCGGGACAACCACTCTCCCAAGGGTGTCCAGTTCGCAAGTGTGTGTGCCGGCGTAATAGTTCACGAGTTCTCTCTGCTACTCACGTGAGTTTGCGGATCGATTTTCGCCCTATCTTGGAGGAGCTCGAAACAGGCGTCAAAACTCGATTCGCTCCGATTTACTCCAATTTGCCCCTCTTCGCTCCAAATGGTACGGAACCGGAGTGGCCCTGTCAACGCGAGACGCGAGATTGTCGCGGCTTATTTCAAGTTGAACAAATGTTCTGTTGAGTCCTGTAGGCATTGACGCGCTTGTGTTTCACGCGACAACCGTGAGAAACGAGTGGAGACCGGAGACAGGGGCGAGGCGAAACGTTACTCATTGACTTGAGTTCTCAGAGAACAAAACTCCAAGATGTTCCTCTAAAACCCCAAAAACGAATTCCAACCTGACAGCTTTATAAGCGACTGCTCATACTCCGCCCTGCTCATTGCCCTGTTTCAAACTTGCCTGATTCGCCACTTGCCAAATTCTGATGATTTTGGTTGCGCCAAACCGGCATCACACCTACCTTTCGCACCATCGTACCCGCAACCATCCATTCAGGACCCATCTCAGGCAAGGGGAGTTAGCGCATGCAGCTGGATCAGAATGCGACGCGTGAAAACTGGGGATCGAAACTTGGCTTTATTCTCGCGGCCGCGGGGTCAGCCATCGGTCTGGGCAACATCTGGCGATTTCCCTACGTTCTCGGCGAGAACGGCGGTTTTGCGTTCCTGCTCATCTACATCATCTGCGTGATCGTGGTCGGCCTGCCAATCATGGGCGCGGAAATGGTGATCGGACGTGGCAGCCGCCGGAATCCGTTCGGCGCGTTCAAAGCCCTGCTCCCGGGGTCGATGTGGTGGGTGGTTGGCGCAATCGGCATTCTCACTGGTTTCCTGATCCTTTCTTATTACAACGTCGTCGCCGGATGGACGCTCTATTACCTCTTTCAATCGGTCACCGGCGGGATCAGCGAACTGACCAACGGGGAAATTGCGTCCAGCACATTCAACGGGTTCGTCACCAACGGCGGGCTGGTCGTACTGTTCCAGTTCATCTTCACGTTTCTCGGGATCTTCGTTGTCTCACAGGGTGTTAAGGGAGGCATTGAACGGTATTCGAAGATCCTGATGCCCACCCTGTTCATCCTGCTCGTGCTTCTCATTGGCCGGTCGGTGACTTTACCCGGTTCCATGGACGGCCTCAAGTTCCTGTTCACACCGGACTTCAGCAAATTGAACGGGGACGTGATTCTCGAAGCAATGGGGCAGGCGTTCTACAGCCTCAGCCTCGGCATGGGGGTGATGATCACCTACGGATCGTACCTCGACCGCAAGACGAACATCTTCTCGAGCACGGCAACCGTCGCCAGCCTGGACGCCGGCATCGCGGTGCTCGCCGGGATCGCCATCTTCCCCGCCGTGTTTGCGATGGGCATGGACCCGGCGGACGGCGCTGGCTTGACTTACCAGGTGCTGCCGATGGTGTTCGCGCAGCTGCCGATGGCGAATGTGCTCAGCACGCTGTTCTTCCTGTTGCTCACCATCGCGGCGATCACTTCCGCGATCAGCCTGCTCGAGGTGATGGTCAGCTTCGCCACCGACGAGCTCAAATGGACCCGTTCCCGCGCCACGATCATCATGGCGGCGGTGGCTTTCGTACTCGGCGTACCGAGCGCATTGAGCTTCGGTGCTTGGGCGGACGTGACCGTCTTCGGCCTCGGTTTCTTCGACCTCGTCGACTACCTCACCGCCAACATCATGCTGCCGCTGGGCGGAATTCTCATCGCCATCTTCGCCGGCTGGGCGTGGGGCAACGGAGTGAAAAAGGAGATGCTGGAAGGGTCCGGCCAGGAGAAGCTCTATAAGGTATGGCTGTGGGCTGTGCGCATCCTCGCCCCCATCGCGGTGGGGCTGATTCTGGTGTTCAATTTTGTGTAAGCAGGAGTTTCGCATGCGACCATCACTATTTATTCTGCTCTTCCTTCTTTTTCAGGCCGGTTTAGCCTTCAGCAGCGATAAAGTGAGCACTTCAGCTCCATCCAGCACTTTAGAAACTACAGAAATTTTGCAAATTGATCTACAACTAATGAGAGTTGAACGTATCTTATGGATCGAATACTACGGCGTCCTGGACAGATTGGCAAAAGCCATAAGAATCTCACCGAGTAGTATATCACATATTGAGCGCATTCCTCATGCTTTTTTCATTCAATCAATACATTATGACCGTCAAAAGGATAAAATCGTAGGTGAAATTGAAATGCTACCTTATGCACCCTATTTATCATTTATGAAACAGCCTAAATTCGAACGAAAAGACCAAATCACTAACGTAAGTCAATATGTGTTTGCGAAAATTACAAACGAACTCCCATGGATACAAGATAATCCCAACGTACTGCTCTTGGACTATTATGCAGTTGATGATGATCAACAATTGATGATTGCTACTCAACACGGGCAGCAGTTGGAGTTCAGATAAGAGTGCTGTTGATTTTGATTGTGAAACTACGCGGAGCCCTTTGACATGCAGGAATGGATCGACACCGTCGCGGGTGGCTTTGCCACCTGGCTGATTCTCCCGCTGATCGGAACCGGGATTTACCTCACGTGGCGCTTGAAACTCGTTCAGATGATGCGTTTCAAGCATGCGTGGAAGGTGATCTCCGGTGTGTACGACAAGCCCGATGACACGGGCGACGTCAACCACCTGCAGGCGCTCTCGGCTGCACTCAGCGCGACCATCGGCATCGGCAACATCGCCGGTGTCGCCACCGCGATCCATTTCGGCGGGCCGGGCGCGTTGTTCTGGATGTGGGTGACCGCTTTCGTCGGTATGGCGACCAAGTTCTCGGAAGCCACGTTGGCGATGGTCTACCGCAAGGAACACAAGGACGGCAGCGTCTCCGGCGGCCCGATGTATTACATCGAAAAAGGGCTCGGCAAAAACTGGAAACCGCTCGCGGTCATCTTCGCGGGCGCGACGATCATCTCCAGTTTCGGCACCGGCAACGCGATCCAGGCCTTCACCGTTGCCGACTCGATGCACGCCGACTTCGGCATCCCGCCGTGGGTGACAGGCATTGTGATCGCAACCGTCGTCGCTCTGGTTATTCTCGGCGGGATTCGACGGATTGGGATTGTCGCGAGCCGTCTCGTGCCGTTCATGGCGGCGCTGTACATCCTCGGCTGCCTGTTTGTGGTCGGGATGAACATCGCCGAGGTACCGGCTACCTTCGCCCTGATCTTCAAGTCAGCGTTCACACCGGCCGGAGCGGTTGGTGGGTTCGCCGGATCGACCTTCTTCCTCGCAATTCTCTGGGGCGTACGGCGCGGGATCTACTCCAACGAGTCCGGCCAGGGCTCGGCACCGATCGCGCACGCCGCCGCGAAAACGGAGGAACCGGTGCGTGAGGGGACCGTCGCGATGGTCGGCCCGTTCATCGACACCCTGCTCATCTGCACTCTCACCGGTTTGACTATCCTCACTTCCGGCGCGTGGAACAGCACGTTCCCGGATCGTGTCCCGGCATCCGCACCGGAAGTCACCTTCGCCGGCATCGAACTGCTGCCTGGTGGATCGGTGAAGGATAACGACCTTTACACCGGCACGCTGGATGTCCGTGACGGACGGATCGAACAGGAAATCGACCTCGTTTTCAACAACGGGTTCGTCCATTCACCGCACCTGATCCAACTCGGCCCGGACGATGAGGCGATTCCGATCCACGACGCCCGGCTGCACATCGAAGACGGTACCATCGTCGACATTGTCGACTCGGACGGCCAGTCGCTGATTGCAACCGCGCATTTCGACTGCGAGGTACTGCAGAACGGGTCGGTGCTGACCTCGTTCGCGTTCCAGTCGGCGTTCGCCCGGCATCTCGGTGAACCATTCGGCCATCTCGGTAGCTGGATTGTCACTTTCGGCGTGCTGCTGTTCGCAATTTCGACGGCGATTTCGTGGTCCTATTACGGTGACCGTGCGGTGGTGTACCTGGTAGGACGGAAAGGTGTCCAACTCTACCGCTGGGTCTATGTTTCCGTGGTGTTCATCGGCTCGAACCTCGCGCTGGCGGTGGTTTGGGGCTTCGGCGACATCGCCTTATCGATCATGGCGACGCCGAACCTGATCGCACTGGTGCTGCTCGCGCCGAAGATTGTTGCGTTGACGAAGGAATACTTCAGCCGGGATCACGTTGAAGTCAGCCGCGCGAAGTGGTTTAAGGCGTGAAAAGACAGATGTGAGATGTGAGACGTTAGTGAACGATCTTGAGCCCGTGTTTGCGAAATTGCAAAGGCGGGCTTTCTGATTCACGAACATTATGCTGTTACCCTCTCCAAACTCGTGTCTCAATCATCATTCTACCTTACCTTGTATTTTCTAATTGCCAGTATTACTGCCAAGATTTGTCAACTGTGGGGGTATGACAATGATTCGCACGCTGACCATCCTCTTTGCGCTACTACTGATTTGCAACGCTGCCACCTTTGCCCAGGACTACTGGTGGGAAACTGAGATTTCCAGTGAGTTTCGTGACTTGGACCGTCTGCAGGCTGTCGATTTCGACATGGACGGTGACCCGGACATTCTCGCACACAACACTTCCTGGGACGACCCAGTTTTCTGGTGGGAAAACGACGGGAATGCGGTGTTTGCCCGGCATGAACTTGACGACCTGCCGGACAGCCTGACCCAAGTGCTAGTGATCGACTTTGACCAGGACGGTGACCAGGACATGCTCACGGTACGTGCCCGAAAGTCTGTCCTCTGGCTGGAGAACACCGGCGGCTTGACATTTGAAGCCCACACCTTGATTTCGAATTCAGCGCAAGCCTTCACGTTTTCCGTCTCCGACTTCGATAACGACAGCGACCTGGATTTGCTGGTTGCGGGCACGACCGGGTGGCCTATCGGCGTCGGCAGAGTGTATTGGCTCGAGGCAACGGGTGACGGATATATAACGACCCACCAACTTCTGGAGGATGCCACATTTGAACGTGTGGTAGCTGCGGACCTTGACAACGATGGGGACATGGACCTGATCACCGCCGAACAAACCCTCGAAGATCCGTACTACCGTCTGGTTCCCTATGAGAATAACGGTGATTTCACATTCACCGCGCACGATGTTCTTGCAGTCGGCAGCAATCGGGTGCAGATTTACTGCGTGGATATGGATCTGGACGGTGATCTGGATCTTGTCCCCTCGTATTTCTACGCCACCCCTTACAACTACACTCTGTGGTATCGTGCAGAGGGTGGATTCTCTTATACCCCGCAAGAGTACACGGAATTGGGGATCTCTGAAAGCGTGGCGTGTGTCGCCGACATTGACGAGGACGGCGACCCCGACCTGATCCTTCAAGGCGCGCCAACCGCCGCGTACATCAACGACGGTTCGGGTAATCTCACCGCCGAGGTCATCAGCACCTTCTCTGCGAACCTCTGCGCGGATGTCGCCGATCTCGACGGCGACGGTTCGCTCGATATCGTGCACGGGACCCGTTGCGACGAGCTGGTGTGGTCGAAACGATCCTTTGTTGAGCAACCGATTACGGAATTCGCGCTGGCCAACAGTGTGTCCAACTTCGGTGGTTATTCTGAACCGAACGAACTTCTACCCTCTGGTGAGTTTCCGAAAGGGAGCGGCATCTACTACTTCTGGGGCTGTGATTTCTGGGTTGGTGCGAAAACCGGCGACGAGCACCACGTTTCCCATTCCGACTACGGCAACTACGAATTTCAGCCGAGTGAGAGTGGCGGCGGAGGCCGTCCTGACCATGAGCACGTGACCCTCGGCGATGGTGTCTGGCAGTATGAGTGCAGCTATGACGATTTCGAACCGGTCGGCGGACACACGCCGTTGGGGTTGCAGGTCGACCAAACCGTGATTGCGCCGCGCTCGTGGCAGGGACCGGTCGGTGCACATCTCGTGCAGCAGACATTGACCAACACCTCCAACACGCAGCTGGATTCCGTCTACGCCGGCTGGAAGTTCGACATGGACCTTGCATCCGGACCCAACGGTGATCCGGACGATCCTCACATTGACGACATGTGTTCCTACGATCCCGACACGCAAATCGCCTACATGTGGGATTCGGACGATCCGCAGACTCCGTGGGACGATACCGGCGAATTCGGCTGGATTCCCGGATACGCCGGCATCAAACTGCTGGATGGCCCGACCGAAACCGCCGCATTCCAGTGGTGGGACTGGGACGGTGACCCCGCTACCGACCTCGAGAAGTTCCAGTACATGGCCGGGATTCACCCCGGATCGAATGGAGCGTTCAAGGCCGAGCCGGACACCGTCTGGGACTATCGTGTGCTGATCACCACCGGACCCTTCACCCTGATGCCCGGCGAAAGCGTGGACCTGGCGATGACCTACGCCGTCGGGTATGGCTTCGACGGACTGGTCGATACCACCACCGAGATGGAAAATTTCTGGCTCAGCGCGCCGGAAACGCAGCAGGGGTCACAACAACCGCTGACCTTAAGCCTCGGCGATCCGTATCCGAATCCGTTCAACGCCTCCGTGATGATCCCGTTCCAGCTGGACCAACGTGGACACGCCACGATCGCCGTCACCGACATCCTTGGACGGCGTGTCGCGACACTGCTGAACGGTGTCCGGTCACCCGGGCAGCACCGTGTCACCTTCACCGGTGATGATCTCGCCAGTGGTGTGTACTTCGTGACGCTGACCTCCGGCGAACGCTCCACGCAGGCGAGGAAGGTTGTGTTCATGAAATAAGGAATATTTTCAGAAGCATAAGTGAGTTACGTGGTGTGAGGTGTGAGGTGTGAGGTGTGAGGTGTGAGGAGTAAGGCGTAAGCGATGAGAAGAACCGGGGACACTTGCTCCGTCAAGTGTCCCCGGTTCTGTTCCTGCACACATTGCAGCTACGAGATCCGCTAGCGCGATCAGGCTGACTTCTCTTTCAACACCTCGAGTATCCCCGCATTGTTGTGCGGATCGGCTTCGAGCGCGATGTCGTAGCCCATACCACGGATCAGCGACGATGTCACCGGGCCGATCGAGACGATCTTCGTCGCGTTCAGGATACGATCTGCCTCCTCATCCCCCCACTGCCGCCGGAACGCCTGTAACGTTGAACCGCTGGTGAAGACAATGTAGTCCGGGTCCTTCTGGTGCATCCACGCCTGGTCGAGTTCGTCAATGGACGCGTCCAAGGTGGTGTACACGGTCAACGGGCTGACTGTCACGTCCGCGTTCGCCAACGCCGTCTCCACCGCCGGATTGCCCAACTCACCACGTACCCGGATCACCAGGTCGCCCTGCGTCGCAACCTCCGCCAGTTCCGCACCCAGCGCCTTGCCGGTTGCAGTTTGCGGCACGAGATCCGCAGTCAGGCCGTATTCCGCCAACGCCTCACCCGTCGCGACACCGACCGCCGCGAGCTTGAACGGGCCGGTGAAACGGATATCACGACCCATCCGCCGCAGACCGTTGAAGAAGAAACGGACACCGTTCTCGCTGGTGAACACCAGCCAGCCCACCTGGCCCGGCGATTTCGCGCGGCGAGCGTCAACATCGGTCAACAACGCATCCCACGTGTCCCGGTCAAACCGTTCCTCGAACCGGATCGCCGGGATGTGCAACACTTCCGCACCGAGACCGCGCAGACCGTCCACCAGTTCCCGCGCCTGACCAACCGGACGGGTAACGACCACCCGTTTCGTCGCCAACGGACCCGGCTCATACCACGCGATCTGGTCGGGCAGTTCGGTCACCTCGCCGATCACGATCAACGCTGGCGGCTTCACGTCTTCCGTCTTCGCTTTCTCCGCCAGTTCGCTGAGCGGGGCACGCACCACCTTCTGCGCGCCGGTCGCGCCGCGTTCGATCACCGCCGCCGGCTGATCGGCGGGCATGCCGTCCTTGATCAACTGCTCCGCCACCTTCGCCAGCACGCGCACGCCCATGTACGCGACCAGCGTGCCGTCCTTCAGCTTTGCGAAGTCCGCAAGCGGGATCACACCGCATTCGCCCTCACGTGCCGGTGCGGCGTTCGCGGTGAACAGCACCGCGTAACACGATTTGCGGCGGAAGGTCAACGGAATACCGGAATACGCCGTCGCGGCGGTTGCGGCAGTGATGCCCGGCACGATCTCATACGGAATCCCCGCCTCGCGCAACACCACCGCCTCTTCCCCACCACGGCCGAACACCAACGGGTCGCCACCCTTCAGCCGGACGACATTCTTCCCCGCCTTTGCCGTCTCGACCAGCAGTTCCTGGATCTTGTCCTGCTTCATGACATGATGCCCGGCGCGTTTGCCGACATAGCGGCGTTCCACATGCGCAGGCAATTCAGCGAGCAGCGACGGATCGACGAGGGCGTCCACCAGCACCACGTCGGCGTGGTTATGCAGCAGATCGTAGCCGCGACGGGTGATCAGGCCGGCGTCCCCCGGCCCCGCGCCAACGAGGTAAACCGTGCCGACGGACGGCTCTTTCGGGCTGTGCGAATTCGTGTTCATAGGAAGGTATCACGTCCGGTAACGTTGTGTTGGCTTGGAATATACGGGCCTCAGCCGAGACCTGCCGGGAGGGAGAGATGGGGACTACTCAGGCATGCACAATACGTGGTGTGTTTGTGACTAATAGTGCGCTTAAACTACGTCTGTCCCTATTATTTTCTATTATTTTGTCCCTATTATTTTGTCCTTATTATTTCGACAGGATAACAGCGCATATCGTGACTAATAGCAGCTTCCATTCCAGCATCAGTCTTCCGCGCGAAAGAGTCCAGAGTATTTCTGAGGTTGCGCATACCCATCGACACAGATGTCGTCGATGCGTTCTTCGATCTCATCAAAAAAATTTCCATCATCAGAAGCATATACGGGAAATGACACTGTGTCCAGTACCGCGAGAATTCGACTACCAATCTCGGAAACAGAATCACAGCTTTCCGCATTGTAATAGTAATGGAACAGCATAACATTCAAAGACATGTCCAGTGGATAAGTCCGTTGCAAATTATGAAAATATGATATGTCTGACCTGGTGACGTTTCCAGTCATCATGTAGGTTAAACTATCTGTTGCTGTCTGCAAAGGAGTACGAACAAAAACTACTGTATCAACCTCGACATCTATACGAGAATCGGGATTCCCAGAATATTCCCAAAACTCTGTCCAAGTCTTCCATGCACTGCCATCCTCTGGAATTGGCAAAGCGAATGCATCTGCATGAGCTCGAACAGTCAACATATTGCCTGTTGTCGGATGATCGCATACCTCAACAGATCCAGCTCCTATTTCACCCCAGGATAAAGTGTCTTTTGCCCCCTGCTTTACGGACTCGAGAAGTAAATACAGATGTTCTTTGTAATCAGTCCAATCCGGAACTGGATCCCACGGTTCGAACCCGTACTGAGTAGCTGGCTGTGCACGGTAGCGAAGCAATAACTCTACTTGCATTGAATCATCGTTCACGTTTGTCCATAAGGGCATTGTCGGGAACATGCCAAAACGATCTATGTACTCCTGTTAATCATATTGAAGGAATCTTTGTGGAGGACTAAACCAATATCCCGCACCTTGCTCGTGGATACTGTATGACATCTTGTACGATCCATGCTTCTTTACTGGCAGTGCGGCCAGAAAAACGGCGCACATCGTGACCAGAAGCAGCTTCCACTTCAGCATCAGTCTTCCGCGCGAAAGAGTCCTGAGTATTTCTCCGGCTGAGCGTGCCCGTCCACGCAAATATCATTCATCTTTTCAAGGATGACAGCTTCAGGGTTGAAGTCATCGCTCACCAGTCTCGGCACTGAGCTGGTATCCCAGATGGCAAACATCCTGTTCCCAAGCGCGGATACCGAATCACAGTTTTCATCCAGGTAATAGAAGTCGAACAGCATGGAGGTCACTGCGAAATTGGTTGGGAATGCCCTCTGCACCGTATGGAAAAACGCCGTATCGCCGGCCGATACCGCACCCATGTACATCAGACTGTCCGCCGCAGTTTCCAACGGAGTTCTTACGAGGATCACCGTGTCCTGCTCAGTGTCCACGCGTGTTGCAGGCTGACCAGCCTCGTCCCACAATTCCGTCCACACCCGCCACGCACTGCCATCTTGCGGAATGGGAAGACTGAACGCGTCAACGTCAGCATCAACCTCGATCTGATTTCCAAAAAACGGATCGGAAGGAACGTTGACGATACCCGTGCTGATGCTTCCCCACGTCAGCGTGTCCCTTGTCCCGGACTTCACCGATTCAAGAATCAAGACCAGATTATCTTTGTAGTCACTCCATTTCGGTATCGGATCCCAAGGTTCAAATCGTTTCTGCCATGCTGGCTCAGCACTATACAAGAGACGTAGCGAGAGTGTCATTGAATCCGCGTCCACGTTTGTCCACAACGGCATGGTCGGGAACGCACCAAATCGTTCTATGTATTCACTTGCATTATACTGCATTCCTCCGGATGGTGGATAGAATGTATAGCCTTTACCTGAGAAATTTATGGAAACACTGTAAACACCATCTTGCTGAACGGGAATTCCGCCTATGAATGAAGCACTGACCAACACAAGCGCTAGAACTTTTAGTCTTTTTTTCATCTTTACCTCCTCGAATGTACTAGTTATGCCTTAACGGCATTCCTGATAATTGAAAAAACCTATAATCATACATCTCAAAACATCTAACATCGTAATACATATTCATAGGAGATTGCATGATTGATGTATTGGCATTATTGTGATCCATTCCAATAAAATGACCAAGCTCATGCGATTGTGTATATTCACCCCAAAACAGCGTTTTATTATATAATTCATTACCAGAATAACCACTATTTATTAAATCATTTCTAACACTTTCGATATTCACAGCACAAAGTAACTTCCCAACCGGTAATTTTGCGTCACCATCGAAGCCAAATGTTACTCCATTTTCTGTTGGTAGAGGTACATTCCATCTTCTAAATATATCAAGAAAATCATTTGGATAATCATAAAAAGAGTTGCACCATATAGCTGAAATTGGAAGATGTTCTTTGTCTTCAGGATATAAATAAACTCCATTAATTTCTTTGCAACCGTTTTGTGTATTATTATCTGGCATTATTTGCCATAATTGTTGAAATTGAGTGGGATAATCTGGATAATTTGATATAGTTGTACCTCTGGATAAGTAATATTTGTGTTTTTCATCTTGATAAACGTTCCAATCTGGATTAGGAGCTAAGTGGTTAACATTTAGTTCGCCTGCATCAAACGTAATAAAAATAGGATCAAATGTATAACCTCTTTGTACAAGATCAGGATCTATTAAGTGTATCACAAAAATATTTCTTGACTGTACTTTTAAACGTTTTGGTTCTTCTATTACACCAAAAGAATTAGTAATCCCATAGAAGGCTCGATATTTCTCAAAATTTGCCAATCCATCTCCCAAACGCCTTATATTGTATAAATCGGACATAGGATGATTGTTATACGGCATAAAACTTGAATACGACCAACTATCATCGGCTTTGGGCAGCATTGCCTGGATATCCTGATAGATTTCACGATTAGGTACGGGTATATCGCGCCTGATCCAAACAGATTGGTCAGGATTGACAAACTCTTCTTCCCAGGCATCTGCCATTCCATCACCCAGCAGGAAGACTATTTCATTTCCGTCTACTTCATGGTCAAAATCCTCATCCCGGGGAATCGGTAGGTATGGAAGATACCATTGCGGCTCGCGTTGTCGTTGGTACAGTCCGTTCGTGATTGCAAAAGGTTCTATTCCGTTTGGATTTTGAGGAATCGAAGCAGACTCACTCAACTCAACATACACATAGCCACCTGCACCAAAATCGAAACTACTCACATTGATCGACACAAGATCGCCGTTCGCTACGGGCTCTGAGTAGGTCGCTGCGCAAAAACTGTGGGCGCTGGGGCCAGAGCCATAGCTTTCAACGATCCAATCAATGATCCAACCAGGATTCTCATCCGGCTCGAAATAGAGATCTGCTGCTGAGGGGTCAACCGGATTCTTCCATGAGACATTGACGTACTCAACATTCTGGTATTTTGTAATGGGTTCAGGCGGCAATCCGTTTTCGAGTGCCACATAGTCATTTGTCCAGCGACCTGGAAAACCTGTAGGGTGCAGCCTGAGACGCACCATGTATTTCATATCAGGCGGATCATTATCGGCCTTAACTTTGAAATTCAAGGTGAGTTTATCATCGCCGGATTCACCGGGAACTGTCGATGCTGAGGGCAGCCAGCCTTGCCACTCTTCATTTTCACCCTGTTGAAATTCGAGGTATCCAGTCGAAGGTGGATGCGGCAATTGGCCACCAACACTATAATGTAGCTGCCCGAACGGGGCTTCCATTTCATTGAACTCTTCCTCAAGAGTGTCTCTATCGTAAGTCCAGCCAAATCGATAGGTCCATTCACCAGGATAAAGAAGCGCAAAATTAAGGACCTATCCCTAATTAGCTCTTGACGTGAGAGCTGAGTAATTGTACCATGC
>JAHLLB010000036.1 GCA_020444425.1 bacterium | reverse complement strand
GCCCCGACGAGCTTGCTCGTCGGGATGATCCGCCGGTCAGTTTCGCGGGTTATCCTCGTGAAGGGGACATGTGAACGGATCGGGGTCATGGATTCGGAGTGAGAGTGCTGGATTGATAGAATCCGGGGCTTCGTTGTGAAACTGGTCAAGCCGTTCACGTGTCCCCGGTTGACGTGGACTCAGCGGGGACAACTGTGGCGCCGAACCAGACGTCACGCGGCTTCCACGTTGGCCGGCGTTCCAGCGGGCACACACAGATCGTACATATTCGAGCACCACAGATGTCCCCGGATAAACTGGAAATGGCGGATGAACCACGACATAAATGTCGTGGGCATGTATAATGACGTGATCTTGAAGTGCGGATAATCCCGACGAGCAAGCTCGTCGGGGCACACGTACTACCTCGTCCCCATAGTCAACCGATATCAGGACGAGACACCAAACACCGATAACCGGCAACCGACAACCGGCAACCGGCAACCGGCAACCGACAACCGGCAACCGGCAACCGGCAACCGACAACTGACAACCGACAACTGACAACTGACAACTGATTACTGAGCACCGGTTCAATTTCGGCGAATTTGGCTTTGTGAAAAGGTGGTACAAGAGATTTTCCAGACGGCATGCGGCCTCGTCGAGGCAACTCAAGAAATTGCACCGTGTTAGTCACCCTTAACCGTTTGACTAACACCTGAGCTTGAGTCTACCTTCCAAGCGACGTGATCCCCACTCTGTCCGCGCCCCTTGAAATCGGGAAACTTTTGCTGAGAAGTTCAGCTGTCGGCGCGGAACCTGTGAAATACTTAAGGGATCGATTGAAAAGACGTTCGCAATCCGAACGGCCGACCGGCCACCAGAGGGTGTGCCGGATCGCTGGCTTTGAGGGCTGCTTGCACCCTTACAGCCTTTCTTTTCAAAGGATTGTGTGAAAGGATTCACGATAAAGGCATCATCTTTCCGGAGGAATGGCACATGAGCCAGGACAAAACCGCCTTTGACCTCATCGTGGTCGGTGGCGGTGTCGCCGGGATCACCACAGCCATCGAAGCGGCGGAAGCCGGGCTGACAGTCGCCCTCGTCGAGAAAGAACCGACGCTCGGCGGACGGGTCGCCCGTTTCCACCACTACTTCCCCAAGCTGTGCCCACCGAGCTGCGGCCTTGAGATCAACTACCGCAGAATGCGTGGAAACCCGAATGTCACCGTCTTCACCCTCGCCAACATCGAAAAGGTTGAGGGAGATGCACCGAACATTCAAGCGACGATCAAGCTGACCCCACGCTACACGAAACCGGTGGCGTTCGACTATACCGAGTGGGCGGAATCCTGCCCGGTCGAATTTGACGATCCGTACAACTACGGGATGGCGAAGCGCAAGGCGCTGTTCTACCCGTGGGAGAACGCCTACCCGGCGCAGTGGATGGTCGACGAACGCGCGATTGGCAACGCCGAGTTCGAAGAGTGGGCGAAGGGTGATCCGGGTGGCGGGATTGATCTGACCCAGAAGGAAGAGACGATCACGATCAGCGGCAAGTCGATGGCGTGGGCGACCGGTTGGACGCCGTACGATCCGGCCAACCTCGACCTGCTCGGCTTCGGCACCTCGCCGGACGTGCTGACGAATGTGATGTTCGAGCGTCTGAGCGCGCCGAACGGTCCGACCAAGGGCGAGCTGAAAGCTCCGTCCGGCCGTGAGGTGAAGAAAGTCGCGTTTGTGCAGTGCGCGGGCAGCCGTGACGAAAATCACCTGCCGTTCTGTTCCGGCATCTGTTGCGCGGCGAGCCTGAAGCAGGCGACGTACGTGCGCGACAAGCTGCCGGATGCTGAAATCCACATGTTCTACATCGACGTGCGTACTCCCGGCCGCCTGGAAGACTTTTACCAGGCACGGCAGGACGATCCGCAGATCAACCTGCACCGCGGCAAGGTGGCGAAGGTCGAACAGAATGGTGACGGCCTGGTGGTCACCGCGGAGAATACCCTGACCGGCGACACGGAAAATGTGACCGTCGATCTCGTCGTGCTCGCCACCGGCATGCAGCCGACCGCTGCGCTCAACACGCTGCCGATCAAGGCGAACCTGGACGAGAACGGGTTCTTCATCCAGGATGACGAAGCGTCCGCTCACTACGGAGTCGGCACTGCCGTGCGTCCGTGTGGTGTGGCGGAAACGTTGCAGGATGCGACCGGCGCCGCGATGAAGGCGCTGCAGATGGCGAGGAGGTCCTGATCCCATGGCCGATACCCCGGAACTGAAAGTTGGTGTGTATGTGGCGGCCGATGAGGAGATAACGTCCGCGCTTGACATGGACGCCCTCGAGAAGGTCGCGACCAAGGAGATGAAGGCGGAGGTGTACAAGGCCGTCCCGAACATCTCCACACCGGAAGGCGCGGATATGATCCGTGCCGATGTCGAAGAACACAGCTTGAGCCACGTCGTCGTGCTCGACCGCAGCCCGCGTGCGTTCCCCGGCCTGTTTGATTTCGGCCCGAACGTGCTCGTGGACCAGGTCGCGCTGCGTGAACTCGTCGTCTGGACGCATGAGCCGAACGATGAAGACACGCAGATGCTGGCGGAAGATTACCTCCGCATGTACACGGCGCGGTGCAAGAACATCCACGTCCCCGAACCGAACATCGAACCGGTTGAAAAACGGGTGCTGGTGGTCGGTGGTGGTATCGCCGGTCTGCGCTCCGCGCTGAACACGGCGGGAGCCGGTGTGCCGGTGACGCTGGTGGAAAAGGAAGCCGAGCTCGGCGGCTGGTCGAAGAAGTTTTCGAAGTCGTTCCCGACCGCTCCGCCGTATGATCAGCTCGCCGATTCGCCGATCAACGACCTGATCGAACGCGTTAACGCGCACGAGCTGATCGACGTCAAGCTGAACACGAAGGTCAAGCGCATCTCCGGCCAGCCGGGCCAGTTTGCCACGATCCTGCAGAACGGTGGCGCGCCGGAAGACCTGATCGTCGGATCCGTGATTCAGGCCACCGGGTGGAAGCCGTACAACCCTGCCCGTTTGCCACACCTCGGCTACGGCAAGAAAAATGTGGTCACCAACATCCAGATGGAAGAGATGTTGAGCAACGGCGCCGTGATCAAGGCGGACGGTTCCGCGCCGGACTCGATCGCGTTCATCCAGTGCGCGGGGTCGCGTGACAAGGACCACCTGCCGTACTGTTCGACGGTCTGCTGCCGCGCAAGCCTGAAGCACGCGATGCAGATTCGCGAGATGTATCCGGACACCAAGGTTTACATCCTGTACAAGGATATCCGTTCCCCGGGCCAGTATGAGCTCTTCTACCAGAAGGCTCAGGATGATCCGGGCTTCTTCTTTACCAAGGGCGAAGTGGTCAACGTTGACGAAAAGGGCGGCAAGCTCGCCATTGACCTCGACGAAACCCTGCTCGGTGACAAGATCAGCGTCGAAGCCGACATGCTCGTGCTCGCGACCGGCATGGTGCCGACCACGCGTGTCGAGGACGGCATTTTCGCCGCAGACCTGATGGAAGAGGGTAAGCCGGATTCGCCAGTCGAAGAAGAGGATAACGGCCTCGGTGGTAAAAAGGCCGCCGCCGGTGCCGAAGCCGGTGCGAAGATTCTCAACCTGAGCTACCGCCAGGGCACTGACCTGCCGACGCTGAAGTACGGGTTCCCGGACAGCCACTTCATCTGCTTCCCGTACGAAACCCGGCGTACCGCGATTTTCGCCGCCGGAACCGTGCGCGCGCCGATGGACACAGCGCAGGCAAGAATGGATGCGAACGGTGCTTCATTGAAAGCGGTGCAGGCCCTCGAGATGGTCGAGAAGGGCCAGGCACTGCATCCGCGCAGCCGTGACCTCAGCTTCCCGGACTTCTTCCTGCAACGCTGCACCCAGTGCAAGCGCTGTACGGAAGACTGCCCGTTCGGTGCACTCGACGAGGACGAAAAGGGTACCCCGAAGCCGAACCTCGCGCGCTGCCGCCGTTGCGGTACGTGCATGGGGGCGTGCCCGGAACGCATCATCAACTTCCAGAACTACAGCGTGCCGATGGGTAACGCGATGATCAAGGCAGTCGAGATTCCGGAAGAAGATGAGGAAAAACCGCGCCTGGTCGCGTTTGTCTGCGAAAACGATGCGTTGCCGGCTCTTGAAACCGCGGCACGCAAGCGCATGAAGTTCAACCCGTGGGTCCGCATCATCCCGGTGCGCTGCCTCGGTTCGGTGAACTCGGTGTGGCTGACGAACTGCCTGGACGCCGGCTTCGACGGCATCATGCTGATCGGCTGCAAGCACGGGGACGACTACCAGTGCCACTTCGTGCGCGGGTCGGAACTGGCCGAGTATCGCATGGACAACGTGCAGGAAAAACTGCAGCAGATGCAGCTGGAAACGGAACGCGTACAGGTCACGTCGCTCGCGATCGACGAGTATGATGATATCATGAAGATGCTCGACGACTATTCCGAGGAAATCGAAGAGATCGGGCCGAACCCGTTTAAAGATTTCTAAGAGCTGCGATCCTGAGTCTGGAGTCTGGAGTGCAAAGGCTTGAGGTGTTGGTCTGAGAGGATGGGCATCCGGCGTGCGACAAAGGACGAGAGACGAAAGACAGCGTGCAAAAGGTTGTGCCGTCCCCTGGGACGGCCTACCTTGCCGATTCTGTGTCAGGAAAACTGAACACTGTAGTTGTGGTACTTCATAGTCACAAGATTTTCAGGCACTTCGCGAATTTTCGCACAAACTGGGAACGAGCAAAAACTCTTGACATCTTTAGGTATAAGGGGAGGCAAACAGTCCTCCGTCATGTTGTTCGTTTTCGAGAACATGCGTTAAGTTTCGCTTAGTGAACGGATTCACGTAGAGTAAGGGGAGGTTTTCATGGCATCGAAATTGGTGCCCCCTCATGGCAGTGACGAACTCGTCATTCTACTGCTCGAGGGCCAGGAAAAGGAAGCGGAACTCAAGAAGGCCGAAGGACTGAAGAAAGTCCCGCTGTCCAGCCGTGAGACGGGCGACCTGATCATGATGGGCATCGGCGGTTTCACGCCGCTGAAGGGCTTCATGGGCAAGGAAGACTGGGAGCATGTCTGCTCCGAGATGAAGATGCCGAGCATGGGTGGCACCTTCTGGCCGATCCCGGTCACGCTGTCCGCCGACAAGGAACTCGCCGATTCGATCCAGGTCGGTGAGGAAGTCGCGTTGTATTCCGAGGAATACGACGAGATCATGGGCACGATGAAGGTCGAAGAGAAGTATGAAATCGACCGCGAATTCGAATGCAAGCACGTCTACACCACCACCGATCTCGAGCACCCCGGTGTGAAGATGGTGATGGAGCAGAAGGCTGTGAACCTCGGTGGCCCGATCAAGGTCCTGTCCGAAGGTCCGTTCCCGACGGAATTCGCCGGTATCTACCAGCGTCCGTGGGAATCCCGCGCCGAATTCGACAAGCGTGGCTGGAAAGACGTCGCCGCACTGCAGCTCCGCAACCCGATGCACCGCAGCCATGAGTTCCTCGCGAAGATCGCGGTGGACGTGATGGACGGTGTGTACATCCACCAGCTCGTCGGCAAGCTGAAGCCCGGCGACATCCCGGCGGACGTGCGCGTCAAGTGCATCGACACCCTCGTCGAAAACTATTTCGTCAAGGAACGCGTGTTCCAGGGTGGGTATCCGCTCGACATGCGTTATGCCGGCCCGCGTGAAGCCCTGCTGCACGCCGTGTTCCGTCAGAACTTCGGCTGCTCGCACATGATCATCGGCCGCGACCACGCCGGTGTGGGCGATTACTACGGCCCGTTCGACGCCCAGGAAATCTTCGACACGCTGTGGGATGGCGCGCTCATCACCCAGCCGCTGAAGATCGACTGGACCTTCTGGTGCTACACCTGCAACGGCATGGCCTCGATGAAGACCTGCCCGCACAGCAAGGAAGAGCGCCTGTTCCTGTCCGGCACGAAGCTGCGCAAAATGCTCAGCGAAGACCAGGCGGACGAGGTCCCGAAAGAATTCAGTCGTCCGGAAGTGCTCAAGATTCTGGTGGAGTATTACGCCAGTCTTGAGGAGAAGGTTGAAGTCAAGGAGCACCGGGCGAGTCTCGGTCAGTAAGCACTGATTCCTGCGTATCCGTGCCTGTCCGGGAGGACGGGCACGGGTACGATTTTCGCTGAGAGTTGAGTAAATGACGCCGGGGGGAACGGCGGCTTTACCGACTCCAGTTTGTGCTATCATTCACAAACAAGTAAGAATTCACGTTCAACAAACCGAACAAACCAAACCGAAGTCAAGTGGACCGCCAGAAAAGGCGGTAAGGCAGACTGGGAGGAAAGGCAACATGCCAAGTTACGTAATCCTCGACAAGTGCGACGGGTGCAAGGCGCTCGACAAAACCGCGTGCCAGTACATCTGCCCGAATGACCTCATGGTCCTTAACAAGGACCTCATGAAGGCCTACAATCGGGAACCGGAATTGTGCTGGGAATGCTACAACTGCGTGAAGATCTGCCCGGTGCAGGCGATCGAAGTGCGTGGCTATGCGGACTTTGTCCCGATGGGCGCGACGGTGTCGCCGATGCGCGGATCTGACAGCATCATGTGGACGGTGAAGTTCCGTAACGGGACCCTCAAGCGGTTCAAGTTCCCGATCCGTACCACGGAAGAAGGTACCGCGGTACCGGACGGCGGCTTTGCGGAAGGCGATGGTGATATCAACAGCCCGATGCTGTTCACCGAACCCGAATCCGTCAGGGCCGACTTCTTCAAGTTGAACCAGTAACCGGAGGACACAAACGTGGCGAATTTCGAAACCGTCAAGGTCGAAACCGACGTCCTGATTATCGGTGGCGGCATGTCGGCCTGTGGTGCCGCGGTTGAAGCGGCTTACTGGGCCAAGAAGAACGGCCTCAAGGTCACCATGATCGACAAGGCTGCGATGGATCGCTCAGGCGCCGTCGCGATGGGCCTGTCGGCCATCAACCAGTACGTCGACCTCAAGGGTGGCAAGAACACCATCAAGGACTACGTCGACTACGTCCGCAACGACCTCATGGGCATCACCCGTGAAGACCTCGTTGCCAACATTGCACGGCACGTCGACAGCACCGTCCATCTCTTCGAGAAGTGGGGACTCCCGATCTGGAAGGATGAGGACGGCAACTACGTGCACGAAGGCCGCTGGCAGGTCATGATCAACGGTGAATCCTACAAGGTCATCGTTGCCGAAGCCGCCAAGAACGCCATCGGGCTCGACAACATCTACGAACGCGTTTTCATCGTCGAACCGATCGTGGTCGACGGTCGCTGCGTCGGCGCCGCCGGCTTCAGCACCCGCGAAAACAAGTTCTACGTCTTCCATGCCAAGGCCGTCTACGCCGGTATGGGTGGCGCTGTGCACGTCTTCAAGCCCCGCAGCACGGGTGAAGGTCTCGGCCGCGCCTGGTATCCGCCTTGGAATACCGGTTCGTCCCTGTACTTCTCCGCGCGCGCCGGCGCTGAGCAGACCTGCCAGGAAGTCCGCTTCATTCCGGTCCGCTTCAAGGACGGGTATGGCCCGGTCGGCGCCTGGTTCCTGCTCTTCAAATCCCGCGCGACCAACGCCATGGGCGGTGAGTACATGGTGGAACGTCGTGACGAGCTCGAAAACTGGGCTCCCTACGGTAAGGTGAAGCCGATCCCGGCCAACCTCCGTAACTGGCTCGGCATGCTCGACATCATGGAAGGCAAGGGCCCGATCTTCATGCGCACCGAAGAAGCGATGCAGAAGATCGCCGATGCCTACAAGGATGACGAAAAGGGCTACAAGAAGAAGAAGAAAGAACTCGAGAACGAAGCCTGGGAAGACTTCCTCGACATGACGATTTCGCAGGCGCTCCTGTGGGCCGCCAGCAACGTCCAGCCGGAAGAACGTTCCTCGGAAATCGCCGCCGCCGAACCGTACTTCATCGGTTCGCACTCCGGCGCCTCCGGTGCCTGGGTCTCCGGTCCGGAAGACATCCAGAACGCTGACACCAAGGATGAGTACTTCTGGGGCTACGCGCAGATGTCCACCGTCGAAGGCCTGTTCCACGCCGGTGACGCCTCTGGCGCCAGCTCGCACAAGTTCTCCTCGGGTTCGCACGCAGAAGGTCGTATCGCCGGTAAGTCCGCCGTGAAGTACGCGATGGACAAGGGTGATGCACCGGCTATCCCGGATGCTCTCATCGAAGAGATGAAGACCGCCCTGCTCGCTCCGCTGGATCTGTTTGAGCAGAAGGCGAACACCACCTCGGACAATGACATCAACCCGGAATACATGCGTCCGAAGATGTTCATGTTCCGTCTGCAGAAGATCATGGACGAGTACGCCGGCGGCGTGAGCGCCCAGTTCACGACCAACAAGGCCTCGCTGGAACGCGCCCTCGAGCTGCTCGAAATGCTCAAGGAAGACAGCAAGCTGTTGGCCGCCGAAGACCTGCACGAACTCATGCGTGTCTGGGAAAATATCCAGCGCATGTGGCAGGCCGAAGTGCACGTTCGCACCATGCTCTTCCGCGAAGAAACCCGCTGGCCGGGATACTACTTCCGCGCCGATACGCCGACGATGGACGAAACCAACTGGCTCGCATTCGCGAACGCCAAGTGGGATCCGGCCACCGGCGAGTGGGAAATGATCAAGCGCCCGGTCAAGTACATCTTCAAAGACTAGTCGCTGATCCGAAGTCCCGTAGAAACACCAAAGCCACCTCCGCAAGGGGGTGGCGTTTTTGATGTCAGGGTACTGTGCGTCACGGTAGCTGAGTTGCAAAAAACAGATTCACCGGATTATCATGGGTATAAGGCTTCAGCCGGACAACCACTAGCTGCGTCCCTACAGGACACGGGGGCTGGGGGATGGTCCGTTTCGTGTGGCTGAAGCCACACGCTAACCACCGTCCACCGCTACGCGGTGGATGGAACGGTCAAACCCCGTGTTCCAGTGGCTATAGCCATACCTTGTTCATGCTCTACTGCTGCGTGCTTTGCAGATTTCAGGCACACGTTGCGGGACTATCGAACATCTATTCCCCGACTTCCAGCTCGACGTTGATCGCTTGTACCGGACTGCCATACCAGGATAGCACGATCACAGCGCCGTGCGTGCCCGGTGACATGAACCCGCGGTCGACGACCAGATCAAGTACGCCTGCGCCGCCGGGTTCAAGAATGACGTGCTGTGCGTATGGCGATTGCGTCAGAAAATCGGGCAGTGTAACCCAAGCCGGCCACAAGGTCGGCGATCCCCACGATTCGTCCGAATTGTTGATCAGGCTGATGAACACGTAATCCCTATCTGCTGGAATTCGGACGAAGTTGGTGAGGAGACCGATGGCACGGCGTCCGGGGTGCCGGTTTGCATCGTCACGGCGATAGTCTGGACGACCTCATCGTTGTAGCGCAGTTCAACCTCACCGTCCGAAATGCCAGCTCCGATTCCGCTGCGATCAACACGGATCCCCAGTGTCGTGCTGTCGCCGGGCTGGACATCCTCGTTCGTGACGACCAGATTGATCCAGTTTACGGACGACGACGCTTCCACAACGGAGCCCCAGTTGAACACTTCGTCCGTCTGGTTGTAGACCATGAGCTCGACCGCGCCGGCATCCGCCGGCACATACGCGGTATTGCTGGATACACCAATTGGCGTGGTGTCCGGCAACTTGTCATCCGGGTTGGTCGGGGAATCGTTGCACCCGGCGAACGCGAAAACGAGTAGCAAAAGTGCAGGAAAGATAAATCGAGTCATGATCCATTCCCCCGTAGTCCGTGATGCACCATTCACATCTACCTGTAACATATACGATTGCCATCCGAAAGTACAGGAAAAACGGTCATAATTCGTGTTGGTCCCTCACGATAGGCTCTCGTTTCACGCCTCCCGCGCATTCGCCATGCTAACCGAAAATTCATACAATTGTAACCGATGAGTAACTCAATCTGAGTTGTTCGGATTCCGGCGATTTTCATGCTATGACGGGCGTAACGCCGTTCAGGCATATCTTGCGCCGGAAAAGATTGTGTTAGCTGGAACACCGTGCCACTCCACCCGGGGAGCCCCCACATGGCCCGCTGTCGTCTGTTTACCGTGTTGCCTGTTCTCCTGATCCTGACGCTCGCATTTCCCACACTTCAAGCCGACGCCGCTGTGCAGAGTAGCGATCACGCGATCGGCGGCGTGTTCTTCATCTCCTACCAGTACGGCGAGTCCGGGGATGGCGAGTATGCCGGATTCTACCTGCGGCGGGCGTACCTGACGGCGGAGAAGACGGTGCTGCCGTACATGGATGCCCGGATCACGCTGGACACGAACCAGGACATGGACGGCGACGGGCGCGGCGACATGGAAGTCCGCATCAAGTACGCGTATGCCAAGTTCCATTTTCCAGACTTCGGGTTCTTCAACAAACAGTCGCTCGAGGTGGGAATTGTGCATGCGCCATGGCTGGATTTCGAGGAGCATGTCAACTACTACCGCATGCGCGAGCGGATGTTCATCGAACGGGCCGGGGTGATCAATTCGGCAGACTTCGGGATTACCTACGCGACGTTCCTCGGCGGTGAGCTGGATGACGAGTACAAGAAGACCGTCAACGGCAAGTACGCCGGCCGGTATGGCAGCATGGCGTTCGGCGTGTACAACGGCGGCGGCTACCACGCGGTCGAGGAGAATACGAACACGGTGTTCGAGGCACGGCTGACCGTGCGGCCGTTACCGGATACAATGCCCGGGCTGCAGCTGTCCGGGTTTGGCGTCGCTGGCAAGGGAAACGGTGCCGGCACAACCACCAACCACATTCCCGACTGGAATGCACTGCTCGGGATGCTGTCCTATGAGCATCGCTACTTCACCGTCACCGGGCAATACTTGCACGGTCTCGGCAACCAGAAAGGCGAATGGGTGGAAGCGGCCAATCTGACGGAGGCGGTGGACTATGAAGGCCACTCGTTCTTCGCTGAGCTGAAGCCGACGACACACTGGCGGGTGATCGGAGGATTCGATTCGTTCGATCCCGATCTCGACGTCAACAACGACCACTATTCGGTTTACTACGCCGGTCTCGGCTACGATTTCGGCAACCACAACCTGCTGCTGTTCGATTATGACGCGAAGGATTACGTGTCAAACGCACGCGAAACGGAATACTGGTACCAGCTGACACTGCAGGTGAAGTATTAGGCAGATTTGCTCAGAGCCGGAACCGGTGAAATGTCGCGAACGAAGGTTAGTCAAAGAATTCCAGTTCTTGATTTCGAGTAATTATTTGACTAAACTGCTTGTGCGGTAAGCAATCAACCGCTCCATACCACTTACCATGGCGGCTGTGATGAACTGGACCCTTGTTTCCGAACGGGTTGAGGAGCTTAGGAAAAGGGCGGGAATCAGCAAGTCGAAATTAGCGCAAGCCACTGGATACAGCCCATCGATGATCAACCGTATCCTCGATGCGAAGAGGGGTGTTGGTCCAACCGGTCTGGTGAATCTCGCCCGCTTTTTCGACGTCCCACTTTCCGTTCTAGTAGACGGCCCGCTTCCAGCGGACAAACCCTTGTTGCACTTCAAAGATGAAGACCGGACCGTCTTCCCGGAAGCGCTCTATCCCCGAGCGAAGGGGTACGCGTACCGGTTTGCGGACACGCATCACTTGTTGTTCGGCCCAGCAATAGATCTTGGTTCTGTCCGGCCCAAGCTGCGGGATCCCGCAGAACGCGGTGCAAGGGCGGCGGACAATCTGCGGATGGAGTTGGGCCATCCGGAAGGCAAGATTGCCAGCATGGTTGAGTTTGTTACCAGGCTTGGTATTGCTGTGGCCGAAGTTGACGACCGCAAGCATCGGCTGAAAGGTGTGACCTTCCGGTGGGAGCAGGATGTGCAACTGATGGTGGTTGCAGCTGATTTGCGGATCGCCAGCAAGCGGTTCATCCTGGCTCATGAACTGGGACATTTGGTGCTTGAGGATCTGCAGGGATCGATCAACCGGAGAAAAAACGGACGGGAAGAACTGAATCTGGATTTCTTCGCTGCGGATCCTCACGAACAGGCAGCCAATGCCTTCGCCGCAAGATTGCTGTTGCCGGAAGAAGACCTGAAGCCCTTTGTCGAGGGCCGGCGCGTTCTGAAGGCAGGGAATCCGGTCGATGTCTGGCAAAATGAAATCGCGCATCTCAGCCGGGAATACGGTGTCAGTGCAGAATTGGTATACTGGAGGCTGTGTCAAGCTGGCATGTTTTCCCAGGCATTGGCGCGGAAGTACAAAAAAACGTTGTACGTGCATCCTTGTTCGCAAGGTGCATTGGATACTGTGTTTCTTGAGACAGAAGACTGTACACGGCTGACACTGTCTGGAATGCAGCCATCGCAACGGTATCGAAACTGGATCAGTATTCTCACCGCCCGGGACAGCATTAACCAGGATGAAGCAGCGCATCTCCTTGGTCCATATCAGGAGGCTGCGTGATTCGACTACCCGATGAGCCGGACATTTGCGTCTTTCTAGATACAAATGTCTGGCTCGCGGCGATAAAAAATGACCTGTTTGCCGACATGATTCAATTGGGTGAACACCCGCGAATTAGCTGGCTGATTCCTTGGGAACCTGACTTCGGAAAGTACCAGCAAATCATGGTGCGGGAGCTGGCGAATGCCCGTGATCGGGAAGGGAAGCTGATCGCGGACAACGTTCATATTAACCGCATCCTGAGGCAGGCGGGCAGGGACAAACAAATCTTTGTCAATCAGCCCGAATCCGACCGGTTTATTGAGCTTTACAAGCAGTTCGCCAACCACAACCCACGACCGGCACTTCGTTCCACCGGCCAGATATTCTCCAGCCATCAGAAACAGGAAGGCGAGATTATCTGCATGGTTTGTGCCGAACGTGAGAACGCATTATTCTGCAGCCAGGATGATGCCGCCAGGCGTTTTGCCGAGACGATCCTGCCCCAGGGGACTGTCTTTTCGATGAACCCACTGTTTGAATTAATCCAGCGAAATGGTATCGATCTGCCCGGAAAACTGCACGCCGGAAAACGGCTTCGTATCCACGAGTAATCCAGCATAGCGTCCCTTCGATTTCTGTAAAGCGACACCTTACTCCAGCTGTTCCGCCGGCTGGCAGGGGACACGAGGCTCCAGCTTAGTCAACCCTTTCCCGTGTAGCACAAGTGCGGGATTCATGATTGCCTGCTCTTGCCGAGCTGCGGCGGATACAGTATCATGTGCCGGTTGGAGTTGATGCGGAAACTGCATGGTCCGGTCATCCGGAACAAATACAGCAGGCGGTCATCTGCCATACGCTCGGCTGGATTCACACCGTCTGGAGTCTCAACGGTACTTTCTGCACCGGCGCGATCCTCGCGGAAGCTCTGGGAGTGACCTTCTTGCTTCTGCGGCGACCGAATTCCGCATGAACTGGCTGGATACGACGGTCATTGGCCCCAAGTCCGACTCGACCCTGACCGACCCGTGTGCCACATCCTTCTCATTGTCCGGATTCCGAACGCTGCGTATACTTCACCCATTGTGGATTGTTCAGGGAGATGGGTTTCATGCTGCTGCATGAATCTGCGCACACGCGGATCGAGTGGTTGGAAGACGACAAGATCCTGCTCAAACAGTTCAACGGGTACGTCGGCGGAAGAGAAATGCGGGAAGCATTCAACGCCGGCTACGAAGCCATGCGAACGCATAACGGCTGCAAATGGCTGTCGGATAACCGTTACCTGAAGCCGTACCAGCAGGCGGACGTTGACTGGATCAACACCGACTGGTTTCCGCGGATGATGGACATCGGCTGGAAGTACTGGGGCATTGTGGAACCGGTCAGCATCATGGGCAACCTCAGCATGCGCTCCTTCATCAACCTTTACCGAGATCAGGGGTTGGTGCTGAACGTATTCGACTCCATCAAGGAAGGCCGTGCCTGGCTGAATTCGATGTGAGGTCGGGAAGTTAAAAGGCCTACGCCGCGATGGAGTCCGACTCGCGTTCCTCGATCTCGACTGCGGCGGTTTCCGTAGCTCCGCTGTGGGTCACTGTCATCACCGTCAGATCGTCCGACTGTTCCTGCCCGCAGGCGAACCGTTTTACCGAACGAATCAGCCGGTGGATCGCTTCATCGCCGGGTAGATCCTTTGTCCGACGGACCATCCGCTCAAGCCGTTTTTCCTCATACATCAGGCCGTTGCAATTTTCCGCTTCGGTGAGACCGTCCGAGAACAACACCAGCCGTGAACCAGGTCCCATCTCGACCCACTTGGTCTCCCGTGGGGAAAATGGCAGCAGCGACAACGGCAGGCCGGTCGCGCCCAACCACTCAATCTCTCCATCGGCGTGTAACAGCAGCATCGGGTTGTGGCCGGCGCTGGTGTAACGGAAGCCGCCTTCTTCGAACACTGCGAGGAAGAGGGTGAGGAAACTGTCCGAGGGCATCGTATTGTGCAGGTGCTCGTCGAGCATCTTGATGTGATCAATCGGGTCTTTGTCCTGCTCGACGATGAACCGCAGTACATGGGCAAAGCCGGACATCCAGAACGCCGCGCCCGGACCCTTACCGCTGACATCCCCGAGGGCGACCATGTACTTGCCATTGATCGGCATCGCATCGTACAAATCACCGCCCATCAGGCGGGCCGGTTCGTTGAACGCGGCAATCTGCCAGGGATCCGGCGGTGAAAAGTGTGACGGTAGCAGGGTGGACTGGAACGCCTTCCCGACAGCCAGCTCCGCTTCGATGCGTTCCTTCTCGACCGCGAGACTGTGCAGCCGGTACTTCTCAATTGCCAGGGCGGCAATCACGGCGAAATTCTCGAGCAGTTGCTGGTCGGCCGCGTTAAATGGTGGACCCACCGTCTGATTCAACACCTGTACCGTGCCGATCGTTGTCCCATTTACAGCCAGAGGAACACAGAGGTACCCGCGAGTCTCGAATCCGGTTTTCTTCGCGACACCTGCGTAATATCGCGGATCCCGGGTAAGATCCTCCAGCAAGACCGTCTCGTTGTGCTGTGCGACCCAACCGGCGACGCCTTCGCCAAGCGGGAATCGGATGCTCTCGACCACGTGACGGGGAAGATTGGTCGACGCGACCATCTCAAGATTCCGCCTCCGGTTGTCGATCAGGAACACCGACGCCGCCTGCGCGTTTAAAAGCGACTGGGCTGAATGGAGGATGCGTTCGATGACGTCGAGCGTCCGGTCCGCATTCAACATGCTTCGGGTCGCCTCGATCAGTGCTGCCTGAGTCGCATCCATGGGTGATTCCGTTGTTAGGAATGCCGAACTTAACTGCGGCGTGCAATATGGCGAACATTCTCACGAACTGCAAGAGAAACTGCGGTTCGATAGAGGAAGTTTTTCGGGTTTCTACGAATTGCTCAGAATTCGGTGATGTTGACTCCAAGGGGAGTTAAACATTTCAGGGTGTGCATCGTCTATATAGCGTACTCGAGAATCGAACGATTCTGTTGAGGCGAAAGGCTTGGTTTTATTCATGATAAATTGGGAGACGGATTCCATGCACCGCAACTCACCGGTCCTGACGATCGTTTTGCTGGCCGGTTTAATTTTTGGTGGTTCAAGTACGCTATTTGCTCAGGTTCAACCGCAGACGGCCGGCGACAGCTCGCCGCGCATGTGGCTGATCATGGGGAGTGTTTCGGACGATGATGCCGACATGCCCATCCCCGGCGCGAACATCATGCTGTTTCCGGATGGTGTGCTGAAGGAAGGGGAGACCGTCGATAACGACGCCGCCGTGCGTGGCGCAGCGTCCGAGGATGACGGTGGATTCCGCATCCTGGCGGTGCCAGAAGGAACGTATGATCTGCTCATCCGTGCGCTTGGCTACAAGCAGGTGCTGGTTGAAAATATCGAGATCAACGAACGATCTCCACGTGTCAACCTCGGCACGTTGACGCTCAGTTCCGCCACGCTTGAACTGGAAGAGGTCGAACTGCGGGTCGAAAGCACACAGGTCACGCTTGCGCCTGACCGCAAGATCTACCGTATCAGCTCCAGCGTTGCGGATGCCGGCGGCACGGTTGCGGACGCGCTGGAGGAAATCCCCTCGGTTACCGTTGACCTCGAAGGTACCGTCAGCCTGCGCGGCAACAGCAACGTGCGCATCCTGATCAATGGGAAGCCGTCCACGCGTGTCGGTCTTGATCCCGGCGAAGCGCTGCAGCAACTCTCCGCAGAGATGGTGGACCGCGTCGAGGTGATGACCAATCCGTCCGCGAAATATGACGCCCAGGGCGACGCGGGTATCCTCAACATCATCCTGAAGCAGGAACGGGAAAAGGGTGTAAACGGGTCGGTGAACGTGTCCGGGTCCATCCCCGAAGGCTACGGCGGCGGGTTCAACCTGAACTACCGCACCGGCAGGATGAACTACTTCATCAACGAGCAGCTGCGATACCGCAGCCATGACGGCGGCGGGACGACCTACCAGGAGTATTACAACCCCGACGCACCGTACGCGACACTGGACGAGGACGAAGAATTCGACCGGTCCGGCTGGAGCAACTACATCCGCTTCGGATTCGAATACATGCACGATGACAAGAACACGGTGACCGTGTCGGCGTTCAACGATTACGGCGAGGACGAAACCGACGCGTACGTGCACTACCGCTACTTTGATCAGAACGGTGTGCTGGCCTCCGACATCTACCGCAACAACCCGGAAGAGGAGACGGAACGCTACAACGGTTTCGACTTCGGTTACCGGCACCTGTTCGATACCAAGGGGCACGAATTCACCGCTGACTATCAGTTCGAGACCGGTTCTGAAAATGAACTCTCCGTAATCACGGAAGATGTTCTCGTGGGCACGGATACCGATCTCGTCGAATACGTGGACAATCTCGAGGGCGAAACGCGGCACCTGTTCCAGCTCGATTACGTGCACCCCTACAGCGAAAAGCACAAGATCGAGACCGGTGTGAAGGGTGAGATGAAGGAGCTGGACCACGATTACGAAGTGATCGAAGCCGGCACCGGCACCACGGTGGATGTCAGCAATCACCTCATCTACGATGAGAACATCTACGCTGGCTACTTCACCTTCTCGAATCTGCTGTCAGAGACCTGGTCGTACCAGATCGGTCTGCGCGGTGAGTATTCCGATATCACGACGGAATACCTTGAGACGAACGACGTCAACGAACGCGACTACTTCGACTTGTTCCCGTCCGCGTTCCTGACCTACGAAATCACTCCGGTCAACTCGATTCAGGCGAGCTATTCGCGGCGGTTGATGCGGCCCCATCACTGGTACCTGATTCCGTTCTGGAACTACACCGACAGCCGGAACATCCGGCGCGGCAACCCGAACCTGGATCCAGAATACTCCAACAGCTTCGAGATCGGTCACCTGTTCCACACCGACAAGGGTTCGGTCAGCAGCAGCGTTTACTACCGCCACGCGACCGGCGTGATCGAGTGGTTCGAGACGACCGAGGGTGACGTCATCGTCTCGCAGCCGTACAACATCGGCGACGCCGACCACTACGGCTTCGAGTTCGAGGTCATGTACCAACTGATGAAGCGGCTGAACATGCAGGCCAGCATGAACATTTACCAGTCGCAGTCGAGTGGCACGTTTGGTGGGGTGTCGTACGACCGTGAATTCCTCACCTGGTTCTCCCGGGCGAGTACCCGCTGGCAGTTCACTAAAACTTCTCAGCTTCAGCTGCGGTTCTTCTACATGGGGCCGCGTGAGTTGCTGCAAAGTGAACGGGATCCGATCTACGCCCTGGATCTGGGAGCGAGTCAGAACTTCCTCGACAACAACCTGACGCTCAGCTTCAACGTACGCGACCTGTTCGACACCCGAAAACGCAACATGGAAACCATCACCGATACGTTCTATTCGAACTCGGAATTCCAGTGGCGCGGGCGCACGTTCATGCTGAACCTCACCTACCGGTTCAACCAGGACGAACGCCAGAAACGGCAGTCCGGCGGAATGATGGACGGCGGTTTCGACGAAGAAGGTGGAATGTGATGGAAAGACAGTCCTGAGTCTTGAGTCCTGAGTCCTGAGACAAAGACAAAGGACTTGAGATGTGAGACTTGAGACATAGACAAAGGTCTCGAGATTAGAGTCTTGAGAAAAATCCAGACCCGTGTTCGCAAGCGAGCACGGGTTTTTCATTGCAGGGGCGGCGGCAGTTTTATAATCGTACCCGGTCAGCCAGCCCGTCATTCAGAACGGAACGAAGAGACGTGAGGAAGAGCCTGCTGAAGTCGGACGGGCACAAAACGGGGACACTTTGTCCTCAAAGTGTCCCCGGAATACGTTACTGAAAACTGACGACTGTGTACTGATTACTAAGTCCTACTTCATCAGCACCAGCTTGCGGGTCTGAACCAGCCCGTTTGTCTGCGCCTGCACGAAATATACGCCGCTGGCGAGATTGTGGGCGTCGAAGCTGAACGTGTGGCTGCCGGCGGTGTAGCTGCCGTTTGCCAGTGTGCTCACAACGCGGCCCTGCAGATCGTACACCACAACCTGAAGCGGCGCGGCTTCTGCCAACGACACGTTGATCGTGGTGGACGGGTTGAACGGGTTCGGATACGGATCGCTCAGCGTGAACTCATCCGGCAACGTGACGGCGTCATGCTCGTCAACCGTCGCGGCGGTGGACGCATCCATCATACCGAAACCGCTGGCCGCCCAGTCCTGGTACACGGCGTCCGTGCCCGTGGCCGACTTGGTCCACTCGAAACCATCCACCGCATACTCGGTGAGGTAGTCGAAGTTGCCCATCACGACCTGGTACTGGTACGTGCCCGCCGGCGCGCTGAACGGGATCATCTGGGTCAACGGATACCACGGCGAGACGAAGCCGACGTCAAACGTCTTATCCGTTTGACGGAACAGCGGGCCGTACGGCGTGCCGCTCGGCAGGATTACACGGGTCCAGAAGTCGACGTTGAGGAAGCTGTTGCTGTTGTTAATGACCTGCGCTTCCGCATGCAACACGCCACCCGAAGCCGGGATGACCGTCGAACCGACCGGCTGAACGTTCAGAACCGGAACCGTCACCGTGTCCGCGAGCAGCAGCTCGATGTAGTTTTCCATCAAAGACGTACCATCGCCCTGCAGGATCCAGTTGCGGTCGGTGTTGGTCGTCAGCGCGGCAAAGTCGGTGTTTGGTGGATCGAAGTACCAGCCATACGCGCGATTCTGGAATTCCAGGTTGGTGACGACACTGAAACCGCCGAATCCGGCACAACCGTTTACGAAGTACTCGTTGATGGTGTAGACGTTGTTGTACGCCGTCGCCAGGTCACCGGTGATCTGCATCGGCGTAAGATCGCCGTAGAAGCTCTGCTGCCAGTTGAAGATGCCACCCATCGCCTGCACCAGCGCGAGCCAGGTTTCGTTCGAGCCGAAGCTGGCGTCATACTCGCTCTGCAGGTACACCGGGGTGCCCATGCGCAGGAACTCACGGATGTACGCCTTCCGCTGCTGCGGAATGTCGATGACGCCGGACGAGATGATCAACAGATCGATGTCGTGCGAGTTGTTCGGGTCATCGAGGTAGGACTGCTGGTAAATGAAGGCCGTGTGGCCAAGTCCCTGGGCCACGTCCTGCCACATTTCATCCTGGTCGAAAGCCGGGTTTGCACTCTGGCTTTCGATGATCGCAATATTTGCCGCTGTAGCCATACCGGCGACGAACAACAGTCCCATTGCGATCGCGAAGATCGATACTTTTTTCATGGACCTCTCTCGTGTTAGGGAACTACGGATGTTGTGTATGACCAGATGTACGAGAAATTGTCCGGAAATTCTCTCGCAGAACAAGTCCCAATCGTGTCTCCATGAGAGACAGAGCCCGAAAAAACAGAAAACAGGTTGTCCCTATCATCCGACAACCTGTTTATCTCACGCCTTATCAATGAGTTAACCAGAATCCGGGCGGCGAGTGCGTCAGATCACAGCCCACCACCGAACCCGGCTCTCTCACCTCGGTTAGTGCAACAACATCAGCTTCCGGGTCTGCATCTCCGAACCAGACTGCGCACGAAGGAAATAAATCCCGCTGGCAAGACCCCGTGCATCAAAGCTGAAACGGTGCGCTCCGGCACCAAAACTTCCCTGCGCCAACGTTTCCACCTCACGCCCCTGCACATCATACACCACCACACTCAGGTTCCGTGCTTCCGGCAGGCTGAGTTCGATTGTCGTGCTCGGGTTGAACGGATTCGGGTACGGGTCGCCGACCACGAACTCGTCCGGCATGGCTGGGGAAGCGTCTGATTCACGGGCCGGAGCTGATTGTCCGGCGAGCGGATACCAGTTTTCGGTGATCCGTTCTTCGGACAGGTCGCCTGACCGGTCGTCCGGACCCGGGGTCTGCTTCCAGAAGGTGAAGGTTCTGGAGATTTCCGAGTTAGTCGGATAGGTGCCGAGATTGCCAACGAACGTGTAAGCGCCGGGCGGTGCGACGGCGGGCACGTATTGGCTCAACGTGAGTACCGGCGTGGCCTGATCCGGCTGAAAGCTGAGGCCATAGTTGACCATCAACGGGCCATAGTAGTTACCGTTGGGCAGGAAGACATAGGTCCAGGCGTCTCCGGTCCAGACATTCGGCGTGGGATTCATCACCTGAGCGTAATAGTTCAATGTGCCGCCGGACGAGGGGATGGACGTATTGACAGGCTCGATTCCGAGCCAGATGAACCCGCCGCCGCCATAGTCAAAGAGACGGTCGAAGTAATTCTCCATGAAATCGAGGCGATTGGGGTCGTAAATCGCCCAGTCCTGGTCGGTGTTGCAGCACATCATGCCGTAGATCCCGCCGGAAGGGTAAAACGAGAAGCCATAGATCCTGTTCGGGGGAGTGAGATACAAATCGCTGGAAAAACCGATCCCACCTTCGCCGTAGACACCGTCATTGAAGACACTCAACGACGAAACAAAATTGGGGTCGAAGGACAGGTCACCGTTTACCTGCATCGGCGTGAGACTGCCTGTAAACTCACCGATCCAGTCGAAATACGTCCAGGGACCGCCGAGATTGTCGACGATGGTGTCAAAGGCCTGCGTGGTGCTCTGTGTCATCGGGTATTCGCACTGCAGGTAGACCGGTTTGCCCACCTGCATCATCGCCTGAATGTTGGCGACCCGGTTCGGCGGCAGGTAGATCACGCCGGATGATACGATCAACAAATCAGCGTTTGCGATGTACGCGGTGTTGTCCAGGGTGGTCTGCGGGACGATCGTCGCCGAATGCCCGGCGTTAATAGCCGCCGTCTGCCAGTTGCTGTCCTGGATGTGGCTGGGGTTGTAGCTCTGGCTTTCGACGATGTAGATGTTTGCGGCATACACGTTACTCATGCCAAACAGAACCGCTGCGGCAAGCAGCAGCGCAGATAAATCGATTCGTTTCTTCATGGTTGCTCCCTCTCGTTGCCCAAGTTTCATGGGTCCGGCTTTGATATGATGAACGAACGCCGTTCCTCCTGCGAGGTGACCGGTCATTCGGGGGGTGTTCGATTGGAGGGTATCCCTGCAGTCCGGACCGTTCCGGTGTCAGCTACACCCTGATCAACGATTTGTTTGGTATGCCTAACAGTACGGCGCGGAGCCAGGCTGTGAGTTGACGGAGCTCACATCGCGGAAGTCGCGAGAGGAGACGGAGATTGGCGGACGGGGAGAGGGGCTTTTGCAGGGTCTTTGCTACGACTGGCTTTTTCCCGTTGAACGGGGACACCTGCAACCGCAAGTGCCCCCGGATCATCTACACAAGACTTTAGCTGCGGCCCTCTTTTACCGCATCAGAACCAGCTTGCGGGTTTCGTTCAGCTGGCCCGGCACATTCGCACGGAGGAAATACACACCGCTGGCGAGACCGCTGGCGTCAAAGCTGAACGAATGCAGCCCGGCGGTGTGCGCACCCTTTGCGAGGGTCGCGACCTCACGCCCCTGCACATCATACACCGTCACCGTCAGGTTGACCGCGTCCGCAAGGGACACGTCAATCGTGGTGGACGGGTTGAACGGGTTCGGATACGCCTGGCCGACCTCAAATTGTCGCGGCACCTGCTGAGCCGTGTGGTTTGCCTCAGCCGCCGGGAAAGACAGCTCGCCGCGTGTAGCGATAATCTCACCATCGCCCGGTGCCGGTGCCGCATCGTCCGGTCCGATCACCATCTTCTCGATCATGAAGAAGTCGGTATCGTAAACCAGTCCGATTCCGGGGAAACCTGCAGTCATCATGCTCTGGATGTAGTACATGCCCGGTGGTGCAAAAGCTGGCACGCTCATCGCCAACGATACCGGTCCCAACGAGGTCAAGGGCGGAATCATCAGCACAACCGGACCGGCAAGCGGTGGCGGATAGACGGTACCGCTCGGCAGGATAGCACGGACCCAGAGCGTTGTCGGAAACACACTGAGGCCGATGTTGGCCGGTTCGACGGTGTAGGTGATCGTGCCGCCCGAGGAGGGAAGCGTTATCAGGCCCGCCGGTGCAATAATCGGGAAAAACTTGGTCAGTTCGACATTGGTGATCAAAGTGTTGAGGTAATTCTCCATCAACAGGATGTCTGGACCGAACGGTATGATCCACTCGAAATCCGTGTTCGTGGCAACCATGCCCGCGCCCGGCAGGACGGTGTCGTCGTAAAGAAATCCAACCGCGCCCAAGGCCATTTCCAGATTTGGCACGATACCGGTGAACAGGCCCGGGCTGCCGCCGACACAGGCTTCCATCATGCCGAGGACGGGCTTTCTCGCGTTGAATTGAGCCGCCACCGGACCGAATATCTTCGCCTCCACCAGACCCGGGACAGGTCCGCCAAACCAGGCGAACCCAGCGGCACCGGTGGAATTCACCACGATTTCGAACATGGTATTGCCCGGAAGGGCCGGATCGACCTCAGACTGGATATAGATGCTGACCCCGGATGCCATCGCGGTGGTAACATTGGCGATCTGCAATGGCGTATAGGGCAGAAAGGGATCGCTGATGATCAGCACATCGGTGGCCGGAATCCACCCGGTCACATCCAGATCCGAAACGGGATAGATCGCTGCCGTGTGGCCAAGACCCAGCGCAACCGTTTCCCAGGCAACATCCACACCCGGTGTGAACGGACTCTCGATAATCTTCACCGTCGCTGCAGACGATACCATTGACACGGATAGCAGTAGCAGAGTGACCCATGCACAGAGCTTGAACGCATTCCTCATCCTTTACCTCCTGACTCGCACAACACGTGATTCCCCCACATCAGTAAAAGTTCGGAAATCCTAACTAGGAATGCAAGTCTGAGGCTGTATCTAGTGAAAATAATTGGAGATAGGGAAATGCCGAGGAAAGTGGTTTTCGATTTCAGGTTCGATCAGGCACAGAGAAAACGGGGGCACTTCACGTCGAAGTGCCCCCGGAATCATCTACATAAGACTCTATGGAGCAGCCTTATTACCGCATCAGAACCAGCTTGCGGGTTTCGTTCAGCTGCCCCGGCACATTCGCGCGGAGGAAATAGACGCCGCTGGCGAGACCGCTGGCGTCAAAGCTGAACGAATGCAGCCCGGCGGTGTGCGCACCCTTTGCGAGGGTCGCGACCTCACGCCCCTGCACATCATACACCGTCACCGTCAGGTTGGACGCGTCCGCCAGGGATACGTCAATCGTGGTGGACGGGTTGAACGGGTTCGGGTACGCCTGGCCGACGCTGAACTCATCCGGCAACGCGGACGACTGCTCAAGTCCGGTTTCATTATCCGCAGCGACGCTGAATGAACCTTCCGACTTCCAGGCCGTAACGGGCTCAGCAGACGCGGAACCGTCCGCGCTGACCGTCAGTTTCTGGAACATGAAGTTGTCGGAGTCGAAACAGGTTGCGAAACCCGGATAAACATCGCCGAGAACACCCTGCACGAAATACAGCCCCGCCGGCGCAAAGCCCGGAATGTACTGGGTGAAGGTGAACACCGGAGTCGTGGTCGGGGCGGCCCAGGAAATCGTCGCCGGACCCACCAACGTGCCCCAGACAGCACCGCTCGGCAGGATCAGACGGGTCCACGCACGGAACGTCACCGGAACCCAGTCGGTGTAGCTGATCTGCACATCGTAATCAAACGAACCACCGGCCAACGGCACAGTCACCGGGCCCGGCGGGTTCGGGTTGATGCGGATGTAACGGTCGAGCGGCATATCGTCAATAATCGAGTCGATGATGTTTTCCATCAAAGCCGGGTTCAGCCCGAGACGGATCCACTCCTGGTCGGAGGTGGTCGCCGCCATACCGGCGAACGGTGCATTTGCGGGATTGTACAGGAAGCCGAAATCGTCGCCGTTGAACCGCAGCGTGCCACGCACATAATTACTGGTGGTGCCGACACAGCCGTCATACAACTCGACCAGCATCGGAACGGCGTTGTATTCCGCGCCGATTGGCCCGTGAACCGTGGCGCGCATGTTGCCCGGAACCGGAGTAATCCAGCTGAACGGTTCACCGAACATGTTCAGCACCTGCTGCCAGGCAATATTCCCCGGCTGGTTCGGGCTGTCTTCCGATTGCACATACACCGCTTTGCCAGCATACAGACATTCAAAGATGTAGTCGATGCGGGGCGGCGGAAGCGGAATCACACCGGAGGAAACAATCAGGACGTCCGTACCCGGAATGAACGCGCCGGTGTCCAACGTCGACTGCGGGACAATCGTCGCCGCGTGGCCCATCGCCGTGGCGACTGCCTGCCACTCGAGGTCCATCGTGTGGGACGGATTGTAACTCTGACTCTCAATGATCGTCACGTTCAATGCAAACGAGTTAGCCACTCCTAACATCGCAAGCAAAGCGATGACTGCAAGTACTTTGCTCAAGCTACGCATTCTCTTCTCCCTTGATATCTCAATGATTTACCTGTTAGGATAACTTAATTTTTCAACGTCACGATGCAAGGAAAATCTCGATTTATGAGGAATTTGTTAGGATCACTTAACTTTAGCAGAATCAAGCATTCAGCTTGTGCAAGGCTCTCGAGGTTGAGGGAATTCTGCCGAGGTGCGAAAAACGGAAGGGTGTGTGACGGTTTTGACTCAAAAAAAATGGCTGGCAAATGCCAGCCATCGAGTCCGAGGATAGGACGCCACGGATTTACCGCATCAGTACCAACTTTCGCGTCTGGTTCAGCTTGCCGGGAACGGTTGCATGCAGGAAATACACGCCACTGGCCAGCCCAGAGGCATCAAACGACAGCTGCTGGGATCCGGCGGGGAAACGTCCATCTGCGAGAGTCGCGACCGTTCGACCCTGCACATCGTAAACCTTCACCGTCAGTTGAGCCGCTTCCGCCAGAGTCACTGCGACTGAGGTGCTGGGATTGAACGGATTCGGATAGGCGTCACCAACGTGGAATGCCTCCGGCAAGGTGACGGCATGATCCACCACAGCCTCTTCCTTCACAGCGAAGTTGTCAACGGACTTCCACTCGGTGACGAATTCCTGATCCTGCCCGTCGGGAGCAATGACCAGCTTCTGGAAGGGGAAATTCTCCGAATCATAGACGGTGGTGAAACCCGTGAAGAGGTCTGCGAGCACACCCTGGACGTAGTAGGTTCCGGGCGGTGCGAATGCCGGAATCGATTGCGAAAGCGAATACAACGGTGTCGAGGTCGGAGCGCCCCAGGTGAACGACAGCGGACCTGCAAGCGGCGGCGGATACACGGCGCCGCTGGGTAGAATCAACCGGACCCAGGCGCGGAAAGTGACCGGGACAAAGCCGGTATAGATGATCTGGGCGTTGTAGCTGAACGTGCCACCGCCACTGGGCAGAGTAATCGGACCGCTGACCGGCAACAGACGCAAATTGAGTTCAAGCGGCGGCTGCCCGATCAACACGTCGATGTAATTCTGCATCAACGCAACGTCCGGCGCGAGGTAAACCCAATCCTGATCGGTGTTTGTCATGGCGGTGCCGGCGAACGGGAAGTTCAATGGGTCGAACACGTAGCCGACTTCGTTGTTCTGCCAGCGGAGGTTGCCCTCAACACCGGGTCCCCATGTGCCGAAACAGCCGTCATACATGGTCAGCTGAATTGGTTTTGCGTTGTATTCCGCGCCGATGTGATTGTGTACCGTGGGACTGAGCGTGCCAGCCATGGTCCCGGTCCAGGTGAAGGGCGTGCTGAACATGTTCACGATCGTCTGCCAGGTCACATTCCCGGGATCGGTCGGGGCGGATTCCGACTGGATATACACCCCTTTTCCCTCGTAAATGCAGTCGAAAACGTTGATCATCCGCACCGAGGTCAGCGGGATCGAGGCGGAAGATACAATCAGGACATCCGTGGTCGGAATGAACAGCCCGGTGTCGAGCGCGGTTTGCGGAACGATGGTTGCCGTGTGCCCCATCGCCGTGGCGACAGTTGCCCATTGCGTGTCCATCGTGTGGGCCGGATTGAAACTCTGGCTTTCAACAATGGTGATGTTCAATGCGGATGAAGTAGAAGCACCTACCAGCATCAGCAGAACGATAACGGTGAGAACTCTGTGGAATAACCTCATACCTGACTCCCTGATCTGTCGCGTGTAATCCCCCCTGATAGCTACGAGATAGTGTGCCGAAATGCAAGGAAAATATCAGTTTATGAGAATATTGTTAGGCCTTTCTAACTTCAGTGGAACCAAGTACTCAGCGAATGTGCGTCTCTCGAATTTTTGCCTGAAGCCGGTGGCACCGCGCTGGATACACGGCAAGAAATCTGGGTGAAACAACAAATGGCTGGAACCAGTCCAGCCATTTGACGATCAAACGGGGTCCAGCTTACCGAAGCAGCACAAGCTTGCGGGTTTGCACAAGCTGGCCGGGCACGGTCGCGCGCAGGAAATAAACGCCGCTGGCCAGACCGTGAGCGTCAAAGGTCAACGAGTGCGTTCCCGCAGCGAATGTCCCGTGCGCGAGGGTTGTGACTTCGCGCCCCTGGACATCGTAGACCTTCACCGTCAGCTGGGCCGCTTCCGCCAGCATCACCGCGACTGAGGTGCTGGGGTTGAACGGATTCGGATATGCCTCCGTAAGTGCAAATTGTGACGGCAAGTCGCCCGATTGCACCGTATTGCTCTGCGACGACGCAAGTTGCGTGGGATGGCCGACCGTACCAAACAGGTTAACCGGCAGGTCACCCGGATCGATCTCCGAATCCTGTCCGGCCGCTGCGGCTTTGATCACGGAGAAGAAATCGGAATCGTAGGCTTCCGTCCAGCCGGCGAAACCATTGGTGACCACAGATTGAATGAAATACTCGCCAGCAGGTGCGAATCCGGGGATACCGACTGGCGGCAACGGACCGGGCGACGCATACGGACCCATGGTCGACATCGGCGGAACCATCACCGGCACCGGTCCGGCAAGTGGGGAAGCATACACCGCTCCACTGGGCAAGATTGCACGGACCCAAACGGTGATCGGCCAGGTATACGGGTTGACATTTTCCAGTTCAATCATGTACGGAACAGGACCACCGCCAGCCGGAATCGTTGCCGGGCCGGTTGGCGTAAGGTGTGCAAACTGGCCGAGCTCCGCGCCGGTCAACAAAACCTGGATGTAATTCTCCATCAAATCGCTGAATGTCACGGGGAGAATCCAGGTATAATCCGTGTTGATTGCGAGCAGGCCTGCGGCGTCATTGGTCACTTCATCATGCAGAAAACCAACCTGATGAGGCCCGACCCACATGTTGGTCGTGGTACCGCCCATCGGTCCTGCATGAACCGCTTCAGCCGCCCAGGACATCGCTACCAGCGGAGTGATCGGATTCGGATCGATCGCCACCGGACCCGTAATTGCCGCGACGTGATCATCCGGGACCGGGGCAATCCAGGAAAATCCAGCAAAACCCGTGGTGTTGACACAATCCTCGAACATCACATTGCTGGCAAACGCCGGGTCGTCCTCGCCCTGAATGTAGACACCAACACCTTCATTGACCGCATACCAGACATTGTCCGTGTGAGTCGCCGTATACGGATAATACGGATCCGTAATAATCAGGACGTCCGTCGAAGACACCCAGGCGGTTCCATCCAGTGTTGAAATCGGCACAATCGTTGCCAGATGTCCCATGGATGCCGCAACCGCTGCCCATTCAGCCGGGTGGGCCGGAAGTCCGGGTGCATCCAGGATCGTAATCGTGGCTGCTCTGGTGTTGTGACTGAATCCAAGCACCAGCAAGACCAATAAAACCGCAATTCTCAACCTTTTCATGTTCCTTGTCCTCCCATGTTGTTAGACCGCCCTAACATATTGTAAAGCTGTCGAATACCCGGGAATCGGACAAGTCACGAACGAGTAATTGAGGAAATAGTTAGGTATGCTTAACTCGTGCAGAATCACGAACTCAGCTGGCATTTCGTCTCCGGGAGTGGTGGAAAAACAGGGAGCTGCTGAAAACCTTGTTCTCTCTCAGCACAAGCATTTACGAGGAATTGCGCCAGCTTCGAAGAACCTTCCTGATTTGCGTTGTTGCGGAGAACCGTCACAGAACTCTGGCCGGTTGGCATGCGGGTAGGCCGGAACCCATCTTTGTGCGTACTTGAAAAGGAGCGTGTTCATGCCTTCGCAAACCATTCGCCAACCGTACATGATCAGCGACGACAAAGCGTTGCTCGATCTCGATACCATCCACGGTTTCCTCAACCGCAGCTACTGGGCGGAGGGGATTCAAAAGCCACGGGTCAAGCGGGTGCTGGAGAACTCATACTGCTTCGGTCTGTACGAGCTGGAACCGGACACGACCACGGTGAAACGACAGGTCGGGTTCGCACGTGTCCTGTCCGACCTGAGCGCGATCGCGTACCTGATGGACGTGTTCATCGACGAAGAGTACCGCGGCAAGGGGTTGGGCAAGTGGATCGTTGAAGAGGTGCTGGCGTATCCGACCTTCGAACCGGTGCGCCGATGGATTCTCGCGACCGATGACGCCCATTCCCTGTACGCGAGGCACGGCTTCACCCCGCTCGATCATCCCGAACACTACATGCACCGGTACGATCCGGACAAATACCGCAACGATCCCCCTGCCTGAGGAACGATCATGCCGAATCCGACCTGGAATCCGCCGCCGAAAGTGGAGGAACCGTTCAGCTACCCGTCCGGGGCGTCAATCGGGCAGTTCCTCGCGCTGATGGACGATTTGCAGATGATCGCGTGGCAGCACGCCGAACTGTTCGGGCTGGGGTACGATCACCTGCAGGACGAAACCCGTTTGTGGGTGTTGACACGGCTGTTCGTGCGGCTGCTGGCAGTGCCGGAAGCGGACAAAACGTTGACCTTGCGCACGTGGCCGACCGGCTACGACAAACGGCAAGGGTATCGTGATTTCCTGCTGCTGGACGGCGGCACGCCCGTCGCGGAGGCGACCAGCGCATGGGCGGTACTGGAACGGGAATCCCGGGCGATGGTGGACATGGCCGGTGTGCTCGCCGACCGGATGCCCGGCGATGTCATCCCACGCAATCTCGAGTTCACCTCCCGCACGCTGCCACGCCTGAAGCAGGCCGCAGAATCGCTAACTGTGGTGGTTACCGAGGAGAACATTGACGTCAATGGTCACGTCAACAACCTCAACTACCTGCGTTGGGCGGTGGGGGCATTGCCGGCCACGGAGGCCGAGGACGCTCGCCTCGTCGAGGCGGACATGATGTTCCGCGCGGAGTGTTTCGCCGGGGATGAACTGCGTACGGAGTATGCAGCGGTGGCGGGGGAGAGGAAGCAGTTCCTGCATTCGCTGATACGGAACAGCGATAACCGTGAGGTCGCCCGGATTCTGACGGTGTGGAAGTAGAATAATTGCCTGCGGGCTGCGGACTACGGTCGGCGGTAACAGATGTGCCCGTGTCATAAAACTTGCGGGAGCAGATCAACCGACCCTCACCCTGTCAGGACCACATACCGCTGACCGCAGCTCGTTGACATGAACAAGACAGAAAAAGCCGCGTCGACATTCGACGCGGCTTTGTTGACTCATTACTCACAACTCACCACTCAGTACTGCCTTACTTCACCAGCACCAGCTTCTGCACCTGGCTGCCGTTCCGATCGGTCTGCGCACGAAGCAGGTAAACACCCGTCGCCAAGCCATGCGCGTCCACGTCGATCCGGTGGTTGCCGGCAGAGAGGACGCCGTCACGGACCGTCTTCACCTGACGGCCGGTCACGTCAAACAGCGTGACCGTCACCTGCTGGCTGACTGGCAGCTTGAGCGAAATGGTCGTCGTCGCATTAAACGGGTTCGGGTAGGCCGTGCCCAGCTCGAACTCGTCCGGAATATCCGGAGTTGCAGCCGGAGCGTCCGCCGTCCAACCGTACGCCAGCTTCTCCCACGCCACCGGCGCTTCGGAACCATCCGCCGCCATGCCCATCTTGACGAACTGGATCTCATCCGAATGGATGGTGCTCGGGAACAGGCCGATATGCGCGATCAGGGTGTAGACACCCATCGGCGCGTACGATGGGACCACCTGCGACAGCGTATTGGTGGTCATCTCGCTGGCTGCCTGCATGCTGACATTGGCCTGCATGGTCGGGCCGTACAGCTGTCCCGATGGCAGCGTGATCATGACCCAACCCTGGAAGGTCACCGGCATTTCGAGGTTGTTGCGGATCCGTGCGGTGAACTGAACTGTGCCACCGTTGGAGAAGAGGTACCACGGATCGTAGGGCGAACTCAGCCAGATATTGCCCGGCAACGGTTCATGGTCGAAGTAATACGCGCCCATGTCCGCGATGGTGTTGTCCGGATCATACGGCAGGTTTGGATCGCCGGTGTCGATACACGGGGACGGTCCGGTCAGCCGCATGTTGTAGTTGTTGGCATCCTCAAACAGCGGATCTTCGCAGATGTTGCCGTTGATGCCCTCAAACGCGCTCAACGCACCAACCCAATCGCCGCCGGAGTTGTCGCAGATGTCGGTGTAGCTGACATCCAGCGTGCCGCCACTGACCGAAACCGGAGCGGTGCAGGTATTCTGCGCGAAGATCGAGGTTGAAATGACCGTGTCGCTCTGGTAGAGGTAAACCGTGGGGTCGGCCGACGCTTGGTTCATGGCGAAGGTGCAGCACGTCAGGTTGAGCTCGTAGCCGTAGTACGAGTAAATCGCCGCACCGGAACCGCTGGTGAGATAATTGCCGACGAACGAGCAGTGTTCGAACGTCGCGTTGCCGTAGTACACTTCAACTGCGCCGCCATTGCTGGCGTAATTGTCGATAAATTCGCAGTTGGTAAACGTCGGGTGAGCGTTCGATCCGTACACATAGACCGCACCGCCGCCGGACGCGTAGTTGTTGATGAAACGAACGTTGATGAACTGAGGAGATGTGTTTGAGCAGAGCGCCGCCCCGCCATCACAAGCCGGTCAAGACCCGTCCCCATCTCCATTGATGATCGACAAGTCACGAATCGTCGTTTCCGGGCCTTCGCCGGAGTCGATCATCAGGCCACGCTCGGAAACGTAATTTCCGTGCACGCCCTCAATGTCAATGATGCAGTCTTCGGCGTTTCCACTGACGCCGCACAGGGTGATGGTTTTTCCGGCAAAATCGATGTCCCGATTGCCCGAGCCGGTATACACACCATCTTCCAGCTGAATGACGTCACCGCTCACGCAGGCGTTGATCGCGGACTGGATGTTGGCGTAGTCGCCGGTCCCATCCGCGTTCAAGGTGTACACTTCCGCGTGGACGGCGAACGCCAGCAACAACACTGCCGCCACCGCAATCCATCTTCTCATGGTCTACCCCCCTCGTGCTAGCTGTTCGTCCGAACGTTTCATCAAATCCTACTGTGCAAACCGGACACAGTTCTTCCCCCTGCAGACATATTAAAACAGCTTACGAGCAAGCGGGGTAAGTTCGCAATCAGTTAGGATTTCCTAAGGCGGATTTTCTGCTTGATAATGCTCGGGTTACCATGGAAGAGAAAGCCGAAAATGGCCGACTACAGCGATGGGGATTCCTGGCGGGAGAGCTCGAGGGCGCGGCGAACCTCACGCAGCACGAGCTCGAGTTCAAACGGCTTCTGGATAAACGCAAGCGCGCCATCATTCAACAGAGACGCGACCCGTTCATCGTGATCATACCCGCTGATCAGCAGGACGGGCAGATCGGGATAATACCGGTGCAGATGGGCGAATGTCGTCGCGCCATCCATTACGGGCATCAGTAGATCCAGCAGCACGAGGTCGACCGTGCCGTCTCGTTCGGCGATCATCTCGAGCGCCACTTTGCCATTTTCAGCGCCGAGGGCGGTGTAGCCGACACGTTCAAACAGGGAGGTCAACAATTCACGCACGCCGGCTTCATCATCCACGACGAGGATGGTGCCGGATGCGTCACGCGTGTCCAGCTCTTCTTCCGGTATGGGTTCCTGCTCAACGTGCTCGGCGGGAAGCAGCACACGGAAGATCGTTCCCTGGTCCGGTTCGCTTTCGACCTCAATGATGCCGTCATACTGCTGCACGATCCCATACACGGCGGACAGCCCCATGCCGCGCCCCGGTCCACGAGTGGAGAAAAACGGTTCGTACATCTGGTCCAGTGTTTCGGCGGCCATTCCGTGACCATCGTCACGCACAGTCACCGTCACGTACGCCTGGTGATGGATTCCATTTGATCCATTGGTTGACGGTTGCTGCCGGACTTCGTTGGAGGTGCTGATGAACACGTCGCCGTCAGTCTCGGCGGTCGCCTCGACGGCATTCTCGACCAAGTGGATAACCAGTTGCTGGATCTGCGTTCCGTCCGCGATCACAATGTCTGGTGCTGCCCGCAGTACCTGGTTCAATGGTGTGTCTTGCTCTGTTGAACGCTGGTACATGACCAGCGTTTCCTCGAGCAGAGAATTCATCTGCAATGGACGCGGGTTGTACTTGTCCATGCGGGCAAAGGCGATCAATTCGTCCGCAATTTTCGCAACACGCTTCGCTGACTGCTCGATGGTCCACAACCGGTCACTGAGGTCGGTGCCGGCATCCTCGTCACGTTGCAACATGCCGACATTGCCGAGGATGATGCTCATCAGGTTGTTGATGTCATGCGAGAACCCGGCGGCGAGCACGGACGTCGCCTTGAGACGGCCCTGCTCAACCAGTCGGGAATAGAGCTCGGACCCGAACCCCGCTCCCGACAACGGCAACGCCGCCGGATCAGGGGTTGAAGACCGGGGAGAATCCGGGGAGTTTTTCTTGTTGTCCGCTCCCATCACCGTGCTCCGGAACAATTTTCCTGCTCAACATGATTCCTGTATAACTCGAGTAGCAGAGAGGAGTTACGTTCTTTTACCGTACGCTGAGAATTTGCAGCTCAGAGTACGGAAATTCCACGCATCCACTCTTATGTCCCGAGTTTACACCTCTGTCCACGCAAACGGAGCGGTCGGTCAACACTGTTAATGGATGTCAACTTTGGTGGTCCTGCCGCCCATTTGCCCGTGCTACGACAGCAGTTTCTGCCCGTCGCTTCGAACAACCTAGTGCGTGGTGCCAGCAGGCGAGTTGATCGAAATCACATCGCTGTTTTTTTTTGAGACTGCGGCGCTAACCTATTGTTATTGTTCTTTGGCAGATAGCGAACTATCGCTGCCTGGCCACTGATTCTAAACTGGACTAGCGCTCAAACTTGAACGGTTGAACCCATGCCAACGGTGCGTCCAACCCGGGGGGGAAGGTCCACAGCTGAATGTTGAAGAGCATCGAGTCGGTTAATGATTCTGCGTATGGCTTGTTCCAATTGTCGTCCAGCAACTCAACCTGGCTGACAACTCCGCTCGGTTCGATGAGCATACGGACACTGACCACGCCCTTGAGGTCGGAGCCATATTCCGACACCGCGCGATTGTAGATCTGATCCAGGGCAAGGCTGCGGACGACAATCGTTGCCATGCGAGTGGAATCGTTGAACGTGGTCCCTTCCGGCCAGAGTGGTTCATCGGGCGCGGGCACGTGGATACCCCGTTCACCGGTGACGGCTTCACTGGTGGCGTTCTGGCCGGGTTGGCGTGTGTCGCCGGATTTTTCACAGCCCAGCATCGCGAACAAGATCACCAGCAAACCCGTAAGTAGAACCTGCTTCACCGCAATACCCCCCGTTCTCACTCGTCCGCGACCATGGTCACCGCGAGCACCCAGATGTGATCCTCGATCACCTGCAATTGTGTCCATCCGACATACCGCATCCCATCGCCACCGGGTGCACCGGTAAAGTCCAGCAGCGCCGTGTTGGTGTCATTGCCCGGGTCGATCATCAACTCCGCGACCTGAACCTGGTCCTCGCTGAACGTCGCGGTATTGGTAAACACCTCGCCGACATGGCCACCGCTGGTGGTGTATAAAATCTCGCCGTTCCTGTCCAACGCGAAGAATTCCTGATCGGCAACGGTGTCGATCCCGGTGAACGTCACATTCTCCGTGAACAGCGTGTCGGTGTCCATCGCGGCAAACAACACCCCCTCGATGGTGGCGGTGCCGATGGTGCGGGTGTAAATGACCGAACGGATGTCCGCCAGGTCACGCACCGGCCCCAGATTAAGGCTGATCTCGGTTAACGCGGCGTCTACCTCTGAACGTGTGCCCCATGATTGCCCGACCACAGGCAGGATGACGTCCGGGTAGGCGCGGACAACCGTGCCCACATCGTTGACAATCCCCGCAGCCCAGACACTGCGGTCCGAAAACTCGACCAGGTCCTCGAGCACGTCGCCCGCACCCGGCAAGGCGTAGTCGATTCCGATCAACTGCGCCTGGCTGCCATTCAACCGGCTCTGGATGTCGGTGAACGCGATTTTCAGCGTCGCTTCCACCCGGTAGGCCTGGGCGGCGGCGGCGTCGCCCGGATCGGGATCGGGTTCGGTCGGACCGTCCGATCCATTATCACAAGCGGTCAGGATCAGCAGCGGCAACAAGACAAGCAAGGGGAGCGCAATCAGCGAGGGAACGGCACGTCGAGGCGAGGTCATGGGGTAATCCGTGCTGGTGAACACCGGGAACACCACATCCCGGCATTCCTTAACGTTATCTGAAACCACACGGAAATGCAAGTCGCGGCATGGCCGAACCCTAGCGAACAGCGATTTTGAGCACGACGTAGGCCACGTACCCAAGCAGCAGCAAACCGCCGGTCCAACGCGGCACACGCGACTGCAGCAGCAAGGTCATCCCGGGCAGCAACGTGAACAGGCTGACGATGATCAGGTCCATCGTGATGTCGACATCAACACGGATCGGCCGGATGGTCGAACCGACCCCGAGCACCAGCAGCACGTTGAATGTGTTCGACCCGAGCACATTGCCCAGCGCGATCTCGCCATGCCCGCGAACTGCCGCGACTACCGACGCCGCAACCTCCGGCATGCTGGTCCCCGCCGCGACAATTACCACGCCGATCACCCACTGCGGCACGCCCCACCATTCCGCGATCCGCACCGCTCCGTCCACCAGCAACTGACCGCCGAGGTACAAGCCAACGAGGCCGCCAAACACGATCAGCAGCGACACGGGCAGCGAGGTTGCGGGAGAAGTTGCGGCTGGATCATCGACCGGGGCATCCGCTTTACCGTTCCGGTGTTGACGCAGGGTGAGGAAGATGACCGTCGCCATCGCAAGTATCAGCACCACACCTTCCCAGCGGGCGATGTGACGGTCCCATGCGAAAAACAGCAGCATCCCCAGCACCGTTATCACAACGGGAAGCTCCTGCCGGATCTGCTCCTTCGCCATCATGATCGGGGTTACCAACGCGGCGAGGCCGAGGATCAGGCCGAGGTTGGCGATGTTCGAGCCGACCACATTCCCCAGCGCCAGGCCGGGCTCGCCCTTCAACGCCGCAGTGACGGTCACCGCCAGCTCCGGCGCGGAGGTGCCGAACGCGACCACGGTGGCGCCGATCACGTACGGCCGCACGTTGAACCGTGCCGCCAACGCGCTTCCGCCACGCACCGCGCCCTCACCGCCAAGCACCAGCAGGATCAATCCGGCGAGCAACAATCCAACCGCGATCAGCATCGGTACTGTCCATTCTTCGTTCGCATGGGCTGAAACCTACTGAGTGCGTGGGTAAAATCCAACAGCGGAACGTGGGAGGATGGGGCTGCTGGTCAACGGTTTTGAGCTCATTGAATCTACAGGCACAGTAAAACGTTCCCGATCCAGGGAGAAAACCCGCGTTGGCAAAGCCAACACGGGTAAGATCATTTGTTCGAAAGACGCCTTACAGCTGCTTCAGCGCGTTTTCCAGCTTGGCGTTGACCTTTTCGGCCAAGTCCTTGACCGCCGGGCTGTCGATTACCTTGCCCATGATACGCGCGTCCATCGCCGCAACCACACGCTTGTCGCCGTCATCCCAGACAGCCACGTTGCATGGCAGCAGCACGCCGATCAAATTCTCCGTTTCCAGTGCCTGGTGCGCGAACGGCGGGTTGCAGGCGCCGAGAATCCGGTATGGCTTGTAGTCAACGTCGATCTTCTTCTTCAACGTGCCGGTGACGTCGATCTCGGTTAACACGCCGAACCCTTCCGTCTTCAACAGTTCGGTCACCTTGTTGATCGCATCTTCAAACGGCAACGACGTCGTCACCTTGTGAGCATAGCCCCCAATATTCTGCATCGTATCCTCCAGGTTTGACAGCCGGTCGGGCTGCCTTCTATTCATGAATGGTACCTCGTTGGATGCAGACGTTGCCGTCATGGTGCAAACGAAAAAAGCTCCCCGAGGGGAGCTTGAGACAATCAGGCGAACCAGGATCGAGCGTTACCCGATCTTGTGCTCCTTGTACACCACGTGCTTCTTGATGGTCGGATCGTACTTCTTGATCTCCATCTTGCCGGTCGTGTTGCGACGGTTCTTGAACGTCGTGTAGAAATGACCGGTCCCGGCGGACGATACCAGCCGGATCTTTTCACGCGCACCCTTGGCGGCCATGCTTCACTCCTTCGCTTGCAAACCCGGCGCATGACCGGGTGGAACGTTTTTACAGTGACACGGAAGATAACGCATGCAAACGGCAGTTTCGCAACCCCGGCAGGACTCCGCGAGGAGGCCTGAACAGCAGGCTCCGAGCTCAACGGCTCCCGGTCTTCCAACATCCCACGGAACCCCGCACGGCGTATACTCGTGACGCATTCAACACAACCAGTCAACAAACCTGCATCCTGAAACAAAACAACACGACACGAAAGGAAGTCCCCGATGCCGAAACGTACAGCCAACGCCATCTGGAATGGCGATCTGCCGCACGGAAACGGAACGATGAAATTCGGTGGCGGCGCATTCGAAGGCCAGTATTCGGCCACATCCCGCTTCGAAGAAGGCAACGGCACCAACCCGGAAGAGCTGATTGCCGCTGCGCACGCCGGTTGCTTCTCGATGGCCCTCGCGCACGGTCTCGCCACCGCCGGTCACAACCCGGAACAGGTCAAAACCAGCGCCAAGGTCCATCTCAACAAGGTCGAGGAAGGGTTCAAAATCACCCTGATCGAACTGACCACCGAAGCGAAGGTGCCGGGCATCGACAACGACACATTCCAGGAGTTCGCCAACGCGACCAAGACCGGCTGCCCGGTGTCGCAGGCGCTCGCCGCTGTCGAGATCAAGGTGGATGCAAAGCTGGTCTGACGGACAGGTGTGAGGCATGAGGTGTGAAGTTTGAGGAAAACCGACACCCAAACCCAAGGCAATACCTGAATCGGGGACACTTACGCGGTTACGTGTCCCCGGTTTCTTCCGCCCATACGGGATTCTGTCTTCAGCTGGAGCAACACGTCCGCGTCAGCAAGCTGACACGGCCACCTATCCGAATGGGTGAGAAAACCCGCGTTGGCGGAGCCAACACGGGCAAGAGCCACCTATCCGAGTGGGTGAGAAAACCCGCGTTGGCGGAGCCAACACGGGCAAGAGCATATTCTTCTCAAGTCTCAAGTCTCAAGTCTCAAGTCTCAAGTCTCAAGTCTCAAGTCTCAGGTCTCAGGACTCAGGACTCAGGACTGTCATCAGTCTTTAACCACCGTTCCGATCCGGAACGGGCGCAGATCCGAGTTGATCGAGTGGATGATCAGTTCCTTCGCACGCCAGGCCGGTAGAATCATCACCCAGCCGACACCGAGGTTGAACGTGCGCCGCATATCTTCCACCGGCACCTCACCCATCTCGTGGATATGGTTGAACAGCTGCGGCCACTGCCAACGGTCCCACTCGATCTCGGCACGCAACCCCTCCGGGATGATCCGTTTCGTGTTGCCCGCAATGCCGCCGCCGGTGATATGCGCCATGCCATGTACCGGCAGCCGTTTGTCCAGCCAGCGGGAGACGGTGCAAGCGTAACACGTGTGCGGCGCGAGCAGAGCGTCCGCGAGGTCAACATCCATTCCCGGCAGCACGTCAGTCGGCGTAAAATCGGTCTGCTCAATCAGCACCTTGCGCGCGAGGGTGTACCCGTTGGTGTGCAGCCCGCTTGACGGCAACGCGATCAACATGTCGCCTTCCTGAATCTTCGAGCCGTCGATCATGTTCGCCGCATCGACGACACCGACAATCGTGCCCGCGAGATCGTACCCGCCCTCGTGATACACCGCCGGCATCTCCGCCGTCTCACCACCGACCAGCGCGACCTTCGAGTCGGCGCATGCTTCCGCCAGTCCGCCAATCACCGCCTCAGCGACGTCAACGTCCAGCTTCGACGTGGCGTAATAGTCGAGGAAAAAGAGCGGACGCGCGCCGCAGGTGAAGATGTCATTGATGCAATGATGCACCAGGTCGCGGCCGATGTTCCGGTGACGGTTGGCCCAGGTCGCGACGAGGGTTTTAGTGCCGACACCGTCTGTGCTGCTGATCAGCACCGGATCGGTCATCCCGGAGGTGTCCAGCCGGAACGCGCCGCCGAACAACCCGAGGTCGCTGGCGACTTCCGGCCCGAACGTCTTCTTCACCGCCGGTTTGATCCGCCGAATCAGCTCCTCGCCGGCGTCAATGTCAACCCCGGCATCCTTGTACGTCGCTGGCTTCTTCTCGCTCATGAAACGGACTTCCCGTTCAGGTGGGTACGGTGTCGTCAATGACGGGAACGTAGCAGCCTGCGTCCCCCCGCGCAACGGGGGCGCTGCAGATCCCGGGGAGACAGGTCGCATGAACATCCTGAGTCACAAAGCGTATCTTAAAAAGCGGACGTTGGTTCACAATTTCATGTGGCTAGAGTAGAAGTCTGCATGTAGCGACGAATATCCGAAATGGTTGATCGTGAGTTCACTAATAAACGGCGTCTGTCCCTATTTTCCCTAATTTTTCAGGCATGGAACATCCTGAAGGACCAGATAGCACGACAACAATTATGTATCAAGAAATATATAATCCTTCTGGATATATAAATGAAAATTTTATACAGCATGATTACAGGTATTTTCTTCTAGATGCCGTTAGCAACACGAGAGGTAGACGATGAAGGTAAATGCTATTGTGTTAGTGAGTGTTTTAGTCACTACATCTTTTCTTCTTGCGCAAGAAGCCCCTTGGAATGACAAAGGGACATTCTCATGTTGGACATATACGCAAGGTGGAAGTCAGTGGACTCCAATGGATCCCAGCTATTGGTATGACTACTATGATGTTAACTACGGCGAAATTCCAAATGCAATTAGATATGAGGATCTTAATGATACAGTTAAAGTAAAGATATATATCGGATTTGTATATAAACCTTACTACTTGTATGAAGCCCTTCCACAGGATTCGACGTGGTGGCAAGATTCGTTTACGTGGGGTGAATTACGTCAACATTTAGGTGCGTATTTGTTGAATACTTCAACATCACAAGTTCAAGAACTTCAGTTACCTAGCAGTAATCTAAACGAGCAGCTAGAATCAAAACATACTGGAAGTTATGAAATAAAGTTTGAATATGACTTATCTCAACTACCTGTAAATGAACAAAATGTAATTTACAAAATTTGGGTCGAGCCTATAACTCAACCGCTACCAACATATTTGGATATTGACACACTTAGTGTGTTTCGAACCGTACGTAGCGTACCGGCAGATACCTTATTCTGGATGTATCGGAACTGGTATGATGCCGTTGAATCAGATCCGAATTTGCCAGCAAGGATGCTTGTTCATTATCCCAACGACACCCGTTTGCTGAGGACGCAATTCTGGCGGTACTACGATGCGGTTAACTGCGATTCCGTGAGCCATTATGGCCAACGTCTGGTGCAGGTGTGGCAGAGTGATTCCAGCATGTACATGATGGATCATCTCAGCAATTTTGACATGCATCAGGCCATACAGGACGTCGAGGAACGCATCAAACACATTTGCATTGACGGACAACCGCAACCCAAAACCGCTCTCGGATGGTCTGAAATCTAGGATAGATGCTATCCTGCGATCGGTAACACCGCGACTTCATTCCCCAAGCCGCTTGTACGCGTAGGTCCAGCCGGTGAGGCCGTCCCCGGCGGGTTCGGCAAGCTCGAGGGTGTAGCGGAACGTGTCTGCGGCAACCTCATACACAAACACGCCGGTGTTCAACGAGATGTCGGAATCCAGCGTCAGCAGCGAATCCGCCACCGACCATTCGTACAACTGTTCGTGATACCCACCCTGCCACGATTGCTTGTAGACCGACGTGCCGCTGGCGTTGAAGGTGAACCACGTGGAATCGGGGGAGGGTTCGTCCAGGTCGTCATCGCCGTCATAGTGGTACGTTGTGCCGAGCTGCAGCCACGTACCGACCAGCGGGTGGCCAGCGTACGGTTGGTCGCTGGTGTCGCCGGGGCTGCTATCTTCCTCACAGCCAGCAAACAGCAGCGCTGACAGGAGCACGGGGAGTAGAAAAAGCAAAACAATGCGTCGCATCGGGATCTCTCGGTTAGCTTCCATCGTGCTCAACATACGGCACGAGGGAACCGCTGTCACGAGCCGGAGACAGCTGCGCTCCCTATCTTCCGTTCGACCGAATGAAACAAGGGATTCAGCGGTGCGGCACGCGTTCTCCATTGACCTCGAAGACTGGTTCCACGTCCTCAATCTGACCAGCGTCATCCCCCAAAGCAGCTGGGAAGAACGGGAAAGCCGTGTGGACGGGAATGTCCGCCGTCTGCTCGAAATTCTCGCCGATCACAACACCCACGCCACCTTTTTCGTCCTTGGCTGGGTCGCGGAAAAGAACCCCGAACTGATCCGGGCCGTCGCGGACGCCGGCCATGAAATCGCCAGCCACGGCATGATGCACCAGCTCGTGTACACGATGACACCGGACGAATTCCGCGAGGAGATGATCGAATCGAAACAGCTGATCGAGGATGTCGCCGGGGTGCAAGTCAAAGGCTACCGCGCGTCCAACTTCTCGATTACCCGCGGTTCGTTGTGGGCGCTGGAAATTCTTGCCGAACTGGGGTTCACGTACGACACCAGCATCTTCCCGTTCGAACGGCGGCGCTACGGCATCGCGGGCACACCGCCACGTCCGCACCTGCGGCGTCTCTCAAACGGACAGGAAATCATCGAGATCCCGCCTTCCGTGGTGGACGTCGCGGGCCGTGTGATGCCGGTCGCCGGCGGAGGCTACTTCCGGCTGTTGCCGTACAGTGTCACCCGTTGGGCGATCGAAAAAATCGAACAGGAAGGACGGCCGTTCTGCTTTTACCTGCACCCGTGGGAAATTGACCCGGAACAACCGCGTGTGCGTGGCCTCGACCCCGTCTCGAAATTCCTCCACTACCAGAACCTGAAACGTAGCGAGCCGCGCCTGCTGCGGATGCTGAACGACTTCGAGTTCGGGACGTACCAGGAAGTGACGGAAGTGCTGTGAAAAGATGGGCTATGGGCTATAGGCTGTGGGCTATAGGCGATAGGTTGTGGACTACAGAATGGTTACGAGCTGGCAGTTGATGTCATTCTGAACATTGCGAAGCAATGTGAAGAATCTGGCTGGAATACGCGGCAAACCTAGCCAGTACGTCATTCTGAAGGTGCGGCTGTTTGCACCTGAAGAAGGTCCAGCTTCGCCAATGGTGCATGAGTTGGATCTTCCTCACTTCTCTTCGTTCCGTTCGGAATGACCTGCTGTCCCAATTGCGGATCCATGGACACCAGATCCTTCACTGCGTTCAGGATGACACCCTTAAACCCAGTTGTGAGTGATGAGTGGTGAGTTGTGAGTTCCTGACAACCGACAACTGAAAAAACCAGTTGTGAGTGATGAGTGGTGAGTTGTGAGTTACTGACCACTGACCACTGATCTCACCCCTGGAAAAACTCCACCACGTACTTCACCACGACAAACGAGATTGCAGCGAAAATCACCAGCTTGATGATCCGTGCCGGGACGAACCGTTGCAGGCGTGACCCGAGGTAAATCCCGCAGAACCCACCGACACCGAGCAACAGGCCGAGTAACCAGTCCGGGTGCAGGTTCAGGCCATGCGACAACCCGAGCAGGTCGAACAGGCTGTACGCCACCACCCCGCCCACCGACGAAATGAACGTCGACAGGAACGCCGGCCCAGACACCGCATACACCGGCACCCGGAACACCGAGACGAGGAACGGCGCAATGATCGCCCCGCCGCCGATGCCGTAGGTCGTCCCAACCACGCCCACCACCGCGCTGAGCAGGAAAATGAACGGCGTCGACAGTTGGAACTCCTCGCCGTGGAACGCAAAACCGATATGCCGGAGTGTTACCCGGGGATTCGTCACCTCAAACCGATCCGTGGGGGCAGCCTTGCGTGCAGAGGTCCGCTGCAACGCGCTGTGCAGCAACCGGCCAGCGATGTACATCAGCACGATTGCGACAAACAGCTTGAAGCCGCGTACATCGGGCAGCAATGCGATCCGTACATACGCGCCGAGGAATACTCCGGCCAATGTTCCCGCACCCAGCACCAATGCCAACGGCCACACCATCCGTTTTTCCCGGATGATCGCGGCCACTCCCGCCGGAGTCGCGACAATGTTGTACAAGAGGTTGGTGGAGGATACAGCCGGGCCGGTGAACCCGAGCACGCTCACCTGGAACGGCAGCAACAGGAATGCGCCCGACAGCCCGCCGAGCGAGGTCGTTGCCGAGATGCAGAACGCCACCAGCAACGGAAACCACCACCACGTTTCAACTCCACTGACTGGGAAATCGAGCATCCCGCGTCCTTTCGACAGGTTGGCGCTATCGGCTGAAGTTAACCACTATCAGCTGCAATCGGGTTACGCTTTTTTCTCAATTCCGACCGTCTCAATTGCGAATCAATCACTATAAAACACTAACAATACAGGCAGAAATATCATAATAATAACCTGGAGCCACCTGGAAAACGGCTCAAAGCCCATAAACACTAGCTTTCACATCATTATTATAACTTCTCGAGAGCCGACCCTTGATTTTGGAGCACGAAATACAGAAACTGCAAGCGTCTCTTTTTGGCAATTCCGCTTAGAAGTATTGTCGTTATTATTGCTTCTCCGGGGGAGGAAGTGGAGTAAGTCCATATTTTTCGCGAACCTCGTTCGCTGTGGAGGTTGAGTCGCATGAGATTTCGGGGTTTTTCTGCTGTTGTAGTATTTTTGATTTTCGCGTTTTTCAGCATGGTTCATGCTGAAGTTCATCACGTGTACATCGACGACGACGTCACCGGCGCCGGGCTCGGAACTCTCGATCAGCCCTACCGGTACATCAACGACGCGCTCCGTTACAACTCCGGCTATCCCGCCGGGGATGTGTTGCACATCCACGTGTTCCCGGGAATTTACCGTGAAACGATCGCCAAATCCGGCTGGCTCGACGACGAAGTCGAGGTGATCATCGAGGGCATGGACCCGGATGATCGGCCGGTGGTCAAAGGTAGCGATGTTTTCCCGGAGTGGAACGCGCTGGGGTCGGCACGGTACCGAACGGAGTGGGATCTTGATCTGTTCACCGGCTATCCGGAGTGGGATCCAGCCGACAAGTATGTCTGCAACTGGTACTACGGAAACGACCCGAACGACATCTATCGCGCGGTGTACCTGTCACGTTGGGAAGGGATGTGGATCGACGGCGAACGCACCCGCCAGGCGCTGATACCCGGCGAGGGGTGGGACCGGTCGTTCATCGTCAACCAGAACAACGATTGGTTGTACTTGTTCATGGAAAATGGCGGCACGCCGAACGGCCGCACCGTGGAAGCCACCACCCGCCAGTACGGCACCAATTTCTACCAGATGTATAGCGTTGTCCTGAAGAACCTCGTCTTCGAGCACTGCCAGATCGGGGTGTACGCATCCAACTGCGGTTCGTTGACGATGCGCAACTGCTTGGTGCAGGAAAATGTCTGGGAAGGGGTGATGACCGGCCGTCTCGACAGCCTCGCCATCTACAACAGCGATATCAACGCGAACGGCTACAACGGGCTGCACCCGTCCTTCACCTACAACGTCACGCTGCAGAACGTCAACGTCTGGGAAAACAACTGGCGCGGGGCGGATGTCAACGCCGCCAACTGGCGCGTCGCGGGGGCCAAGCTGTACGGCGTCTCCGGCGTCACGATGACCAACGTGGACGTACGCGACAACTACGCGCCCGGTGTGTGGTTCGACCGGTACAGTGATCGAGTGGAGATGACAGCTTGCCGGATGGTGTCAAACTACGGCACCGGTCTGTTCTGGGAAATCTCGCCCGGTCCGATTACGATGACCGATTGTGTCATCCGGTACAACGGCGCGGCGCTTTCCGAAGATCCGGATTTGCAGACCACGTATTCCGGCCTGCTGATTAATTCCGGCGACAACGTTACGCTCAACAATTGCCAATTCAATTACAACCAGCCGTACAATATCGAAGTGGCGAACAGCGGGCGCTGTGCGCCGCTGTGGGAGCTGGGCCAGTCGGGGATGTCGGACCCGATCGACGTGGACAACGTCGCGATCAGCTATTGTACGTTCACGCACGATCTGGACCCGTGGTTCAACTTCTACGTGCCACACTGGCTTGATCCGGAGAATTTCTGGACGAATTGTATCCAGATCACCCCGCAATGGCTGGCGAACTTGATCACTCCGCCGCAATTCCTGTTCGGTGTTCTTGGCTCATTCCAGGTGTCGGCGTCACCGAACCCATCCAACGCAGCGGTGGTGTTGTCGATAGAGTTGCCGGAAGTGTCCGATCTCAAGATTCGGGTGTATGACATTCTCGGCCGGCTGGTGCGGGAAGATGTCTACGAGCAGGTGCCGGTTGGGATCCACCGGGCGAACATAGACGGGTCAAGGTTGGCCAGCGGGATGTACTTTGTCAACGTGTACGCGGCTGACAGGCAGGTCGCGACGCAAAAGATCAGCATTATCAAGTAGCTGGAGTTGCGAACTACTGTCTCCTTGCCAACATCGAGCTTTTTCAAGCCGGTGTTGGCTTTGAGGGGGCAAGATCGTTGCTTACCATACGCTCTGACCGGCACAGAAACCTGTGCCGATTTCTTTTTGTGGGAATAGATAAGAGTTACATTTAGGCTTGGGAGATAACTGTCTGGAATGGGGGACAGGGAGGTAGTTCAATGCGAACGCCTGTGCCCCGTATTCTGTTTGTGCTCGTATTTCTGTGTGCTGTTCCCGCACTGGCTGTTGTGAAGCACGTTTACGTGGACGACAACGCCACACCACCCGGGAACGGCAGCCTCGTTGCACCGTACCCCAACATCAGCACCGCACTCATCCGCGCGGTGGACTACCAGCCCGGCGACGTGCTGCACATTCACCTGCGACCGGGTGAATACCGCGAAAAGGTGTCCAAGGCTGGCTGGCTCGGCATTCCCGCCGACCTGATCATCGAGGGTGATCTGATCAACCGGCCGGTGATCAAGGGCAGCGTCACGCTCAGTGACTGGACCGCCGTTTCCGCGAACGAGTATGTCACCGACTGGCCCTACGATCTGTTCGAGGGCTATCCGGCGTACAACGAGAATGACAAATCCGTCGTCTGGTGGTACTACGGCAATGATCCGGATAACAGCTACCGCGCGGAGTATGTCTCGCGTTGGGAGAGTGTATGGGTTGATGGGCAGCGCCTGACGCAGATTCTCACGACGGAAGAAGCCGGACCGGGAACATTTCTCGTTGATCAGACCAACGACAAGTTGTACGTGTGGCTCGAGGACGGCGGCAATCCCGAAGCTCACACCGTGGAGGCCGCTGTACGGCCGCAGGGATTGAATTTCGTCCGGATGAACTCCGTCACACTGGAAAATCTCGTCGTCCAGCATGCGAAAACCGGCATCCTCGCCACCCAGACCGCCAACATCACCGTCAACAACTGCCTGGTACGCGACAACGTCGAGGACGGTATCGCGGTCAGCCTGATGGATTCGTTCGTCGCGAACAATACCGTCGCCACCCGCAACGGGTACAACGGGATCCAGCCGTCATTCAGCCTCAACCTGGACTTCGTCGATGTCAGCCTGACCGAAAACAACTGGCGTGGCTACCACGTCAACGCCGGCAACTGGCAGGTTGCGGGGATGAAGCTGTACGGTGTCGCCAACGTGATGATGGACAACGTGACCGCCGCGGATAATCTCACCTCCGGCATCTGGTTCGACCGTTACAGTGATTCAGTCGACATGGCCAACTGCACCATGGAAGACAATTACGGGTCCGGGCTGTTCTGGGAGATCTCACCCGGACCGATTGAACTGAAAAACTGTACGTTCCGGAACAACGGCCTCGGGTTGCTGCATGGCGATGATCTGTCCACCACCTACTCCGGCCTGCTGATCAACTCCGGCGCGAACCTGCGGGCGGAACGGTGTACGTTCGAGACGAGCTATCCGTACAACGTGCGCATCGCCAACAGCGGACGCCGGGCTGATCTTTGGAAAGATGGGGAAGAGGGAGTATCGGAACCGATTGACGTGCTGGGGCTGGTGTTCGACCACTGCACATTCTCATTCGTTGAACCGGATTCCAACGGCATCTTCGTACCGGAGTTCCTCGACCCGGACTGGATGTGGGAGAACGCGATCACCATCATCGACGATGCAGACTCCCCCGCCGCGCCGGACCCGGGCCAGTTCTACGACGACTACGCCTTCAACCTCTCCCCGAATCCGAGTATCAACACCAGCCTGCTGTCCATCGAATTGCCGGATGTTGCAGATATCAACGTCCGCCTGTTCGATGTGCTTGGGCGGCAGGTATCGACGATGACCCATCGGCAGGTACAGCCGGGACTGTTCCGAACACCGGTGGATGTGTCGCGGCTGGCGAGCGGGGCGTACTTCCTCAGCGTACGAGCGGGGGGAGATGATGTCGGGATGCGGAAGCTGGTTGTTGTGAAGTGAGGACAGTCCTGAGTTGTAAGTCCTGGGTCTTGAGCAATAAGATCTGACCAGAACAGGGGGCGTGTTTGCTGGCAGACGGGGATGAGTCGAAACACGGTACGATGATCCCGGACTTGAAGTCCGAGGGCATGGCAGTTGTGGTTCTTTGGAGGTCTGTGAATCCCGGGCTGAAGCCCGAGGGCATGTTGACGAAAGGTGAAGTGGCCGGTGTTCTGACGTGCCCGTGTCAGCTTGCTGACGCGGACGAACCGAATCTGATTACAGATGAC
>JAHLLB010000035.1 GCA_020444425.1 bacterium | reverse complement strand
ATGGGCTATAGGCTGTAGGCTATGGGCTATAGGCTGTAGGCTATGGGCTATAGGCTGTAGACTTTGGGTGGCGGGAATCTATGTGCCCCGGATGGTTATGCCAGGCGGGATGATCCGCCCTCGGATGACCCGCGATAGCCGTCACAAACACACGTGACGGACAATCACGGGCACCATCATCAAACTCATAACAGACCATCACGGGCACCAACCACACATGGCCCCGGTAGTTATCAACGTGTCCGCTTCCCCGTCGTATATTGATCAATCACCGATTCCACCGAGGTCTACAATGACACGCTATCTGCTCACCCTTCCCCTCATCCTGCTGATCACACTGTCGCTGTCCCAGCCGTCCCACGCCCAGTGGGAACGTCACGAGTTGCCTACCAGCGCAGCAGGCACGGTTGGTGGATACCTGGGGATGGACGACTTGGGGTCCGACGGTGATCTCGACCTCGTCATTCTTAGTTCTCACCTGCGATTCGTTGAGAATGAATTCCCGGATGGCTGGACACTGTATGAAGACTCAAACATTTCGGATTCCGCGTCTTTCTATCATTCAAATCAGGCAGATTGGGATGCCGATGGAGATCTGGACTATTTCTTTAGCGGTTGGATGCAAGATTCTCCTGACCCTTGGCAGTACACAATCGGAGTACTCGAGAATCAAGGTTATCAGGAATTTCAGCTTCATTTAATCTCTCAGTCTGAAAACAGAGGTTCTATTCACCCCGGCGATCTTGACAACGACGGCGATGTTGACTTTTTGACTGTTTTCGGCCCTGATCCAGACATGTTTGGTTTCGTTCATCTGTGGTATCAACAACCAGATGGCTCATTCGAAACCGAGGTTGTTACAAGTATCGTCGGTAATCGTCCATCCGAACTTGTTGATTTTAACGATGATGGCTGGCTTGATTTCCTGATGGCAACCGATGACGGTCTGGAAGCTCATTTCGGTTCCACTGACGGATGGACCTCGGTTGAAGTTGATCCCCTTCCAGGCGGCTTCGCATTTTTCTTCGATTACTATGATATCGACGATTTTGACGGGGATGGCGACCTTGATTTCGTCACGCAACGCTATGCATTTCCAACACTTTGGTTCGGTGAGATTGCCTGGTGGGAAAATCAAGGCGGTATGGCATTTTCACGTCACACCATTTTATATCCCATTGACGAAGAGGAAATGAACATAGAGCGTCAGCTACGTATGCTCGACATTGACAACGACGGTGACATGGACGTTGCTGATGGTGGGATCTTCTTCGTCAATCAAGGCGATGACGAGACCTTCGTTCAGCAACAATTCGAGCCGGACGACCCCTACGATTTCGAGATCCTCGTGAAAGCCGACATCGACAACGACGGCGACATCGACCTGTTCAACGAGCACGTCTACTGGTACGAAAACCCGACCAATGACCCGCCGCAGTTCATCATCCGGCTGGTTCCGCGCCAGACGATCATACCGTCCGCCGGCGGCGAGGTCGTCCTCGACGGCATGGTCTACAACCAGTTCCCGCAGCCGATGGAAGGGCATGTCTGGGCCGATGTCACCGGCCCGAACGGCAACAGCGCCCGCGTCTGGCACCGTCGGATGACCTTCACCAACGGCGAGTGGCTGACGTGGCCCAACCTCGGGCTGACAGTCCCCGGCAACCTGATCGACGGCGAGTACCGGATGACCGTCCGTGCCGGCGCGCTCGGCTACGGTTTCGTGCCGGGGGATAGCCTGCGGTTCGTGAAAGAAGCGGGGCGGCGACCGGTGAGTGGTATATGGTGATCGATATGGGAAGGGGACATGTGAACGGTTGGTTGCGGGTGGCTATGTGCGCGTTCACTTGATCGGTAGAAACCGGTGCCACGAGGAGGAAGACGTCAAGCCGTTCACTTGTCCCCTGAACTGGGTTAATTGTTCCGGTATGAGCTGGGGACATGTGAACAATTTCCATTGATAAGTAGACGCTGTGGAAGAGCGTCATTCTGAACGGAACGAAGAGAAGTGAAGAAGGTCCAGCTTCGATAACGGTTAATCAAGCCCGATCTTCTTCACTTCGTTCAGAATGACACCCCATTTACCACGGACTTAAGTCCGTGGTAAGAAGAGGAAGGTGCCACGGTTGTTGTCCGTGGCAGAACTAAGAAATGCTAAAATCTGTTCTCGCAAGTTTGCTAATTTGGGGTATAACAGGCAGTTTTCTGCCTCCACCATCCCATGCCCAGTGGGAGCGTCATGAGTTGCCGACTGGTGCTATGAGTGCCAGTGGCGGATTCTTGGGAATGGATGATGTCGATTACGATGGCGACCTTGATCCCATCGTACTTCGCTCCCATTTCCGTATTGTCGAGAACACGTTACCGGACGATTGGATTCTTCACCACGACAACGAGATTTCGGATTCTGCCTATTTCTACCGCTCTGCCATGACCGATTTGGACTCAGACGGCGACCAGGATTACATCTTCAATGGCTGGATCCTTGGTTCGACTCCAGACGTGATTTCAGTCGGTTGGTTGGAAAACCTTGGCTATCCCGAGTATCGAATTCACTTCATCACGCATGTTGAAAACATTGGCACGTTCCACCCCGGCGATCTTGACAACGACGGAGATATCGATTTCTTGACCCGGTTTGGTCCTGATCCAGATCTGACTGGTGCGATTCACCTCTGGCTGCAACAACCAGACGGCACATTCGAGATTGAGATAAACACAAACATCGTCGGACTCCGTGCCTCAAATCTTGCTGACCTCAACGGTGATGGCTGGCTCGATTTCCTGATGGCCACTGCAGATGGCCTTGAAGTTCACTTCGGTTCTGCAGATGGATGGGCCTCCATTGTCCTCGATCCACTTCCCAACGGTCTTGGATATGTGTACGATCAATACGATTTCGCTGATTTCGATACCGATGGGGATCTCGATTTCGTCACGCAACGGTACTACTTCCCCGGACTATGGTTTGGCCAGATCGCCTGGTGGGAAAATGAGGGCGGTATGTCATTCTCACGTCATATCATTCTGGATAATATTGAAAGTGGCAGCATGAATACTTCGCGCCCGCTTCGGATTCTGGATATCGAGCTTGATGGTGACATGGATGTCGCCGATGGCGGACTTTTTTTCGTCAATCAGGGCGACAATGAGACCTTTGTGCAACAGATCTACGAGCCGGATGAATGGTATGACTTCCCGATTCTAGAAAAAGCCGACATCGACAACGACGGCGACGTTGACTTGTTCAACGAGCACGTCTACTGGTACGAAAACCCGACCAACGACCCGCCGCAGTTCATCATCCGGCTGGTTCCACGCCAGACAACGGTCCCGTCCGCCGGTGGCGAGGTCGTCTTCGACGGTATGGTCTACAACCAGTTCCCGCAGCCGATTAACGGCCATCTGTGGGCCGACGTCACCGGCCCGAACGGAAACAGCGCCCGTGTCTGGCACCGGCGCATGACGTTCACCAACGGCGAGTGGCTGACCTGGTCCGACCTTGGGCTGACAGTTCCCGGCGGACTACCCGTCGGAGACTACCGGATGACTGTCCGTGCCGGCGCGTCGGGTTACGGTTTCGTGCCGGGGGATAGCCTGCGGTTTGTGGTGGAGGGGCGGTAATCGGTGGTCGGTAATCGGTACTCGGTACTCGGTAAACGGTAATTGGAAGTCGGTTGTTGGTGATCAGTGGTCGCCCCTGTCAATCCACCCCGAAGGGGTGGCATCTCACTAGCTCCGGGTGTCAACCCGGAGAAACCGGACGTCTACCCCCTGTTTCCAAACCGCGTCCACCCCAACGGGGTGGCATCTCAATTACCAGGTGTGCAATCCCACGGGAAAGGCGGTATTTTTCGATTCCTCAACAGCTTTTGTGCCACCCCTTCAGGGTGGAAAACAAACCGGTGCGTGGGAGGGAAGGGGTCCTTCTGTCCTCCGGGTTGACACCCGGAGCTGTTCAAATTCGGCACCTTCGGCGCCGTCGCCGCTATTCATTTTGCTCACCACTCACCACTCACAACTCACCACTCACCACTCACCACTCACCACTCACAACTCACCACTCACAACTCACCACTCACCACTCACAACTCACCACTCACCACTGAGCATCACCAACCGACCACTGCCGACTGATAACTGTTCACTCCGATGCGGTTGATGCCCCGAAGCTTGCTTCGGCCAGCTGCAGTTGGTTTCTTCTGGAATGTCTGAGCTGATCCGAAAACAACACAACGTATCAATATTGCTATACCATCTTGTCTGTGTAGCGAAATACCGTCGCGTTGTATTCGATGAACCTGAGATAGATTTAACATTAAAGGATATCTGCTTTGAGATCCAAAAACGTTATGAACTAGAATTTATAGAAATTGGAATAGATAGAGATCATGTGCATTTCTTAGTGCAATCCGTGCCAACGATGAGTGCTACAAAAATAGTACGAACTATAAAGAGTATAACAGCACGTGAAATGTTTATCCGCCAACCCAAAGTCAAAAAGCATCTCTGGGGTGGAGAATTTTGGACAAAAGGTTATTATATATCCACCGTAGGTCCACACGGTGACGAAGATACAATCAGAAAATACGTTATGAACCAAGGTACAGAAGCTAACTACCAGCCGCTATATCAAAGTCGACTTGAGCTGTGAGTAGTCGATACCCCGTAGTTTGCTGCGGGGTAGTTCATTAATCGGTCGTGGCGAGTGTGCCGGCGAGAAGCCCGGCACGAGCGGCGGACTCCAGTGTGGCGGGCAGACCGGTCGCGGAGAGGTCGGACGCGTAGTACAGGCCCGGGCCCTGGCGCACGGTTGGACGCAGCATTTTCGGCGCGACGGTCATGGTCGCGTCGGGGTAGAAGCGCACGACCACGTTTTCCTCGTTGACCTTCGCGTTGAACCACTGCTGTGCGTGTTGGGCGAATGACATGATGGTGTGATCGAGGTCGAGGTCGCTGTCGTTGGCCATGTTCGAGATGACACGTTCCAGCAGCACGCCCCCGCCCGGATGCCACTCGCGGAACCAGATGCCGTGCGGCGGGGTGGTTTCCGCGATTGGGCCGGAGGCCTGCACGGGCCCGTACACCCGTGCGCGTATAGTCAGGATCGCACGGCCGGTCATGCGTTTCGACCATGCCAGCAACGGCGCGGCTTCCGGGACACCGTCGAGGATGTTGAGACGCGGCGGGGTCGCGGTGATGATCACCCGGTCAAAACGTTCGGCGATGGCGGAGACGATCCGCCACTTGTCGCCGGTCCGTTCCACCCAGCGCACACCCTCACCGAGCCGGATATCGACACCCCGACCCTTCAACGTCCACAACGCAGGATCGCTAAGCACGGAACCGTAGCGTTCGCCGGTCACCCAGCCAGAACGCGGGTCGGTGTCGGCCAGTACGCGGGCGAGTGCGTTCAGGTACATCCCCGCCGCGAGGTCGAGCGAGGAGGCGTTCCCCATTGCCAGCGCGAGCGGTTCGCCGAGGCGTTCGATCAATGGCTCAGGCCAGCCGAGGCGGTCGAACAGGTCGTCCACCGAGATCAGCCCGGACCGGCGGAACCGGCGCTGCTTGCCATCTCCGGCGAGCTGGTGGTCGTGCGGTTCGCCGGGCGCGGAGGCTGCGGTGCGTGCCAATGCGGTGACTGCGGCTGCACGGGACGCCGGTGGCAGGAAATTGCGGACCATCAGCGCGAATCCGGCGGCCAGTGCGCCGGACAGGACACCGGTGTGGAACGGGAGTTCGTAGCCCGCATCGCCGTCGAGTGCGGTAAAATGCAGCGGAGTGAAGTGAATTTCGTCGTGCGAACCCAGCCGTTTCAGCAGGTCGAGGAAGTAGACGTAGCTGGAGAGCACGAGGTGGCGGCCGGTGTCGACACCGTCCGCGCCCGCCGCACGTCCGCCGAGACGTGGCAACGACTCGAACAGGGTCACCTGCGTGTCCCGTCCGGATGCCGACAACGCCGCCGCGATGCCGGCGACACCTCCCCCGATGACTGCGATACGACGCACTCCACCTCCTGAAAACTCCGTCGCCGAAGATACAAGCCTGCTCCGTCGAATGGGAGGGTAGAGTTGAATGTTGGAGAAAAAACCGAAAATCCCGAGCGAGGTCATTCGGGGGCCGCTGGTTTCTGAGTTCAGCGCTGGCGCGAGAGCACCCGCCCGTCTATCTTTCCGCCATGGAACCAAACCAGCGGACAACCGGCCGGAATGCCTTGCAGCACGCGATTGCGACGGGGGAGTGGGAGCAAGTGCGGACGATGCTCGGTGCGAAGCCGGGCCTGCAACGCGCGCTCATCTCCGGATTGCACGAAACCGACAATACCCGGCTCGAACCCACGCTCCGGGCGTTCACCATCCTCGCGGAAACTCTGGCTGACGAACGTCTGCGCGACCTCGCGCGCAAATTGATGTGGATGCTCAATGATGAATCCGGCAACCACTGCCCGAACGCGTCGCTTGCGCTGGCAGCGGTCGCGGAGGCGCGGGCGGATATTGTCGCTCCCCATCTGGCGTCGCTGAAGGTACACGTAAACGATCCAGGCGATCACATGGCGTCGAGATGCGCGGAAGCGGTACGGCGGATCGAAACGGCACTCGGGACGGCGTCATGATCGGGTCGGCATGGGAGAATATGAAAGGCAAATCGCGCGAAGCGTTGCCGGAAACGTTCGGCGACCCGCTGCCGATCTCACCGGACATCGTCTTCTCGCCGGAGGCACGGCACGCTGCACATGGCTTCAAGCGCACCGTGCGCCGGCTCTGGATCGCGGCAACCCACCCCAGAGGGCCCGCACCCCTGCTGCCCGCCAATGACCACGTGGACCGGATCATCGTGATCCATCCCGGCCCATTGCGCGAGCTGGTGTTCGCTGAACCGGCATTGCGCGCGTTACGGCTGCGGTTTACCCGGGCGAAACGGGTGTTGTATGCACCGAAGGATGCGCCGGACCTGTTCGCCGGAACGGGGTGGGGAGAGATCAAACCTCTTGCGGATCTTGCCAAAGCGACGCCGGGCCGGGATGAAAGCTGCATCGTACTCGACTTCACGCACGAGGCCGAGTACGAGCGTGCGAAACTCCTGCGCGCTGCGAAGTTTTCCCACCGGCTGGGTGTGAACGTCGGGGGGCGCGGGCCATTTTACAACATCCCGGCGGTGCCGGCGATGCTGAACGATCACCTGGCGGACTATTACCTGCAACTTGCGGAGTTGATCGGCACTGAGGTTGTCGGGCGGACGCCGAGCCTGCCGCATGGGTTTGATCGGCTCGAACGTGGGCGCAACCTGTGGCGAGAACAGGAGATCGACCATCCGGTAATCCTGCTGCCAGGGTGGGATGGACACAGCTTCGGCTGGCCGGCGGACGTGTTCACCGACCTCGCACACACCATGGGCGAGATGGATTTTGTCGTTGTCGCCGGGCCAGAGGACAGCCTCCGCGCAAAGCCGGTGGCGGATGCGCTGGATTGTCCGTTCTACGAGAAAGTGCCGCTGAGCCGGTTGATGGACATGCTGGCGACGGCGGCGCTGGTGGTCGGCAACGACAGCGGCCATCTGCACCTCGCGGCGGCGTTGGATTCGCCGGTGGTGCTACTGACCGTCAACCCGCACCCGTGGCGGAGCTGGCCCCGGGCGCAGAAGGGGGCAGCGGTGTTCCGTGGACAGGTCGGCGACAGCGCGAAGGTGCGGTTTGATCGTGTGCCGGTCTCCGACATCGCCGCGATGGCGTTGCGGTTGAAGGAAAGGGATGAATAGGGGGAGCTGGCGTTTCCGTGTGGAAAGGGAAACAGGGGACTGAACCCAGACATGAATGTCCGGGGCATGTGCGATTTGATTTGCAGGTGCGGATAAGCCGCGGTAGCAGAAGCTCCCGCGGGCATCAGGCTAAACAACCCTCCCAACTACGCGGTGAGGAGATGGATCGAACGGATAATCCCTGCTGGCGAAGCCATCAGGGGCACATAGGAACGCGATGATCTTAGGGTGGATCAACCCTGCGCTCCGCCTGGAGGCGGGTAACTGGGGCATGAGAAAGGCGGGGACGGCCCAGTGCGATGAACGTACCCAGCCGGGTGAACCCGTTGGCACCTCCGAAGTAAATCCACAACTGGAGTGGCGTTCACTGACCCCGGTTCATCTTTGATACCCGCCAATGCCGTGCCCGTTCCAACCTTTGTGGCGATGTTTCGTGGAATAACACAGCAAGCGAAACGAGTTCGATGTACAGCCCGAAGACCTCTCTGGCGGCGGCTCGTCTCCGAGACTTGTCAAAACGAGTGATCTACGCTACCTTCCGCTGTACCACTGTGATACAATATCGGTGTATCAGGTGTCCTGCTTGTCCTGCGACAAAGTTGGCGGAACGAGCCCTGCACCCCTCGAAACCAGGTGACCAATGAGCGAAATGTTTGACGATACCACCGGGGCACGGATTTTCCTGGTGGAAGACGATCCGTTCCTCGCGAAGAACCAGAAGCTGCGGCTCAACCGGGCCGGGTTCTCCTGCGAAATTTTCGGTTCCGGCGAAGAGTGTTTGTCGGCGGTCGATCAGGGCATGCTACCGCACGTGGTGGTGCTTGACCTGATCATGCCGGGCATCGGCGGCCTCGAAACCCTGAAACGCATCCGCAAATTCGATTCGAATCTGCCGGTGATCGTGGTCAGCGGGCAGGACAAGGTGTCCACCGCGATCGAAACGATCCGTGAGGGCGCGTATGACTATCTCATCAAGCCGGTCGGGGAAGAGGGGCTGACCGCGACGGTGCGGCACGCCGTTTCGCAGCGCCAGGTTTCGCTCGAACTCACGCGGCTGCGGCGTGAGGTGCGGCAGGCGTACACGTTCGACAAATTGATCGGCCGCAGCGAGCCAATGCGCAAGGTGTTCAAGCTGATCGAACGCACGTTGACCAACGATATCGCGGTCCTGATCCTCGGCGAATCCGGCACGGGCAAGGAGCTGGTTGCGCGTGCGATCCACTACAACGGCACCCGGTCGGACAAGGCGCTGGTGACCGTCAATTGTGCTGCGATCCCGAGGGAGTTGGTCGAGTCGGAACTGTTCGGCCATGAGAAAGGGTCGTTCACCGGTGCGATCGACCGCAAGATCGGCAAGTTCGAGCAGGCGAACGGCGGCACGTTGTTCCTCGACGAAATCGGCGAGCTGGACCAGTCAGTGCAGGCGAAGTTGCTGCGTGCGTTGCAGGAACGAGAGATCGAGCGTGTCGGCGGCAACAAGACGATCCAGGTGGATGTGCGGCTGGTCTGCGCGACGCAGCGGAACCTTGAGAAAGAGGTGCGCGAAGGGCGGTTCCGTGAGGATCTGTACTACCGCATCAATCCGTACCCGATCCACATGCCGCAACTGAACAAACGCGGTGACGATATCGCGTTGCTGTGCGGCCATTTCCTCGACAAGCACGCAAAGCCACTGGGACGGGAAGACCTGCGCGGGTTCTCGCCGGCGACGCTTGAAGCAATGCAAAAGTATGAGTGGCCCGGCAATGTGCGGCAGCTGGAAAATGTAATCACACGCGCGATGGTGCTGGCGGAGAAAGATGTCATCACCCTTAATGATGTCGCCGAGGACATTCGCGCGAAAGCCCCGGCGGAAGCGGTCGAGATGGAGATGGCCGTGGTTGAGACCGAGGATTACGACGAGGATGTGCTCGATGTCGCCCCGATCCACCGGCCGGAATCGGAAGCCTCCGCTGCGGCAGTGCAGTACAAGCCGTCCAGTGCGTGGCCGACCTACGACAGCGCGGATGATGTCCCGACGCTGGAAGAGGTGAAGGCGTGGATCACCAAACAGGCGTACGAAGCCTGCAACCACAACATCAGCCTGACCGCGAAGAAACTCGGGTTGGGCCGTGCGACGTTGTACCGTCAGCTCGAGAAATACGGCATTCACACCCCGAGTGAGGAAGAGGCCGGGGACGACGCCGAATGAGCCAGATGTCCGACTGGGCAGCCGCATTTGCCGCCAGGCACGGGCTGACCCTCATCTACGATACCCCGCTGCCCGGAGGTGTACCGGCGTACAAGTATGAGGATGCGTCCGGCGCCGCGATCGTTGTGCTCGACGAATCAATGCCGGCGGAACGGCAGCATTTCTCCCTCGCGCATGAAGCCGCGCATGTTCTGCTCGATCACCGCGGCGACCTCAGCCCGGACGAGGAGTTTGAGGCGAACAAGCTGGCGTCCGAACTGCTGTTGCCCGACCCACCGTTTTCCGATCTCGCGTACCAGACGCTGCGTGAACTGAAGGACGCTTTTCCGCACGCCTCCTTCGAAGCAATCGCCCGGCGGCGGCTGCAGTTTGTGCCCGGTGTGCTGACGGTGATGGACAACGGGAAGGTCAATCGGCGGGTCACCTCGGACAAGTTCAACGCGCCGCTGATGATCACACCCGCGGAAAAAGAAGCGTTGACCCAGTGCATGAACCTGCGCAAGGATATCGACATCAACGGGAATGAGATCCGACTGCATGCGACGTTCGTCGACGACGGACGCGGGGTGGAACGTGTGCTGCTGCTGGTGGAGGAAGCGTAATCTAGTAGGAATCGTACTAGCGAAATCAGATGGGATGATTGCAATACCCGAACTGACGGAACCAACCCAGATCTACTTTAGCAAGATAAACTTTGTACTGTTATCAGGATAATGTTCAAATCTGATGAAATAGGTTCCGGAGTTCATGTTATTAAGCGTTATTGTATTTACTCCTCTTCCAAGCAAACCTTCGGCTATATGTCTTCCCATGATATTGTATATGTGGTAACGGCTTTCGTAATAGTTGTCATTCAATACTACTAAAGTACTATTGGTTGGATTCGGAAAGATTTTGATGTTGTCGGTGTCGCGGTTCATGTTATTTGTTACACTTTCATTAATAGATAAATAACTATACTGAATCGCGCCTATGTCAGAGATTGTACCATCTTGATTATTTGGTTGATCTGGATTTCCAGCGTCAATGCATGGTGATAAATTTGTTAATTGGAATAATGTATCGGCATTCGTATCGAACAGAGGATCACTTGTTATGTTGAAATAAATATCAACAGAATCGCCGTTCAAATTTGTGTAATATGGGACTCCTAAGGACGTATCAGGATAAGTCATGTTTAGAGTAGTGTTATAAATGTCTGAATAAATTATATTTACAGTATTTTGGTCTTCTTGTTCTAATAACATAGTATAATCGTTATCGTTTAATATAATATTTGTAGCATAAAAATCATAATCATAAACAGTAGAGAATGCGGGTGAAGCTGCTGAGTTTTCTGTAAACGTAGATGTGGCTAAATGTACCGGTCCAACAGAAGCTATTAGCTTGGATGTATTTGAGTAAAAAATAGAATTCTCAACATATATGGTTGAGTCGGCGTTGTTGTCGATTACTCCATAAATACTGTTGTTGTGTTCAAAATAACAAGAGTCGACTGTTGATGAATTTATTGAGAATATATCAATGGACAAACATCTTCCAACATTTGAGAAATAGCAGTGATCCAGATCAATGCTAGATGCGCTAATGCCTGCATCAGTATTGATGAATGTGGAATTGCTAACAGAAGCATGATAGATACCCTGAAATTTTATTGCCGAGCTTTCACATCTGGTAAAAATGCAGTTATCAACAATAATTGGATAATTAGAACGGATACCGGTACCATTAATCTCGCTTATTGTGGAATTATAAAAGAAACCGTTGTTACCGATGATATGAATGCCAAAATCATTCGAATGACTAACTCTACAATAGTTCATGACAATACAAGAATCTGAAAATGAATCCACAAGAATTTTATCCCATCTTTGTTCATGGTCATATGCGTCGATTATTATGCTATCTTGTTCTGTTCCTTGACATATTAAGCTACCATTTACAAATATGCGCATCTCTTCGAGAAGAAAAATATTCGTTCCCGCTGATAACGTCCATGTTGCTCCAATGGGTACAATAATATCATCAACGACCAAATAATCGCCTGGATCCAAAAGCCCGGCCTGGACACCTGAGAGTTCGATCTGTGCTTTGGAAGTCAATGGAAGGGAGGATATGCATAAAAGAAGAATGGCGAGAGCTGTTATTCTGTAGTCAAAATGCATGTCGTGCTCCCTATCGGTTTCGTGAATAACGAAAATGAGAATAAAAAATAGATTATGGTCGAATATTATGATGATATACCACAAATCACTGGTACAAAGTTGTAGTTAAATGTAGATCGTAATTTGCAATATACCGCAGCTGATTGCAAGTTCATCGGGAGTCAGAAACCCATCGTAACAAGCCTGAGGAATCCATGAAATCCCATCGTGAAGAACTGTGGTTTGATATCCCGACACGCCGCGCGTTCATCAACATTACGCCGCAGGTGGAGGACGCTGTGCGCACGTCTGGCGTCCGTGAGGGGCTGGTGCTGGTCAACGCGATGCACATCACGGCGTCGGTGTTCATCAACGACGACGAACATGGCCTGCACCAGGACTACGAGAAGTGGCTGGAAGGGTTGGCGCCGCACGCGCCGGTCAGCCAGTACCGGCACAACGACACCGGCGAAGACAACGCCGACGCACACATGAAACGCCAGATCATGGGACGTGAGGTGGTGGTCGCGATCACCGACGGGCGGCTCGACTTCGGGACGTGGGAACAGATCTTCTACGGTGAGTTTGATGGACGCCGCCGCAAGCGGGTGCTGGTGAAAATCATCGGGGAGTGAAGGCGGTGATCGGTATTCGGTTGTCGGTTGTCGGTAACTGAAAGCTGCGGGCGGCTGTGACGGGTGGTCTGTTGTAGAAACGAAGCAACGTATTTCCGGCGGCCCTACAGGACGCTGGTCAGTGGATCAGGCTGCGAAAAAATGGGGTGGGGTACGACCTGTCCGTGTGGCTGAAGCCACACGCTAACCTTGCGCCACCGCTACGCGGTGATCAATGATACCGTGAGTTCTTTTACCGTGAGTACTCTTACCGAGAGTTGTTTCAGTGTGGTGAGGATGACCATCCATTGACCGATTAACGCCAACCGCCAACGGCCAACCGAATACCGAATACCGAATACCGCCAACTGACAACTGACAACTGGCAACTGGCAACTGAAAACCGTCTACCGGCTCTCCGTCAGCTTGATCACACCATGCCGACCGATGAACATCAGCATCCGGTGGGAGCATTTCTCGCAACGATAGGGGTAGGCGTTGAGCACCGGAAAGATGCTGCGTTCGAATAAACCGTGCCGCGCTGCCCGGCGGATACGATCCGATCCGCAGTACGGACACTGTTTGTGGAAATAATCGGTCGGCAGACGCATTTGCGCCCTCAGAGACTGAATTCACGGATACGTAAATGGTCTTCATGGATTCGTACGGGAGAGATAGAGGCTAACTACCAAAAATAACAAGGACTCACGTTCCGGTAAATATAACAAAACCTCCCCGTAAACAAATCATGGGGAGGTTTGTTTTTCATGAGAGAGAAGAGTCACTCGTCCTTGTTTTCCGGGTCGGCGCGAAGCAGATCGGACGCGTCCGCGAAGCGGGTTTTGGAGATAGCGTCCCGGTGCTGGCGGACGTGCAGGAAGAAACGGTTGCTGCAGTCACGGCAACGGTACGGATAGGCGTGAATCCACGGCAACGCATCCGTCTCCAGCCAACCCTTGCGCGTGCTGCGGCGGATGTTGGTTGAACGACAGATCGGACAGCGCAGTTTGCCTCGCCGGAACAGGCCCATCACCCTTCCCAGGAAACTCGTCTTCTTTCGCTCACCCGCCAACTGTACTCTCCAGGCTGTGAAGATTCCACGATGACTGTCGCACGTCCGATCACCAGAATCGGTTTCAGTGCGACTGAACCGCTGCGGTTTATTTGTCGCGACCGGTGTGCGCGCCCTGTGTCACCCACTTGTACCCGATCAACAACCCGATGGGACTGATGCAGGCGATGAACCCGTAGACCAGCCACATGGTTCCGGAGGCTTCCGCTCCGCCGACCGGGATAAATTTGTCGATCATCGAGCCGGCATACCAGCCCGTTGTCGCCTTCGCGAGGAACCACGGGATCCCCGCCAGGCCCATGTACGCACCCACCTTGCCCGCCGGGGCGAGGTCCGCGACATATTCGAGGAAACGGCTCGACCAGATGGCCTCGCCGAAGCTGAACATCACGACGTAAATGATCAGTCGTGTCACATCCGGACCCGGCACCAGGATGAAGGTGGTGATCGCCGATAATGCGGTGCCCCAGATCATCATCTTGACCACACCGACCTTGCGTGTGAACATCGCAATCAGCGGCACGAAGATGACGATGATCAACGGATTCAAACCCTGGAACCATTCAAGCTTGTCCGCAATCGCTTCCGGGTAGGCGCGGAAAATGTATTCCGGCAGGGTGAGGAATTGATGCGCGAACAACGTCCGCACCGGTAGCAGAATGAAGATGAAGAAGATGAAGCGGGCGTCAAGGAACGGCAGCTCCTTCATCCTCTGCAACAGAGGTTTCTTCACCGCGTCCCTGGGCTTTTCCTCTTCCTTCACCCAGCGATCACGATCTTCAACCTTCTTGCTGAACATCGACGTGTGCAGTAGAAACATCAGGATTGTAACTCCGACCAGCGCGATGTAGACACCGCCGATCCCGTTCTCCGGGTTGACCAGCGGGGCGAATGGGGTGTTGTCAAACGCGCCCTCGCGTGAGACCTCACGGATCACCGGACTGACAAACGCTTCCGCGACGATGCCGAGGTTCATGATCGAATACAGCAGGCTGTAGCCGATGGTCGCGGTACGTGGGTCGGAATACTCCTTCACACCTGCATACAACGCCGGTTGCAGAATACCGGTCGCGATCGCCATCAGCAACAAACCGCCCCACATCATGACCGGACCACCAACCACTGGCGAAGCGAGCAGCATCGACCGGCCGACCAGTAGTCCCATCAGGCACAAGGAAATCGCACGGCGCACACCCAGCGCGTCCGAAACAAACCCGCCGCCGAACATGAACAGGGTGACGAGGCCGGTGAAGGTCGACACGGCGATGGTCGTCGAGTTGATCGAGAGGCCGACGTCACGGGTGATGAACAACGTGAGCAGGTGGAGGATGCCGAAGTACGCGATCCCGTCGAGGAAGTTGACCTGGTTGACCAGCCAGAACCCACGCGACGCGCCGAACAGGATCTTGAAATTGTCGAGCAACGAAAGATCTTCTTTGTTCAACTCCTCTTCCGCTGCCTGCTGCTTTGCTTCACCTTCGGCGAGCGCATCCTTCTGCGTAGGGGTGTCGCTGCTGTGGTTGCCGGTTGACGGGCGGCCGTCGCTCATAAAACCTCGACAGGTGGGGTGGACGTTTGAGTTCGTGGAATATAGACGTCCGCCCGCCCGCACTCAACACGGCGGCCTGTTTATTGTCGAATCAATCAAACACCTCGTCCCGGCTGTAGCCCTTGATCGAGTGACGGCTGACGAAATAATGAATCAACAGGCCGACACCCCAGCCGAGCATGCCCAGACCTTCACCCAGCCGGGCGGATGCGTCCACCGTCGGACGGGTCAAAATGAACGGCAGCCACACCGGCACGACAATGATGTACGTCATCAGGTGGTAGCTGAAACTGAAATCGGCGCGGGAGAGGAATGCGTCCTCCTGCCTGCCGTTGAGCAGACCGTTAAAGAACATGGTCACGCAGTACACGCCGGCCAATGGCCAGATCCAGACATACAACTGCTCCGTCAGCAACCAGCTGAGGGTCCAGTGAAAAGCGACCGTCGCCACCAGTGCGACAGCGGCGAAGATTTTCAAGTTGCGAGTCAGTTTGAACATGGGGGTATCTCACTCGTATTGACATCGAATTGCGGCTTACTTGAATACTTCATTCTTGCGGTAGCCCTTGATCGTGCGGCGCTGCAGCAGGTAATTGCCGACCAGCATGACGATGATCGCCGGGATCAGCCAGATCTTTTCCAGCACGGGGTTTTCAGACGCCGGCGAGAGCACGATATCCGCACCGATCACCAGCGGAAACACGGCAATCGCCGCGATCAAGCCGTAGGTGAATCGCAGGTTGCCACGCGATTTGGCCGCCTCCTCCGTGCGCAGAAAGAGGTATGTCACCAGCGCGTACAACCCGCCCCAGCCCGTCAATGCCCAGATCCCGGTGATGGTGCCGGTCCGTTGCGAGACGACCAGCATGCCGACGGTGATCACGATCAGGATCGCGCCGTAGATCAGCATTTTGCCTGTGATTCGACTCATGTTTTGTTCCCCCCGTTCTGTATCAACTGTCTCAGCCGATCATCGTAAAACAGTGCGATGTTGCGTTCAACGAAGTCGCTGAGGATCTCGTCGCCCAGTTTCGTGAGACGGTAGTACTTGCGTTCCGGACCGCGTTCGCCGTCCCGGAGGTCAAAGTCCACCATCTCGAGGTCGCGATACTTGCGCAGGCTGCGGTACAGGCTCTGTTCTTCCACGGTGATCGAGCCACGGGTCGCCTGTTCGATGAAATCCTTCAGCTCGGCGACATAGCGGGGACGGTCCCGTAGTGCGAGGAACAGCCACAAGGTCAACTGCCCCTTCTTGTAGGTGCCCTCCCACGCATCCAGCAGCTTCTTGCGATACACCTCGTCTTTCATCGACCGCCGTCCCAGGTCACTATTCTATCGTTATGCAGCCGTTGGTACTATACAACTTGTACAGTACAAGTATACGAGCACTGGAACGCCGATTGCAAGTGCTGGTTCAGGTTTTGTTTCTCAAACCGGGAGACCGTTGGCAGGACTGGGTTTTTCGGACAGGTAGAGCCGTGCGTGCGGCAGGAATCGCCGGGAGCTGAGCTCACTCCTGCCGGGCAGAAGGATGTAGGCTGTGGGCTGCGGGCTGCGGACTACGGTCGGCGGAAAAACAGGCAGCTGTGGTTTATTGTAGTTACGGGCAAGCCACGACATAAATGTCGTGGGCATGAAACATGCCGAGGACTGCAGTCGGCGGGGGTTCATTAACCGTTGATAAACCCGCGTTGTCACAGCCAACACGGGCAAGACAATTCTGAGTACCGAGTACCGACAACCTTGTACCGACAACCTTGTACCGACAACCGAGTACCGAACACCGTGTATCGACAACCGTTTGCCGAACACCGTGTACCGGGCACCAAACACCGAGTACCGACAACCGTTTACCGAACACCGAGGTAACCCTTGTGCGGCATTGCCGGACTGCTTGACCTGAGCAACACCAGACCGATTGATCCCGATCTGCTCGACCGGATGACCGATGTGCTCGCGCATCGCGGTCCGGATGGGCGTGGCACGTGGATCGAACACGGCATCGGCCTCGGCCACCGCCGGCTGGCGATTGTTGATCCGGAGGGTGGCGCGCAACCGTGGCGTGATTCACGGGGACTCGGTGTGCTCACATACAACGGCGAGTTGTACAACCAGCGTTTCCTGCGCAAGCAGTTGGAAGCGGAGGGAGTCCGTTTCCGCTCGAACTGTGACACCGAAGTGGTGATGGAAGCGTTGCTGCACTGGGGTATTGACCGGGCACTGGACAAATTCCGCGGCATGTTTGCGTTCGGGTTGTGGGAAATGGGTCCGCAACGGCTGACCCTGGCCCGTGATCCGATGGGCGTGAAACCGTTGTACTGGTCGATGCGCGACAGCATGGTCCGGTTCGGCAGTGAGATCAAGGCGATTCTTGCTGATCCGGCATTTCCGCGTGAACCAGACCTGACCTCGTTGGTCAACTATCTCTCGCATTACCGGCTCAGTTTCGACGGGCGCACGTTGTTCCGTCACATCCAGGAAGTCCAGCCGGGCACGTATGTGCAGTGGACCGGTCGCCGTCGCAGCGAAACCCGGTACTGGTCGTTGCCGATGATCCCGGAGGCGGAGAAGAATGATCCGGGCGAGGAAGCGGTCGCGGAGGGATTCCGCACGAAACTGATCAAGTCGGTGAAACGACGGCTGATGGCGGATGTACCGGTCGGGGCGTATCTCTCCGGCGGGATCGACAGCGCAGTGTTGACGACAGTGATGAAGGCGATTACCGGGCGTTCGTTCAACACGTTTTCCATCGGATTCGGCGAAGAGGGCGGCAACGAGTTTGAATATTCGCAGGCGATGGCGAAGCATCTCGGGGTGCAGCACAAGCAGGTGACGCTCACCGAGGAGGCGTATTTCAAGGAATTCGAGTCGCTGATCCACGTCAAGGACACGCCGCTGTCGGTGCCGAACGAAGTCCCGTTGAGGTATTTGTCCCGCTTCATCAAGAAGAAGGTGACGGTGGTCCTGTCCGGCGAGGGGGCGGATGAATTGCTCGCCGGGTACACGCAGCTGGTCCGTTCGCCGCATGACGCCTTGCTCGCGCAGCGGCTGCAGCAGGATCCGGGGAGCTTCAGCGATGCCGACCGTACCCGTCTCACCAGCGCACTGGGCAATCTCTACGGCGAGCGTGCGTTCACCGGGCACCGTAACCAGTTCCTGCATCTCTACCAGTGGATTCCGCAGGATCAACGCGGGGCATGGTTCAATCCGGACCTCCCGATCGCAGCGGCGGAAACTGAGATCCGGGGGAGTTGGGACAGCCTCTGGGATCGTCTCGACGGTGCCGAGCTCGACCCCTATGAAAAAGTGCTGCACATCCTGCAGGAGATCCATCTGAAGGCGTTGTTGCTGCGTCTCGATGCCACCTCAATGGCCGAGGGAGTGGAGGGAAGAGTTCCGTACACTGACCGCAACCTCGTCGAATGGGTCGCCAAATTGCCTCTCCGGTACAAGTTGCGCTGGCGTGACTCGAAGGCTGAACAACAGGCGTCCACCCTGACCTCGATCGAGGCGGCGGGACGGCTCGACATTGGGAAATATGTGCTCCGTCTGGCGTTTGCCGGGACCATCCCCGACGAGATCCTGATGCGCCCCAAAACCGCATTCCCAGTACCGTTGGACACCTGGCTGTACGGCAGCAGGCAGGAGTGGTTGAAGGAACGAGTGCTGACTCCACGCATGGGCGAACTGTTCGACCTGAAAGCGCTGGAACGGGACCTGCTGAACGTGCGCGGCAAGCAGGAGGCGATGAAACTCTGGATGCTTGCCAATCTGGGAATTTGGTTGGAAATGTATTTTAACGGCCCGCAGGATTTGTAAATTACCCTCAGCTAACGTTGACCGCCGGCTGGGGGGCCGGAACCACCTGAGGGAGGAAATGACTCGCGAGCGATGCCCGGTTTGTGGGGCAACCCAGCTGGAAGAGATTCTGGAACTCGAAGATTATCCCTTTGCCGGAAATGGAGTTGTCCTGGCCAATCAGGCAAAGAACCTGCCGTATCAATCCCTGCGTATCACCTTCTGCCACGGCTGTGGCATGGTATTCCAATCGGACCAGATGCCGTTCGAGACCTATCTCGACATGCGGCAGCGGCAACCAGTACCTCCACCCATCACCGAATCCGGCCTCGAGAAATCGGAGACCGAGAGGTTCTTCAACCAGCTTCGACGCTATGCCCCAGAGGGCGGACGTGTGCTCGACATCGGCTGCGGCTACAGCGGCATGCTCTCACGTCTCAAGGCGATCGGTTTTGACGTCGTCGGCATCGACGCTGACGAACGGGTGACCGAAGGCTGCGAAAAGGAAGGGTACGAGGTCATCGCGGGCCGGTTCGACGAAGCCCTGTTCGACGAAGAGAGCTTCGACATTATCGTCTGCCGCTCGGTGATCGAACATGTCGAAGAACCCTTGATCCTGCTCGGCGCGATCGACGGGCTGCTCAAACCCGGCGGCCTGATGGCGATTGAGACGCCGAACTTCGGCCAGGCGTTCGAAAAAATCGCGTTCGGCGGCTTCTCACCCCAGTACCAGACCTATTTCACGCTGTCCACGCTCCGTTACGCCGTCACCCAACACGGACACGATATCCTCGGCGGGTACGACGAATCCTACGTCGCGTTGTTCACACGCAAGGTGGACGCCGACGAAGACCCGTACGATCCAATGCCGTCCGCCGATGTCGAAGAAGCGTTCGAACGCGTCGACAGCTTCCTCAACCGCAAGGAAGATATCGCGGAAGAGTTGAGCTCGGTCGTGCGTGACGACTTCAACGGCCCGGTCGCCGTCTTCGGCGCCGGCTTGCCAACCGTCGACATGTTCTTCTACTGCGATATCTACGACAACGTCGAGATGGTCACCACCACCGACACCGGCCGCCACGGCGGCATCCTCGGCGGCACCGACTTCGAGGTGAAGTCGATGGACGATCTGCTCAAATCTGGATTGGAAGCCGTCATCCTGTCCTCCGAACGCCGGCAGGATGAATTGCTGGACCGCCTGAAACCGTTCATGCAGGACGGCGGACGGGTGCTGAGGTTTACGCCGCAGATTTCGGTGACGTAAAAAAAGCAACGGACGTCAAGGATCCAAAAGAAGTAAAAGAAAGTAGAAGACAGGAAAAGACAGGAAAAGACAGGAAAAGACAGGAAAAGACAGGAAAAGACAGAGGCATAGCTTCCCTTCTATTCCTTCTGGAGATAGAAAATTACCACGGGTTTGCCCGTGGTAATTTTGGTTATAGCATGATCGAATGGTAGATCTATAATCCACTATTGGCTAGTTATTAACCTGGATCCTTCACTTCGTTCAGGATGACACCCGTACAGCTTAATGATCCGGCACTGTTCAGGATGACACCCGTACAGCTTAATGATCCGACACTACGTTCAGAATAAGAAGATTTACAACAGTGATAAGCTGGATCTTCTTCACTTCTCTTCGTTCCGTTCAGATTGACACGCCTCCTTACCCTTTTCCGATGTTCAAATTCACAGGTATTGCCAACCGTACCGCGTCCGCGTCAGCAAGCTGACACGGGCACTTCTTTTTCTGTCGTCCGCAGTCCGCAGTCCGTAGCCCAGAACCCTCAGCCCAGAGGCTATAGCCTATAGCCCAGAGCCAAAAACTTTACACCGGCGTATCCTTGCGTTTGGGGACGACTTCGTACAGGTCGAATCTTCTATCAAGCCAGTTTCGTGTCGCGCCGGTGCGTTTGTGACGGGCGAGCAGCTCGAGGTCAAGGTCGGTCATGACGAGCGTCTCGATGTTCGGCGTGCACTCGGCGGCGACACCGTCACGCGCGAACATGACATCGGAAGGCGTCAGCACCGCCGACTGAGCGTACTGCAGCGCCATGTTCTCGACGCGCGGCAGGTTACCGACTGTCCCCGCGATAACGGCGTAGATGTGGTTCTCGATGCAGCGTGCCTGGGCGCAGTAACGGACTCGCAGGTAGCCGTGCCGGTCGTCGGTGCAGAACGGGACGAACAGCACTTGCGCGCCCTTGTCCACCGCCAGCCGCACCACTTCCGGAAACTCAATGTCGTAGCAGATAAGGATCGCGATCTTGCCGATGTCGGTGTCGAAGACCTCGATGTCGTTGCCCGGTTGCAGGCCCCACTGGTCGCGTTCGTCCGGTGTGTTGTGCAGCTTGATCTGACGGTCGATGCGGCCATCCCGGTGGAACAGGAACGCCGCGTTGTGCATCGTGCCTTCTTCGTTGATAAAGTGTGACCCGCCGACGATGTTGATGTTGTAATCTGTCGCGAGCCGGCTGAACATCTCGAGGTAGTCCGGGGTGTATTCGGACAGCTTGCGCGCGGCCTTGATCGAGTTCTTCTCGTCGATGAAAGAGAGCAGCTGCGTGGTGAGCAATTCCGGGAAGACGATGAAGTCGCCGTTGTAGTCGGCGGCAGTATCGACGAAGAATTCGCACTGGGAGGCGAATTCCTCGAAGTTGTTGACCGGGCGCATCTGGTACTGGATCGCACTAACACGGATCGGCCGGCTGGAGCGGTACACCTTTCCGCGAGTCTGCTGGTAGTCGATGTTTGTCCATTCGAGCAGGATGCCGTACCCGCCCGATTCCTCGTCCGACGGATAGTAGCCCTCGATAATGCGCTTGACGACGAAATTGTTGCGCAGCTGCGTGGTAAGGACAGCATCGCGCAGGGTACGGTTTTCCACCGCCTCAACGTATTCGCGCACATTCATCTTGTAGCTGTGACGCGTGTAGCCGGGGATGCGCGCGCCGACCACGATCCGGCCCAGATTCAGGCGGCGGCAGAGATCCTTGCGGGCGTCGTACATGCGTCGCGCGAGCCGGCGGTCACGGAAATCCGGATCGACGAAGATGTCGATGCCGTAGAGCGTGTCGCCGTGCGGATTGTGGTTGATGAGACGGTCTTGCGGCACGATCTCGTCGAAAGTGTGCAATTCGCCGTAAAGGTCCATCTCGAGGATCAGGCTGGAGGATCCGGCGACCAGGAGGCCGTCGATCTCGACGCCGAGCTGCCCCTCGGGGAACACCTTCAGCTGATGCATGTAGCCCTGTTTCTCCCACGGGCCCATGCCCGGGAAGCAGGCAATTTGCAATGCGCAAATGCGGTCGTAATCGTCCTCACGCAGCTGCCGGACGACGATACTTTGCTCAAATTCGTGTAAATCAACCGTGTTGGTCATGGGGGTTCCGCTGGGTGAATGTCTCTCGGACGAAAGGTACTCGCGCCGGAAGGTGTTTGGAAACGGTACTGAGCGCCAATATACCACGGAAAGACAGAGCAAAGACAGGCATGGCAATGCGTGTGACAACTGTCTATATTCCGCACCCAGTATCGGACGAACTGAGCTGATACTCCAGACGGTACGACCAGGAAGCTCCCATGTACAGAACTCATACCTGCGGCGAACTGCGCGGGACGGATGACGGCCAGGCCATCACCCTCGCCGGGTGGGTGGCGCGTGTGCGTGACCTCGGCGGTGTCATTTTCGTCACGTTGCGTGACCGGTACGGCAAAACCCAGCTCGTGTTCGACCCGGAGAACAAGGAACTCGTCGAACAGGGCAAACGCCTGCGCGCGGAGTGGGTGCTACAGGTGAACGGGACCGTTCGCAAACGCCCGGACGACATGATCAACACCGATATGCCGACGGGTGAGATCGAGGTGGTTGTCTCGTCGATCGAGAAGCTGGCGACGCCAGACACACCGCCGTTGCTGCCGGAAGATGAGTTCGAACCGTCCGAGGAGCACCGGCTGCGCTGGCGGTTCCTCGACCTGCGCCGGGCACGGATGCAGCGGAATTTGCGTGTGCGGCACGAGCTGCTGCAGACCACACGGCGGTACTTCAGCGACCAGCAGTTCATGGAAGTGGAGACACCGTTCCTGACACGTTCAACGCCGGAAGGTGCACGCGACTTCGTGGTGCCGAGCCGGTTGCATCACGGTGACTGGTACGCGTTGCCGCAATCGCCGCAGACGTACAAGCAGATCCTGATGGTGGCGGGGTATGACCGGTACTTCCAGATCGTGCGCTGCTTCCGTGATGAGGACTTCCGCGCGAACCGGCAGCCGGAGTTTACGCAGATCGACGTTGAGATGTCGTTCATCCATGAAGACGACATCATGCGAGTTACCGAAGGTCTGATGAAGCAGATCTTCGAGGATGTGATCAAGGTGCCGTTCCCGGAGACGCTGCCGCAGATGAGTTATGCGGAGGCGATGCAGCGGTTCGGGTCGGACAAGCCAGATCTGCGTTTCGGTAACGAACTGGTAGACCTCACGGATTTGTTCGACGGGCATGGCTTCGGTGTCATCGACAACACGGTCAAGGCCGGCGGCAAGGTGATCGGGATTCACGTGCCGGATCAGATCAAGGCCTCGCGGAAGATGGTCGGCGAATGGGAAGCGTACGTCAAGGAGCGCGGCCTGGGTGGCTTGATGCCGCTGCGCAAGGTGGACGGCGCGTGGCCCGGCCCGCTCGGGAAGTTTATCCCCGAGCCGCAACTGGAACAAGCCGTTAAGCGTCTTGGTGTCAATACCGACAGCGACCTCGCATTGGTCGCCGTCGCCCCGGCGCCGCGTGTGCATGAAGTGATGGGCATGCTGCGGCTGGAGTTGGCGCGAGAGTTCGAATGGATTGACAAGGACCGGCACGAGCTGCTGTGGGTGATCAAATTCCCGTTGCTTGAGTACAACGAGGAAGAAGATCGGCATGTCGCACTGCATCACCCGTTCACGGCACCGGATCCGGAGACGTTCGAGCAGTACAAAGACAGCGAGCCGACAAAGATTCTGAGCCAGGCGTACGACCTGGTGTGGAACGGAGAGGAAGTCGCTGGCGGGTCGATCCGTATTCATGACCAGGCGATGCAGATGAAGATGTTCAACCTGCTCGGGATGAGCGAAGAGGAAGCGAAGAACCGATTCAGCTTCCTGATGGAAGCGCTGCAGTATGGCGCTCCACCGCACGGCGGCATTGCGTTCGGTTTTGACCGGCTCGTCATGCTGATAACCGGGGAATCGTCGATTCGTGACGTGATTCCGTTCCCGAAAACGACGCAGGCAGTGGCGTTATTTGAGGGTGCGCCTGGCGTCATTGACGAGAAGCAACTTCGAGAATTGGGCATTAAAGCATAAGTTGATCATAAGTATCTGGCAGAATTCGGCCTCCATGGTGACTTTGGGCCCCGATCTGCCTTGACTTTTCCAACAATCACGGGATACTTTCCGTGCAAACCAAACAAGAACTAAGCGGAACGGTTCAGGGAGCCAGAGCAAGAAGTGCGTGGTGTTGAACGCGCTGTCATTTTTTCATACGCTTGCACTGGAAATCTTAACAAACCGCGGAATGCTTACCACAACGCAGAGGGGAGCATGAAACGTACGGGTCTATTGGGTTTACTTCTGGTGTTTGTGGTTGCACTCGTGATGGGCACGGGTTGCACCAAATACGCCAGTGAGGAAGATCTTCAGGCGCTTGAGGATCAGCGGAACGCTGCTCTTGCCGCCGAACAGTCTCTCGAAGACTGTGAACAGGAAACTTCACGGATGGAGCGCATGAAGGCGGAGAAGGAAGCCGAACTGCAGGAAGTCCGCGCTGAAAAGCAGGCCGTGAAGCGCCGCATGGATGCCAACGACAAGATGATGGAAAACGATGGGGAGGGCATGTAAGATGATGAACCGTGTCATCGTCCTCGCCACCGTGGCTCTTTTGATCGTGGCGATCGCGATTCCGGCTTCGGCCCAGGATCGCAAGATGGAATACGAAGATTACGAGATCGAGCTGATGGAATGGCAGGAGCGGGAACGCGATGCCAAGGCCGGTCTTGAAGATTGCGAAGAAGCCAAGGCTGCTCTGAGCGGTGAGATTGAAGCCGTCGAAGCGGATATCGCCGCGGCGTGGGGCGAGATCTACGATATGCTCGGCATCACCGAAGCAGACGTGGACGCCTTCGCTGACCAGCTTGACGACTTCGCCCGCCGTCTGGGTGAATTCGGTCGCCTGACGCCCGAGCAGATGTTCGAGCAGCAGGATGAGCTGATGGCGCTGGAAACGGAACTCGATCAGCTGGCAATGATGCCGGCCGCGATGCTGACTCAGTTCGCGAATCGGATCGACCGTTACCGCCGTGACATCGACAACTACCGCAGCCGCATGGCTGGCCCGCGTTCGATCCGTTACACGGTCGTCCGTGGTGACCACCTGTGGGGTATTGCTGCCAAGCCGGCCCATTACGGCGACGGTGCGAAGTGGATGCGGATCTATTCCGTGAACCGTGAAAAGATCAACGATCCGGACCTCATTTTCCCGGACCAGATGTTTTCGGTTCCGCTGGATATCGATCCGGCCACGCAGTACCTCGTGCGTAACGGCGACAACCTCGCGCGCATTGCCGACAATCTCTGGGGCAATCCGTTCGAGTGGCGCAAGATTTACGAAGCTAACCGTGACCTGATTCCGGATCCGAACCTGATCTATACGAACACGATTCTTCAGGTTCCTGGCCGTGGTCCCAGCTCGGGTACGGGCGGCGGAGGCCGGTAAGAAGTGAACGGCACACGTTACGCGTGTACCTGACGAAAGTGATTTGAAGCGGCCCTGATCCGGGAAACAGGTTTCCGGATGGGCCGCTTTTCTTACGATGACGATCGAATACAGCATCCCTATTGATCCGACCCTGCTGCCCAGCATCGTCGGACCCCAGGATCGCAACCTGCGCCGGTTGAACGATGTCGTGCGCTCGAACCTCGTGGTGCGCGGCTCGTCCGTGTTTGTCAGCGGCCCGCAGGAGGAAGAAGAAGCCCTCCGCACCGTCCTGCGCGATCTGAACGGCATGGCGAAGCACGGCGAAGTGGACGTCAGCGGCCTCGATGCCGCACTCTCGCTCGCCGGGCTGGCAGTGACCAGCACTCGCGATTCACAGCGTAATGCGGGTGAAGGGTTGCTCGTGTTCGAGCGCAAGGGACTGTCACTGCGCACACGCTCGCTGAACCAGGAATCGTACGTGCGCGCGACCGAGGACGCCGACCTGGTGTTTGCCGTCGGACCGGCTGGTACCGGCAAGACGTACCTCGCGGTTGCCGTTGCGGTCAAAGCGTTGATCAACCAGGAGGTGGATCGCATCATCCTCGTGCGTCCGGTAATCGAAGCCGGCGAAAAGCTGGGCTTCCTGCCCGGTGACATCGAGGAGAAGGTCGATCCGTATTTCCGTCCGTTGAACGACGCTCTACGCGAAATGCTGCGTCCGGAAGAGATGGTGCGGCAGAAGGACCAGGGTGGGGTTGAAATTGCGCCGCTGGCCTACATGCGCGGACGGACGCTGAACAACAGCTTCGTCATCCTCGACGAAGCGCAGAACACCACCAGTTCGCAGCTGAAAATGTTCCTGACACGGTTGGGCGCACGCTCGCGCGCGATTGTGACCGGTGACCTGACACAGATCGACCTCGAGGATCCTACTCAGAGCGGCCTTGCTGAAGCGTTGGTGATCTTGCGCGGGGTCAAGGGAATTCGCTTCGTAACACTGGATGAGTCGGACGTTGTCCGGCACCCGCTGGTTCGTGAGATTATCAAGGCGTACGAGCGAGAGCGGACGAACGACAACGGCAAGCCGGGGAAACCGGATGACCGGGGTTCGTTCAAGTCAGGCGAAACGAAGTCCGGGCAGATGGATGAAGGTGCATCCGCATGAGTGACAGCGGCCAGATCAGCAGCATTCTGAAACAACAGGCGCGCCCGAGGTTCTATCCGGCGCTGCCGTTACTGCTGTGGGCCGTGCTCACCGGTATCACGATGTACCTGTTCCCGCACCAGGGACCGCAGGCGTTCCGGGAATACAAGCTGGGCGAAATCAGCCCGGAAGAGATTATTGCGCCGTTCACGTTCGACCTGCTGAAGAATGATGCGGAGTTGGTCGCGGAACGTGAGAAAGCCCGCGACCAGGTGCTGCCGGTGTTCGTGCGGGACGATTCGGTCAGCGCGGTGATGCTGTCCAATTTGCGCGAAAGCCTCGGAATGATCCGTGAGGCCGCGGGCACCATCGCCACCTCCGACACCATGGGCGGCCCGCTCGGGCCGTATGGCCGTGGAGTGGTCAACGTTCTGCGCGTCCAGTTCGAGATGTCGATCAATGACAACGCGTGGCGATTCCTGATCAACGGCACACAAGACGGTGTGCTGCCGACCAGCGAGGATCAGCTGCGCACCGTGTTGCGCGACCTGTACAGCCGTGGCGTGCTCAATGTCGCGACGCAACAGATCGAAACGGTGGACGGCAGGATCCGCATCATCGACGGATCGGAAGAGCAGACGGTCGACCCGACGCGGCTGTTCGACTATGAGTCGGCCCATGAGGAAGCGCTGGCGCGGCTGTCGGAGCTGATGGACGTTGACCTGGCGTCGCAGGATTCGACGCTCAAGGTTGCCTACGAGATGCTCGGATCGTTCATCCGTCCGAACCTGCTCTACGACCCGCAGGAAACCGAACAGCGTCGCGAAGAAGCGATCAGCCAGGTCGCGTTGACCAAGGGCACGGTGTTCAAGAACGAACGCATCATCGACTCCAACGAGCGCATCGAGCAGCAACACCTGGAAAAGCTGCGTTCGCTGGAAGTCGAGCTGTCGAAGATGGCCCGGCAGGATCAGAACCTGTGGCAGATGCTGCTGCCCTGGCTGGGACGGTTGCTGTTCGCTGGCTCGCTGTTCATGCTGCTCGGCTACTGGCTGTACCGGTTCCATTTCCTGCACTATCGCAAGCCGAACCACCTGCTGTTGATCGCGACGGTGTTCGCCGGGATGATCCTATTGTACGGGTTCGTCTTCGCGAGGCAGGACATCAACCTCTACATCTTCCCGGCCGCGCTGGGGGCGGTGATCCTGACCATTGTATTCCAGGCTCGGATCGCGCTGCTGTACTCGGTCATTCTCGGGCTGATCATCGGCGGGCTGGAGGGGTACGACCTGATCCAGACGCTGACAATATTGTTCCCATCCGCGCTGAGCATTTTCGCGGTGCTGCGAGTGCGGACACGGCTGCAGATCATGCGCTCGGCGATGCTGATCTTTGCGGGTGGCGTGCTGGTGGTGATGATTGAGCACACGTTCGCGCTGCAATTCGAACAGGATACATTGTCCGAGCTGGGCTATGTCGCGATCAATGCCGTGAGCACACCGTTGCTCGCGCTGGGCCTGCTACTCTTGATCGAGCCAATTTTCCGGGTCACCAGCGATTTGACGCTGCTCGAACTCGCCGACCTGAATCGTCCGTTGCTGAAACGCCTGTCGCTGGAAGCGCCAGGGACGTATCACCACAGCATTATGGTCGGTAACCTGGCCGAATCGGCTGCGGAAGAGATCAACGCGAACCCGCTGCTTGTGCGAGCGGGCGCGTACTACCACGACATCGGAAAGATGGCGCGGCGAGAGTACTTTGTCGAAAACCAGGTGGGTCAGGGCAACATCCACGACACGCTCGAGCCGGAAGAGTCGGCGAAGATGCTCGCGGACCACGTGATCAAGGGCGTCGAAATCGCGGACCGTTTCCGCGTGCCGGAAAAGGTGAAGGAATTCATCCGCGAGCATCACGGCACCGGCCTGATGGTCTATTTCTACAACAAGGCGTTGTCGTTGCGGCCGGAGGGATCGGTTAACGAGGACGACTTCCGCTACCCCGGCCCGAAACCGCAGTCAAAGGAAACCGGCATTCTGATGCTCGCCGATAGCGCCGAAGCCGCGACACGCAGCCTCGACGATCCGAGCGCGGAGAATATCACGAAGAAGGTGCGCGAGGTCATCATCAACAAGTACGGTGACGGCGAGCTGGATGAGTGCCCGCTGACGATGCACGACCTCGGCAACATCATCAACGCTTTCGTGCCGATTTTACAAGGCATGCATCACCATCGCATCCGCTACCCGTCCCGCGAGGAATTGGAAAGCAAACGTGGCAGGAGTAAAGCGGCGAAGGACGACGAAGCGAAGGAGTCGGCGGAGGAGAAGGCCTGATGAAGATCTTCATTGATCTCGCAGGCTGGTCGATTCAAGACGAAGAACCGCTGCTGGCGTGGCTTGCGGATGAGGCCAGGCAGGAGTCGCTGGAGATCGGTGAAGTTCAGTTCGTGCTGGTCGGGAATGATGAGATTCGTGAACTGAACGAACAGTACCTGCAGCACGAAGGCCCGACCGACGTCATCACCTTCGATTTCCGCGCGGAATCCGACGCGGAAACGGACGAATCCGACGCGGACGATGAAGCGGAGTTTGACGAAAATGAAACCGGGTTTGGGGCGGAACCGGCGGAGGTAAACTCCGAACTTGACGACATTGAGGATTTCCCTGACGCCGAAATCTATGTTAGCTTGCAGAAGGCTCATGAACAGGCGATAGATTTCGGTTGTACGATAACTGAAGAAGTATCGCGTCTGCTCCTGCATGGTATTTTGCACCTTGCGGGATGGGACGATGATACAGCCGCGAAGCGCCGAGCCATGAACAATCGTGAAGACGAAGGTCTGGCTCGAGCGGGACGGGGAACCGGCGTCCTGGCGTGGCAAGTCAATCATCCGGTGGAGCAGAGGGGCTAAACAGGAGGTGGACAGTCAACCATACGGGACTGAGATCATTGTCTTCGTCGCACTGCTAGTCCTGTCCGCATTCTTTTCCGGCAGCGAAACCGCGTTTTTTTCCCTGTCCAAGGCGCAGATCCGTGACTTGCGCGAGCGTACCGATTCCGGCTCCCGCCGTGTCGTGCGTCTCCTGGACAAACCGCGTGAGTTGCTCGTTGCGATCCTGATCGGAAATACGGTTGTCAATACCTCGGCGGCCAGTGTGGCCGCTTTGGCTGTTACCGAGGCGGCACTCGTGGCCGGTCTCGATCCCCGCCTGGCGTTGGTGGTGCAGATTCTCGCTGTCACCTTCCTGCTCATCGTGCTGGTCGAAATTTCGCCAAAGGTGTTCGCTCTGCGTCATAACGAACGCTGGGCACTCTTGCTGTCGGGTCCGATTCATATCGCCTCGTTCTTCATGTGGCCGTTGACGCGGCTGCTGGTCGGCCTGGTTGATGTGTTGGCGCGTATCTTCGGTGTTGAGGCGACACGCATCCTGTTCAGCGAAGAAGAACTGCGCACCCTCGCGGAAGTCAGCGAGGAACATGGCGTGCTGGAAGAAGATGAACGGGAGATGATCCACTCCATCTTCGAATTCGGCGAAACCGAAGCCGGGGAAATCATGGTGCCCCGCATCGACATGATCGCCGTGCCGCAGGATGCGCGGGTGGATGAAGTGATACGCACGATCCGTGAAAACGGACACAGTCGCATCCCGGTGTTCGACAAGGACGTTGACCACATTGTCGGCATCCTGTACGCGAAGGATCTGATCGGCGCGAACACGAACGGGCACAGCGGCAAGGAAGTCAGTGAGGTGATGCGCGAGGCGTACTTCGTGCCGGAGAGCAAACGCATCGCGACGCTGCTGAAAGAGTTCCAGAAGCACAAGATTCACATGGCAATCGTGGTGGATGAGTACGGCGGTACCGAGGGTCTGGTCACGATGGAAGATGTGATCGAGGAGATCGTCGGCGAAATCCACGACGAATTTGATACCGAGGAAGAAATCCTGACTCGTCAAGAGGACGGCGACCTCCTCGTGTTAGCCAAGATGGAAGTTTCGGATTTCAATCGTGAAATCGGCGAGGATGTGGTTCCGACGGAAGAGGACTACGACACGCTGGGCGGATTCATCTTTTCGCTGGCGGGTGAAGTCCCCACGCCGGGACAGGAGTATCAGCATTCGGGATGGAGTTTCAGGGTTAACGCGGTCGATGGCAATCGGGTCCTCTCTCTCCGTGTACATCCTCCCGCCGATGCGCAGGTCGAGGATCAAAACGATTGACACAGTTTTGGGACCGTGTTGAAACGGACATCCTTCCCCACGTGCGGAAGCCGCAGCGCTATGCCGGACGTGAACTGCACCGGATTGTAAAGCCAGACGCCGAACTTCGCTTCGCCATCGCGTTCCCCGATTTGTACGAGATCGCGATGAGTTCGCTGGCGGTGCAGATTCTCTATCACCGGATCAATTCCTGCGATCCTGTGATAGCCGGGGAACGTGTGTTCCTGCCGGAAGAGGATACCGCCGCCCGGTTCCGTGCCACTCAAATCCCACTGCCCACCCTGGAAACACGCACTCCATTGCGCGACGTGGACATCATCGGCGTCAGCCTTTCCTACGAGATGGCTCTACCCGGAATGCTCGAGTTGCTCGACCTTGGACAAGTCCCGATCCGCAGAGAGCAACGCCGGGAATCCGACCCGATTGTGATCGCCGGCGGGCCGGTCGTGTACAATCCGGAACCGTTCGCGGAGTTCGTTGATCTCGTCGCGGTCGGCGACGGGGAAGAGTTCGCCGTCGAGATCGCGAAAACCGCGCTGCAATGCAAACGTTCCGGCTACAGCCGGGAACAGACCGTCGACCGTCTCGCTGACCTGAATGGCATGTACCGGCCGTCGTTGCACACACCCATCGAGGGGAAGAACGGCCGCTTCTTCGTCGAACACGGCGCCAACCCGCTGGTGCAGGGGCAGCTGGTTGAACAGCTCCGGCCCGAATACTACCCGGACACTCCGCTCGTCCCGCTGACCGAAACCACCTTCGACCGGCTCAGCCTCGAGGTGATGCGCGGCTGCACACGGGGCTGCCGTTTCTGCCAGGCGGGGACGTTGTACCGTCCGGTGCGTGAACGACCGATGGAGGACGTGGTCGCGCAGGCGATTGCCAATGTGCGAGCGACCGGGCACAACGAACTGAGCCTGACCTCGCTATCTACGTCTGACTACAGCCCGCTGCCGGAACTGATCAACGCGTTGCAGGACGAATTTGCCGGCAAGGGGATCTCGCTGGCGTTTCCGTCGTTGCGGCCGGACTCGTTCACCCGCGAAATGGCGCACGCCTTCCCCGGCTCACGCAAGTCCGGGATCACCTTCGCGCCGGAAGCCGGGACGCAGCGGCTGCGGGACGTGATCAACAAGAATTCGCGCGAGGAAGACCTGCTGCGGGCGGCTGAACTGGCGTTCAGCGAGGGCTACAACTCGGTCAAGTTGTACTTCATGATCGGGCTGCCGACGGAAACGGACGAAGACCTGTTCGGGATTGCCAAACTCGCGCACCAGGTGACGAAACTGCGCACGAGCAAACGGCAGCGGGTGACGGTATCCGTCAGCCCGTTCGCCCCGAAGGCGCACACGCCGTTCCAGCGTTTCGGGCAGGTTCCGGTTGAGGAAGTTCATCGGCGAATCGATGTGCTGCGCCGCTCCTTCCGCGACGTGCAGGCGCGTTTGTCCACTCATGGTCCGGAAAGTGCGCTGATTGAAACCTGCATCGCCCGTGGCGACCGACGCATGGGCAATGTGATTGAACGGGTATGGAAAGACGGCGGTGTGCTGGAAGCGTGGAACGACCGCTTCGACGCCGAGCGCTGGTGGCAGGCGTTTCGCGATGCGGACCTGGATCCGAACCAGCTCGCTAGCGAATTTGTGCCCGGCGAAAAATTGCCCTGGGGTCATGTCAGCAAGGGTGTGCACGACCGGTTCCACGACCGTGAGATGCACAAGGCGATGCGTGTGCGAACCACAGTGGACTGCCGTGTCGGGCAGTGTCACGGTTGCGGCCTGCAGAAGATGATTCCGGACGGCGAGCTGGTTTGCAACCTGTATCCGGACGTTACACGCATGGCGCCGCAGCCCGTTGCGGAGACACCCGCGCCGTCAGATGTCACAGTGGTCGCCCGAGTTCGTTATACTCGAGGCCCGGAGCTGCGTTGGTCGGGTCACCTGGATTTCGTCAGGTTGTGGGAACGCTTGCTCCGCCGTGCCGGAATTCCGATCGCGTATTCGCAGGGTTTTCACCCGCACGCGCGGCTGGGATTCGGCCCACCGCTGCCCGTCGGATTGCAAAGCGACGCCGAGTACTTCGACATCAGCCTGTATCGACCGATGGAGGCGGATGAGATCGTATCTTCCATCAACAGGTATGCTCCAGGTGGGATACGGGCGGAACGGGCGACAGTGCTCCAGAAGCGCCCGGCGGCGTTAACTTCGATTGTTGAGCGCGTACTCTATGGCTTCCCGGCACCGGAAACGGATACCTTCCAGAGCCACCTGGAGGCGTTTCTTGAACAAGAGTCTTTCACCATCAACCGCCTTAGCAAAGGCAAGGTAAAACGAGTGGATCTTCGCAGGTTTGTGCATCGCGTGAATCAGGGAAACGGGCTGGTCGAACTGCACCTGGATGTCTTCAACGGGGCTACCGCCCGTCTTGATGAATTGGCGGAAGCATGGGATGCTCCGCCTGAATTCCTCACCACCGTGACGCGCAAGGAGATCTTTTCTCGAGATGGCGATACTCTGCTGACGCCGATGGAGCTGCTGGATGATGCCCGCACGCAGGCGCCGGAGGTGACGGCATGAAGAAGCAGATCGTCATCAACGCTGCGACTGCGGAAACACGCATTGTGCTGCTCGAGGATGACCGTGTCGCGGAAGTGTTCGTCGAACGGCCGGAGAGCGAACGAAACGTCGGGGACATGTACCTCGGGCGTGTACGCAAGGTGCTGAACGGCATCTCCGCCGCCTTTGTCGACATCGGCTGGGAACAGGATGGATTCCTGCATTTCAACGACGTCGGCACGTTGTACGAAATCGCAGACGAAGACGACGAAAACGGCAACGGCAACGGGAACGGGAACGGCAACGGCGGTGGACGCCGGGGGAACGTCGCCCGGGTCAACCTGCAGGCCGGCCAGGAAATCCTCGTTCAGGTGACAAAGGAACCGATGGGCGGCAAGGGGCCGCGCGTTACCAGCCAGGTGTCGCTGCCGGGACGGTTCGTCGTGCTCGTGCCCTACGAACAATCCATCGGTGTCTCCCGCAAGATCCCCAGCCCGCGCGAAAAGCGCCGCCTCAAGAAGATCGCCAAGTCACTGCAGGGTGAGGGATACGGGCTGATCGTACGCACCGTGGCAATGGAAAAGGACGAGGCCACGCTGCGGGACGATATCGAACGGCTGGTCAATCTCTGGCACCGCGTCGAGGCCAAGTCCCGGACGGCGAAAGCACCGGAACGCATCTACAAGGAAGTGACCCTCGCCTCGAGCGTGATTCGCGACCTGTTCAGTCCGGAAATCGATCACCTGATCGTCGACTCGAAAACGCTGCACAAGGAAATCACCGACTACCTCAAGGGCGTTTCGCCGCAACTGATGGAACGCGTCGAGCTGTATCAGGATAAACTCCCGATCTTCGATCATTACGAGGTCGAGAGCGAAATCGAGAAGGGACTGCGCCGTAAGGTGTGGCTGGAGGGTGGGGGACACATCCTCATCGAGCACACCGAGGCGATGGTCACCATCGACGTGAATAGCGGCCGCTACGTCGGCAAGAGCAACCACGAAGAGAACAGCCTCAAGGTCAACCTGCGGGCGGCACGGGAGATCTGCCGCCAGCTCCGGCTGCGTGACATCGGCGGCATCATCGCCGTTGACTTTATCGATCTCGTCGAAGAAAAGAACCGCAAGAAGTTGTACGACGAGATGAAGAAAGAGCTGAAGCGCGACCGGGCGAAGCTGGATGTGGCTCCGATCGGGGCGTTCGGCCTGATGTTGCTCACCCGCCAGCGCATTCGCCCGAGCCTGGTTTATGCGTTGAAAGAACCATGCAAGGCGTGTAACGGAACCGGGATGGTGGCGACGCGGGAAACCGTGATCACCGAGCTCGAACGCTGGATCGCACGTTATCTGTACCACACACGCAAACGCCGGATCAAGGTGGTCGTGCATCCCACGTTGCAGAAGCATCTTACGGAAGGTGGGCTGAAGAGCAAGATCAACCGGCTGATGCTGCGCTACAAGCTGTTTATCCGTCTCGTTGGCGATGCCGGCCAGTCGCCGACGACCTTCCGCGTGCTCACCCTGCCCGGGGGTGATGATGTTACCGAGCAATTCCGCCACTAAACCCGGAGAAGCGCTTGCGAGCTCCAGAGGGCTGGATTATTTTAGGTCGAATAAGTTAGATTTACCTACCCGTTATGGTAGACGAACTTTGAGCACGATTGTCGTATAGCAGGTTCTTCAACAACATGAGCTTGCGTCTGCCTGAAATCGGGTAATCGCCGGAAACGTCCTGGAGGAATGTCATGCCGCACCGACGTGAAAAGAACGGCCTCAGCGCGAACATGGAGGACTACCTCGAGACAATCTATTTTCAGGATCTTGAGGGGCTGCCGGCGAAGGTGAAGAATATCGCCGATTCGATGGGTGTGTCGAAGCCATCCGTGACCGAAGCCCTGTCCGTTTTGCAGGACCGCGGACTGGTGTTGCACCAGAAATATGGCGACATCGAACTCACGGACAAAGGCCGTAGGGAAGCGGATCGCATTTACCGCAAGCACAAGATGTTCAAGCGGCTGTTTACCGAGGTGTTCAACATCTCTGACGAACAGGCTGAGGATGACGCCTGCAAGGTCGAGCACCTGATCAGCGATGAGACCGTTGACCAGGTCCAGCGATTCCTCGACTTCATGGAAGACGGTGCGAACGGCAGCCTGCCGCAGCAGTTTCGCGAATACCTTGCGAAAAAGTAGCACACGTACGCACGTTGATGAGATAGAAAACACGCCCTGACGGGGCGTGTTTTTTTATCGGCTGAATCGTAGCGATCTGTTTGTGTTTAGCCGGAGCTGCGACCGAGAATGCTCGACCGCAAGATCTTGTAGCGCAGGCTCAGCACCTTGGCGGCTGTCGAATATTGAATCTGGTTGGTCGCCATGCCCGCCATCTCGGCGTCGATATCGACGTTATTGACGCCGTTGATCAACTCACGGTTTTCGTTCTCCACCACGTGCGGCTGCAATTTGTCCATCCGCCGCTGTCCGCCGGCGACTGGGATGTGTGTGCCGCTGGAACGGGACAACATTCGACGGTGACGGTCTACCACGGTGCGCAACTCGTCCTCAAACTCCACACGCTTGGCGCGATAACCCGGCGTCTCCGAGTTCGCAATGTTGGATGCGAACGCTTTCTGCCGCGCGGCGTAAGCATCCAACCCCTTCACGAGTGGCTGCATTGCGTCCAGCCGCTTGAAGAGAAAGCTGTAGGTGTTGTTGCTCATGAACGGAGTCTTCCTGTTGACGGAAAACAGTGAGCAACTCGCATGCCGGGAGGAGAATCCGATACAAGCATCGAAATATGAACAGGTTAGGAAGTGGGCCGGAGTCGAAGCTGAACCGGAGTAGGCAAAAAAGGGAGTCCCGCGGGATGTTTCTGCCAGCACCCCATGGAACTCCCACATCTAACAAATACGGCGAAATGTGTTACTTCTTCGCCGCTGCAGTCTTCGCGGACTTTTTGCGCGGACCGCGACGACGATCCTTCTTCGACTTCTTCATGTCCTGCAACTTCGAGTCGAGTTCATCGGAGTCGAACATGTAAACCATGCTTTCGCCCTTGCCACTGGAGAAGAAAGCTATATCCAGTCGCTTGATCAGTTTACGAACCTGTTCAACACCCAATCCCATACCTTCCGCATACTTGCGGTCACTGACGGTCGCCATGACGTGTTCCTTTCGTGAAGCGCGCCCAATCTTGTCTTATGTACGACATTGTACACATCTATAATAATCAGACGGACTTCTCCAGTCAACCCCGCTGAGAACAAAACCACTCCAAGAAGCTTTTTCCGCATTTTCGACCTAATTCAAGTGTATCACCGGGCAAATTAAAAATACTGTCCATGCAAAATTTTGCATGAACATCATTTTCAATAAGTTCAATTGACCTCCCACGGCATCAGTAGGATTGCATGCATGGATAGCAACGCGCAAGATTGTACGTGATCGCGATTGAAATCATTTCCTATCCAGAAGCTTCTGGGGTCCAGTTGGGATTCTGTCTCTATCTGTCTTCTTCACTTGTGCAAATCCGTCAGCGAGTTCCATGATTTTTCGCTAGCAATTATATGTCTTCATGCGAATATGCTTTTTCGCATATGCATCGCTGGCCTGAACAATTTTCATGCCCGATCCATCTTGTTTGAAAACTGAAAACTGGAGCGCTGAAACCTGTTGAGTTTATCACCTGAGAATGATCACATTTCGTATGCATTCAACGGATCGAAACTACCATGATCAACTGCCAACAGCTTTTCCGACTGCCTGAACCACGGCCGGGACAACCCGCAGGCCTGTGGCCATACGTCATTCCGCCGTTGACACAGCATCTGCTCACTCCGCTGCTGCGACGGATCGGCGCGACGTGGGATGTCCGTTGGACCGGGCTCGACCACCTGCGCGCGGTGTCAAACACCGGCAGCTGGATCCTCGCCAGCTGGCACGAAGCGTTGCTGATGAACATCTACAGCGTACGTGACAATGACATGGTGGCGGTTGTATCGCCATCGTGGGAGGGGGAAATCATTGCCGCCGCGATGCGTGGGCTTGGATTCGACCTGGCACGCGGGTCGAGTGGGCATCAGCAGATCCAGGCGATCCGCGAAAGTGTTCGCACGTTAAAGCAGGGACGTACCATCGGTTGGGTGGTGGACGGTCCCATCGGCCCGCGACGGGAAGTGAAACCGGGCATCGTACAAATTGCCTCGCTGGCGAAACGCCCGATCCTGCCGATGCATGCCATCGCTCACAGCGGCTGGAGGCTGGCGACGTGGGACAAGCAATTCATCCCACTGCCGGCGACACGCATCGCTGTCGGCTTCGGCACACCGATCCACGTGCCGCCACGTGTCCGGGGCGAGCAGTTGGACACCATCTGTGAGCAACTGGCGCACGGTCTCGGCGTGCTCGAGAAAGACCTGTTCGCGCGGCTTGAGGATCGGCCGTGAATGAGCCGCCGCAAGTTCCGATTCTGCGTGATGAACTGGCGGAGTTCCTCTCGCATCTCGAGCTGGAACGCAGCTACAGCCCGAACACGCTCGACTCCTACCAGCGCGATCTGGTGCGGTACGTGCATCATCTCGCGGCGGCTAACGTCAAGCGAGTAGAAGCGATCAGGTACTCCCACATTCAACAACACATCCGGATGTTGTCTGACCTCGGCCTCGCACAGACCACACGTGCGCGAACCGCTTCCGCGATCCGCCACTTCCACAAATTCCTGCAACGGGAAGGGTTGGCGCCGACCAATCCCGCGACCACGTTGCGAGTTGCCCGGCGATCATCCAAGCTGCCGGAAGCGCTGAGTGTCGAGGACGCCACCCGCCTCGTCGAAACGCCGGACACCTCAAACGATCTCGGCCTGCGTGACCGGGCGATGATGGAATTGCTGTGGGCGTGCGGGCTGCGTGTCACCGAGCTGATCACGCTGACGCTCGCCGATTGCCTGTGGCGGGACGCGTTCCTGCGGGTCTTCGGCAAGGGTAGCAAGGAACGCTATGTACCGATCGGGGAGGCTGCGATCCACTGGGTACACGACCGGTACCTGAAGGAGGGTGTGCGTGCGAACCTTGCCGGTGGACGTGGGCTGGACAAGGGGGTGCTGTTCCTGTCGAAGAACGGTCGCCCGTTAACCCGGCAGGCGATCTGGATCCGGCTGAAAGCACTGGCAGAACCGTTACAGCTCAATGCCACCATCAGCCCGCACATCTTCCGCCATACCTTCGCGACTCACCTGATCGAAGCCGGCGCCGACCTGCGCGCGGTGCAGGAAATGCTCGGTCACGCCGACATCTCCACCACCCAGATCTACACGCATCTACAACGCTCTACGCTGCAACAGGAGCACCGGGAGTTTCACCCGCGAGGACGGTGATGGGCAGGTGTGAGGTATGAGGTGTGAGGCTTGAGGAAAAGACAAGACACAAGACACAAGATATGAGATATGAGATATGAGAAAAGGCCAAAGACCAAAGACCAAAGAATAAAGAACAAAGAACAAAGAACAAAGAACAAAGAACAAAGAACAAAGAACAAAGAACAAGATAAAGATAACACAAGTCACCACGGAGTTAAACACGTGGTGACTTTGCGTTTCACAGGATCTATTCGTCAGCGAACCACTGGTCGTCGGTGGTCGGGAAGCGTTCGATCAACTCGATCAGCATCTCCCAACCGACAGGGGATTCGGCCTGTGGATTGCGGTCGGCAGCAGAAGCTGTGGCCGTGCTTGCTTGCAAGCGCGGATCAACCGCCCTCTGCCCCTCCGCCACCTCGAACGGGAAGTACGTTTCGTAGTGGTGTTCGGGGTAGTCGCCGACGCGGAGGATGTAGTTGTAGTCACCGGCGGGGGCGAACTCCGGCACCCACTGGGTCAACGTCGCGGACAGTTCCTCGCCGGGCTCGATGTTCACGTCCGACCACATGCGGATCGGGCCGACGACGTCCCAGTCCGGTGTGCGCGCAACGGTCCAGATGTCGACGGTCTGCGTCACGTCGCCACGGTTGTACACCCGTGCCCGCAGCCGCATCGGGCTGGCGGGGTCAACCGGACCTTCCGGCGCGCGTTTCCGGACAGACAACCGGATCGGTTCCGGCCCCGGTCCGGCGCACGCGAGCCACGCATCGAATTGTTCCTCGGGCGGGGGGCTTGCGTACCTGTACATGTATCCGACGGCGTAATAGCGGAAATTGTCCGTCGGTTCCACGTCATTTATCAATACAATCTCAACAGAGTTTGAAAGACTGTCTTCGATCGCATCAGCGAAAGCTTGATAATCCATGTCATAGAGGAGATTGCCGGCTGCGTCTAGCCGCTCACCCTGCGACATCAAGATTCCGCAGTCGGGTAGAACCGCTTCAATGGTTGGGTTATAATCGTCTGAGAAGCTGACGGTGCGCAGGATCTCACCATCCTTGTCAAACCAGACAAGATCTTCGAGTCCAGGGACAATATTTGGATTCGAAATCCGACCTAAAAAAGTACCATCAGGTAGAAGGAAGGATGGTGATCTCCACGCTGAGCTGTATTGTTGATTGTCCTCCAGGTAATTGATCCAAAGGATTTCACCGTTATTGCCGACTTGGCAAGTGAATCCAGTACCAGAAGCGACGCCCTGAGCCAAGTATGTGCCGTCTGGGAGTTCGAAGGCTTGTCTTAAGGTATGGGGCCGCGCCAATTGCATTTCGACGGACGAAAGGAGCTGACCAGAATCGGATAGTTCGTCCAACTTCCCATGCCGATCATCACCTGAACTGGTCGTATAGGGAACCAAAAAAGTATCATCAGAAGTAGTTCTTGTATAGACTCTATTGTGCTCTGTTACGGAAACGGGATACTGCCATTGAATGGAATGATCTGGAGCGAGTCTATAGATTCTGCTACGATAAGGTAGTGATTCGCCAATAATACCTCCATCAGGCAACGACCACCTTTCACCAATTCCTACACCTTGTATATCCACGAATGTCCCGTTGGGTTGGAACCAAAGTGTTAAATACCCGCCTCTTGTTCCAGTGATGACGAGTTCGCCAGTAGTGTTCCGGGTGATGTACTCAAACGTCTCATCCGTATTCGGCCATCCATAGAAGTTGATTCCAAGGATTTCGATCTCTGCCCAAGCGGAGCCAAGGAGCATCAGCAAACTGAGTAATATAAGTATGGATTTCATGGCGTCCTCCTGACTATTTCAAAAGATGCATCGGCCGACCGACTTGCACTGTCATACTGACATAAAAAAAAACAGATATTTGTCAGGTTGACAAGAGACGATCACGCAAATTCACTGCACCACCTCATTCGACAGCTTCCTGACTGCGACAAGTCCAGCTGTTCCATAACCTACACTCACGGATACAGAAATGCCACGGACGGCTGTCCATGGTCACGCAAGGTTGGCAACTTGGGGGAACTTGAACGACGCCGGGAGGCGGTAACCGAGGCGGACGCGCAACTGTCGAGATTGTTCCGGGTGACATGCCCTCGGGCTTCAGCCCGGGATTCAGCGACGGTCAAGGAACCACCGCACCCACGACCTCGGACTTCAGTCCGGGACCCCGAGTAACACAGATACTTTCGGATGATCCACGACATGAATGTCGTGGGCATGTTCTGGATTCGGTTCCGAGTAGTCAAGGTCAGAGTAGCCCGACGAGCACATTTGCCGTCGGGGCACACACGCAGGCATCGTGAGTTGGCAGGCGCAAGGAAATGTAACGTGCGGATGAACCCAGACATGAATGTCTGGGGCATGGATACGGTTCGGTTCAGGGTGGGTGAGGTCGGAGTAGCCCTGCTGGCGGAGCCATCAGGGGCACCTGTTCGTACGGACGTGGATATGCTGCCGAACCCGCGTTTGCAAGCAAACACGGGCACGTGATTTTGTCAGATCCGAGAGCCCAGATACCAGACCCCAGATCCCAGACACCACAAACCACAAACCTGAAATCAGACACTGAGACCATGAGACCCGGCTTGGACAAAGACACCAAGCCGGGCCACACTTTCCCTATTTCATCAGCACAACCTTCTGTACGGCAGACTCACCGGCGCTGGTGAGGGCGGAGATCAGGTAGACGCCGCTTGCCAGCCCGTGACCGTCAAAGCAGAGGCGATGTGATCCAGCGGTGTAGTCTCCTGACGCCAACCGGTCAACCTCACGCCCCTGCATGGTGTAGACCGTCACCTCGAGCTGCGTCGCGGAGGGCAGCATCACCTCAAACGACGTGGACGGGTTGAACGGGTTCGGGTATGCCGCGCTGAGGCCGAACTGCTCCGGCAACGTAGCCTGCACGGACGCGTCCCCGTCGCCCGCGGCAAACGTCGAGCCGGTGCTCGGCCAGTCGTCCGACGTACCCAACGACGCCACCGACGGATTGCTGACACCACCGGCCTTGGTGAACTGGAACGAGCCCGTGTCGTGGATCGTCCACGGGTAGGTGCCGATGGTGACCGTCACCTGGTAGTTCCCCGGCGGGGCAAAGCCGGGCACGTTCTGGGTGCGCGAGTATTGCAGCGGATCGCCTGGGACAAATGGCTGGTTGTCGAGGAATTCCACCTGCAGCGAGGTGCCGGTCCCGAGGTAGGTGATCGTGGTCCAGGTTTCGTGCCACGCGGTGTCCGTGTATTGATCCACCGACACGTTGTAATTAAACGATCCACCCGTCGGCGGCACGATGATCACCGGCGAGCCGGGTGTTACGGTCGCGACCGTCGCGACTCCGACCGGAAGGTCGTAGGGCCCGTGGACGTTATCCAGCTCATTGAACTCGTCAACCATCTGATCGGTGTCGACAATGGACCACAGGTGCTTGGTGCCGTGTACCGGATAGTCCAGCATGAACTGGAATTCCTGCGTCGTGCCCGCGTTCAACCCGTTGGGGACAAACTGGTACAGACCGCCGTAGTCGCCGATCATCGGCTTGCTCGGCTGGTCGAGGAAGAGGTCGACGTAGAATGGACCGGAGTTGGAATCGCCGTAGTTCAGCACCGTGACCGAGACCGTCACCGGGAACCACGGCTGCGGATTCTCCGGCGAATGGGTGATGCTGGTGACCTTCAGGTCGGGCGTGCCGGCCTCGATGCCGGTGATCGTGACGTCGTCGATCCAGACCCCTTCATACTCGTAGTAGGGGCTGGTCTGGAAACGGAAGATGAGCATCATTTCATCGCCGCAGAAGTCGGAAATATCCAGGGTTTCGCGGCGCCATTCCTGGATGTTGCCGGAGATGAAGAGGCCGGTGAATGGATACCCGCTGTTAGAGACACCGACAAACAGGTTGTCGTATCCCGCCTGGGTGTCGCACCAGTGCCAAAAACTCAATGTGCCGGACTCAAACCGGGTCAGGTCAACCCGCATCCAGATTGTCGAGGAACAGTTGGACCGGTAACCCTGCGCTGGCTCACGGTTGTTACCGTTACACCAGACCGCACCGTTGCCGGAGTGAGAGCGTTCCGTCTCCAGTCCCCAGGTGGACGGGTTGCCGGTGATCGTCCACGGGCCCGGGAATTCACCCTCGAAGTCGTCGAAGAAGAGCACGTTGTCCAACTGCGGCGGGTCCGGTTGGCCACTTTGGGTGCGCAACGCACGGGCGGTTGCGGGGACGGTCACCCGATTCGGCTCGATTTCGATCGCCGGTTCCGCGCTCGGGTCAAGGTTCAACGTGCCCGCTCGAACCGTTGGCGGAGTTGACGCCTTCACCGCATGCTTCGCCGCCACCTTCGTAACTCCGGAAGCAACCACCGAAGACGTCCACAGCAACGGAAGCACCGTCGCGACTGCCACTGTCAACACGATGAGCTTTTTCATGATCCACCTGCCTTTCGAACCGAATCAGAACCAGGCCTGAGGCCATCCCCTCACCGGAAACCACCACAGCGTTCGGTGAGTCCGATCCAGCCTGTACTGCCCTGTCGCTTGTCAGATCAACGAGTCTTCTCAACTCAACCGAAAGATATTCTGCAAAAACTCGAATTGCAACCATATTCTTATGATTATGATATATTGTATATCAGTAAGGTAAGAGAGAGGCAGGTGTATATCCCAGCTATTTCAATGATAACGTAAAACGTCGAATTATACCTTATCCATAAAACCCTGAATACTGTCTACAGATTTCTAACAATATTGGTGAATTGACGAGTCGTGAACTACTGTCTGGCAGCGGCGAAGCAGGAGTTGGGACGCAAAAGTGGGGAGAAAAGGTTCGACACGGAAAACGAAAAAGGTGGAGGACTTGAGGCGAAACGGGATAACAAACAGAGCCGCCCGGATGTTCGATCCGGACGGCTCACAGTGTCTCTCCTCCCGAAGGAGGACAGGATCACGCGGACTGATTACTTCATCAACATAACCTTCTGGACAGCGGCTTCACCGGTGTTGGCCTGGGCCTGCACGAGGTAGACGCCACTGGCGAGACCATTCGCGTTGAAGACCATCTGATGGTTGCCAGCCTGATACTGACCGCTGGCGAGGGTCGCAACCAGCTGGCCCTGCACGTTGAAGACGTTCACGTTCAGCTCAGCCGTTTCCGGCAGCGCCAACGAGATCGTGGTGCTCGGGTTGAACGGGTTCGGGTAGGCGGTGCCCATCGCGAACTCAGTCGGCAGGTTGCTGCTGAGGCTGAGCTCATCCTCGGCCGCCACGTCGAACGCGTTGGTGCCGATGGTCTTGAACTCGACGCCGTCGAAGTCACGGAGGCTGTTCGCAACCGGACCGTCCTTCCAGAAGGTGGTCACGCCGGAATCCCACGGAATCCACGGGTAGTTGCCGAAGTTGACGTTGATCATGTAGTTGCCACCCGGCGCATTGCCCGGGATGTAGTGCGACAGGTTGGTATTCAGCGTACCACCCGGATTCAGGGTGATGTTGCCCGGGGTCTTGAAGACTTCCACCGAGTTGCCGTAGCCTTCGTAGGAAATGGTGACCCACGCCGGACGTGTTTGCGGGCTGGTGTACTGCGTCGCGCTCACCGGATAGGTGATCGTCGCGCCGGCAGCCGGAACCGGGTACGGGCTTACAACACCCGCCCAGATGATCGTCGCGATGCCCACCGGCAGCTTCTCGAAGCCCCAGGTGTTATTGCTCTCGTTGGTTTCGTCAACGATCTGGTCGGTGTCGATCAACGCTGCGAGCCAGCGGGTGCCGTTGCTCGGGTAGCTGGTGGTGAAGGTGTGCGAAGCGCTCGTACCGGCAGCCAGGCCGGAGTTGTAGAAACCAAAGGTGCCAAGTTCTCCGATGGACGGGAAAACGCCATCAGTGTCGCTAAAAAGGTCGATGTAGAACGGGCCAGCATCGCCAGCACCGACGTTTATGTAATTGACGGTCACGTCTACGTTCGCGCCCGCAGCCGGGTTCATCGGCGACCAGCTCACATCGATGATGCGGAGGTCCGGCAGCGGACCGGGGTTGTAGCCATAGAGGCGGACCTGGTCAACCCAGACGCCTTCGCTCGGGCTGACAGCGTAGTCGCTCTTGAACTTGAACAGGAAGTACACCTCAGTCGCGCCACCCGGGAAGTCGATCTGGTAGTATTCGTCGGTGTGCCAGACGGCATCGTAACCGGAATAGAAGCTACCATCAAAGTTCACACCATCGGTGCTGATGCCAACGAAGAGGTTGTCAAAGGTCGGTTCGCAGTCGATGTACGCGTCAAACATGACGCCCGCACCCTCGTGACCGCTCATGTCGACCGGACCGTACTTGATCCAGGTGACCATGTCATCCCCGTAGGTGTCTGTCTGCGGATCGGGAACTTCTGTGGCATCGCCGGAGCAATAGATCGCGTAATCGCCGACGCTCTGGCGTTCGGTGCGTTCCGACCAGGTCCAGGAATGGAAATTGCCGTCACTGTCATAACCACCACCGTACGGGCCGGTCCAGTTGGCATCCCAACCTGGAGCGAAACCGTCGATGAAGATCTGCGTCAAGGCGTCAATCACCGGCGCATCATTCTCACCCATCTCGGCTTTCTGTGTTGCGTTCGGACGCTGATGCTCGACCGGCGCGCCTTCTTGCGCAAGCATGTTCGCATCAAATGATACGCTACCCGGCCAGGTAAACACCTGCTGGGCTTCAGTGCCCTTCATCTCCTGCGGAGCGGCGTCCAGCTGAACGATCTCAGCCATCGACGCGGCTGGCAGCAGAGCGGCTGCCAACATCACGGCCATAGTTTTCTTCAAACTCATCGAATCTCTCCTCCAGGTACTACCTCTAAATTTTCTGCAACACCAGATATAGCACGCAGAATTGACGTTGTTAGGGAATCCGAACTTCTAAAGCAGAGAAATCCACTCTCCCTAATCAGGACAACAAAAACTCATGAAAACAGATTTGAAGATGGTGGGAGCGGTAATTTACAATTCCGTGTGGGCAAGTGGCAGGTAGTTTTCCGCGACCCGAGTACAGGTTAGATCAAGGCAATTTGAAAGTCAAGAACCATCGAAGAAATGAGGGAGTCGTCTAATTTGAAGCATAAAATGAAACGAACTAAGATTTTAAATGGTTTAATTATAATGAGTTTAGAAATCAGTGTTAGCCTACATGCGAATCTCTCTAATATTCGTTTACTCCTTGATTTTATTAGGGATAATAAATGTCAGTTCGGCTCAAACAATTGAAAAAGCCAGCCCAGAAGGCTGGCTTGCTCAAATCTCTGAACGACTTCTTGAGGTCTTACTTCATCAACATGACCTTCTGGACAGCGGCTTCACCGGTGCTGGCCTGGGCCTGCACGAGGTAGACACCACTGGACAGACCGCGCGCGTCGAACACCATCTGGTGGTGACCCGCCTGGTACTGGCCGGACGCGAGGGTCGCAACAAGCTGGCCCTGCACGTTGAAGACGTTCACGTTCAGCTCAGCCGTTTCCGGCAGCGCCAACGAGATCGTGGTGCTCGGGTTGAACGGGTTCGGGTAGGCGGTGCCCATCGCGAACTCAGTCGGCAGGTTGCTGCTGAGGCTGAGGTCATCGTCGGCCGCGATATCGAACGCGTTGGTGCCGATGGTCTTGAACTCGACGCCCTGGAAGTCAGCCATGCTGTTGGCAGCCGGGCCGATCTTCTCGAACGTGGTCACGCCGGAATCCCACGGGACCCAGGGGTAGTTGCCGAAGTTGACGTTGATCGTGTACATACCGCCCGGAGCATTGTTCGGGATGTAGTGCGACAGGTTGGTGTTGAGCGTACCACCCGGATTCAGGGTGATGTTGCCCGGAGTCTTAAAGATTTCAACCGAGTTGCCATAACCCTGGTACGAAATCGTGACCCACGCCGGACGCGTCTGCGCGCCGGTGTACTGCGTCGCGCTCACCGGGTAGACAATCGTCGCGCCAGCAGCCGGAACCGGGTTCGGGCTGACGTTTCCAGCCATGATGACCGTGGCGATACCCACCGGTAGCTTGTCGAAGCCCCAGGTGTTGTTGTTTTCGTTGGTTTCGTCAACGATCTCATCGGTGTCGATCAACGCCGCGAGCCAGCGAGTGCCGTTGCTCGGGTAGCTGATGGTGAAGGTGTAGGAGTCGGACGCGCCAGCGGCGAGGCCACCAGAGACGTTGTGCGCGGTTGAGCTGGTCTGGCCAATGCTCGGCATCACGCCGTCGGTATCGGTGAAGAGGTCGATCCAGAACGAGCCAGCGTCGCCAGCACCGTTATTCTGGAAGTCGAGGGTCACGTCAACACTGGCACCCGCAGCCGGGTTCATCGGCGACCAGCTGAGGTCGGTGATGCGGAGGTCCGAAAGGGCCGGCGGCGGATCGGGGTTGTAGCCATAGAAACGAACCTGGTCCACCCAGATGCCTTCGCCCGAGCTGGCGGTGTAGTCACTCTTGAACTTGAACAGGAAGTACACCTGGGTCGCGCCAACCGGCAGGTCGACCTGGTGGAATTCGTCGGTGTGCCAGACACCATCATAGCCGGAATAGAAGCGGCCATCGAAGTTGGCGCCGTCGGTGCTGATACCAACGAAGGCGTTGTCGTAACGGGTTTCGCAGTCAACGAAGATGTCAAACTCGACCGCCGCGCCGTCGTAGGTGCTCATGTCGACCGGACCGTAGTACATCCAGGTGACCATGTCATCCGGATAGGTGTCAGTCTGGGGATCCGGAATGAGGGCGGCATCACCGGCACAATAGGCCGCGTAGCTACCCACGCTGGAACGTTCGGTACGCTCGGTCCAACGCCACGACTGGAAGTTGCCGCTGCCATCGTAGCCACCACCGTACGGGCCGGCCCAGTTGGCATCCCAACCCGGGAAGAAGCCTTCAATGTAAATCTGAGTCAGAGCGTCAATCACCGGCGCATCATTCTGGCCGAACTCTTCGCTCTGCAACGCACTGGGACGCTGCAACTCAATCGCATCCGCATTGCGGTCAATCATGTTCTCGTCAACCGTGATCGTAGCCGGCCAACTGTACACAGCCTGCGCTTCCGTGCCCTTCATCTCCTGCGGGGCCGCATCAAGCTTCACGATTTCGGCCATCGAGGCCAGCGGGACCATTGCGGCCGCCAACGTCAAGACCATTGCTTTTTTCAAACGCATCACATCTCTCCTTGTGCTTCTACCTTGATTTTTTCTGCAACACCTGAAATAGCGTGCAGATTCTGAATGTTAGGGTATCCGAACTTAATAAGCAGAGAAATCCGGATTCCCTGTCAGGAAAAATCAACTCATGGAAACAGTTCAAGAAAATGGGAGCGGTTGGAAGCAGTACAAAGCGAGTGATGATAGGATCTCTCCCGCAACCCGGGGAAAGAGTAGAACGTAGCAACCTTAAAGTCAAGAACCAGCGATAAGAATTCAGAGTTCCGTGACTTGGATCACAAAATACGACATATTTACAAAGATAACCGATTGATATCACAGGTTTTTCATTTTAATAGTTAGCGATAATTACATTGCACTAATGCCGGCTATCGCATTGGTTTTGCTTTAGATAACAAATGTTAGTACTGCTCTAAGGAGAGCAAAAATGCCAGCCATTTGGCTGGCATGTTGAAATACAATACTTTTTCGGTGCTTCGCTGTTCTGTGTGGGTAGCGTGATCGGTTGACGGATTATGCTTACC
>JAHLLB010000034.1 GCA_020444425.1 bacterium | reverse complement strand
CTCGTCGCGGGAAAGCTCAACCTCAGCTTACCCACATGAATCAGCGAGGGACCATTTGTCCTTCAAGGACTACACGTCAGGTATATACTTAGTCAGTGTTAGCGACGGAAGAAATTCAACTACGATTAAAACAATTCATTTGAAGTAAACAAAAAACAGTCTTGGGGGGATCTAACATGTCTTCAACATCTCGGGGAAAACTGGGGACAGACGGCAGTTTTTCTGTAAACTTCGCATCAAATCTCATCCCCGACAGTCAGTGCGCGGAGGAAGTTGGTCGTGCCGGCCTTTTCGACGGGCAGTCCGCCGGTCAGGATCACACGATCACCGTTCGCGACAAAGCCTTCCTGCTTCGCTTTCTCGATCAGCCGCTCGGTGGTTTCTTTCACGCCCTTGCCGGGATCGACCATTACCGGGTACACAGCCTGGTAGAACGCCAGCCGTCGTGCGGTTTCACGTTTCGACGTCCCAACAAGGATCGGCACGCCCATCCGTTGCCGGCTCATCCGCATCGCGGTCGAGCCGCTGCTGATCGGCGCGAGAATCGCCTTCGCCTCCAGTTGACGCGCCAGTTCCTTGACCGCGCGGGAGACGGCGCTGTCGACGCTGCTGTCTTTCTTTTTCGTCAGCGGAATCTCGACCACCGGCTCGGTCGCGGTGAGGATCCGGCTCATCATCTCGACCACCAGCCGTGGGTGCTTGCCGATGGCGGTCTCTCCGGACAGCATGACCGCGTCGGTGGCGTCGTAGACGGCGTTCGCGACGTCGGTCGCCTCGGCGCGGGTCGGCCGTGGCGCGCTGACCATCGACTCCAGCATCTGGGTTGCGGTGATGACGAACCGGCGTTGTTCGCGCGCAAGGTGGATCAGTTGTTTCTGAATAACGGGTACGCGTTCAATCGGCATTGCGATGCCAAGGTCGCCACGCGCGACCATGATTCCATCGCAACGCTGAATGATCTGCTCGATGTTTTCGACGGCGCGCGGGGTTTCGATCTTCGCAATCAACAGCGGCGCATATTCGCCCTTGCGTCGCATGAAGCGACGCACCGCGATCAGATCATCCGGCCCCTGCACGAACGAAAGTGCGACGGCGTCCACACCCAGCTGCAGTCCGAACGCGATGTGGTCCCAGTCGTCATCGGTCACCGCCGCGAGGTCGAGGTCGGTGTCTGGAAAGTTGAGGCCCTGGCGGGAACGGATCTCGCCGTCGGTGCGCACCGTCGCGGTGATGGCGTCGTCACTGGTCTTCGTCACCTCGAGTTGCATCGCGCCGTCCCCGAGCAGGATGCGTTCGCCGGGCTCGACCGACCGGTGCCAGCCGTCGCTGGCGAAGCCGACGCCGGACTCGTTCCCGGGCGACTCATCGTTCACGCGGAAGGTGAAGCTATCACCCGCCGAGACCGTCACCGGTTCTTCCGCGAACTCGCCGATCCGTAGTTTCGGGCCGGGGATATCCTGCAGGATGGCGATGGTCTTGCCGGTTTCTTCGGCGATCCGTCGGATGGCTTCGAAGGTGTGCGCATGCTGATCGTAGGTTCCGTGGCTGAAGTTAAGCCGGAAAATGTCAGCGCCGGCGTCGATCAGGTTGCGGATGCCGTCGTCGCTATTGGATGCCGGGCCGAGGGTGGCAACGATCTTCGTCAGGTGGCTGCCGGGCTGCGAACTGCGAGCGGTCGCAGACATGGGGTTCTTCCCTTGCTAGGTGGTAAACCTGTTCCCTACTATCATCAGATTGCGGTTGGCTTTTGCGTCCTGTTTCCGTAGCTTACAGGGTTCACAATCGCGGCCCCGCGATACGAATCCCGCAGATCGTTGTGAAGAGTATGGTACGGCAACCCGTTGGGGGAAGATGATGAAGCATGGATCCCGCGTTCTACTGGCGTTGATGCTGGCACTGGTGTTCTCCGCCTGCACCTCGCAAATCCGGGACATCCCCAGTACGCTGTTCGTGACCAACGAACCGATGTCGGATTCGTTGAAGGAGTATACGACGTTCACGTTCAAGTCGGGTGACGCGAAAGGCAGCGCTCTCATCCAGGGGTACCTTGAACGTACGATCCAGACGATGATGGAGGCGAAGGGGTACCAGCGCACCGAAGAGAACCCGGACTTTTTCATCTCGGTTGACTGGTCGTCCAACCCACGGCAGTATTTCCTTGGTGTCGGTGGCATGTTCGCCCCGGCGCATGATCACTCCCCCTTCTCCTACTGGGAAACTGATCCCGGCGACATACAGCAGTATTACGAACACGAATTCCAGGTCAAGCTGTGGAAGTGGGGCTGGGATGAACCGGTCTGGACGTACAAGGTAAACGCGAACGCGATGATTCAGGATTACCGTGTCTCGGCCGCGTCCTTGCTGAAGAATTTCATGCTGTATATCCCCACGATCGGCACGGCGGAACGTCCCGGCGAGTTCGTCTCCGATGAAGAGTTCTTCGCGTACGCACGGCACGCTGTCGCCAACCGTGACTGGGCGCTCCCCGGCCTGAACACGTACATCACGTTCACCGAACGCCATTCGAGACGCTGGGATGTGCGCGCCTTCAAGCAGGAAATTGCCAATCCACCGATGATCGGGATGTATGTCGATCTGCTCGACAACGCGGTGCATTACAAGGTCACCGGCAACCAGGTCGAACTCGGCGGGCATTACGAGGTGAACGGCGAAGATTATTACGTCTCGCTGCGTGGTACCTACAATGGGCTGAAGTTCATCATCGACGACGCCCGGCCGATCTCATCCAGCGCGTTCTCTGAACTACGCGACGACATGATCGCCCACTCCCGTCGCATCGAGAAGGTGTACGACGTATTCGAGAACGCCGTGCTGCCGTTCGGCGCAGTAATCGAGGAGTGGGACGGTGTCCCGAACCCGTTCGAACCCACACCGGCCGGCATGCAGCAGGACGGTCCGTTCATGGAAGAGCTGGAAGACGCCGGGGATCAGGAAGAACCTCAGATGGAAGAGGACGCGGTGACCCAGGCGGAAGACGAAGCGACAGATGAGCCGATGCTGGATACGCCGGAAGGGTCGTCGGAGGAAACTCCGGAAGAAACGCCAGAAGAGACCCCGGAAGACACTCCCGAGGACACTCCGTAAGAATAGATCGAACCGCTTTGCTCCGTACAACCCGCGTTGTCGGAGCCAACACGGGCAAGAGATAGGAAAAGGGTCACCTGCGATCAGGTGACCCTTTTTGACTCTGGATAGTCTCTTCGCAGACGATCAGCTGTCTGCAAATTGATCAGTAGCTTGCCAGCGCGTCATTCCGAACGGAACGAAGAGAAGTGAGGAAGAGCCAGCTTTGATCAGGTTGACGTGAACCGAAACTGTTGTCAAGCTGGATCTTCTTCAGTCGCAAACAGACGCGACTTCAGAATGACGCGCCGCGCCAGCCCTCACGATCATTTCCGGCGGAACAGTACGTATCCGCCGACTAGCCAGCCTTCGACTTGCCGACTCGCGACTCGCCGACTTTCGACTTCGTACTCGCCGACTTCCTTACTGGTCTTCTTCCGTGCCGGTGTCAACGGCTGCGTAGGTACCAGCCAGCAATGAGGCATACAGGTCTTCGTCGGACAGCACCTCAATCGCCTTGACGATGTCCGGATCGATGTTCAGCGAGGCTTGTGTCCGGCCCGCGCTGCCGTCCAGCGCCGCTGCAAGTTCCACCACGAGACGGTTTTCCAGCTCGTCCCGTTCGCGTTCAAACAGGGACGCATTCTCGGCCTGCGCCAGGGATTCCAGCTCGCCGATCGATTCGAGGAAAATGGTACTGTCGGAAACCGTTGTCAGGGATTCGTGCAGCTCAGCGATCCGTCCCTGCAGCTCCGTCTCAAACTCGAAGTCGGTGGTGTCCATGTAGGTCAGGAACTGTTCGTGCAGCACTGGCCCCATGTCCTTCCATGTGTGCTGATCTGGATTCTGGTCCATGAACTTGCTGACGAAATCGAAGAACAGGTCCTGCCGCCACAGGGCGAGGGTCAGCTCACCGACTTCATCACCCTCGACCACGACATCCGGGACAATGCCGCCGTGCGCGACGACTTCACGTCCCCCGGCGGTGTGGAACAGCGTGTCGGCGATGATGTCCAGCTCCGACGGGATAATCGCGTCGTTGTCGTTAAAGTAATCAGCCTTCTGAATCAATCGGCCGGACGGGGTGTAGTACTTCGCGGTGGTCACACGCAACGCGGTGCCGTCCTTGAAGTTGATCACGTTCTGCACCAGGCCCTTGCCGAACGAGGTCCGCCCAATGATCAATCCTCGATCGAGATCCTGCACTGCGCCGGAGACGATCTCACTCGCAGACGCCGACCCACCGTTGATCAACACGACCAGCGGGATATCATCGCTCAACGACGGCGAAGTCTGGGCGTAGTACACGTTGTTGGTACGTTCGAGCCGGCCACGGGTTGAGACAATCTCTTCGCCCGGCTGCAGAAAGTTCTCCGCGACGGAAATCGCTTCCGGCAGCAAACCGCCCGGGTTGGAACGCAGATCGAGCACCAATCCCTTGAGCTCCTGCTGCGCCTGAAGGTCTTCAATCGCCAGTTTCACCTCTTCACCGGCGGAACGGCTGAAGCGTGTCAGACGGACATAACCGACGCCGTCGCTGATGTAGCCCGCGTAGCTGACATCTTTGACCTCGATCCGTTCACGGGTAATCGTGTACTCGAGCAGATCATCCACGCCGTAGCGGTTGACCTTCACCTTGACCTTGGTTCCCGCCTTGCCACGCAGTTTGGACGCCGCGTCGGAGGTGCTCCAGCCTTCGGTGGACTCTTCCTCGATGTACAGGATCTGGTCGCCGGCGCGTATGCCGAGACGCCAGGCCGGTGTCCCCTCGATCGGGCTGATTACCGTTAGTACGCGGTTCGTGCCGCGGGTACCGATCTGGAGGCCGACTCCGCCGTATTCCCCTTCGGAGAGGATTCTCAGATCATCTGAGTTCTCCATTTCCATGTAATCGGTGTAAGGGTCAAGCGTCGCCAGCATGCCCTTGATGCCGGCCTTCATGAACTCTTCCGGTTCCACCTGGTCCACGTAGCGCATGTTGACCTGGCGGTAAATTTCGCCGAACAGGCTGACGTTTTCCCGGACGGCACGGATCATGTCCATGCGGTCCTGCGCATCTTCGGGCGAAATCTGCTGCTGTTGCAGCTCTTCGTCCGGTTCTTCAGTCTGCGCCTGAACAAGCAGCGGTGTGGTCAGGAGGAAGGTGAGGATGAACAGGCCGAGCAGGGCACGGCGGGATATGAGACGAAGCATGCGGGTCTCCGGTGCAAATACGTAGGACTCGATCGAATGGTCAAGGCGTCCAAATGTACGCCCTGACCCATCGAAAGTCTGTGATTTCTCTAGTCGTACTCCCCCCACGCCGATTCGGTTGCACGATGCGCGCGATCCGGCCCCTCTTCTATTAGACGAGCCAGAGGCATGGTTCGTTACGCTACAACATGATACCCACCGTCCACGGTGATTACCGTGCCGTGGATCATCTTCGCGTACTCGCTGACGAGGAACAGAGTCACGTCCGCGACGTCGTCCGGAGTGACCAGCCGTCCGGCGGGAGTTTTCTCTTTGCTGTTGCCGATCAGATCGTCACGGTTGGGGAAATGCTTCAGCGCCTCGGTGTCGACGACACCGGCAGACAGCGTGTTGACGTTGATGCCCTGGGGCGCGAGTTCGACGGACAGGTGTCGCACCAGCGACTCGAGCGCGGCCTTGGACGCGCCGACGGCGGAATAGTTCGGAATCGCGCGGACCGACCCGAGCGAAGAGATGGCGACCACCTTGCCGCCGCCCTTCATCAACGGCACCGAGTGCTGAACGAGGTGCAGCAGTGTCGCGGCGTTAATGTCGAGCGTCCAGCTCCAGTGACGGCGTGTCAACTCCATCGCCGGCTTGAGCACGCCGGATGCGGCGTTGGAAATGAGGATGTCGATCCCGCCAAAGTCTTCCTGGAACTGCTCGAACATCGCATGCAGGTCGTCTTCATTGCCGACATTGGCGCGATATGCCTTCGCCTTGACGCCTTCGGCTTCGATCAGCTCGACCGCTTCCGCCGCCGCTTTACGGTTGCGCATGTAATTGACCGCAATGTTGCATCCCTGCTGGGCCAGACGCTGGGCGATCGCCCGTCCGATGCCACGAGTACCGCCGGTAACCAGCGCCACTTTCCCCGTCAGGTCCACCATGATTCACCTCTTTCCGTATCTCAACGTCCGCTTGATTGTTCGATTCCGGTTGCGGCCGAACGATGCATGAATGTTTGTCCGCACCGGTGCGCGGATAAGTTGGGTTCTCCAAACCCTCGCGGAAAGTAGCGGGCATGGGGTTCCGGGTCAACGGGGAGACGGCAGCAGGATTGCCGTTCGGGGATGGATTGGTCGGAGATGAACCTTTTAGTCGCGTGTACGTATGCCCCGACGAGCAAGCTCGTCGGGGCACACAACACAATCGGGGCAGATAACCGTGAAACACAAAACAGGCGCTGGATGGGGAGATCCAGCGCCTCAGGGGCTCGGACGGTTGTGGTCAGAGTCAACAGTCCGAGGGTCGGTACAACAACACAAGCAACACGCGGCGGTTGACTGAAGCATCCCCGTCAACCACCGCGGCAGGAATCAGATCAGAACGTGTAGGTCATCTCGAACGCAACCGTGTTCTGGCTGCCGACCGGTTCATTGTCCGCATCCAGGAAGATGTCTTCATCCGCCATGTCCATGCGGAACTCGATCAGGGCGCCGAGGCCCGGGCCAAGCACGAAGGTCGGGGCGACGGTGAATGACGAGCGAGTCTCTTCCGGACCACCGAAGATGTACATGTCGGTGTCCATCAGGCTGTCATAGCGGCCCGTCAGACCCAGCCAGTTGTTGAAGTCATAATGGGTCATGACCATGAAACCGGACCAGGCGGAATCATCCACGTTCGGCATGTCGATCGCGACCGTGCCCATGTTGTATTCACCACCGAAGATCCAGTTTTCCATCGGCATGTACGTAACATCGATGTCAATGACCGTGCGGCTCATCAACTGATCGTCATCAAACACACCCATGATACCGGAGATGCCGATGTTGAACTTGCGCAGGTCGATACCGAGGCGACCACCGACGGTCTTCGTCGAATTGTTGTCGGCATTGTTGTCCCAACCGTTGGCGACGTACGCCAGCAGGTTGATGCGCTGGGTCAGATCGATGCTGAACATCGCGCCGGTCAGGTTCGTCGGCAGGCAGTAGTCAAACAGCAGGGAGTGCGAGTACTGGTACATGTCGTTCGGATCGAGCAGTTCCCAGCCGATCGGGGCGTTGAACTTACCGAAGGTGACGCCGACAGCCGGCGCGAACGGCAGTTGCCAGTTCATGTAGCCCTGTTCCACCCGGGCACCGTTGTTAAAGAACTCGAAATCAACACGCAGCGCGATGCCGATATCGTCAACCATGCGTTCCAGATCGATCTCACCCTGGTCGAAACCGAAGGTGTTGTCACCGGAATTCATGTTCGCCGTGTAGCTGCCATCCACAAAACCGTTGATCGTGGTCTGTTCCAGCACGGTCAGCACCGGCACACCGTCAACCGCGAACGCGCCGCAAGGCACCAGCAGAGCCATGATAAACACGGCTGTCAACTTCTTCATGTTTTTCTCCCTCTACGTTTCCGCAGCAATCCCCTGCTGCTCCCTGGATTACAGTCCCGGCTCGTACGCGCTTTCGCCGTGCAGCGACATATCCAATTCGCCTTCTTCCACCTCAGTGGTCTTGACCGGGGTGATCTTGTTGATCAGCCACAGCATACCGTAGGTGAAGATGAACGCGTAAATGGACGAAAGCAGGATCGCCAGAACCTGTACCCCGAAGAACTGAACGTTTCCGCCGAAAATCAAGCCCGACTGGCCGTTGATCGACTCGCTCGCCAACAGGCCCAGCATGATGATTCCGAGTGCGCCACCGACACCGTGCACGCCCCAGACATCCAGCGCGTCATCCCAGCCGAGCTTGTTCTTCAGGCTGACCGCTGCGTAGCAGACAATACCCGCGGCAAGGCCGATAATCGCGGCAGAGCCCGGGGATACGAACCCGGCGGCCGGCGTAATCGTCGCCAGGCCGGCAACCGCACCCGTCAACAAGCCGACGAACTTCGGCTTCTTCACCAGCGACCACTCCAGCAACATCCACATGATCGCGGCGCAGGAAGCAGCGATATCGGTGTTGATGAAAGCCGTGACGGTGATGGTGTCAACGAGCAGCTCGGAACCAGCGTTGAAGCCGTACCAGCCGAACCACAGCAGACCGGTACCCAGCGCGACCAGCGGAATGCTGTGTGGTTGAGCGTCTGCTTTACGCCTTCGTCCCACGTAAAGCACAGAAGCGAGGGCGGCCATACCCGCCGTGTTATGTACTGCGATGCCGCCCGCAAAATCGAGTACACCCCACGTAGCGAGCAGGCCGCCACCCCACACCATATGCACGAACGGGAAATACACCAGCACCAGCCACGCGACCAGGAACATCAGGTACGCCGGGAAGCGAACGCGGTTGGCGAACGCACCGGTGATCAGCGCAGGCGTGATGATCGCGAACATCATCTGGTACGAGAAAAACAGGTATTCCGGAATTTCGCCCCCGCCGAACGGCGTGTTCAACGTGACGCCGTTAAGGAAAGCCTTGTCCAGATTCCCGATGATTCCGCCCTCGCCACCGCTGAAGCACAGCGAGTAACCGAACGCGAACCAGAGGATGGTGGTGATACCGAGCGAAACGAAGCTCTGGTACATGATGCTGAGCACGTTCCGTCGTCCGACAAGCCCGCCATAGAAGAACGCCAGCCCCGGTGTCATCAGCATGACGAGGCTGGTCGCGACGAGCATGAAGCCAGTGTGTCCCGTATCGAACATTGTATCCTCCCTGGAGATCCAATCCGCCTGATAACAGGCGTCTACGAAGAATCAAGTTCGAAAATGCACAAAGTCGTTACAATCGGGGAAACCCTGATTCTTCACGGGGTTTTCCCTGAGACGAAAAACGGTAGTCGGTGATCGGTAAAAACCATGGGGACATCTGGAGGCACTCGGTAAAACAGGGGCTGTGGGTGGTGGTCGGTGGGCTGCGGGCTGCGGGCTGCGGTCGGCGGTCGGTGGGCTGGTGTGGCCCTACTTGGTGCCGTTGCCAAGTAGGGTGTCATGGCTGCGGTTGGCGGGCGGCGACCCGTGGGTTGTCGGCTGTTGCTATCCACCGCGCAGCGGTGACACTTTGTGGCTGTTGCTGTCCACCCCGTAGCGGTGACGCATGGTTAGCGTGTGGCTTCAGCCACACGAGCACGCCCCATCCTGTCCACTTTTCCCGGCGACCCCACCCACGCGCGTCCTGTAGGGACGCCGCAAAACGCTATCCGAACCGACGGCGTGTATCTGCGGATGACCCGCGATAGCCGCCGAAACAGACCGTCGGACAATCACGGGCACCAACCGTTTTACTCTGATGCCCGCGGGAGCTTCTGTTCGCTACCGCGGATCATCCTCCTCCGAACCGCAGTCCGCAGTCCGCAGCCCGCAGTCCGTCACCCATCCAGCCTTGTCAACCCTTCCCGGATGGCGTACTTGGTGAGTTCCGCGATAGAGTTGAGGTTCAGCTTGTTCTTGATCTGGACACGGTGGGTTTCGATGGTCTTGACACTGACATTCAGCTTTTCCGCCATTTCTTTTGTTGAACTGCCTTCCGCCAGCAGCTGCAACACTTCCCGCTCCCTCGCGCTGAGCACGGTGTAGGCGGATTCTTCATCCTCACGCACCCGGTCCACGAACTCTTTCAACACGAGGTCGGAGATGGACGGGCTGAGGTACATCCGTCCCGCGCGGACTTCCTGCAGTGCGTGGATCAGTTCGTCGAACGACGATTCCTTCAGCACATACCCCACCGCGCCAGCTTTCAGCGCCTCAGTGACGAAACGCCGGTCGGCGTGCATCGACAGCACCAGCACCCGGATTTCGGGACGTTCGGCGAGGATCTGTCGTGTCGCCTCGATGCCGTTCAGGCCCGGCATGGAGAGGTCGATCAGCACGAAGTCGGGCTTCAGCCGGCGGACATCACGCACCGCCGCCAAGCCGTCCGCACCCTCCCCCGCAACCTCGAGGTCGGGCTGACGGTCAAGCAACGGCTTCAGCGCATCACGGAAAATCTTGTGATCGTCGGCGAGGTAAATGGTCTTCGGCATTGGCGTTACGCCCTTCGTTCCGGCAGAACAATTCGAATCCGTGCTCCCTTGCCCGGTGCGGAATCGCATTCGAGCTGGCCACCGGCAAAGTCGAGCTGCTCGCGGATGTTGAACAACCCGAGCCCGTGGTCTTTATCCGGCATCGACTTCAGCGCGGCCGGATTGAACCCCACCCCGTTGTCCTTGACTTCGACGTACTGCCGGTTGCTGTCCCGGCCGAGCGTGATCGTCACCTGCTTCGCTTCGGCGTGCTTGACCACGTTGATCAACAGTTCGCGCACGGTGGAGAATAGCTGACCGTTGAGTTCGTCATCACCGGTGTCCACCGGATGCTTTTCCACCACCTTCACCTTCAGATCATACTTGATCTCGAAATGTTCCGCCAGCCATTCGAGGGCGGCGGTGAGACCCAGCTCATGCAACACCGGCGGGCTGATTTCAAAGCATAGCGTGCGCGTGTTACGGATGGTCTGATCGAGCATCTGCAGAATTTCGTTGACGTTCTTGTCGAACCCGCTGAACACCGCATCTCCGCGCAACGTAATCAGCTTCATCCGCATGAATGCCAGCGACTGGCCGATATTGTCGTGCAGCTCGCGTGCAATCTGCCGCCGTTCCCGATCTCGGGCACGGCTGAGTTCGCTCGCCAGTCGTCGCAGACGGGTTTCGTGCGCTTCTGAGTTCATCCTCTCCTCTGTTGCTTCCCGGTTCGCGCATCTGGCACCGGTTGAACAATCCTGACCGAATATACATGCACCGGTCGGGGACGCTTCGGCTCGCGCTCGGCACAGCCCACAATCTCGCTTGGAACACAGGTTCTCGTTGCAAACGTGCCGGCAAAATACGATGTTTGATAGGTTGGATAACACTATTCTACATATAGGGGGCCCTCATGCTGTTGCAGGATCTGCTCAAAGGCAAGGACGTGGGCGTAATCACTGTTCCCACCGGAACATTGGTGATTGAAGCCGTCAGGCAGATGGTCGAGCACAAGATTGGCGCGATTCTGGTAGTCAATGGTGAGAATATCCTCGGAATTTTCACCGAACGTGATCACCTCAAAGCCACCGCCGTCGGGACTCCAAGTCCGGGCAACGCGATCATCGATGATTATATGACTCGTGACCTGGTCGTCGGCTTGTTGGCGGATACGGCTCAGCGTGCGATGGCGACGATGACGGAAAAGCGGGTCCGTCACTTGCCGGTCATGGACGGCACAAAGCTGGTCGGAATTGTCTCCATTGGTGACGTGGTGAAAGCCGTGGTCGATGTGCAGGAAGTTGAACTACGATATTTGAAAGATTACGTCAGCGGCCGTGTCTCCTGATCGAACCCGCTGATGTTCTGTCTCTGAGAGAGTTTACAAAACGCGACAGGGTCCACCGCGAATGGTGATCCTTGTCGCGTTTTTGCGTAATTTTACTTTCATCAGCATGCCGTATTCAGTGCTGACACTCGCGAGGGAGGTATCATGAAACGTTACGGATTGCATTTATTGTTACTCGTCACCCTGGCGGCCCAACCGGTGCTCGCCGATTGGACGATCGTTGACGCCGGAATCAACGCCACGATCAACTCGGTCAGTTATCCGAGTGCGGACGAAGCCTGGTTGTGTGACGCATCCGGCGGAATCTGGTACACCGGCAACGGCGGTCAGACGTGGGACGAACAGATCAATTTCGGACTGGAAACGATGCGCGGCATCAGTTTCGCGGACAATCAGTACGGCACGACAGTCGCTTATTCCGGCTCGATCTACAAGACGAATGATGGCGGCGACTCCTGGACAACCGTCCAGGATGGCTTCCTGATCTCGTGGTACGATGTCTACACCATCCCCGGCACACAGGCCTCGTACTGCGCCGGACAGAACACCATTTTTGCCCCGCTGGTGATGTACACCACGGACGGCTGGGCGACCGATGACGCCTTCACGTTCTACATCGACATCGGTGGCAGCTTCAACGAGGGGTCCATCCGCTGTTTCCACGCCATCGACACCAGCACGCTGATCGCGGGTTGCCGTCTCTTCGACGGCACCGGCGCGATCTGCCGTTCGACCGACGGCGGCGATACCTGGGCAACGGTCTGGCATGATATGTCCCCGGTGTTCGACCTCGCGTTTCTGGACGCCAATGTCGGCGTTGCGGCGGTCGGTGACGGATCGATCATGCGCACCACGGACGGAGGCGTCACCTGGACGACCGTCATGGTCGCGGCAGGTTCGCCGATGCAGGGCGTCGCGTTCCAGGATGCCGACAACGTCTGGGCGGTTGGCGGTGGCGGTTCGATGTATTCCAGCAACGATGGCGGCGTCACATGGGTTGAGGAAGACAGCGGCACGAACATGTCGCTGTGGTCCATCGACTTCGCCAACGCCACTTCCGGGATAGCCGTCGGTGCGAATGGTACGATCCTCGTTTACGATTCCGGCGGCGCACCGGCAATGCTGGACCTGATCGCGATCAACAGCGAGCTGCCGTCCAATGGCGGAACCATCTACTATGACGTTTCCTTTGAAAGCACGTACCCGAACACGGTGAACGGCCTGCGCTTCTGGGTGCTGGTCGACGCTCCCAACGAGCAGACATACCTGACGTTGTCGCAGTACTTCACCCACACTCCGTTCATGGACGTTTACATGTCTGCCATGGAGCAGCCGGTGCCCTCGTTCGCCCCAGGCGGAACGTATACCCTCACCGGACACATCGGCTTCTATCCGAATCCGCTGCTGATGGACGGCTTCGAATTCTTTAAGGACGACGGCGGCAGCGCGGATGGTGTTGTCTTTGATCCGCCGACGTGGCAGAGCCGAAGCGAATTCGCCGTTGCGGAAAATTCGGCGTCATCCACCGCTCCCACCGAATTTTCCTTGAGCGAAGCGTTCCCGAATCCGTTCAACCCAACGGCCTCGGTTTCCGTGTCCCTGCCGCAGGCGTCTCAGCTGAAGGTACAGGTGTTTGACGTGACCGGGCGGCTGGTGACCACATTGGCGCCGGGTGGCTACACTGCCGGTACGCATGCGTTCACCATCGACGGCACGAATATGGCGAGTGGGCTGTATTTCGTGCGCGTAGATGCCGGTTCGTTCGGCCAGCAGACACGCAAGGTGACGCTGATGAAATAGACCTCTGAGTCTGGCTTGATTCCAGTGAGATTCTGCTGCACTACAATTCAGCCCCGGTCTGTTTTCGCCGGGGCTGAATCGCGCGGTTCATGGACGCGACGGAACGACTTGTCAACTGCCCGCCCACCGATCAGGAGCTGATGCCGAGCACCTTCATCCTCGAGCGGAACGTGGATGGCGGGATACCCATGCGTTCGGCTGCTCCTCCATCCCCCTGGATCTTGCCACCGCAGGCTTTGATTGCAGCCTGCATGCTTTCCCGTTGCATGGCTTTTAACTCATCGTCTGTCAGGATGCGTAACCGGGCAGCCTCCGGTTGCCTTTCTGCGGCAGACTCGACCGTCGTATCTCCGAGATCGGGTAGCATGAAACTGCCAGCTCGTGAAACGATTAGTGCACGTTCGAGCACATTCTGCAGTTCGCGTACATTGCCGGGCCAGTCGTACGCGGTAAGCTGCTGAATGTGCCGGCGGGTCAGGCGTGGCCGGTGGATGCGCAGGCGTTTGGCGATTTTATCCACAAAGTATTCGGCGAGGGGTTCAATATCTTCGCGCCGTTCGCGCAGCGGCGGGATGTAAATCGGGAATACGCTGAGCCGATAGTAGAGGTCATCCCGGAACCGTTTCTGGCGCACTCCTTCCTCGAGGTCGTGGTTTGTCGCGGCAATAATGCGGACGTTGGCGTGCCGCGTCAGGTTCTCCCCTACCCTTTCGTAAGTCCCCTCCTGGATCGCCCTCAGCAGCTTGCCCTGGAGCTCCTGAGGCAACTCAGCCACTTCATCGAGGAACAGCGTTCCCTGGTGCGCGAGTTCAAAGCGCCCGGCGCGGTCGGTGATCGCGTGGGTAAACGCACCTTTGACATGACCGAAGAATTCACTTTCGAACAAGTGATCGGGCACCGCAGCGCAGTTTACGGTGACAAGGGGCCGCGATTGGCGTTCGCCCATGTTGTGGATCGCCCGCGCGACGAGTTCCTTGCCGGTGCCAGACTCGCCGTGAATCAGCACAGACGTGGCTGTGCCGCTGACCATCCGCACCTGGTCCAGCACTCGCTGAAGCGCGGTGGATTGACCGACGATTTTTTCAGAAAGGACGATGCGCTGGATCTCTTCACGCAGATAGCTGTTGTCGTCCAACAACTGTTGCTGCAGTTGCTTAAGTTCCTGCAGCGATTTTTCCGAGACGATCCGTGCGGCAAGCTGGGCGGTGAGGATACGCATCCATTTGCGTCCCACAGTCCATGCGGTGTCTGACACCATCCGGCGGAAGAACATCACTAGTACACCGAGTACATCCCCGCTGTAGATCAACGGGTTGAAGGAAATTGCCACCAGCCCCATCCGTTCTGCCCACGCAGGCAGCTCCAAATCTCCCGGATTTTCCGACGCACGCAGGGGTTGAGCACGCATCAGCGCCTGACCAAGCAGCGGCGCTGAGGAAGTCAGGGTTTTCCATTCCGCAGCCTTTCGTCGCAAGCCCGGGTCGGCAGTTTCCAACCGTCTCAGGCGCAGCCGGTCAGCCTTAGCATCGTACAACCAGACTCCGATCCCGGTGATGTGGGGACGGACATTCGTCCATGCTCCCAACGAATCGAGGGCTCCATCGAGCGAATTCTTCCTCGACATTTCTTCGAGTAGCACGAACAGCGAGTTGAATTCGGGTGAATAGAGTGTTTCCTCGTCCATGACGGACCTCCATCAGCGCTGGCGCGGCACGAGATTTCACGGAACTGCCGCGACATTTCATTGTAGCGCGATATATCGCGGCGATGCAAGCACAGATTGCATGTCTAATCTGTTGTTTTCCTTAGCACAGCCACGAACACAATACGCGGCATAACTCTTGCACGTTCCATATTTTTCAACAACCTCTGTTATGTACCAGGCATGGTTGTGTGAACACAAAACTTGGGGGATACGATGATGAGACTTGCAAACGCGTCAATCCTGATGATGCTGATGCTCATGCTGGTGGCTGGCAGCGTTGCCCAGACGCCACCACCAGTGAACGCCCGCGCCAGCTCGGATGCAGCAGGTGTGGCGACTGTGGAATGGATGCCGCCTTTCAGTGCGGATTACATGGACGATTTTGAGGATGGCGAAGCTCAGGGGTGGGAGTACGATTCTCCCGGAACCTGGGAGGTGGAAGAAGGGAACCTGCAAGCCTCCTTTTTTGGTGGAGGCTGGGCTTCGGCCTACTACGGTGCCGAAATGGTGAGTGAAGGCGTGTTTGAGATTTCGGTTGCTCGCGAACTTGGTAATGCCACTCGGGCTGCGTCACTTGTGCTGTTCAACGAAGACTTCTATCCGGACTCCCTGGCAAATGGATTTATCTTCAATGTCACACCGGGCAACCAGGGCGACCTCCAGGGTTCGTATTCCATTCATCGGTTCATGAATAACGAGTCGTTCGTCATTGATGGCAAGGGTTATTCGCCAGCGATCAACAACGGCCTGGGAGCGTACAACACCCTTACGATCGCGTATGAAGAAACTTCGGTCACTTTCTACATCAACGGCTATGAAGTCTTCACATACTACGAGAATATGGGCCCGTTGTCTGGCTATTTCGGTATCGCGGCGACCGAGCAGGGCGGCTCGTTCCCGGATTACGCCGTTGTGAACTGGGAGTATGCAGCGTACGATAACGCGGGCATGTTATTGCGTGACGCTCCAGCTGATTCCCGTGAGATGCCGGACCTGAACCGCCTCCTGCCGGCAGATGAGTTGTTTGCCTTGCACCAGAACCTTCCCGTGGATGCGGTCTGGACACAGCCGGTCGCTGCAGGTGTGAACGGTTTCTTTGACGAAGGCACGGGATCCCGTGAGATCGATGAATTCCAGAACTACCGGGTTTACAGAAACGGTGATATGGTAGGGACATCCGAGACGGAGACCTTCACAGAAGCATTGCCGGGATTCGGTAAGTACGAGTATCTCGTGACCGCGTATTATGACGAGGGCGAGTCGGTGGCAGACTCGGCGTCCACCATCTACATGGATCCGGCTGGGATTGTGATCGTCGAAGACTTCAACGATGGGTTGCCAGCCAACTGGATTGTGGATGCGACGGTGCCCGACCACACCTGGCACCTCGACGATGGCAGTGAACTCGGCTTGTTTGACACCCCTTATATGCTCTGCAACGACGAAGCGTCAATGGGTGCCGACCTGGATGAACGTCTGATTTCTCCGGCATTCAATGTGCTGGAGGCCGAACTGGTGATCGCTGACTTCGACACCTGGTTCTTCGATAATGACTTCGAGTTCGGACACATCCAGTACCAGGCGGATGGCGGTGAATGGACATCCGTCTACCTTTACCATCGCAACCAGGCTGACACACTGCACGCGCAATGGGATCTGACGGAAGAGTTCGCCGGGGCTGAAACCGGGCGGATCGGCTTCCTGTACGACGATTTCATGGGTTTTGACGGTCTCTACTGGGGGATCGACAATGTGCAGGTCTACGTGCAAGGCGCCGGTGCGGCAGATCCAATCACGCTTTCGCTGATGCCGCAGAACACCACCATTCCGGCCGGAGGCGGCGCACTGATGTATGACGCCCATCTGGTCAGCATGGTGCCGAACACGTACACCGGCGTCCGCTATTGGGTCATGGTGACCACTCCGAACGGTGATGAGGTTGGACCGTTGCTGATGATGCCATTTACCCTGCAGCCGTTCATGGACATCATGGTCAATGACCTCTCATTGAACGTACCGAGCGGTGCCCCATCCGGTGAGTACACGTTTACCGGTCTCGTGGGTTACATGAACGGGCCGAGCTTCAACGATTCCTTCTTGTTCACGAAGGAGGGCGCAGTTGCGGGACCACGGATGTGGAGCAATAGCGGTCACTGGATTGTGGACGAGTCGAACGAGGTCGCAGCTGAGCTGCCATCAGAGTTCAGGCTCTATCACGCCTATCCGAATCCGTTCAACCAGACGACGAAGTTAAATGTTGCGTTGCCCGACGCCGCAGAGTTGACGGTTGAGGTGTTTGACATCACCGGTCGCCTCATCACAACTCTGGCCAGTGGTGAGTACACGGCAGGCACGCACACGTTGGCCTTCGATGCGTCCGACCTTGCGAGTGGGCTGTATTTCGTGCGTGCGGCCGTGCCGGGACAGTGGCACATGACACGCAAGGTGACCTTGCTGAAGTAAAAAGTTGCTGCACCTGAGGTAGCGGCAGAGCATTTATCGAATCTCGAGCCCCGGTTTCTGCCGGGGCTTGTTTGTTTGTTTTTTCTGTCTCGAGACTATACTCTCCGGAAGAACGCAGGCAGCGCAACATTTTCGCGACGTGTTCATCCTACCCTCATCGTGAATTGCCCCCCATCGATTCACCGGAGCCCACGGTATGTTCAAGTTGAGTGACGTGCGCAGACGAATTCTGCCTGGCGTGTTATTCTTTCTCTTCGTGTTGATGGCCCCCGTTTTCGCGGCGACGTGGCACGGTCAGGTGTTGGACGCCCACACCGGCCAGCCCATCGCGAACGCGACCCTGCAAGCCGCCGGGGACAACCGGACCTGGAGCAGTAACGATCAAGGCGAGTTCTCACTGCAACTTTCGGGCGACGAATCTCCGGTTCATGTCCTGGTTTCCCGGCTTGGGTATTACGCCGCTGAGTTTGCGTTGCAGGAGGACAACGAATCCGGTAACACATTCCAGCCGTTGTTGCTGGTCCCGAAGCCGATCGCGCTGGAAGAGATCTACCTCACTGCCCAGCGTGGCGCGGGCGAAGTGGTTGACCTTTTCGCCGGCGACCGTTTGCAGGAAGGGCTGCCCAATGACGTCGCGGAAGTGTTTGCCAACACGCCGGGCTATGGCGTTGTCCGCAAGGGCGCGTACGGCTCCGACCCGGTTATTCGTGGCTTCAAGCGGGATCAGCTGCAGGTGCGCGTGAACGGCGTCGGCACCCTGGACAGCGCCTGCCCGAACCGCATGGACCCGGTTACCGCGCAGATTCAACCGGCAGATCTCAAGGACGTGCAGGTCACAAAAGGCCCGTATTCGCTGCGCTATGGGACGTCGTTCGGCGGGGTGGTCAATTTGACAACGCATCGGCCGACACCGAGCTACGGTGATCCCGGCTGGCAATCATCCGCTCTTCTTCGCTATGAGGGCAACGGAGAGGGTAAGGTCGCGCGTGCTTCCCTCGCACGCAGCGACAAGCACTACGGCTTCCGCATCTCCGGTGGTGTCAAGGACTACGGGAACGTGACCGACGGCGATGGCAACGAAATACCGTCCAGCTTCTCCGTCTATGATTACACCGTGCTCGGCGCGTTGCGTCCGGCGGACAACCACATGCTCGATGTGCTGTTCCGGCAATCATTCGGGCGTGACATCGAGTACGCCGGGCTACCCATGGACGCCGCGATTGATGACGCGACGCTGGTTCAGGGCACCTGGCGCTGGACGCAGCCGCTCCGCTGGATGCCCCAGCTCGAACTGTCCGGGTACATGAGTCAGGTTGATCACGAGATGGATAACCTCGCCCGGCCGAACGCCGCTGCGGCGCAGTCCGTGGCGAACACTTCGGCCGACACGTACGGCGGTCGTCTCGAAACGTTGATCTCCGGTGGTGACGCTGGCATGCTGTACGTCGGCGTGGACAACGACATCGTCGCCAAGGACGGTCAGCGCCGCCGTGAGGTGTACGTCAATACCTGCACCGGGATGACAATGGACCCGCCGGTGACGTTCTACGACGGCGTCTGGCAGGACGTGACGTCGATCCGCAGCGGCGTGTTCACCGAATGGGAAGGCCGTTTGAGCCAGTCCACACGCTACCAGGCCGGCGCGAGGTTCGACATGCACGAAGCCGACAGCGACAAACCGGCCGCGCAGTTCACCTCGGCGTACGGTTCCGACCTCAGCAGCTCGAATCAGGCCGTTTCGTTCACGGCGTCCATCGCGCAGCAGGTTGCCCGGGACGCGGAGTTCCGACTGTCGCTCGGTCAGGGCACACGTTTCCCAAGCCTGACCGAGTTGTACATCAACCACCTTACCGTCGGGCAGGACGCCTTCGAATACTTCGGCAGTCCGAGTCTCAAGCCCGAGATGAACCGTCAGGTGGACCTCTCCTTCGGCATGGCGACCGGGCCGGTAGACTTCCAGTTGACCGGGTACATGTCATTCCTGACAGACGCGATCACAGCTCAGGTCGACTCAGATTTGCCGCGTCTGTATATGCCGTGCATGGACCCGCAGTACACCAAGCGGTTTGTCAACGTCGACGAAGCACGTGTCGCCGGTTTTGACTGGACCGCAGGCTTCCAGCTGCACCCGAAGCTGCATCTGCAGACCAGCCTTGCCTACACTTGGGCGCAGAACATCACTGACGACGAACCGATGCCGGAAATCCCGCCGTTCGAGGGACGCTGGACACTGCACTACGCGCTGGACTTCATCCACGGTGGCTGGGTCGACTTTCACGGCCGTCACGTCAGCGAACAGACCCGAGTCGCGTCCAGCTTCGGCGAACAGGAATCGGATGCGTTCAACGTGTTCGATGTGCGTGCAGGCATGGCGGTCGGCCAGCACCTGCGACTGGTTGCGGGCGTGCAGAACGTGCTCAACGAACAGTACCGCGAACACCTCAACCGCAACTACAAGAACCAGTACACGATGCAGCCGCTGTATGATCCCGGCCGGAATGTGTACCTGCAGGTGGGAATTACGTATTGAGCGGTAGGGTCAGCCAGAAGTGCTGAATTGCTGCCCGGCAGGGACCGCAAACGCAAACGGGTACTGCTACGGGCAAAAACCTGTGTTGGCAGCAAACGGGAAACGGAACAACCCGGCTGATGAGCCGGGTTGTTCGTTTTCGCGGAGAGGGCGGGATTCGAACCCGCGTCCAGGGGTTACCTGAAACACGCTTTCCAAGCGCATCGAGCGGGGTTTTCGAACTCTTTTCATGGAGTGGATTTGCGCCATCCATAACCTTCATATACAACATGTTAGACCTGTAAAATCAGTTAGTTTCGGTCAGGTTCGAGCAGAATCAAATTGCAGTAAATGTTCCCATATTGTTCCCATAAGCTACTCCCACGGTCCACCTGCACGCCATGACCTTCGGAAACGGCGATCAGCCCGAATCGCTTCGATCGGAGGCAGAAGGAATCGACGAAGTTCCCAGATTACGTCTTCCAGCGGCTCATCCTCAAGTTTCTGCTTCTGAAGGTAGCCGGACCATCGATTCTGAACAGCCGGGTTCTCGTAGAATTCGCTGGTGAGGGCAACCGGGGTTTCATCGGGGAGTTCGGCTCCACGCCTGCTGAACGTTGCCCTGATGGCTTGGATTAGGATCTCGCCCCGTAGTTCGTGGTTTCGAGCAATACGATGAAGATCACCGAAGTCTTTCATCCTGCCGTTGGCAATGCCGAATCGCACCATCGCTTCCAGCTTCTCCGCGATCACTGTTTCAACTGGATACGTCCGTATCCAGGGTGCCGGAAAATCAAGGATCGTCGGGTACTCGGCTTCTTCAGCTTCAGGGGTTACTGCATCGCCATAACCGACATCGAATTGCATGGGTATTCGAGCCTGGCCAAGGTACGCATACATCTTGATGCGAAATCCATCGTACTCATCATCTAGGCGGGTGTTTTCGATGCTGATCGTTTCCACATCGAAAATCAGGCCATCATTGGGCACATCTGAAACCATGCAGATGTCCCGGATTACGTTGCGGATGTGCTGTTCGCTTGCCTCCCCAAACCCGAGGAAATCAACATCGCGAGTCGGGCGGTACATCGTCCCTTCCCAGAGTAGAAACAGCTGTGCCCCTTTGAGAATAAGGTTGCCAGCATGCGGCGAATGCTGCATCCGGTACAGGAAGCGTTCATTTGCATAGCGCAGGAGGAGGAATCCGAAATCGACCCCCGCTTCCCTGCTGCGCTTCCGCAATCTGTCACGGACAGAGGCAGCCATATTGACCGGTGGGGTTTTCCGGGTCACGCTGTCGCCTCGAGGTAAGGCAGCATCACGTTCTGCACACGATCAATCTTTGCAAACCTCCACAGGTCATCGCGCGAGCATTTTCTTTGTTGCAGGCAGTCGCGCAGTGCTTCTACCGCCACATCGGTTCCGATTCGGTTTCGGAACTTGAAGCAATCGGCAACGGTCTTGGCCGGAGAATACACGGAAACGTCTCGACCTTGCATCGGGACGGTGAGGATTCCCGTTCCATACGAGTCACCGGAGAACCGGAAGAGTCGTACTGGAAGGAATTCGAGCTTGGGAACAGGCTTGTTTCGATCGATCGCCATCCAGACCTGGTGCGGAATTTCTGTCGTGAGACCGTGGTAACTGAGTGCGGAAAGCAGGCAGACAACACCTCCCGGCACCTTCCGCGCAGCCAGTGCGACAGTTTCCATCTCCCCGGCACCCTGATCGACAGGCATATAGAGTCCGTGTTCGATGCGCTCGATTTTCCCTTTTTCCAGAAGTCGAGAAAGTACCATTCTGGGAATCTGGAACTCTTCCAGCTGTCCGGAGCGCAATATTCCCATCCCCCGGATGATCTCCAGAGCACGGTCTTCCTGAGTTTTCTGGTCCATGTTCATGACTGAAAATGTTACAAAAACACTCCACTTATCAACAAGTGGAGTGGATTCGTAACAACGGATGAGAGCCCTTAGAACGGCGCGGATCAGTACGGCAGCCGGTCCAGTGCCTTCTCCCGATGCTCCTCCGCAAGGTGCGCATATAATTCAGTCACCTTCTCCGTACTGTGACCGAGCAGAGATGCAACCGTCCGCAGGTCCACCCCCTGCATGACCATGTGGGACGCAAAAGTATGTCGCAACAGGTGCGGTGACAGGGAATCGGGAAGCGAAGCATCCCGTTTCTTCAAGGCGCCCACTCGGTTGCTGACATACGAGTTCCGACCGGCGAATCGCCAGAACACCTCAGCGTGGTCTTCCCTATCCTTCTGCAGCTCGATCAACAGGGCGTGCAGTTTGTCTCTGATCGGGAAGTCTCGTCGGAGCTTGGTCTGGCTGCGTTCCTGGCCGAGATAGAGGATGCGACGGTTCAGATCAACATCGGACCAGAGCAGGTCAAGTGCTTCACCACGCCGGGCACCGGTAAGCAGGTAGAATCGCACCAGCTGCTGGAAGGGCACATCCTCAGCGGTCACCTTCAGCAGCGTATCCACCTGATCCAGTTCGAGGTAGTCCGCACGGTCCCGGCGTACCGAATCCGTAAACGGCTTGATGCCGTGGAACGGATTCGTTTTCACCAGCCCGTGCTCGCCGATAGCACGTTGAAAGATGCTGGCCAACTGGCGCCGGTGCATGTTGATCGTGGTGGCCTTGTACCTGCGTTCTTCGGCACAATACTTGAGGTACTTTTCCACCTTCGCCTTGTCGATCTGCTTCAATTGCACGTCACCGGCCCACGCGATGAACCGGTTCATGATCTCACGGTTGAGCTGAACGGTTCGCGGCTGGAGGCGGTTCGCCGCCCACGCCGCGTCCGTGTCCATCAATTCGGAAAGGGTTATGGCACCGTGAGTCCGGAGTTCGTCCGCGGGATCCTTTCCCATGGCCAGCATCGCTTCCAGCTGCGCCTTGCGCTGTTCGGCAACGCGCTTGCTGGTGACGCCGATCTTGACCTTCTTCTGTCTGCCGGCAGCATCGCGGTAGACAAACCGCCACGATATGCCAGACTTCAACTTGCGTTTTTCCAGTGCGCCCATGAGTCTCCTCGTTTCCGAGCGCAAGCTCGTTTCAAATCTTGGATACACAGTGGGATAGACCCCACAAAAACTACAACTGTGGGGAAAGCTCCAGGAGTGCGTGAAAACATCGCTAAAAAATGGAGTAACTGTACACGTGAACGAGATGGTCTCGTTCGACCTCACATATCGGAAAAGGAGAATAGCCATGAGTCCCGAAGCAAAGCGCCGATTGATCCCGCTAACGAGCTGGAACGATACCTACGAATGGCCGACAGTCGGTGCGCTCCGGCAGTACGTTTTCTACGCCCACGAAAACGGTTTCGACAAGGTCATACGCCGTGTCGGACGTCGCGTTCTGATCGACGAAGCAGAGTTCTTCCGCTGGGTTGATGAACGTAACGGAATCGTAGACAAGGCGTAGGCAGTCACGACACGAACCCGCGTCACAGTTCACACCTGCAGTACCGGTCCACTCGAATTACCAGCCCGAAGAAGTCAACCACAAAAACCCCTGAACATGCACTGGAACACCCCAGCGAGGATGTTCTGACGTGCGTCATCGCGATGGGGCAGCCTGGCGCCTGGCCATGCCGCCCCTTCGAGAAGCAGTCCTTCTCCCACCTCACAAATAGATCCCACATGCCCACCCACATTAACTCCTCATCATCGGGCCTCAACCTGACGTGTGTTAGTGCTGATGACCTGATCGCAGATCAGATCCATCTTGCGGATGATTTTTGCATCACACCAGTAAACCTGTCCCCGTGTGTTGACACGGTAACCATCGGCATATTCCTTTTCGACGATTGGACACCATCCCCCGACTTCTTTATGCGGATAAGCGACTCAGAGTATGTCCTGAATGACAGCGTAAGGTTGCGAACCTGTCTTCGACCATACTACTGGGTCGTACGTGGTCGGCGCTGGCTTCAAATATCGTTCGAGGTCGGCAAGCTGCTCTGCGGACAATCGTCCTACACGCTGGCCGAATACGATTACGCGACCCTCCTGTTGCGGTTGATCGAGGAGATGGACGCACTCGGTCTCCCCCTGGAACAAGATCCCGGTCAATGGAAAGTCACGAAGCTGGACGTGTTCCGGGATTTCCTCTGCCTGGCTAAGGTCACGGAACACCTCTTCGCGCTGCTGGAGGCGCAGGTTTATCGGAAAGGCAGCCTCCGGGCGGTCAGCTACACGGACTTCGACGATATCAAAGAACCGTGGCTCGCACGTAGCCTGAAATCCGGTACTGGCCTCGCCGTGTATAAGCACGATAAACGCGGAGCGTCTGGCTCCCGGATCGAAGTTCGCCTCAGGACAAGCGACATGGTGAAAAAGCGGCTGATGGCTGACCTGAACATTGATGATCCAGACATGGCCTGTTTTTCGAACATCATGCAGCGACCGGATCTCTGGGCGCGTCTCTACAATCAGGGGCTTCAACATGCCCAGGTTCCTGCCGGTTGTGTTACGGTGCCAGGCGCAGAACGGAATTTCAGGAAGCAAATCAGCAACGGGACGTTCGATCCTCGACAGCTCCCCCGCATCCGGTCTCTGTGCAGCAAAGGGCTCGAGGCATTCCAGAAGAATGAGACCGCCTACCGGTACCTCGATCTCCTGCGTACGCGCCTGGGCGTCGTTCCGGCATCAGGCGTCAAGGATGGCCCAGCCATCGACTTCGGGTTCCTGTATGCACCAGAGTGGCGGCCGATGGATTCGGAATCCGATGATAGCTCCCGAAACAGCGAGCCCTATATACTAATGTCTAAGTGTTCCCCAAGATCTTTGATCGATAGTTTCTGTAGCCAGTGTCGTGGAAGCGGGTTCCGGCTCCCGACACGTGGTACCAACGAGCCGGATCTGCCCCATGTGGGAGCCGGTGATACCAGACCGGAAAACCACTCATCCTTCCCCCGCTTCCACAACGCCGGGAACGAGCTGATGGCTGCGCCCGTTCGTCATGAATTCGCACGCGTGCGCCACCGTACAAGACCCACACTGCCATCCGGGATTCGGCGGGAAAACGCTGGACCGAATGGCATGGATGATCTCGCAGGCAAGGAACACGAAACGTCGATCAGAATCCGGGGACCGGATAGCGAAGTGCTGACTAAACGACGGGCGCTTCGTCTTCGTCAGCACATCAAAGCGGAGCAGGACATCCCGGTCATCCGGAACCAGGTCTGTCCGCCGCGCCGCGAAGGCGTAGGCGGACAGTTGCAGGTCGTACAGCAGGTCGGTTTCGCTGGGTTTCCGGGCCAGCGTCTTCAGGTCCACAATCACGGGTGTGCCGACGGACCCGGAAGGTCCGGTGACACTTTCATCAGTCTCGATCAGGTCCATCCGGCCCACCAGATCAATGTCCAGCACCTCGTTGGTGTGGGCGTCGACAACGACGTCACCTGTGACTGGATCGGCCAGGGACACACGAAAGTCAGTTTCTACACCCAGAATCATCCTGGGCGCGACATTCTCTGCGAAGACATCGATCAGATCGTGGCCTTGGCTGCGAACGGCACCGGGATCCTTGGCGTCAAGTGGAATGTCGGTGCTTGATCCAGCTTCCCATGCCTGGTCGATCACGTCCTTCATGTCGACCGGTGAAAGCGTAGTCCCGTCCATTCGGGCGCGGTAGTACGCTTCGACTGCGGCATGTATGCTGGTTCCAAGTACAAGTGCCGCGGGCTTGAAGGCCCACGGCACGTTGTCGATGTAATTCAACCGGTACTTCAGCGGACACTGCAGATACGTCTTGATCCGACTGGCGCTAAGGTGTTCGGGTGTCGTGTTCACGTTCGCCTCCTACCCGCAGCTGGAGCATGTCGCCAGCAGCAGACCTGCCGCGATAATCAGCCCGATCAGGCCAGGGATGTTGGGTGAATCGTCCCCCGGTTCGCGCTGGTGCATGCTGCCGAAAGCGATCAGAATCACGAATGCGATGATCACAATAACTACCGTTCCCATGTTTCCTCCGAAATGTGAAAGGGCCGGAACCCCGCAAAGGGATCCGGCCCGGTGTACGTGATGAAAAAAGTGACAGAAGTCCGGCAGCGCGGTCATGCCGCCAGCAAGTATTTCATCACGCGGCGGTTGGTGTTCTCCGCTGTATGACTCGACTTGCGGGTCAGGACGTCGGTGAAGCCGTTCAACAGGCCCCAGGCATCGTCGTCCTGGATGGCGTCGAACACTTCGGCGCGGAATGACATCGGCAGCTTGAGTTCACGGAAAACACCTTGAATGTCGCCCCTGACAATCGGAACATCGATCAGGTTGTTCAGCCGTCGTGACAACGGTTCGATTTGTTCACCGAGACGCCGGACCTTCTGCGCGGCGATCTGCAGTTCATCGGCGAAATCGTCCCGGTTGATGTGCCGGAACTTGAATCCGCCGAGCATAAAATCCAGCATCATGCCGTTTCCACAAACCAATCGCTGCGCGTTGAACAGCACACCGACAGTGGTTGATCCGTCATAACTGTTGATGATGTCGAAGCTCAGGTGCACGAAATCGCCGACGCGGGGTTCGACTGACAGGTCGGGCAAGATCCAACGGTGACGGTACCGTTTGCCGTCGAAGACGTGACCACTGTCTTCGAATGTCAGGTCAGTGCGGGACAAGACGTCAAGCGCGATGTCATGCACGGTGTGGTTCGGGATCAGCTGGTAACTGTCGCTGACCACACCGACTTCCTGGCGGTCGCCGTTCGTGCCGATGTGCACAGCGTAGCGACTGGATGGGCGTCCATCAGATGTCATCAACGGGATCTTTTCGACCGGGATGAACGGATCGACGGACATGGCTTTCCTGGGCATACTTCCTCCTTCGTTCGGACTCCAACCGCGAGGGCAGAGTCCATGGTCGCCGCGAATTGCGGTTGTTGAATTGTGAATCGGGACTGAATCACAGGGACGGATAGGTAGGTGCTAAAGCGCTAATCCTGCTAAAGACGGTAGAGCTTTAGCACTTTAGCAGATTAGCACGCAGTGGATCAGGCGGCGATCAGAGTGATCAATTCATCTGCCTGGTCGGGGGACAGCTGGGACAGGGTGGCGCCGTACGTGTCGCGGGACAGCTGGATAACATCCTTCTGCGGCATACCGGCGTCCTTCGCTGTCTGCACAATCCGCGCGATCTGGTCGTTCGACACGCGGGGCGACTGAACACGGGCATTGGCGTTCGGATCATCCTCACGATGATTCCAACCGCGCTTGGACCCTGCAGTCCCATTCGTTTGACCGTTGCCATTGCTACGACCATTCGTCTGGGATGTGCTGTTGCCGTTACCGGTTCCGTTTCCAGAATCGGAATACAGGCTCAACGCGACCCCGGCCAGACTGGCGCACTTTTTCAGCGCATCGCTGGCGGCCGATTTCAGATCGTCCGCCAGGTTCATGATTTCGCCGGTATCGCGATGCCGAGTAATCTTCGATCCGCCGAACTGTTCACGGACTGTGTCGCCAATGGTCAGCCGCCCGCGAATGATCACTTCGTCAGGCTCAACTTCCATCTGCACGATTTGGAAGCTCCACCGACCGTCCAGCACGTCGTTCAGCCGGGCGATCACGTTGTGAGCTTCGATGTAGGCGAGTTCCTTGCCGAAGGAACCTCGCCGCTGCTTGACCTGGTCCGCGTTGAACGGCGCGGTCAGTTCGGTGATGGGAATGCTGTTCATGGTACTTCCTCCTTGTGTGAACGTGAAACCACCGGCACCCCGTTTCTGGAACGGGTTGACGATTTGCCGTGAGAATGCGTACATTAAGTTGGGAGGGTATTAGTAACTGTTCGTATACAAGCTTGTGGTTACTGCTGCAGGCGAATCGGGGGAGGGGATCATGAAGTCCATCTGGTTGTTGCTCGTATTATCGCTGGCGATCATCGTTTTTGTGTCTTGCAACGAAGAGAAAGACAACCCCACAGAACCATCCGACCAGCCACCGCACTACCAGGATGGTGAAGGCAGCATTTCGGAACAGGGTGGTATCGTAGAGGATACCAATCCAGACTCACCTACTTTTGGTACAATCATCAGTATCCCCGAAGGTGCGCTATCTGGTGAGCAGAACATTTCGATTCAAGCAGCCCCGGACACGCTGAGTCTGCCAGGAGATGAAGAATCAATCGTCGTCGATTTACAGCCTGCGGGATTGACGTTTGATGAACCTGTAGTCATCGGGTTGCCCTATGACCCAGACGTCCAAGACGAAGACAACATTACCGCATTCTACTACAATCCCGATTCATCACTCGTCAGTGAACTCCCGGTGGATTCAGTTGATACCCAGAACCACATTGTATACGCCACGATTCAGCATTTTTCGTATTACACAGCTGCTGATGGTGTTGTACGCCTTGACATGGAGATGTTCCGTGACAGTCAGAATAAAATCTGCTGCAGAGTTCGCGTCTATGGCATTTACAACAACCAGGACTATGGGCTTGCAGGAATCCCGACGAAATTGGGATATGCGCTGGATGGATATGGTACCGCAAGAAAAGTAATAGACGACTATATTCCGGCTCCTCCAGATCTAATCCAGTCTTATTTTGTTGTAGGGCTGAAGAAATACAATCAATTCTGGTTCGATGAACAGGTAGATGGGCAGAAACTCAGGGTTGAGCATCAAGGAGCTTCAGCAGCTGTCATGCTGGGGGAAGATCCAGAGGATATGCTGTATTGGACGGGGCCTATTTATACCGATGACGAAATGGCTTCCTGGTTCGATGGGGATTGCCTGGTCTTTCGATTTGACGAAACGCCGAATCCGAATTCCGAATACTATGTGGGGGTAGCATGGGCTCTGGCCAGGGACCCGCAAGGTTTAATATGGCGGGCTTTCACGGGAGAATACGAATTCAACAATGTCGAGGCCCGACAAAGTCTTTACGACTTGCCTGTGCGGGAATATGATTCAGACCCAATGGACCATGTCGTGGATTCCTACCAGGATGAGGATGCCGACAACACTCCCCCTGAAATCGAGTTTGTCTCCCCACCAACCCCGGAAGATGAGAGTACAGTGAGTGGGACGATTGAAGTTCTTGCAGAAGCCACGGACAATGTTGAGGTGCAAAATGTGGTGTTTGAGATTTTCAGCATGACAGAGACCGTGGTAGTCTTCGAGGATGCAAGTCCGCAGAATGGAGACCAGTATAGCCCGCCTCCATGGAGTACAATCGGGTATGCAAATGACGAATACACGATTCGAGCAACAGCACGTGACATGGATGGAAACACGAACGTGGTGGAAAGGTCGATCTTCGTGGATAATAGTGGAGCAGACACCGAACCACCGGAAATAACCTACGTTTCACCTTTACCTGGTGAAACAGTATCAGGAATGGTCGAACTTGTTGCACAAGCCACAGACAACGTGGGTGTTGAGCGAGTTGTCTTTGAGGTTTATGAAGGCAACCAGTTCGTCGAGATCGGGGAAGACACAACACCTGATCCCAATGATCACTACAGCGTGACTTGGAATACCTACAGCTTTTCAGATGGTCAACACAACATACATGCCACAGCGTATGATGCTGCCGGCAATGAGCAGATGGCTGGATGGGCTGTAAGTGTTGACAATGGAGGAGGTGGCAACATCATCGAACAGGACTTCGAGCTGGGCAACACAGGCGAATATGTCACCATGATCTGGATTGACCCGGGCACCTACTGGATGGGTGCGCAGGACGGTGAGGATGATGCCCAAACGGATGAATACCCCCGCCACGAGGTGACGATCTCTCAGGGCTTCTGGATGGGGAAGTACGAGGTTACCCAGGAGCAGTGGGAAGCGGTGATGGGGGATTGGGATTTCTACTTCGACGGCAACCCGACACACCCAGCAGAACAAGTGAGTCACAACGATATCAGCAACGATTTCCTGCCGTCGATCAATGCGGCGGAGCCGGGCGATCCCTGGCGCTTGCCGACGGAAGCGGAGTGGGAATACGCATGCCGCGCGGGCTATGATGAAACCCGCTTCTGGTACAGCGACGACCCAGGCTACACGGAACTCGAGGATTATGCCTGGTTCTCGTGGAACAACGATCCTAACGGGACGAAACCGGTCGGCCAGAAGATTCCCAATCCGTGGGGGTTGTATGACATGCACGGGAACGTGTGGGAGTGGTGCCTGGACTGGTACGACAGCCATTATTACGACGACTGCTATCCTGCTGTGACCGATCCCCAAGGTCCCGAGGGGCCTTTGTCGCATCGTGTGTTGCGCGGCGGCTCGTGGAGCAACGATCCACAGCGCTGTCGTTCCGCCAATCGCGGCACCAGCACCCCGCCGGACCGACGCATCAACAATGGCTTTCGCTTGGTCCGCATTTCTCCCAGTCCTTGAGGGGTTGTTCTGCTTTTCTGTGTTCTGCCTTCTGTTTTCTGCTGGGGGGTGTGGGGGGCTTGCCCCCCACGACGTCGGGGTCCAGCGGCGAAGCCCAAGCCCTGGCTCCTTGATCTGACAGATCGACACACGACCGATGGCCGGTGTACTTCGATACCGGCCTCTTCATTTCGGGTGTCGTTGTCTCACATTGTCTCAGAGTGTCTCAGCGACTCGATCCGCTCCACGGTGAAACGCGGCCCTCAGTGCTTCCGATGAACCGGAACCTGAGTATTCACAGGGGCTTGGGTTAAGACTGTATATGGTCGTATCTGCTTATGCGTATACAGGGTATAATCCGGGCTAATCTCCTCCGAAATCGATGATCCGGATAATGCATGAACCACCACCCCGCGCGTCAGCGCCACGGAATGACGGAGATGGTGGAGATGTGAAACCACAACATGGATGACTGACAGGTTATTCAGCAGGCGGGGCCGCGTCAGCGGCGTGTAGTCCCACGGACCGTTCGGGTTGCGTGGGATTTTTCATTGGGGACGATCAGGGCAAGCTATATCCGTGCGTGTTGACCGGCCACGCCGGGATCAATTCTGTCTGGTGAGCCAGCATGCGTCCAAAGGCATGGCGTACACTGTGCGACCACGGAGCTGCAGACGGGCCGGGAAGGTCAGTCCATCCGGAATAGAACCATAGAGCAGGTGGTCCTTCGGCACACACCCGACGAAGCGGTCTCCGGCATAGAAGCCGGGACCGCTTCCGTTTCCTGCGGCTGTCCTGAGATTCACAGTGCCCGCATCCGACAACTTGTAGATGAAGCGCCGAAATCCCTGATCATCATCGGCTACCTTCAAGCCACCGACCAGCGGGATCACATTCGGATCACCCGGCGTCCGAGTGGAGGGAGCCTGGCCTGCACCTTCCCCATCTTCGGTGTGGGATTGTTCTGCATCCGACGCTGGTTTGGCCTGTGTCTGGCGCATCGGTGCAGGGAGGTTGGCTGTGTCTGCGATCAGAGCCAGCAGCTCCTCGGTGAACGCGTGGAAAGCAGCGCTGCCTGTGGTATCCGCACGGGTACCATGCACCACATGCCACAGGGCGGCGCCCCATGCATCACGGTCTACCGTCTTCGACTGATCCCAGGCTTCGAGGAAACCGATCGGGCCTGTGAGATCATCCTGTGACGGATTCTTCATCTGCTGCAGGATGCTGGCAATCCAGCGGTTGTACGTCAGCACCACCGCCTTCGCTTCCTCCACATGATGGAGAGCCGCGGGCACCTTCCAGATGGGTACATGATGCTTGAATTGGACCAGCGGACGCGTGGCGGGCAGGTCATCGGACCACGCCCGGACCACGCGGTTGTACTGACGTACCAGCGCCGTGTCGCCTTCCACCGTTTCCGCCTTACGGTCAAACAGGTCACTGTCGTTTTTCGCATCGGCGATAAACTGTGGGATGGCGAGCGCGGGATCGTCCAACAGGGCGCGATCCCCGCGGGTGGTCCACTTCAGGCTTTGGACTTCGGCCTGCAGGGCGGCGGACAGAGGCGCGATCTTCTCCGGCTGCCCGGAATGCAGCGCGCCGGCGATCGCATACGAATAAGTACCGATGGCACCACCGATACTCTCCACGGCCACATAAGGCAGTGACGTCAGCGGATCCTTGCGCCGTTTCTTCGGCGGAACATCCTGACGGCGGTAGTCTGAATACCAGTCCGGCGATGTCACCGCTTCGAGAATCGCTGGCTGGGTGCAGACGGTGAACATGTCACCATCGTAGTCGCCATCCAGCTGCTGACAGTCCTGATCGTTGACGAACACGGTTCCGGGAGGAGCATCCGGCACGGCGTCTGGCTCGTTCCACACCGGGACGAAACTGTGTGGATCACGAATCGGGAAACGGCTCAACACCACTGGTCCGGCGGACAGGTCCGGCGCACAAATCACACCTTCCGGCAGGTCGGGTGTCCAGGCTCCCATACGTCCGGTCAACTCGATCCCGCCACCAAGTGCCAGGTCGACAAACGATCGCCGCATCATTGTGCGCAACTGGCGCTGCAGCCAGGGATGGTCAGGTTCGATGCCGGCTTCGAGGAACGCTTCGGCCTTGGAGCGCGCTGGGTCCATGCTGTCAACATGCAGCAGCCCCAGAAAGCGAAGCGCCTTGTCCCGATCAGACAAGGCGCCTTTGATCACCTCCAGCCGATGTTCGACCACCGGCCAGACGGACTCAAGGGTGGGGTCGTCGAACCACTGCGCGTAGGTAAAGGAACTGCGGTAGCGCCGTGTTTTCGCGATGTCTCGCAAACCGAACCAGCAGGTCCATGCTCCTTCTGGTGGAGAACCGGCACCCTTGACCATCGATTTCGGCAGGATGAAGTCGCGACCATCGGGCAGATCGGCTGGCAACAATGTTCCCTTACCAAGCCACTGTGCTCCGGCCTGGTCTCCAACGAATCGCACTTGGATCTGACGCTCCGGCAAACCCATCCTTCGAAGGAACTCTCGGGACACGTAGCCCATGCCGTCGGCTGTATCGTGGACGCCATCGTCCACGACCATACCGCGAACACCCTCCAGCCGGTGAATCCCATGGTGACACCCACTGAACAGGATGCCGAGGTACGCCAGCGCCTCCTGTGACGTGATGAAGTATGGATGCAACTTCTCCCGGACATCATCGGTCGCCAGCCACACATTCCCCTTCTTAAGGCTGCTGCTTGCTCCGAGGATCTTGTACCGTTTCCCACGATGTTCAATACCTCCACCAAGCAGCGCTTCGCAGGACGCGTACCAGCGATCGTCTGGCCCGTCTTCGGGATACACCAGCTGCACCCGCAGCAGATTCTCCGGCTCCACCAGCTTCGCCGCGATGGTGTCTCGCAAAGTGATAGCTGGCAAGGGCTTGCAGGTCGTACCATCGAACTTGTAGCTTGCCACCATCATCGAGTGGACGTCCCTGGCGATGCCGCGAGCATCGGCCATCGTTTGTTCCGAAACCTGGATGTTCATCGTACCTCCTGTCGTTTGCCCGGACATGGAAAAGCCCACCGATCTCCGGGCTGAGATCGATGGGCGATTGATCAGAGGGGGGTGGGCGTGGAACGTTTGCCACTCCCTTTCTATCCCTCAACAGGTGTCCGCGAAATTTCTGTGAATATCGCCCTATAAGGCGACTTTCACGTGAATCGGTTCTTCATCGGGATCGAGCTGGTCAACTGGGGAAAGCTTGTCCAGCGCGACGGCAGGTTCTTCACCTGGCCGACCGACTACACCAACCCATACGATCGCGCTGAGCCGGTGTTTCTGGAGGGCGACTGGTGGGAGCCGTACCCGGAAGAGCAGCTTGCGGTCTTACACCTGCTCCTGGACGACATCCGGGCTCGGCACCCCATCGAAGCTATCGTGGGGTATCTAGATGTGTCTCCAGGAAGGAAGCTCGATCCGGGGCCAGCATTGAACCTGGCCGTCTGAACAACGCAGAGAGCTCCTTTAGCCAAATAAAACGGACAGTAATCCAATACACAGACAACTGAATTCATGCAAAAACTATCTTGAGGGCGGCCGCGTGCCGCCCTTCGGATAGGTGGAAAATTCACTACCTCAGCGGCTCCGGGATTGCAAGTTCTCGGCAGCGTGAGCTACCTTCCAAGCCAAAGGGAATCAAGCCTAAGGGAGAAACGTGGCAAGACGGGCGAATGGGGGGAATGGCACCTCCGGCAATGGAAACGGCAAGCGGTCGGATAAAAAGCTCACCCTGGGCTGGTTGTCGAACCGGCTGTTCGAAGCGTGCGACATCCTGCGCGGCAACATGGACGCCAGCGAGTACAAGGAATTCATCTTCGGCGTCCTGTTCCTGAAACGTGCGTCCGACCAGTTCGACCTGGAGCGCGAACGTCTTCGCCGTGATGCCGAGGCCAAGGGCTACACCGAAGCGCAGACCGCCGCCGTTCTGGCTGACAAAGACCAGTACTCCTTCTACGTCGATCCTGAGAACGAGGTCGGCCCCGACGGCAAGGTCATCCAGAATTCCCCGCACTGGTCTCAGATCCGCCACGTCAAGGAAAGCGTCGGCAACCGCCTGAACAAGGCTTTGGAGAAGCTCGAAGACGACAACGCCGACCGGCTCGAAGACGTCCTCAAGCACATCAACTTCAACCGCAAGGTCGGCCAGCGCACCCTCGACGATTCCACTCTCATCGACTTCATCCAGAAGTTCGACACGCTATCCCTTTCCGACAGCGACTTCGAATTCCCTGACCTGCTGGGATCGGCGTACGAATACCTGATCAAGGATTTCGCCGATCAATCGGGCAAGAAGGGCGGCGAATTCTACACGCCCGGCGAAGTTGTCCGCCTGATGGTGCAGCTCCTCGAACCGGACGAGCGCATGTCGATCTACGACCCCTGCGCCGGATCGGGCGGCATGTTGATCCAGTCGCGGCATTACGTCGAGGAGATGGGCGGCAATCCGGACAACCTCGCCCTCGCCGGCCAGGAGCTGAACGGCGGCACCTGGTCGATCTGCAAGATCAACCTGCTGCTCCACGGCATCCCCTCCGCTGACATCCGCAACGCCGACACAATGAAAGACCCGCAGCACGTCAACGACATCACCGGCGAGTGGAAACGTTTCGACCGCGTCATCGCCAATCCGCCCTTCTCGCAGAACTATTCGAAGACCGGGATGAAGTACCCCGAGCGCTTTGACGTATGGATGCCCACCTCCGGCAAGAAAGCCGACCTGATGTTCGTCCAGCACATGCTGGCATCCTTGAAGCACGACGGCCGCATGGCAGTCGTCATGCCCCATGGCGTGCTGTTCCGTGGCGGTGAAGAGCGCAAAGCCCGCAAGCTCTTCATCGACCGCGGCGAGCTTGAGGCGGTGATCGGGCTGCCGTCCAACCTGTTCTACGGCACAGGCATACCCGCCTGCATCCTCGTCTTCAACCGCCGGGGCAGGGACGAACGCGACCGCGTCCTGTTCATCAACGCCGACCGCGAATACAAGGAAGGCAAGAACCAGAACAGCCTCCGCGCGGAAGACATCGAGAAGATCTCCCACGTCTACCTGAAGCAGCTCGAGGTCGACAAGTATTCCCGCCTGGTGCCGGTCAGCGAACTGGAAAGCGAGGACTGGAACCTCAACATCCGGCGCTATGTCGATAACAGCCCTCCGCCGGAACCGCACGACGTCCGCGCCCACCTGCACGGCGGCGTGCCCCTCGCTGAGATCCAGTCTCTCTCCGACGCCTGGTCGCATTACCCAGGCGTGCGCGAGAGCCTGTTCGTCCCGCGCGATGACAGCTACATGGACTTCTCCGACGCGATCACCGGTAAGGACGCGATCAAGCCGCTGATCGAGGGCGCGGACGGTGTGAACGCAAAGCACACCGCCTTCCACGACGCCCTCACGGCGTTCTGGACGGAACACCTGCCACGCGTCGAAGCCGTCGCCGGTGCGGGCGACAAAGCGCTGTTCGAACTCCGGCGCGATTTCCTCGATGAGATCGAGGACGTCCTCACCCCCCAGGGCATCCTGACGCTCCACCAGGTGCGTGGGGCGTTCGCCGGCTACATGAAGGATCTGGAATCGGATTTCAAGTCGGTGGCCGCCAGCGGCTGGAGCGCCGAACTGATCCCCGAACAGGACATCCTCGAGTCCCAGCACCCGGAGACCCTCGCCGGGCTGGAGCGCGACCGCGCCCGCATCACCGAACTGACTGCCCTGTTCGCCGCGGCTGACACCGCCGGGGAGGACGAGGATGGCGAAGGCGATGAGGATGACGCCTCCGACGGCGTGCTGCCCAGGGAAGTCGTGAAGACGCTGAAAGCCAACCGCAAGGAGCTGAAGGGCGAGGTCAAGCAGCTCACGAAGCAGGCGAAGATTCTGCGGCAGGACCTGAAACGCATGGACGGCCTGTTCGGCGCTGGTGACGACAAGCTAGCCGCCGAGCGGGAGCTGGCACGCATCCAAAACACGCTGTCGGATAACGAGGACGACCTGGCGGAGATCGACACCAAGCTGGAAACCCACACCGCCCTGGAGCAGGAGCTGAAGGACCGCCGGGCCAGCGTGAGGGCGACGGAGAAGCTGAAGGACGAGCTCGTCGCGTCCGCCCGGGACAAGATCAGCGAAGACGAGGCGAAGGCACTCATCCTCGACCGCTTGCAGCGACGGCTCACCGACCAGTACGACGGCTACCTGCGGCAGTACTTGAGGGGCGTGATCGCTGCGGTGGAGAACCTCTGGGACAAGTACGCCGTCACCGCCAACGACATCCTCGCCGCCCGTGACGCCGAAGCTGCCCAACTCGAAACCTATCTGAAGGAGTTGGGGTATGAGTGAATGGAAGCCTCTTCTACTTGACCAGTTTATCAGGGACGGCAGTATTGAGCTTGGCCGAGGAAACATCATTTCTCGTGTTGATATTTATCAAGACCCAGGACCATATCCCATCTACTCTTCCTCCGCAAAAGGTGACGGAGCTTTCGGACACTATGGCTCCTACATGTTTGATGAAGAACTCATTACGTGGTCTGTGGATGGTGGCGGAAGGTTGTTCTATCGTCCTAAACACAAGTTTTCTGTTACCAACGTCAGTGGTTATCTGAGGATCAAAAGCCACGACCTTGATTATCGATTTGTTCATTACATGCTTGACCATCAGCATGGAGAAGCTGTATTTGACTATCAGGACAAAGCTCATCCGAGCGTCATCCGCTCGAGATATTATCTTGTACCACTTCCAATTCAAGAGCAGCGGAAGATTGCGGCGGTGCTGACGACAGTGGACAACCTGATTGAGCGGACGGAGGCGCTGATCGCGAAGTACGAGGCGATCAAGCAGGGGATGATGCACGACCTGTTCACCCGTGGCGTCGACGAGAATGGCCAGCTCCGCCCCCCTCACCACGAAGCCCCGCACCTCTACAAGGATTCCCCCCTCGGCCCCATCCCGAAGGAATGGAGTTCGCTGTCACTTGAAGATATAATTCTGCATCTCGAGTCTGGTGTGAGTGTTAATTCTGATGAAACGCCTGGATACGATAGTCCTGCGATGATTCTTAAAACAAGCTGTCTCACGGGCTGCAAGTTTCGTCCGGACGAAGCTAAGCCTATAATAAAAAAAGACCTTCATCGAGCAGAATTGAATCCTAGGCAGGATACTATAATCATTAGTAGAATGAACACTGTAGACTTGATCGGTGAGAATGCGTACGTAGATAAAGATTATCCAGACCTTTTTCTGCCTGATCGGCTTTGGATGACGGTGTTTAAAAGCGATGCAAAACTACATGTGCGATGGCTAGCGTTTCTTTTGTCTTCGCGCTTAATGAGATCCAAGATCAGCGCGTTGGCCACTGGAACTAGCGGAAGCATGAAGAACATCTCTCAATCGTCGTTCTTAGGGATAGCCGTAAAATTCCCATGGCTTGAAGAACAACGTGAAATAGCCAATCGCCTTGAGCGTATAAACGCATATGTAGACAGCCTTAAAGACGATGTGCAATCTCTCCACAAGCTCAAATCCGGCCTCATGCAAGACCTGCTGACCGGCAAGGTCCGCGTCCCCGTTGATGAGGTCGAGGAGGCGTCCGATGTCTGAGTACGCGCTCGTCGAAAAGCCCTTCCTCGACCAGCTCGCATCGCTGGGCTGGACGGTGATCGACCAGGCGATCGGCCAGCGTACCGAGATCCCCACCGACCCCACGCGCAGCCTGCGCAGCAGCTTCCGCGACGTTGGGCTGAAGGAGGTGTTCGTCTCGTCGGTGCGGGCGTTGAACCTCACACCGGACGGCCACCCGTGGCTCACTGACGCCCAGCTCGACGAGCTGTACGACAACCTGCTGCGCCGCCCTGGTCGCGGCAACCTGATCGAGATTAACGAGGCGGTACAGAAGCTGCTTTTCCGCGCCCAGGTGGACGTGAACGAAGTCACCGGCGAGCAGTACCCGAACGTCACCCTGATCGACTTCCACGACCCCACCAGCAACGCCTTCCACGCGATCAACCAGTTCCGCATCGACACACCAGGCAGGGGGCGGGATTTCATCATTCCGGACATCGTGCTGTTCGTCAATGGCTTGCCCCTCGCCATCGTCGAGTGCAAACGTCCCGGCCCCACCGACGCGAACCCGATGGCCGAGGCGTTCGAGCAATTGATGCGCTACAGCGACCAGCGGCCCGCCAGCCACGCCGCCGGCTACCAAGAGGGCGAGCCGCGCCTGTTCTACACCAACCAGCTCCTTATCCGCACCACCGGCGACCGCGCCGAATACGGTAGCATCACGGCCACGGAAGAGGAGTTCTTCAAACCCTGGCGGTCGTATTTCGACGATGAACAGGGGAAGTTCGTCACGCTGCCATCGGAAACCGAGCCCAGCCAGGACGTGCTGATTCGCGGGATGTTGACGAAGCCAGTGCTGCTGGACATGATGCGCACCTGCACCGTGTTCACTGACGCGAACAAGAAGCGGATCAAGATCGTCGCCCGGCACCAGCAGTACCGCGCGATGCGGAAGATCATCGACCGCCTGCGGACAAAGGAAACGCCGGAGGATCGGTCGGGCGTCATCTGGCATACGCAGGGATCTGGCAAGAGCCTGACGATGGTTTTCGTCGTGCGCAAGCTGCGCATGATGGACGACCTGAAGGACTACAAGGTCTGCCTCGTCTGCGACCGTATCGACCTGGAGGACCAGCTTGAGAGGACGGCGGCGTTGACAGGAGAGAAGGTCACTCGCATCGAATCGTCCGGAATGATGCGGGAACGGCTGGCGACGGACACGTCCAACCTGAACATGGTGATGGTGCACAAGTTCCTCGGCGGGTCGGACGAGAGCCTGCCGGGCTATGTGCCGAAGGAGGTGCGGGACAAGCGCTTCCAGCAGATCGGTCAGGTGAACCCATCACCGCGCATCCTGTTGATGATCGACGAGGCTCATCGAAGCCAGGGAAGCGAACTCGGCGACAACCTGGTCGAAGCGTTCCCGCATGCGACGCGGCTGGCGTTTACCGGCACGCCGTTGATCGTCACGAAGGACGAGTCGCAGCGGACGGTGAAGCGTTTCGGCGACTACATCGACACCTATGCGCTGCTGGACGCCGTGGATGACGGCGCGACGGTGCGCATCCTGTACGAGGGAAAAACGGCAGATGCTGCCGTCGATCACAAGCATGAATTCGACCGGGGTTTCGACGAGACCATCCGTGAACATGTGGAGGGACAGCTCCGTAAGGATGTGAATCGCGCCCGGCTGCGGGCGATGGCTGACAAGCAGAAGAAACCGTTTGAAGACCTGGTCAAAGAGCGGACGGACGCCGAGATCCTCGCCCTGAAGAAGAAATGGGGCACCACTGGCGATCTACTCGAAGCTGACGCACGCATCGAAGAAATCGCCAGTGACCTGGTCAACCATTACATTGACGAGATCCTGCCGAACGGGTTCAAGGCGCAGGTGGTGGTGTCAAGCCAGATGGCTGCAGTGAAATATCGGAAGTACATCGAACAAGCCCTCGAGGAACGGCTGGCGCAGGAGAGGGCGAAGCCGGTGCTCGATGTCGATCCGGCGGAATTGACGGACGAGGAGCTGGCGGAGTATCGGGACGACGAACGCATCTGCCGTATCGAATTTCTGAAGGCAGTAGTGGTAATCTCGGGCATGGGGACGAACGAACCCGCTGCGATCACCACCGAACGCAAGCGAGCGTCCAAGCTTAATGCCGTTGAGAACTTCAAGAAGGCGTTTGATCCCGAGATTGCTCAGACGGGAGTCGCATTCCTGATTGTCTGCGACATGCTGTTGACCGGCTTCGACGCGCCCATCGAGCAGGTGATGTACGTCGATAAGAAGATCAAGCACCACAACCTGCTCCAGACCATCGCGCGGGTGAACCGGGTAGCAAAGGGAAAGAATCGCGGGTTCATCGTGGACTACATCGGCCTGGCCAACCACTTGAAGGAGGCGCTCTCGATCTACGCCCGCGATGACGCCGCGCTTATCGAGGCCGGACTGGGAAGTGTGGACGAGGAAATCCCGATCCTTGAAACCCGTTACAAGCGATTGCTGACCCTGTTCGACGAGCGGGGAGTGGAACGTATCCGGGAATGGGTGGAACAGAAAACGCGCCCCAGCGAAGACCCGGCAATCCTGGAGCTGGCGGTGCAGGCGCTGGAAGACCTGAAGGCTCGCGCCGAATTCGAGGTGCGGTTCAAGCTCTTCCTGACCAGCCTGGACGTTGTGCTGCCGAAACCTCCGGCCAACCCCTTCAAGATCCCGGCGAAACGGTTCGGCGTGATCCTCGACGAAGCTCGACGGCGGTACAAGGATGAGACACTGTCCATCTCCAGCGTTGGCGGGAAAGTCAAGAAGCTGATCGACGACCACCTGATCAGCCTCGGGATCAACCCGAAGATCCCGCCGGTGGAATTGCTATCCGAGACCTTCATCAAGGAACTCGACCGGCATACCTCCAGTCGCGCCAAGGCCAGCGAGATGGAGCACGCGATCCGCAAGCACGCCAAGGTGCACTTCAACGAAGATCCGGAGTTCTACAAGAGTATCAGCGAACGGCTTGAGGCCGCGATCAAGCACCACAAGGACGACTGGGATAAATTGGTCGGTGAGCTGTTCAGTGTGCGGGAGGATGCGGAAGCCGGGCGTCGTGAAGTCGTGGAAGGAGTGAGTCCCAAGGCCACGCCATTCTATGCGAACCTCTGCCATGAGATCTACGATGGTGAGGCTGTTCCTGACGAGACTTCGGGCACTCTCAAGCAGTTGACTTCGCGCATCGTTGACGAGCTGGTCGAACATATGGACATCGTCAACTTCTGGAATAACCCAGACCAGCAGCGCAAGGTGAGGGCGGCTGTGAAGGATGAGCTGATCGGGTCGAATATCCCTGAAGTGATGACAAAGCACGCGCAACTCGCTGACGCCATGATCGCGCTCGCCAAAGAACGCCAGCAGGATTTGATGTCATGACGCACCAGTACAAGGATATCACCTATTCGCTGACCCGCAGCCGGCGGAAGACCGCTAGCATTTACATTGAGCGGGACGGTAGTGTGTCCGTGTTGATTCCGGAGGAGCTTAGCCAGGCAGATCTGGAGTTGATGCTCGAGCGCAAGCGAACGTGGATCTACCGTAACCTTGTCGAATGGAAGGACCTCAACGCCACGCGCATCCAGCGCGACTATGTGAATGGGGAAGGATTTCTTTACCTCGGACGGACGTATCGTCTTCGGCTGGTAGAGGACCAGGGCGTCCCTTTGAAACTAAAGGATGGCCGCTTCTGCCTGCGCGCTGATTTCACCCGAAACGGGAATCCTGATAAGGCATTCCGAGATTTCTATCGCGACAAAGGAAAGGAGCGGATCGGGAAGCGTGTTGATCACTACGCGGCACGCATTGGGTTGACTGTTAAAGCTGTCAAGGTGATGGAGTTGAAAAACCGTTGGGCGTCATGCAACCCAGAGCAGCACCTGGTCAATTTTCACTGGAAGTGCATGATGGCCCCGCCGACGATCATCGACTACATCGTCGTGCACGAACTTGCACACCTCTTTCACCCGAGCCACACGGAAGCCTTCTGGAACGAGGTAGATAAGGTCATGCCCGACTACCGGGAGAAGAAAAACTGGCTTAGGATTCATGGGGCTGGGATGGATGTGTAGATTTGATGGGTTCTGCATGCAAAAGCCCGAGAGGATATTTTGCCATGAATAGCGTACCAAGGCATAAGGTGTTTGTCAGTTACCACCATGCGAATGACCAGAAATACCGCGATGCCTTTGATAGACTCTTCGCTGGTCATGATGGAATCATCGTCCCAAAATCGGTTCAGATGGGTGATATCGGTCAAGGACTAAAAACTGATACTATTCGCCAGAAAATCCGTGACGAGTATTTGCGTGATTCGACCGTCACAGTGGTCCTGATAGGAGCCGAAACCTGGAAGCGAAAACATGTCGACTGGGAAATAGCTTCAAGCATTCGAGACACGGAATACAATCCACGTTCAGGTTTGTTGGGAATTTTACTGCCGACCTATCCCTTCCCGTCACCCAATAAATACAATCACTTTACGATTCCCCCGAGGCTATATGACAATATCAAATGTGGGTTTGCCTCCATTCATCTCTGGAGCGACGATCCTGCAAAGGTCGCCGGTTGGATAGATGATGCTTATAAGCGGCGAAAGACGGTAACACCAGATAATTCTTGCGTGGCCTATGCAAACAACCGAACTGGGGATCGTTGGACTTAGATTCATACATTTCTCAGTATTGTGGTGAAGGAGCTCAGATGTCTAAACAGACAAAAACACTAGCACCAGAAAGAAGTCTTCAAAATCAAGATTATCCAGGTCTGTTCCAAGGTGCCGACATAGCGGCGACAGTGGCTCAGAGTGTGTTTTTCAATTTTCAGAAGGTGTATCTCGGTTCCTTGATAGTCGGCTCTATGATCGGAGCGTCAGTCGTAATCGTGCCGCAAGAATATCTTGATTGGGTCTACACTACGATGGCTTTGATTCTAGTTTTGGGACTCTTAATGCTATGGATCGGTAGGTCGCGACGAGACGACAAAGCCTGGTTTGACTGTCGAGCGATTGCGGAGTCTGTGAAAACCTCGACCTGGCGATATATGATGAAAGGTCCTCCATTCTCGGAAGACACAGACACCAATGCACTTTTCGTGGAAGAGCTTCAAAGAATTCGAAGTGCCCGGGATGAGTGCCAAAAACATATCTCCAAAATTAAAAATGCAAGTGAATCCGCCATATCTGAAGCAATGCGTAATGTCAGAAATAGTGATTTTCAATCCCGAAAGAAGTTTTACGTATCAGACCGACTTCTTGATCAGAAAAGTTGGTATGCAACAAAAGCCAGAGAAAATTCTGAAATCGGTGGGAGATGGTTCGGTTGGATTGTCTTTCTTCAGATTCTCGCAATTGCTTTTGCTATTATTAAAGCTTCTTCCGGCGAACTGCCAATAAATATTGTTCCAGTAATTACTACTCTAGCAGCAGTAGCCACGGCATGGAGTCAGATGAAAAGGCACGATGAACTAAATAAGACCTATGGACTTGCTGCACAAGAATTAAGTGATCTCGAGGCGCTGGCGGTGGACATAGTAAACGAAGATCTATTTTCTGATTTTGTCGAACAGGTCGAAGAGACCATTTCTCGAGAACACACAATGTGGTGCGCACGCCGCGATGTTCCATTAGCTCTGGTCCAGGGGAAGAGATGATATCTACAATACCCAGACATATAATCGTTGGGGAGCACTCCCTCCCACTTCCCTGTTTCTTCCCATCCGTCTCAAGCGTGAAAACTAACCTAATGCCGGTTGACTATGTTGAACTCTTAAGTACAGTGAAATATCCATTGTTTCTAGTATCAGCTTATGATGTTGCAAAATGCCCGCCAATGCAACGATCGCGTTTTGACAATGCTGTAGAGGAAGCAAAACGAAATGACTCTATGATACTAATGGACAGCGGGAACTACGAAGCGTTTTGGAAAGATGACCTGTCTTGGACTCCAGATCGCTTTCATAGCATTGCGAAGACGAGTGAACACAACTTGTGCTTCTGTCACGACAACCAGAAGCCGTTAGGGCCACCTGAGACCATTGCAGCAGATGTAGTTTCAAGCGTTTTGCGCGATCAAACGTATGCAATAGGTACTGTTGCGCCAATCGTCCATGGTTCGGCAGGTTTACTGCCGATCGCAGCTCGGCTGGTCGCCAATCAGTTGTTTCCCCTACTGCTGGCGGTTCCGGAACGTGCACTTGGCGACGGTATCGTGGCACGTGCTCAGGCCGTGAGAAGAATTCGGAAGGCACTCGACGGCTTGGAGGTCTACTGTCCTTTGCATCTGCTGGGAACCGGGAACCCAATTTCCATCGCGGTGTATACCATGGCTGGAGCGGATAGTTTCGACGGTCTCGAATGGTGTCAAACGGTTGTTGATCATGAAACTGGGAGACTTTTCCATTTTCATCAGTGGGACTTGTTCAAAGGCCAGACTGCTTGGGGGAGCGACGGTTCGCTGCCATATATCCAATCGGTTTTGATGCATAACCTGGAGTTCTATCGAAAATTCATGGGCGAGCTCCGTATGGCCCTGATGGACGGTTCAGTCGAGTTCTTCTTAAGTAAATACGCCACAGAAGAGCAAATATCACTTCTGATCAGTGCCCTAAATGGAGGCGATTGATATGAACGTCATTAAAATCCAGCGTCTCTCTTTAGAGAACGCCATCCGAGAAGTCTGCCTCGCTTTGGAGAACACGCACCAAGAACAACTTTCCTGGTCCAAGATGCCAGAAGACGCTCTATGGCGAGAACTCGTTGCTTGTATATTGGGCAGTCGAGTGCGATTTGAGATAGCATATTCAGCTGTCGAGCGAATGGACAAGAGGCAATTATTCCGCGAGCATCGAAGGTCTTCACATTTCGCACAGTTCGAGCGGGATATCACGAATGCCTTGTTCGAAAACGGATCCGTTAAGAAAACGGAACGCTATCCGTTCTTTCGGGTTCGAGCAAATCAGATACGCAGGGCTGCGGAATGGCTTTATCAAAACAATGGCACACTTGGCTCGTTTCTGCAAAACTCTCATGGTGTTCGGGCTGCTCGTCGTCAGTTGGCTGCAGAGGTATCGGGGCTCGGGCCAAAGCAGGCCAGCCTTTTCTTGCGGAACATCGGGTATGCCGATCATGTCGCAGTCCTCGATATCCATGTACTGACCTACATGAGTTGGGTTGGCTTGACTGAGACACCTGTTAAGTCGATTCCCACGGTAAGAAAGTATGAAGCGTTGGAAGACATCTTCATAGAACATGCCTATTCGTACGGATACACCCCCAACCGATTTGACCTTGCAGTATGGGTCGTGGTGAAGGTTGTCAAGGAGGTGCAAGGGACATGGGAATAGTCACGCTCGTCTCCGGGGGCTATGACTCGACCTTGATGAGCCTGATGGCTCAGGAAGTAGGCGTTGAGCTCTTTCCACTCTTTATAGATTACGGACAGCTTGGGGCGGCCAAGGAATGGGAAGCCTGTGAACGGCTGCACGAGCAATATGGGCTACCGTCCGTCACACGAATGGATGTGTCCGGGTTTGGTAAAACGATCCCGAGCGGAATAACTGATTCTCGTCTGAGAATCAATGATGATGCCTTCCTCCCGGGAAGGAATCTCCTTCTCGTCTTAGCCGGGGCGGCTCATGCATTCAACGTTCATGCGGACGGTGTTGCCATCGGGCTGCTCGATCCCTCCCAGCATTTATTTCCCGATCAGACGCGAGAATTCGTCGAGACATGCGAGGCCGCCATAAAGGTGGCGATGGGTAGATCAATAAGAGTGCTTGTACCCCTGATTGAGCTTTCGAAGAGCGACGTATTGGCGATGGCTCAAGCACGTGGTTTGAAAGATACGTACTCGTGTCATGCAGGAATTGATGAGCCGTGTGGAGTATGCGTGGCGTGTGCGGAAATCAAGAACGCTAGGAAAGGGGGTTGATCATGGGCGGAGGCGGTGGTGGCGGTCGAGGGTTGACACCCGATGAGCTGAAAGCTCTCGAGCAGCGGGTCAAGAAATCCCTGACAGCTATTGGCACGACCAAGAAGTGTAACGTCTTCATCAGTTTCGTCGAAGAAGACCTTGATGAGGTGAACTTGTTACGTGGACAGGCCAAGAATGAAGATTCGAACCTCGAGTTCAATGATTGGTCAGTTCATGAGCCGTTCGACAGTGAAAAAGCAGAATACATCAGACGTGGTATTAGGGAACGTATAAGGCAATGCTCGGTTACAGTAGTTTACGTCTCTGACAGTACAGCAGACAGTAAATGGGTCGACTGGGAAATCCACGAGAGCATTTCGATGGGAAAGGGCGTTGTGGCGATGCACAAGGGTAGCATTCCCCCATCCCGTCTGCCGAAAAGCATTACCGATAATAAGGTTACTGTTGTTCCATGGAACCAGCATGAGATATCTAAGGCCATAAGTAGAGAGGCTGAAAAGCGGGGTCGCTCACATCCATCACCTTAATGTCTGTCCAAACCAGCCATCCACTTCACTTGCTGGAGACCGCAACATTCTCGGCAACATGCAGATCGGCTTAGGCTGTCGTGGGGAGGCGTTTGAAGCTACGGAGGAGACAGAGGCGCATTTCCGCAGGTTAGCTGCCAAGCGCTCGGATGCGTTTCTGCCGGACTGGTGCTGAGCTGAGGAACCTCGCGGTCTCGTTGAGCCAGATCGTGCGCAGCGACGAAGCTCTGCTGTTTGCAAACGAGGCTGCAGCCTGTTACCACTAATTGGCAATATCAGTCAAATGCCTTTGAACTATATCTTGCAACTGCAATTATTGACCTTAGCATTGCGATTGAATCTCTTGGCCAGCATACCGAAATAGTGGAATCACAATGTGAGGTCATCTCGATACTCTGTCGGCTGGACCACCCTACCCAAGGTCCTATCGGGATACCCCGAGGCAGCTGAGAGTAACTTGATGAGGGTGGTCGGGAATTAATGGAGATCTTCGTGCCACTCTGCCTTCTGGTTCCAGCGGACGATAAGCTGTACGGACTGCGCCGCTAAACAGAAGAATTCACCAACGGTCGTACTTGATAGGAGTATACATGGAATGGGATGTCTTCATTAGCCACGCGCATGAGGACAGGGACGCCGTCGCTCGGCCGCTCGCACGAGCACTGGAAGCCCTAGGTCTTGCGGTATGGTACGACGAAAACTCACTACAGCTTGGCGATTCGTTGCGACGCACAATTGATCGAGGGCTGGCAAGATCGCGATATGGAGTGGTGATTTTGAGTTCCCACTTCCTCGAGAAGGAATGGACACAGGGAGAATTAGATGCGCTTTTTGCACGTCAGCGCGAAGGAACAAAGGTAATACTTCCTATTCGGCACAATATTGCCCACGAGGAACTGGTCCATAATAATCCCATGATTGCAGATCTATTGGCGGCTGACACTTCAAAGGGGATTTCTGTTGCTGCAAAGCAGATATATAACGTAGTATCAGGTACACTTAGCCACATATCACAACTACATGAAGACCCTGGTTTGCATGCTCGGGAAGTCGATCTTTCGTTCTACCTATCGAACCTCGAAGCTGAGATTCACAATAATCTGGTACTCGAGCTCTACGAGAAGGACACGTATGAGGATCTGTGCATAGCCCCGCTAGTTGCACAAAACCTCGGCCGAGAGGTGACACCTCCTCCACAAGAGATAAGCCGGTGCGTGAATTATTGGCGTGCCTGCATTATTGGTGAACCAGGAAGCGGCAAGACAACAGCGTTAAGAAAACTAGCCCTGGAGTTGATCGCGCAAGAAATCCCACCGTTTCTACCTGTATACCTTTCGTTAGCTTCTTTTGGTAGGCAATACACCGATGATCAATGCACGACCTTCGGTGAATTTGTTGATGACGACCTGTCTGTCCATGGAGCTCCTCCGCTTGCAGAGCTCGCATCTACGCAGCATAAACTGCTCTTCTTGCTTGATGGATGGGATGAGATTCTAAAAGGGACAGCTCGGGCGCAGGTCAAGCGGTTCCTAGCATCGCTAGATCACCGCTGCATTCTGACATCTAGGCCTGAAGCACAGAGGAGTCTTCCAAAATGTGAGCTTTTTGAGTTACAACCTCTAACGCCTCATCGCATCAGGGAGTTCATTCGCCTGCGACTGAAAGACCCTGAAAAGGTCGATGCGGTCGTCCATTGGATTGCGGATTCTCATTCTATGTCTACTTTGGCGCGTAATCCCCTGAACCTCTCTCTCATCACGATCGTCTTCACCGAAGAGGGTAATGTTGGAGGGCTCAAGAAGACGAAGTTGTACGAACGAGCCTTTGACGTGATTCTCCGGCAGTACTACCGCTTATCTCCGACCGATGAGCATTGCACGGTCACTCCAACAGAACGTCGGAAAATAGAGATGACGCTACAAGGACTGGCATATGAAATGCTAAGACGCGGCCATGGGCGTTTTTTCTCGGAGCGTGATCTTTACGCTGCAGCAACCGATTCTGGCCAGAACGTCGGCGACAATTTCGCACAGCTTCTATCCGGCCGTCTTGGTATTGTGAGAGATCGCCGTTCTGGCCGGTTTGAGTTCTTCCACCTGTGGTATCAGGAACTCCTTGCTGCCAGGCAGATTATTGAGGCCTGCCATGATTACGTTACTGAATTGGAAAACGAGAACTTCGCAGGTATACTCCCGTTCGTCATAGGGTTACTCAGGAGCCCTCATGAAGCTGCGGAGGCGCTGGCGACGGTGCCAATACATGATCCGTTTACGTACTGTCGAGCCGTCGCAGAGGCTGAACTTGGGGTTGAGGCGCGGATGGAAACTCTGACACGGGTCTTGGCGTTTGGGGAATCGCAGAGTCCTCCGCTTCCAACCCGCGTCGAAATGTCCCGTGCGTTGGTAGAGGTTGGCGAACACGCGGTGGAAGCCCTCCACTCAATTGCGGCCAACGAGCAGCTGTCCGACTACTCCCGACGCGCGAGCTTAGAGGCATTGGTTGATCTTGACTCAAACGCTTCACGCCTTGATTCTCTACTGGAATGTCTTCTAGAAACCCAGTCGGCGGGACTGCTGTGGCACGTTGTTGAACACGTCGGTAATCGACGGATAGCAAGCTGCAAAGCGAAACTTGAAGGGCTATGTGAGCGAAACGACCCGATCCTTGTGGGCGACGCGCTCTGGGCGTTGGGACGCATAAATAATAACTATGCACGAGAACCTTCAGCCGATCTGACTGCTCGCCTCATCGCTCTGCTTAAGTCCGAGGATGAACACATCCAAGGACACGCCTTACGCACAATCGGACGTTTGCGAATCGGTGAGGCATTGCCAACTCTACGTCAGTTTCTTCGTACTGATGCGGCGCCCTATCGGTGGATAGTTCCTGAGGCAGCAGGCATTATTGACACGCAGGAAGCAGTGGATCTGCTGTCAGATTGTTTGAGTGATAGAGATCCTCGTGTCGTCGGTTCTGCCATTCTAGCAATCGGCCGACGTATCCAAGCGCCCTCAGAGAAAGTGCGCGAGAAATTAGTAAAGTTATCTGAGCGAACGGAGTGGGTTCCGCACTTGGATCAAACGCTGGGCAGAAGTGCTCAATCAGTTCTCGATCAAATGGAGTTCATGGTGCATTCAAAGAGTCTTGCAACCATTTATGTTGCTCGCCATTGTAAGACTGAGTGGAACCTGGACCACCGACTCCAAGGTAGCGTTGATTTACCTCTGTGTCTTGAAGGGAAGAAAGAGGCGGCCGCCATAGCCCCAGATCTTATTGGACTCGATATTAACCGAATCGTTACGAGCTCCGCCAAACGAGCTCACGAAACTGCGGAGATCTATGCTCGAGTTCTAAACGTTCCCTTGAGTGTATCCAAAGGGTTGCGGGAGTTTGACCATGGGGATTGGGAAGGCTCAACTTGGGAGGAGCTACTTCAAGATGGAGCATCGCTATTCAATGCTTGGATGAAAGATCCAGCGACCGTTCTAGTGCCGGGGAGTAATGAAAGCGCCACCTCGGCTCAACAGCGGATTGTTGAAGCAACGAAGACTATTGCTCGGTCATACCGTGGCGAGAGAGTACTGCTGATCGCGCACAAACACATCCTTTCAATGCTGCAATGTGCGGTTCAGCTGAGGCCGTTGAGGTATTTCTCGTCATTAATTGACGATGATGTTGCACCCAAGAAGCTATCTGAATTCGGGCTGTCAAACCTGTGTAAGGAAATAGGTTCCGAATAAGCTATCAATGCCTTGCAAAGGGCGGAGATTCCGAAAGATATCCATTGTCTTAATTGCGTAAGGAACAAATATCAGGAAATTAAAGTATTCGCAATACACATCAAGTTGACCGTATACATAGGATACACAATCTATTACAAACATAGAGTCGTTTTGGTCCCTCGCTGATTCATGTGGGTAAGCTGAGGTTGAGCTTTCCCGCGACGAGG
>JAHLLB010000074.1 GCA_020444425.1 bacterium | reverse complement strand
GGGGACACTTACTCCGCTAAGTGTCCCCGGTGTGCATCTGAATCGAACCATCCCTGGGAAACGAAATTTACGTTGGGGGACACTTTGGGGACAAAGTGTCCCCCAACGCAGGAGAAAGTCTGCCAGGATCTATTCCGCTGAGCCCAATGCCCGGAGCCCCGAGTCCGCCTTTCACCCCTGCGCCGCGTCGATCTGGTCCCGCACCCGTCGCCGCAGGTCGGCGATCAGGTCCTGTGCCTGGGCGAGGTCTTCGTCTAACGAGAGCATGTCGGTCAGGTTCCGCGCGACGACCACCGCTGCGACAATCCGTCGTGTCTCATCCTCGACCGGTGCCGCTTTCGCCGTCAACCACAACGCCGGCCCGGCAAACTGCGGGATGGTCCAGTCGAAGGTGATCTCCGAGTTGGACGAGATCGCTTCCGCTGCCCGGCGTCCGATTTCACGTGCGCGGTCATCCTGGAATGCTTCGTCGACTGGGTATCCGACGACCGCGTCCGTACTCAGCCCGAGCAGTTTCAATCCCGGACGGTTCATCTCGACCAGTTTGCCGTTACGGTCGATCACGGCAACGATGTCATTGGCGGTGTTCAAGATGGAACGGTAGCGGGCACGGATCGCTTTCAACCGTGATTCACTGTCGCGAAGCTTGCTGACTTCCTTCTTCAGGTGCTGGTAATCATCCCAGAATTCCTGGGTGTCCATCGTGCCTCCCGGGTATCGTGAACCGTGAGCTGAAGTGTACGCTCGCGGTCCGGAATGATGCTCGCGGCAGTGAACCGCGAATCTGCATCGCGAGAACATTCACCATCCGCCACGGGCACCAGTTTCGAACCGTCCCTTGTCCCCACTCGAGCGATTTTCTATCTTGTTTCGACCCCAAACTTCTTGTTGACGGAGTGTGCATGTCGTCCCCGGCCGGATATTTCGCGGAAAGCCTGCGCTTGTACAACCAGCTAGATCGCATCGCGACCTTGCTGCGCAGCGAATTGCGCGACACGGCCAGCCGTCACAAGCTCACCCTCGCGCAGTTGCAGGCGCTGCATTATCTGCTCGAGTGCAACCGGTTCAGCGACACACCGCTGGCATTGGCGGAGTTTTACGGCACGACCAAGGGTACGATGAGCGCGACGGTTTCCGTGCTCGAGGAAAAAGGCATGATCGAGAAGGTGGGCGACGAACGGGACGGCCGCGTGGTGCATTGCCGTCTCACCGAAGCCGGCCGTGCGCTGGCGATCCAGTCGTTCCCGCCGATATCGCTGCAACGGCTGATGATCCAACGCGTTGACACATCGGCCCTGCGCCGTGAGTTGGACCAGTTTACCGACCGTCTGCAGCAGAAAACCCGGCTGCGGAGCTTCGGCACCTGCACATCCTGCCGTTTCTTCCAGCCCTCAGAGTCAGGGCAGCCACCCCAGTGCTCGGTGTTTGACGCCACATTGAACGACGAGGACCAGGCGGGTATCTGCCGGGAACACTCCCCCCGCCCGGCGAAGAAGCGTTAGCCTCGCCGCGAAGTCGACAAATCGTCATGGATTGTACAGTATACTTATGGAAATGATAACTTTACTCAGAAATATAAAAACGGCACGGTGTTTGTAGGTTGGATGGCTGGTGATTCAATCTGAAACGTCACGCTGCATCAGGGAGGTACAGATGGCCTCACACGAAACAGCAGGAACGACCTACCGGTATCGTGTTTCCCGAAACGGTCAGATTGAATCGGTCAGTGACAATTGGGATTCGTTTGCCCTGGGCAATGACGGTGAACGTTGTGTGTCCGACGCTGTCCTCGGCACGAGTTTGTGGTTGCACTTGTCCGGCGAACTGGTTCGGGACATGTATCGCCAGTTGGTGGATAAAGTGTTGCGAACAGGTGATCCGATCGAGATTCCACTTCACTGTGACTCGCCTGATCGTGTCCGTCATTTGACCCTGACCCTGCAGCGCCTGTCCGAGGATGAAGTCGAGTTCACCAGCAAGGTGGAAAAAGTTGTGGAACGGGATACGTTGTCTTTGTTGCTGGGGGACTTGTCGCGTGATCCAAACAGTTGGGTGACGATGTGCAGCTACTGCAAGGAAATTCAGGTTTCGGCCGACGAGTGGCAGCCGGCGGAGCAGGCGGTGAAGACATTACAGCTGTTCGAACGTGATGTGATTCCGCACCTGACACACGGTGTCTGCCCGCACTGTTACGACGATGTGATGTCCGAGCTGGATGATGAAATAGATCAGGAAAAGGAAGATGGCGAGACGTAAACGCTGCGCATCGCCCGGTAGTTTCGTGAAACCGCATCAGCTTAGGTCTGACCGGAGACGGCGCGTCTGTAAAGACTGATCGTAGCGCTCCTTTCATTCATTGCCACGCTTGAAATTCCCCGTCGCTTTCGCCAGCGCTTTCTGGAGTTCCACCCCGGAACATCTCTCGAGTTTCTTTCCCAGTTTTTTTGCATGTGCCCCATTGACCACGGTTACCCGTCGGGTATGATAGAAGATGTGGATCGACTCGTTCTTCAGCAGCTGGTAGGAGAAGGGTTCGTCGGCGAGTGAGTTCTTTTTCACGGGAAGATCCTTATCTGAAACCGGCACACAAGGTACACCATCGGTTCCGAACATGGGGTGGCGACGGAGCCGGCCACAGCGGCACTTCAGACTTCGTGCAGGCAGCCGGAATTGACCGGCGGATTCCAGCTCTCCATGTCTCTCTCCAAACGTGGATCGGGTCCAACTCTCCTTGCATATCAGGAATCAGGAGCGTATTCTTGCTAAACAAGTTTGCAGCACAAACTAGTTTGGGGATCGAAACGCTCGAGCAGGTAGATCTTTCATTGTGATTCACCTGTTTCATGTGTACACGGGCTATGGGTTCTTGATCACAGGCATTGGGTTGCTGCTAGCCGGTTTGGTTATACTCGCGCGATTTCTTCGCAACAATCCGGTACTTCCGGCAGATCACAACACTGTAGAAACTTCAGGGGGGAAGATGTGATGGAGCAAGGCGTTGACGTTTCCGCTGTCCGTCGAAAAGCGTTGATCTCGCACATGTCGGACGGCATTTTCGAGTTGTATATCGGGTGCTCGCTTACCTGCATCGGCATTTTCGAGGTGCTGCAACATTTCGGTTACGGGGATGGTGCGACTGCGGTTACGACCCCGGTTTACGTCATTTTTCCGCTGTTCATGGTCGTCATCTTCAAACGGACCGTTACCCGCAAGCGCATCGGCTACGTCGATTTCAGGCATTCGCGACACAAGATTAACATGCTGCACTTGGGGCTGGTCTGGGTGATTGCGCTGGCATTGTTCGCGTTGGTGGTGTTGCTGCAGAACACCATCGGGGCAGACCCGGCGGCGGAGGGCTGGAAGGAGCAGATCAAGCCATTCCTCGGCCTGTACCTCGCGATCTGGATCGCGGTGGTGATCAGCACGGTCGCCGTCATGGGCGAAGCGCACAAGTGGCACATCGGATCAATCTTTTTCCTTGTGGTCTACGGTTTATTGTACCTGCTGAACATCCACATCAGCTGGGGATTCCTGATTTGCGGCGGGGCGTTGCTGATCTACGGTAGCATTCAGTTGACGCGGTTCCTGCGCGACAATCCGGTGCTGCCCCCGGTCGAGTACGAGGGGCCGGTGCACGATGCCTGAACGCAACGCACACAATGACGGGACACAGCGAAGCGACGCGGCAGGCTCGAAGGCGCACAAGTCCAAGGCGGACATCGAGCTGGATGAGATCGTGCACGCGCCCGCGCGTCTGCTGATCATGGCGACGCTGTCCGTGGTCAATTCCGCCGATTTCAACTTTTTGTTGAAGCAGACCGAGCTGACCCGTGGCAACCTCTCCTCGCACCTCAGTCGGCTGGAGCAGGCGGGGTATGTCGAGATTCGGAAGGAATTCGTCGAGAAGATTCCTCGCACGCTGATCCGTCTGTCTGACAAGGGCTTCGCCGCCTTCGAACAGTACCGCAGAAACATGACGCAGATGCTCGACAAGTAGCTGCGGCTGACTGGCGAACGATGTATCAGCCGGGCAAATAACCTCAGGGCCGGTTTAGCCGTCCCATGATCACATGCCCACGACATTCATGTCGTGGATAATCTGAGGATCAATGGGCAGTTCCGTACGATGCCCACGACATTTATGTCGTGGATAATCTGAGGATCAACGGGCAGTTCCGTACGATGCCCACGACATTTATGTCGTGGATAATCTGAGGATCAACGGGCAGTTCCGTACGATGCCCACGACATTCATGTCGTGGATGATCAGAGGATCAATGGGC
>JAHLLB010000033.1 GCA_020444425.1 bacterium | reverse complement strand
CAACATCAGAAGAACACCTAAACAAGTGTCAACTTCTGATCAGGACTTGACAAGTCAAGTCTATTACCACGGACTTAAGTCCGTGGTAATAGCCGCAGACTGCTGACAAAGTGGCAACGTTCGGGATTCCAGGAAAAGTCGGCTGTCGCGTCATTCTGAACGGAACGAAGAGAAGTGAAGAAGATCCAGATGATCAATGGGTTACAACTATTGGTTTTCAGAAAAGCTGGACCTTCTTCGCTTCGCTCAGAATGACACCCCTGGCAATCCGGGGTTTGTCAACGATCTGATGCCACGGACTGAGATCCGTGGCATTTTTACGTTTCCCGCATCTACATGCCCCTGTGACCCGCCGTCTGTCTGGCGGTTCGCAGGGCTGATCCGCAGTCCGCTGCCCGACTTACCCCTCGAGCCGAGCGTGCGTACCGTCCAGCACCTCGTTCAACACATTCGCCAGACCATCCACATGCGGCTGCTCGACCAGGTGGCCGTGCGTGCCATGAACCTGGTGCACCGTCAGGTTGCCTTCCCCGACATACGGTCCCCAGTTCAGCAGCTCGTCGCCGGAGGATTGTTTCGGTTGATGGCTGGCGCGGAACAGGTGCACCGGAACCGTCTCCAGTTTCTTCGGTTCGTAGCTGAGCACCGCTTCGTAGGTCATGTCCTCAACCTTACGGATCGTGCCGCCGGACCCGCCACGGCTCTTACGATTGCCATGCTTCAGCTTGCGCTTGACGTAATCGATCTTCTGCGTAATGCTGAGCGTCGCCATCGTCTCCAGGTGAAGCTCGATCCGCCAGAGGAATGTTTCCAGCTGATGCGGCAGACGGCTGCCGCCCATCTCGAACGTGTAGTAGCCGGGACCGAAGGTGTCGAACAACGCCAGCATCGCCACTTCCTCGCCGGCCTGCTCGAGCTGATAGGCCATTTCCCACGAGATCACGCCACCGCCGGAGAAACCGGCCAGCAGGTACGGCCCTTCTTCCTGCGCGGCACGGATGCCCTTGAGGTAATATTCCGCCATCTCGGGCACGTTGTCGAACGGTTCTTCTTCACCGTCGAGTCCACGCGCCTGCAATGCATACAGCGGCTGCTCCTCGGGAATGAACGAGATCAGCTCACGGTACTTGAGCACATTCCCGCCGACCGGATGCGTGAAGAACAACGGCAGCCGTTCACCCGTCGCACGCAGCGGCACCAGCGACGACCAGTCCGGTGCCCAGTCTTCATCCGAGAGGATCTTCGCCATCTGCGCGACGGTGCGCGTCTTGAGGAAATTTGCCACCGGGATCGAACGGCCGACCAGCTTCTCGACCCGTCCGATCAAGCGCACTGCCAGCACCGACTCGCCGCCGAGTTCGAAGAAATCATCCTGCAACCCGACGTCATCAATGTCGAGCAGCTCTTCCCACAACTCGATCAGCTGTTCCTCGAGTTCGGTCGGCTCACGGTCCGGATTGTCCCAGTCGATACCGTCATCGGTGGCGGTAGTGCTGGACTCCGTTTCAGCCGGAGCGGACGAACCGTTGCTGTCTGCTACTTGCGGAGCGGACAGGGCGGAGTGATCCCCGGAGCGGTCAGTTGTCGCCGCTGAAGAATCACCCTCCTTGTCGTCGGACTCGCGCGGAACTGAACGACCGGCGATCTCGCAGACCGCGACCACTTCGCCGGCTTCGGTGAACCAGAAGCGCGTGCCGTACGCGTCGTCCCGATACCGCACGGACGCAGTGCCAGCGGTCAGATCGTACGAGTCAATCGCCCACTCGCGCGGTTCGTAGTTCATCCCGCTGCCGAGTGCCTTGGCGACCGCTTCCTTGCTGCACCAGAGGGCTGCGGTGGCACGGGTGCGCTGGTCTTCAGGTAAGGCGCGCACCTGCTCCATCGTCTCCTTCGCGAAACCACCCGCGAGCACGTCGTCGTAGTTGAACCCGTCCAGCCACTCGTAGTCGATGCCGACAGACGTGTCCAGATCCCTGGCGCAAACAGTGACCGCGTACCGCTTCGAATGCGCCAGCGAGAAGTCCGGCAGCTTCAGTTCCGGTAACGGAGTGCAGACACCGTACGGCTTGCCGTGTTCATCGATCCGGATCTCGATGTCAATCGGGTTGTAACGATCCTCGATCGTTTCCTTCATGATCCAGTCGATCAACAGCTCCTTCGCCGCGATCCGGCCCATCAGCCAGTCCTCACGACGCGGGTTGCCTTCCGGGAAGCTGTAGTACTGCTTTTTCTCCGCCTCGGTCAGCATGGTGTGCGCGAGCTTGCTGCCCCAGACACCCCACGATTCTTCGAGCAGACCTTCCTCGAATGGCTCGTTGATGCGCATCCGCATCCCGGTCTTCTCCGTCAGCCACGGCTCCGACAGGGTGAAGTCGTGCATGAACAGCGTCACCGTGTCAAACCGCACCGGCATGTCAAAGAAGCGGTTCTGCCAGCCTTCGATGTGGGTGTAAACGTGCCCGGTTTCGGCGTCAATGATGTCCACCGTGCCTTCGAGACAACCCATGTTCGGCACCATCACCGCCTTGTAATACTCGGGCGGGAAGTGGAAACCTTCCAGCGAATGGTCGTCCATCTGGTAGATGACGTTGCCATCCTTGTCCTGGAAGTTGAAAAACGGGTTGCTGTCCAACTCGATGTCACCGATACCGGTCAAACGCATCACCGCGCGTCCGATCAGCTTCCGTCCTTTCGGCGGGGGACCACCGAAGAATTTGGCTTCCTTGATCATGAACGGGAACAGGTTCGCGTCCATCCCATACACTTCGGTGTAGTAAAAACCAACCTGAAGCACCGCTGCGTCCATCACGAAGATGTCCGTCTGGAACTGCGGGTCCTGGATGTTTGCGAACAAATCATCCCAATCCGGCACTTCGATATCCACTTCGATCGTGTGCGGGCTGACGTGACGGATGTTCCGGATTGCTCGGAAATGACGCCCGTGGAAACGGCCCGGGTAGTTCATGCTGTAAAAGATGCCGTCGTTGTACAACATCTCCGTGGTGAAATGCGAATACTTCGGGTTCGGCACCTGGAAAGGCATCGGAGCAACCGGTTCATGTTCCTTGTCGCCGACGATGGCCATCGTTTCAAACGTCAGATGCGGCTCGACGCGACCATCCCGGTGCTTGTGATACTGGAAAATCTCGACTCGGACCAGCGTATCGCCGTCATCGAGATCCTTCAGCTTCTTCGCCTTGATCAGGATGTCGAGGGTGCCGTCGGTCAACGCCAGCCATCGGTGGCCGCGGATCATCTTGAACGTCTTGACGTGCTTCTTGCCGTCCATCAGGTACGTGGCCGCCTCGGCACACGTTTCCAGACTCATCACGAACGGCACAATCGCCATCGGACGCAGCTCGCGCTGGTGACGGCTGGGCGGTCCGCCGAACGCGTGCGACTTGAGCACGAGGTCGGTTTCAACGTTCAGATGACGTTCACACTCGAGCAGATTTTCATCCTTGCTCACCACCTTGCCGAGCAGCGGGTAGGCCTGCTCAAACGGTAGTTCGGACGACACCGGACGCGGGTACTTCGGCGCACTCAGCGATTGCTGCGGATCAACTTTCTTCAGCAGGTGTTCCGGTGCTCCCGGGTTGGAGGGGTCGGACAACAACGCGTCCAGCATCTCCTGAGATACCGGCGGCTTCTTCCCGAACGGGACGTCATGTGCGTTCATCGCCGCGCGTGCGGCTGCACGCAACGCCTCAACATCCGCCTGCGGTTCAGCACTCACGGGCGCGACAGGGGCTGGCGGAGCTGCTGCCGGGACCGGTTCCGCCGGAGCTTGCGCCTCCGGAACTGGTTGAGCCGGTGCGGCTGGAGCCGGCTCCATCACGGGTGCGGGCGGAGCCTGCAGGTCCATCGGAGCCGGCGCAACGTTCGGATCGAACCCCTGCGGCGGCATCGGCTGCGCGTACGGATCCCCCATCTCCGGTGGGGGAGGAGCGTAGGGGTCAAACGGCGGCCGTCCATACGGATCATACGGCGGCATCATGCCGTACGGGTCCGCTGGCAACGGGTTGCCGTATGCGTCAAACATCATGGGCGCCTGGGGCTGGTACCCCCACGGGTCAGGTGGTGGAACCCCCAGACTGCCTGGTACGAAAAAATCCGGTCCCCACGGTTGCGGGTTGTACGGGGCCGGTGGGATCGGGTTGCCCCACGCGTCGTATTGCGGTTGCTGCTGCACGTACGGGTCAAAGCCCGGTTGCAACGGCAACGGATTGCCCCACGGATCCATCATCGGCTGCGGCGGATAGGGCGGATAGCCCATCTGCGCGGCGTACGGATCAAACGGCGGCGGGGGCGGAGCGTACGGATCGAATCCCGGCTGCTGCGGGATCGGGTTGCCATACGGATCATACTGTTGCGGCTGCGGATAGCCTTGCTGTGGCTGCAATGGTTGACCGGTGTACGGATCAAACCCACCGTTGCCATACGGATCGTACACTGGGGGTTGCTGCGGCTGCGCGTACGGGTCAAAGCCCGGCTGCTGCGGCAACGGATTGCCCCACTGATCCAGCATCGGCTGTTGCTGCGGGTAACCGTTCGGATCGTACGGCGGTTGCTGTGGCGCCATTTCCTGCGGCTGCGCCGGAGCCTGCGGCTGAGGTGCCGCGGCTGGTTGACCGTTGCCGGTGGCTGCCGCCGGGGCAGTTTCCGGAGCGGACTGATCCTGTGTTTTCGCCGCCTGTGCCGCTTCAGGGATGACATTCGCCGCGCCCGCGCCGGTCAAACCGCGATGCGGGTACTTCTCGTTCAGGCGCTGCATCATCTTGTCGCTGAGCCGCATGGTGGCGACATCACGCACCAGCCGCTGGTTCGTCGGACGCTTCTTCTCCGGCTCAATCTCCGCCGGGTTGACCGGTACAAGGTTTACCTCGCGGTGCTCGTACATGCCCTCGAAGCGCGGCACGCGTCCATTGATAAACAACTGCGCGAGCATCGTGTTCAACTGGTCGAGGTCGCCCTTGCGGGCGTTGTTGGTCGCGACCGCGAGGTAGTCCTTGCCCATCAGCGTGTCGTTGACAAACGCTGTCAGATTTGCATTCGCGCCGACTTCGACGAAGATGCGGACACCGTCCTCGTACAGCTTCTCGATCGCGCCACGGAACATTACCGGCTCCGACCACAGATCCGCCGCCCACTGATGCACCTTCTTCGGATCGTCCGGGTAGTAACCACCCTTGGTCGCGCTGAACAGTTTCGTGTGGCCCTTGTCGAACCAATCGGTTTTGAACCGCTTCGCCAGCTTTTCGCTGACCAGCTTGAATTCCGGGGTATGGAAGGCACGGTCGAACGGCATCCGTTCACAAATCCCACCCGCCTTCTCGAACAACGGCTTGGCGTTGAGCACATCCTCTTCCGCGCCGTAGATCAGCACCTGGTTCGGGCAGTTGTCGAGCACGAAGGACAGCTTGCCCTTCGAATCGGCGATGATCTTCTCAACCTTCTTATGGTCCGCCGCACCGACCGCGAGCAACGCGCCGGTCGGGTAACCACCGAGCTCGTCCCGGAAGCTGGTGAACACATCGACGAGCAGCTCCGTCGGCTCATCCAGCTCAAACTTGCCTGGCTTCTTGAAATAGCCGGACGATCCCACCGCATTCAACTCACCGGTGCTGTGCCCGATCATGACATCCGGCTTGACGCCAAGCGTGTCACGGACAAGCTCGTCCATCGCGTCGGCGGTATAATTCGTGATCGCGATGCTGTAGTCGCCGGTGAACAGCTCCTTCGCCAGCTCCGCACGTTCTTCGTCGGTTAGCACCGTCGGCTTCGGATACAAGGCGTCGCTGGGACGGATGCCCATGTTCTTCACGAACAGTCTGTCCATCACGTCGAACCATTCGCGCACCTGCGGGAAGAAGCGGCACAGGTCGGCGAACATTTCGGGATACTGGGCGCCGTGGCCCGGGTAGATGAACGCCATCTTGCCGTCACGGACCTTGTCGCCGAAGAAGATGCCGCCACGGCCCTTCATCCGTTCGGCCTTGCCCGCCTTGATCTTCTCGACGGCGTCCTGCAACCGCTTGACCGCGTCGCCACGGTTGTCCGTAACCAGCACCGCGAGACGCACCGGACCGAACTGGCCCTTCGCCTTCTCAATCAACGAGTATGCGATGTCTTTCAGGAAGAAGTTGCGCGGATGCTGAATCACGCCGATCACGTTGTTCACCTGCTCGACGACGTCATCCTGCGAGCGGCCGTGGAACACCAGCAGCTCATGCGGCCAAACGTTGTCCAACAGCTTAACCCGGTCCTTACCACTCGAACCGGTGTATTCCTCAACGATGCAGTGACCGTCGATCCCGCCGAAGCCGAACGCGTTGACACCGGCACGGCGCGGATGATCCTGGCCGTTGATCCACGGACGGATCTTGTTGTTCACATACACCGGGCTGGTTTCCAGCTCGAGCGCCTGGTTGACCTCGTCGCAGAGGGTCGGCGGCAACGACTTGTGATACAGGCCGAGCACGGTCTTGATCATCCCGGCGGAACCGGCCGCCATCAGCGAGTGGCCAAGCATCGACTTGACGCCGCCGAGTCCAATCGGCAGCCCGTCTTCCGGACGGTCACCGAAAACGGTCTTGATCGACTTGACCTCGGTCTCATCACCGAGCGGAATGCCGGTGCCGTGTGCTTCGAGCAACGAGATGCTGTGCTTGTCAATGCCGATTTCTTCGTACGCGCGCTGCATCGCCAGGACTTCACCCTCAAAACGGGGGGCGAGCAGGCCCTTGGATTTGCCGTCGGACGCCAGCGCGATCCCCTTGATCACTGCGTAGATGCGGTCGTCGTCACGCTCGGCGTCCTCGAGCCGCTTCAGCACGAAGATGCCCATGCCTTCGCCGAGCAGAACGCCGGACGCGTTCTTATCGAACGGACGGACGTTTTCACGGGTCAACGCTTCGATGATCGAGAAGACCATCATCATCTGCGGCGGCATCGACATGTTGACACCACCGGCGAGGATCATGTCGCTGCGGCCACTGCGCAGCTCCTTGATCGACGCGTCCAGGGAGATGAACGACGCCGAACACGCCGCGTCTACGATGTAGTTCGGCCCCATCAGGTCGAGACGGTTCGCGATCCGGCCAGTGAGCACGTTGGCGACAAAACCGGGTACGATTTCCGGACGTAACATCGGAAGGCCGTCCATGATGTCATGACGAATGTCATAGATCATCTGTTCGTCCATGTCCGGCATCAGGTTCTTGATGATCGCCATGGTTTGATCGACCACCATACCGTGCTGGAACGCAAGCAGGTTGCCGCGGTTGGCGTTCGGGCCGTAGCCGAGGATGACACCGGTGCGGGTCTTGTCGAAAGACTTCATGCCATCCCAGTACCCGGCGTCGATCAGAGCGTCCTTGCACGCCTTCAACGCGAGGAAGTGGTCCGGCGTGGTGCCGTCAACCTGGCTCGGCATGATGCCGAACTCGAGCGGATCAAACGGAAGATCGCGATCAACGAAACCGCCCTTCTTCGTGTAAATCCGGGCGACTTCCTTCATCTCGGGATCGTAGTAGTGCTGCGTCCATTCCGGCACGCCATCCGTCACCCCATCCACCTTGTCGACGAGGTTCTGCCAGTATTCACGGACGTCATGCGCCTTCGGAAAGACGGACGCCATCCCCACGATCGCGATATCCTGCGGGCCAGTCTTGCGTTCTGCTGAGCTCATCGTACCCTTCAAATGTGCCCGGACACCTGGTCCGGATGTCATCTACCTGACCACGGACTTAAGTCTGTGGTAAGTGGTAAAATACAGGAAAGAGAGGGCCGGCGATTGACCGGACCTCTCCGCATTGCCGTTCGTTGTCTTCGTTCGCCACAATCCATGCGTGATCCGGCGAACGCCCTGCTCACACACGGTTCAGATCATCCGCCGACCACAGGCCGGACCCCGCAACCAACTCCACCTCGGATTTCGAGCCGTGGTTGAGTTCGTCAAGGAAGAATTGCCGTCCACCCTTGAGCGGAATCGGAATCACACCGCGCGCTTCAAACGCTGCTATCAGCTCGTCCGTCACCATGCCCGAGATCCACGGACCCCAGTTGATCGACATAATGCGGGCGTTCGGCCACTCGTTGTTCAGCATCCACGCGAACCGGTTCACCGCTTCGTTCGCGGACGCGTAATCCGACTGGCCCATGTTGCCGAACCGTCCGGCCATCGAGGTAAAGAACACCGCCAGCTTCATCTGCTCCGGCTTCAGCTTCTTCGCCAGGATCCACGTGCTCTTGACCTTGGTCTCAAACACCCGGTGGAACTGCTCAATCGGCTTGTCCGCGATCAGCTTGTCCTCAATGACGCCCGCGCCGTGCAGCAACGCGTCGATGCGGCCGTGACGTTCGTAAATCCCGTCAATCGCCGCGCCGAACTTGTCGAGATCGGACACGTCAACACTGAGGTATTCCACCGTCGCGCCGGCATCTTGGAAACGCTTGATGTTGCGCAGCATTTCGCGAGCGCCGAGCAGACGGTTGACCTTCTTCTCGATGTCAACCGGGCGAACCTTCTCGCCTGCCGCTTTCGCCGCCAGCATAAAGTGCTTGCGCAAGTCGGCAAGTTCGGTCAGGTTGGCCGTTTCCGCGCCTTCCGGCTGCGGCAACGGGCTGCGTCCACAGAGGATCAACGTCATCCCCGCACGGGCGAGATCATACGCCAACTCCGCAGTCACACCACGCGCGCCACCGGTCACAACCGCCACCCAGTCCGACTCGAGCTTGAGCGGTTCGGCGCCGTTGTTCAGGTCAATCGCACGATCCACCGGCCGGAACGCTGTCCGGGTTCCACCCGGATACCCGACTTCCTGCCGTTCGTCATCCGCCAGTAACTCGTCCACGAGTTGCTTCGCAATCGCCGGCGGGCTGAGCGCATCGTCGAAATCGACCGCCTTGGCACGCACTCCCGGCCATTCAATGACCAGCGTCTTGAGAATGCCGAGACCGGATGCCGCGGTCGGGATGGCCCTGGATTTACCGTGCCGCCCGAACGCGCCGCCCATGGTCGATGCCATCAGCACACGCGCGTCGCCGGTGTCTGCCGACTCCTTCAGATCGAGTTCGACGATCTGCAGAATCTTGAACAAACTGTAGACATGTTCCTGCGACACCTGAGCCAGCTCATCCATCGTCTCCGGCAGGCTGCCGGTGCCGAGGGTGGCCAGGTGCAGGACGCCGCTGATGGAACCGTGCTGCTCACGCTGATCGGCAATGAACTTCTCGAGGCGCAACGGATCTGCCAATGTTGCACGCTCGATCATCGCTGTCTTCACGCCTTCCTGCGCGAGGAAGTTGATCGTGTTCGCCGCGATACCGCCGGCGTCTTCGGTAACGAGGATCAGCCCCTGCGGGAGTTCACCACGCGGGGGCAGTTCCTCCTCGAACGGTTCGAAGATGTACCGGCCGATCCGTTCGACACCACTGAAATCGTTATCGTCCGCGACAGAGGCCGCCGCTCCGCCATTGGACCGGGAGGCCTGGAGCGTGTCCGGGCTGGACGGCGGCTGCTGCACGCCTCCCATCTTAGGGTTTACTGTGTCTCCACCAACCTGCTGACCCATCTTCTCGAGGATGTCGACCATCTCAGCCATCGTCTTGACACGCGTCAACGCCTCAAGCTCGGCCTGCAACGAATCTGCCTTGTCCTCGGGGAAGGTCTTCTGTAACGATCCCAGCACCTCAACGCGCTTGATCGAGTCGATGCCAAGGTCCGCTTCCATGTCGGCGTTCAAGTCGAGCATATCCTCGGGATAGCCCGTCCGTTCCGCGACCAACGCGACCAACTGCGCCGCGATCTCGTCCTTGTTCATCGGCGCGCCCGTGGCGGGTGCCGGAGCGGCGGCCGGAGCCGGAGCGGGAGCTGCCGCCGGGGCGGCTGCGGGTTGCGCCGGGGCAGCGGCGGCAGGCGCGGGAGCCGCACCAACCTGCCGGCCCATCTTTTCAAGGATGTCAACCATCTCGGCCATCGTCTTGACACGCGTCAGCGCTTCAAGCTCGGCCTGCAATGAGTCCGCCTGGTCTTCCGGGAACGTCTTCTGCAACGAGCCCAGCACTTCGACGCGCTTGATCGAGTCGATACCAAGGTCTGCTTCCATGTCGGCATTCAGGTCGAGCATGTCTTCCGGATAACCGGTCCGTTCCGCGACCAACGCGACCAACTGCGCCGCGATATCGTCCTTGCTCATCGCACCACCAGCGGCCGGGGCCGGTGCAGCGGCGGGAGCTGCCGCAGCTGGAGCCGGTGCGGCTGGTGCTGGAGCGGGTGCAGCGGCCTGGGGCTGCGGCGGAGCTGGAGCCTGCTGCTGCGGAGGCATCTGCTGCTGCTGGGGCTGCTGGGGCTGCTGCGGCATACCCTGCGGCGGATACCCCGGCTGCTGCTGGGGCGGATACCCCTGAGGCTGCTGTTGCGGGTAACCCTGAGGCGGCATGCCCTGCGGCGGGTAGCCCGGTTGCTGCGGATACGGGGGACGCCCATATCCGGGCTGCTGCTGCGGATAACCCGGCTGCGGATAGCCTTGCTGCGGGTACGGCGGACGGCCATAGCCCGGCTGCTGCGGCATACCCTGCGGCGGATATCCCGGCTGCTGCTGGGGTGGATACCCCTGCGGCTGCTGTTGCGGATAACCCTGGGGCGGATAGCCCTGCTGCGGCGGGTAACCCGGCTGTTGCGGCGGCTGGCCCTGCGGACCATACTGCTGCTGCATCTGCTGGAAGCGCGCCATGTTCTGCTGGTACGCCTGCATCGGATCAACCGGAGGCTGGCCCGGCTGAGGAGCCGGCTGGCCTTGCGGTTGCTGCGGCGGCACTCCCTGCGGAGCGCCCTGCTGTTTGAACTCGTCCATCAGTTCCTTCCTTCTCTTATCTGCAAGTTCTTTGTCCAATGGGGGAAGTTTACCCACGATGTGCATCGGGTGGCCCTGCGGACGCGAACAGCCGCCCGACACCAGCCACGTCGTCTTCGGCAACTCCGCCGGCTTCGTTTCCAGCAGCTTGCCAAGGTTCAACGCCTTGACATCACGCCCTTCATGCAGCATCGAAAGTCTTATGTGTGTACCAGCCGCCAACAGCTGGCCCGTCGCCTTCAGCACGCCCTTCATCGTACCGTTGGCGTCGAAGGAGACCGTGCTGACACTGAGGTCGTCCTTCAGGATCTGTTTCGTCAACGATCCAAGTACACTCTTCGGGCCGAGTTCGACGAACACCCGGATGCCATCGTCGTGCATCGCGTTGATCGCCGAAACGAATTCCACCGGCCCCAGCAGATGCCCCGAAAGCTGTTCCTTGATCGCGGTCGGATCGGACGGATACGGCGACCCGTTCTTGTTTGAATACACCGGGATCTGCGGTTCGTTCACTGCCGCCGCTTGAATCGCCTCGACCAACGGCTTCTGCGACTGTTCGAACAGGCTGGAGTGGAAGGCTCCGGCCACGGTCAACAGTTTCGCGGTGATGCCATCGTCCGTCAGCTTCTTCACCGCCGCCTTGACGCCGTCCACCGGACCACTCAGCACCGACTGCTCCGGCGCGTTGTGATTGGCGATGACAACGCCCGCAAACTCGGTGATCAGCGGCTGCAGCTTCTCACGTTCCAATTTCACTGCGGCCATCGTACCCGGCTTGTCCGCCGCGGCTTCGGCCATGGTCCGGCCACGCGTTTCGATCAACTGGAACATCTGCTCGCGGTCAAGCACACCGGCGGCGTGCAACGCGACATATTCACCGATCGAATGCCCGACGACACCGTCTGCCTGCAGACCCATCCGGGTCGCGAAATCGTGGTAGCCGGTCGCCAACGCGCCCAGCGCGGGCTGCGTCACGTGTGTGTTCGTCAGTTCGACGACCCGTTGCTTTTCCTCGTCCTTGCTGAACGAGCTCGGCGGGAAAATGAACTGGCTGAGCAATTTCGGGTAGGCATTGCGGGTGAACGTGTCCGCCGCTTCCACCGCTTCCCGCACCTCGTGCAGGTACATCGCGGCCTCGCGGCCCATGTTCACATACTGCGAGCCCTGGCCGGGGAAGAGGAACCCGATCTTCGGTGAATCCTTCGGCGCATCCAGCACCAGCTGCACGTTCGGGCCAAGCTGGAATTTCTCCTCGCCGTCCAGTTCCTGGATGACCTTCTCCAGCGTGCCCTTCAGTTCGTCCAGACTGCTGGCGACGACCGTCAGCAGCGCAGGCTTTCCGTAAGCGGCGTCGGCCTGCAACGCCAGCGTGAAGGCCAGATCCCGCATCCGCGGCTCAGCACCGGCTGACAACGCCTTGTGCACCGTCTTCACCGCACGCAGCAACGCCTTGTCGTTTGCGGCACGGAAGGCGAACAATTCCTGCGGCCAGAAGTTCGCGCCAGCCGTATTCTTCTTCGCGCCCTCGACATACTCCTCCAGCACCATGTGGAAGTTGGTGCCACCGAATCCGAACGCACTCACACCAGCGTACCGCGGACGATCCGGATGTTTGATCCACGGGCGCCCGTCCTTGAGAACATACACCGGCGATTCCGGATCGGCGATCGGATCAATTGGATCCTCGATGTGGCAATGGGGAGGCAGCACCTTGTGGTACAATGACAGCGCTGCACGCAGAATCCCCGCCGCGCCGGCATCTGACTTGGCGTGCCCGATCTGCGCCTTGACCGAACCCAGCGAAATCGACTTGGGCGGTGTATTTCCCCTCAAAAGGGAGAGCACGGTTTCCGTCTCGGCGGTGTCGCCGGCGACGGTGCCCGTCCCATGCGCCTCCAACATCCCCACCTGGTCCGGGGTGATCCCAGCCTTTTCGTAGGCACGTTGCAACGCACGCAGCTGCCCTGCCGGGAACGGCGCGGTCATCGACTTCGCGCGGCCGTCGCTGGACGATCCCCAGCTCTTGATCTTGGCGTAAATGTGGTCACCGTCGCGTTCGGCGTCTGCCAGACGCTTCAGCACCAGCACCGTCACCCCTTCCGCCAGCACAATCCCGTCAGCGTTCTTGTCGAATGAACGGCTCTTGCCGGTGGGCGAGAGGGCGTGAGTCTTCGCGAAGCTGATGTAACTGCCGATATGCTGCTGCAGGTCGACACCGCCGGTGATCATCATGTCGGCGTTGCCAAGTTCCAGTTCGGATATCGCCATCGCCACCGACGTCAGCGAGGACGCACACGCCGAATCGACGGTGAAATTGATCCCACTCATGTTGAGACGGTTGGCGATCCGCCCGGCGGTCACGTTGTACAACCCGCCCGCGAACGCTTCCTCCGTCCACTCCGGCATGCGTTCCCACGCATCGTCCGGGATGTAGGGAACAAATCGTTCCATCGTCGTGCGGGCCGTCAGCATCAGGCCGAAGTCGCCCGTCGATCCCGCCGCGCCGAGAATCACGCCGGTACGTTCACGCGGGAAACTGCCGTCGCCATACCCGGCGTCCTCAAGCGCCTTTTTTGCCATCTCCAGCGACATGATCTGCATCGGCTCGATGCTGCTCATCGAAATCGGCGCGATGCCGTACGCCACCGGATTGAACGGCATTTCCGGGACAAACCCGCCCCACTTTGAATAGCTGCGGTCGCGTGCGGTGCGGTCCTGATCGTAGTAGATCTCAGGATCCCAACGATGCTTCGGAACTTCCTCGATCACGTCCATGTGCGTCAGCACATTTTCCCAGAAATCGTCCATCGTCTTCGCCTGCGGCATGGTCGAGGCGATGCCGACAATGGCGATGTCGCACGGGTTCGGCTCAGCCGGCACCTTCACCGGTTCGGGCAACGTAAACGAGTGCAACTGCTCAACCGCACCGTCGCAGATCTCGGCGTGCAGCTCATGGACCGTCGTCTCACGGTCACGCATGGTGCACACCTGCCCGATCATGTAGAAACCGGTCTGGTACTGCTCCTTGTCGTCAACGTCGCGGATGCCTTCCGCACTGAAATGCTGGCCCTTGGTCGCGACCGCCAGCCGTCCCAACGTAAACCGGTCCAGCTCCTCACGGATTTCCGCACCGGGACGCTTTTCCTTCAACATCTGACGCCGGGCGGCGTTGAATTCGCTGGCGAGCGGTGTGTCGCAGGCACGGTTGGCGTGGCCCGGACCGACTTCCATATTCACCGTCCGGTCGCACTTGATCGCTGTGTCCTGGTACAGTTTCGTGATCGTGCCAGTGTCAACCGATTCCTTCGCGAACAGGTACGCCGTGCCGACGAGACAGCCGACATTCATCCCACGGGCGACCAACGGCGCAGCCATCGCGCTGACCATCGCGGACGACAGCCGGTCACTGACACCCCCGGCGAACAGCACCTGAACTTCCGCTTCCTTGCCCTTCGGGACCATCTCGAGGAAGGCGTCGATCACCGATTCCCACAATGGGAAACTGCACAGCGGGCCGATGTGGCCGCCACATTCACGCCCTTCGAAGATGAATTTCCGCGCGCCGGATTCGTAATACATCTTCAGGAGTTCCGGTGTCGGCGCGTGGATGTACGTCGAAATGCCGTGCTCTTCCAGCTTGTTCGCCTGGTCAGGCCGTCCACCGGCGATAATCGCGAATGGCGGCTTGACCTTGATCACCTCCGCCAACTGCTGGTCGTACAACTCCTGCGGCAAAAAGCCGATGAAGCCGACACCCCACGACCGGTCGCCATGGAGTTCGACGCTCTTCTGCAACAAATCAGCGACAACCTGCGGCGGCATCGTGCCGAGAGCATGCGTCGGCAACGCCCCTTCCCGGCTGATCACATCCGACATCTCCGCCCGGTCGCTGACACGGCTCATCGGACCCTGCACCAACGGATACTTCGTCCGGTGCAGCTTCGCCAACGGCGAATCCGGCGCCATTGTTTGCTGCTCTTTTGCCGCGCGGATGTGCTCGTCGATCTCATCGCCAATCACACGCAACAGCTTGGCGACACCCTTGTACTTGTCACGATACCGGGATGCGAAGCCGATGCCCTGCCCGACCGGCCAGCCGAGCACACCCGGTTCGCCCCAACCGATCCGTTCGGACGCAATCCCGCGCCACTTGGCAACACCTTTCTCCGTCAGGTCGTTCTCAACCTCAAGCGCGTCTGTCTGCGCCATCAGATCGTCGTTGATTGGGAAACCGGGACGAGCGAACACACGCACCGGCGCAAGCAGACGCTCGCCATAGGCAACCGCTTCCTTGCCGTTCAGCCCCTCGAAATACTGCTTCCAGGACAACGGCAACGGCGATTCCGGCATCAGCAACAGCTGGTCGTCGAACACCACCCCGTCCGCACCGGCAACCTTGCACGCCGCCGCCGCATGCACACCGAGACCGCCCTGGACATACACCGGCGGCGTCTTCTTCAGCTTCGCCAACTTCTGCAACAGGATATACGTGGTGTCATCGCCGACCCAACCCGCACCTTCGTGGCCCTTCATCACCCACGCTTCCGGCTGCTGCTTCTGCTTCAGCAGGTCTGTCGCGACTGTGGCGTCGAGGATTTCCAGCCAAATGGATCGTTGTTCGGCGTTCGGAAGCGCTTTCAACACGTCGGCGTAGTTCTTCGCGGACACACCGGCGAGCAGCACGATGTGATCCTGATCGGCAAACAATTCAAGCAACGGCTGCAACGGCTTGACCTGATCCGCATGCAGACGGAGCCCGATCCGGCCGGTGGCATTCGCCGTGCGCGCCAGCAACATTTCCAGCGAGGTGTGCGCGCGATCGGTGTCAACGCAGAATTCGGCGTCAAGCAAACCGGTGAATCCCGCCTTCGCCGCGGAAATCGCGACGCCGGGTTCACGCAAACCGAGAGGGCTCAGAGTGATCCGTTCAAACCGATTCAACGACATGAAAACAATCCTTTGCTGACCGGGTTATTCACCCGGGAAATTTCGAAAATTGTCCGCATCTGCACGGGATCGATGCGTCATTTTACCCCATCCGGACAACGTCGCAGACTGACTGAAATCAATATGTTTCAACCATAAGATGCACGGCTGCGAAAGTGATAATCAAAAAGTCGGAGTACTGTGACGCAGGTCGCATCAAGCTCGCACTGGCTCCGAATTGACGTTTGTTTATCAACAGGTTACGTTTCCAGCGGCACCAGACAAGATGCGCTTTTTCGCTGACCCCGTTTTCAACCAGCCTGCTACTTCCCGCTGACGGACCCACAACCTGCCGGAAACGCTTTTACTCACAGGTTTTAAACGCATGTTTCATCTTTCCTCTGTCATCAGCAGCTTCTCGCATTCCAACCAAAGTTAGGACTTGCAAACATACGCATACAGCACAGACCGGTCAACTCCGCCGTAAATCGGAATCGCTGAGAGACTGTGAGAGGACTGAGTTTGCCGCACCTTGGCGTGCACGATTTCCGTAGCTTACAGCTCCGTCGATACCTCCCGACGCAGCAACCCGGAATTCGTTGCCGCGCGGAAGATGAGTGCAAGAAACACACAATTGTCATACAAATCTCGGAGGAAGGATGGTGTTCAGCTTTACACGGGATGTCGATGCTCGAAATATGCACGCCGACATCCTCTCCTGGCCCGACCAGGTCCGCACCGGTTGGGCGCAAGGCCAGGAAGCGGCGAAAGCCTTCCCGGACGCCCCGACACCGTCCGCCGTCATCTGGGCCGGCATGGGCGGCAGCGCCATCGGCGGCGACTTCCTCGCGGGAATGATCAGCGACTCCGCACCGTTCCCGTTGACTGTGCATCGTGGAGGACCGTTGCCGGCATGGGCGGGCTCAGGCACCGCAATCATCCTCGCCAGCTATTCCGGAAACACGGCGGAAACCCTCGCCACCGCGCAGGAAGCGATCGACCGCAAGTGCACCCTGTACGCCCTCACCTCCGGCGGCAAACTGGCGGCGATGGCGAAGGAGATCGGCTTTGAGACATGGACCGTGCATGGTGGCCGCATGCCTCGTGCAGCCCTCGGGGAAGCGTTCTCCACCGCGCTGGGTGCGTTCCAGCAACACGGTTGGGTCTCGATCACGGACGAAGCGTACCAGGAAACGCTGCAGATCATCGACGAGCTGAGCGCGACGTTGTCCGTTCAACCGGAGGGGATCGAGCACCCGGTGTACGGGTTCCTCGCGGAAACGCTGAAAAAACACCCGATGATCTATGGCAGCGGCACCCTGGTCCCCGTCGCGCGTCGCTGGGCGGCGCAGATTAACGAGAACGCCAAGCGCGCGGCGCAGTGGGGCATGATGCCGGAGATGAACCACAACGAAGTGGTGCCGTACGTGGAAGGCGGGGAATGGGGGCAGTGGTACGACGTGATCCTGCTGGACGATCCGGACGCACCCGCCGATGTCCGCAAACGCATCCCGATCACCGCCGACCTCGCCCGCGCCGCCGGGTGGAGCGCGCAGACCATCACCCCACGCACGCAGAGCACCCTCGCACGGATGATGGAGCTGACCGTGATCGGTGACTGGCTCAGCTACTGGCTGGCCTTGGCGCAAGGCGTGGACCCGTCCCCGATTCCGACCATCGACACGCTCAAGGCACGGTTGGAAGACTAGGGCGGTAAACAGGCCCTTGCAGGTAATTGGTGCCCGTGATAATCCGGCGCCAGCCGGTTATCGCGGATCTACTGAGCCTGTACGATTTCGGGGACAGTCGCTGCTGGGGCTGTCCCCACTCGTCTCTGGTCCCTCGTCGTTCGTCTCTCGCAAAATCCCGGACTGAAGTCCGAGGACGTGAACGCGGTGGTGACTTGACCGGCAACCAATCCCGGGCTGAAGCCCGAGGGCATGGCAACCCGGAATGTCTGGATGTTTGGTTATCCCGGCTGAAGCCCGAGGGCATGTGGTTTACTGCTTGTGACATATGGTTTGCTGCTAGTGAAAGGTGAAGTGACCCTCTGCTCTTGCCCGTGTTGGCTATGACAACGCGGGTTGTCCGCCCCCGGATAATCCCTGCTGGCGGAGCCATCAGGGGCACGTTCAACAGGGGGTACAATCATCAGAGACACATAAACAGCGGCATGACGTGAAAAAGCCCCGGGATGTCCCGGGGCTTTGAAGTTTCACAATGGGTCAACCGATCAGTTCGGCCGATCGCGCAGCACACGCACCACAGCGCCTTCCTGCACATTCGGGTTGCTGAGGAAGTCGAGCGAGTAGCTGTAGCCGGACGGTTGCGTCAGCACGGCGTCACCCGCGATGTCGGTGCGTCCGCCGGCGATCATGATGTAGTATTCCATCGTCTTGCCGGGGGCGTGATCGAAAATACCCGGGTTGTTGACCTGGCCCAGTACGGTGACTGTGCCCGGCGCCTTCGGGATGATGATCTTGTCGCCTTCCATCAGCACGACGTCCTGCTTCATGTCGCCCTTCATCAGCAAGGCGTAGAAGTCAACGTTGATGCGCTTCATGCCACGCTTCAACGCCATCGCCGCTTCGTAGTTCTCCTTGGCGTCCTGATACCGGCGGATCGCGAACTCGTACGACTCAAGGATTTCCGCGGTCGCATCACCGAGACGGCTGTTGTTCAGCAGCGGGAAGCCGCCCTGCGCCTGAGTGTTGCCGGTAACACCGCCACCGGACATGGTGCGAACTGCGCGCTCACGGATTTCCATCTCTTCGCGCGCGTTCTTCACTTCTTTGCGCATCTCTTCGATGGTCAGGTCGAGCCCTTTGTCTTCGGCGGCACGCAGCAGCTGGCCACCGGCCATGTAGGCATCAGACGTCAACCCACCCGCACGGTCAATCAGCTCGCTAAGGGTTTCGTCACGCCGTTCCAGCGTGTACGTCCCCGGATACAGCACCTGACCCTCGAGCACCACGTTGTTCGGCAACGTGATATCCGGACTGCGGCGGACATGAACCTGGTCATACGCCTGCATCTTGAAGTTCGATGCCGGAGTCGCGCCCTGGTAGATCAACGACAGCACGTCTTCCGGATTCTGCACCACGTTGTACGTGTGCAGCATCTGAACGTCAAACGTCCGGTTCAACGTATCACCCGGGATGCCGTGCAACTCGACACGGCTGACCTCGGCGTCCAGCATGTACGCTTCCGGCGCGAACCCGCCCGCCCGCAACAACAGGTCGGCGAGAGTCATGTCGCGCGTCATGTCGTACCGGCCGGGGTATTTCACATACCCGGTGATCCAGACGTAGTTCTCAAAAGCCTTGGTCACCTCTTTCTTGTAAATGCGAACCATATCCTGCGGCTGCAACGGGATGTTGCTGCCCGGTTCCTGGCTCAACACGTCGATCACACTGAAAGAGATGATCTCCGGCCCTTCGTCACCTTCCGTGGTCCGAACAACTTCCCCGCGAGATTCGTACACCTCTTCGCGGAATCTGTCATCCGTCAAGCCCGAGTGGTTGATGAGCAGTTGGTAGAGCGTCGGGTTCTGGGAGATCGGGTGTTCGCCGGGGTCACGAACCTGTCCCCGGAGGTACACCATTTTCGAGCTGCCTTGAGCCCATGCCGCCGGCAGCGTGAGCATCAGCAGGAACATGACCAGCATCAGCACCGCCAAAGGCCCGTTCCAACCGCGCACCGTACGGAGACCCCTCTTCATCTCGATTTCCTTCCAGACATGTACTGTGTCGGTACAAATGTATGAATGATTCCGAAGGTTAACACCCTCAGCGCTTCGGATCAAGATGCAAGATGCATCCGAGGCCCGGTCTTGCGCCTCACTACCAAACCCCGAAACACTAGGAACTTCTTCGGATTTTCCGGATCAGCGGGCAGTTCGCACGATGATCCACACTTCTTGTTGACGACAAAAACAGCCCTTCAAAACCGCTCAATTCAGCCCGGCGTGGTGTCCGCCGTTGGTATCCGGAACCGGAACACGAACCTGGTTGGTCAGCTTGATCGCGGGGACCGGAGCGCTGTATTCCGGCACGAATTCCTTCAATCGCGCGCGAGCCGTCTTCTCGTCGATGGTCATGCACTGCTCGGCGTAGGCGTCCACTCGTTGCAGGAACGAATCGTCCGGCAGATGGGCCGACCGCAGAATCATCAGGTCCGGAATGCTGGTGTTGCACTCCTCACCGTCCAGATGCAACGATTCGTGCATCTTCTCACCGGGACGGAGACCGGTGTATTCGATCTTGACGTCTTCGCCCGGAGTCAGGCCGGACAATTTGATCATGTATTCGGCGAGATCGTGAATCCGGATCGGCTCGCCCATGTCGAGCACATAGATGCTCGAATTTTCTCCGATTGCGCCAGCCTGAAGCACCAATTCCACCGCCTCCGGGATCAGCATGAAGTACCGCGTGATCTCCGGATGGGTGACCGTCACCGGTCCGCCCTTGGCAATCTGTTCCTTGAATTTCGGGATCACACTGCCCGAACTGCCGAGCACGTTTCCGAACCGCACCGCCATGAATTTCGTCGTCTGCGCCGCGCTCGCGTTCAGCACTACCAGCTCGCACATGCGCTTCGTCGCGCCCATCACATTCGTCGGCTGCACAGCCTTGTCCGACGAAATCAGCACGAACCGCTTGACACCGAAGTCAGCCGCGATCTGGCTGAGCACAATCGTCGCCTTGACGTTGTTGTACACCGCCGACATCACGTTCGCTTCCATCAACGGGACGTGCTTGTACGCCGCGGCGTGGAACACGTGATCCGGGCGATGCAGCTCGAACAGCTTGCGAACCTGCGGCTCACGACAGGCGTCCAACACGATCGGATGCACACGGATCTGTGGGTGGGATTGCAGCAGCTGCTCCGTGATCTGGTAAACGGAAAACTCGCTGGAATCCATGATCAATAGCTCTTTCGGGTTGGCCGAAGCCACCTGCCGGCAGAGCTCGCTGCCGATGCTGCCGCCACCACCGACGATCAGAATCTTCTGGTCCTTGATCATACGGAGGACAGGAGTCTTGTCCAACTCCACCGGACTGCGGCGCAGCAAGTCCTTGATCTCGACGTTACGCAGCTGGTTGACCGTCACCCGGCCACCGACGAGATCCTTCAGGCCCGGCATGATCTTGACCTTCACACCGTCCCGGACCTGATCGTCGATCAGCTTCAACAACCGGCGCGTCTGGACACCGTTCAACGACGCGACGGCGAAGTAGATCTCGTGAATCTTGTATTCTTCCGCCAGCCGCTTGATGTCCGTGCCCGTGCCGATCACCGGCACGTTATGGATGCGCCGACCCCGCTTGAACGGATCGTCGTCCACGATCCCGACGAGGTTGATCCCGATGTTCTTCGAGGTCTTGATGTTTCGGATCAGTAGTTCGCCGGCACGCCCCGCACCGTAAATCAGCACGTTCTGCGTACTGGACGTTCCCTCCGGATGTTCGATGTACAACTCGAAGATGCGGCGGATCAGAACACGCGCGCCGCCACTGAAGAACAGGAACAGCAGCAGCTCAATGAACAACACCAGCGGCGGAACTTCATGCGGCAGCGTAAACAGGTCGGTGATGTAAAACAGCAATGACCCCATCGCCGCGCCCTGCATCAACTTGTACAGGTCGACGATGCTCGAGTAACGCCAGATCGAGGTATGATTCCGCAGGATGAGGAAGCTGAGGTGACGGAAAGCGATCAGAACGGCGGTGTATAAAACAAACGACCAGACCGTCTGCACAGTCCACAACGAGGCGGGCACGATCAGCGCGGCGATGGAGAACGCGGCGATGATCGCGACCGTATCGATGGAGTACTTCACCACCGCGCTCATATGGCGCTTGCTGGTGATGTAGTGGATGTACATGATCATACAGCGGATCCGAACGTTGCGGACCCGTGGCTGCGATTCATACCGCAGTCCCCCATGCTCACATGGATCCGTTCACGGAACACCTGTTCCGGCTGCTACTTGATGCCATCAAGTCTGGAGTTCACGCCAGAAACGAATCCCACAACTTACGAACGAACAGACGGCGGGCCCACTGTAGTCGCGATCAAGGTTGCATGGTGCGAGCAGATCGTTCACACCGGTCAAAGCCCATAGGTACAAGCTATACGTGCGGTTTCACGATTCCGCGCCAGAAACCGTGTAGCGTAATGCCCGGTTGGAACTCAGGGTCCTGTACGTTACGTCGGCAATTGTCTGAAAAAACTTGATGAGTTTGGGTGACACAGGTCACAACGCACAATGTTTACCGAGCGTCCGGGTCACTCATCTGACGCCGGAAAAAATCGACCGTCTTCCCGAGACCTTCTTCCAGGGTGACCTGCGGCGACCAGCCAAGTTCTTCTTTCGCACGGCTGGAATCGAGACAGGAACGCATCACTTCGCCGGTCTTCGCCGGCTGGAATTCCGCTTCGATGTCGCAACCGACCGCGTCACGGATGGTTTCGAACAACTGGACGACGTTCGTTTCACGACCGGTACCAGCGTGGTAGATACGGTCGTTCATTTTCTCCAGCGCAATTACGCACATCCGCGCCAGATCCTCGCAGAAGACGTAATCCCGTGTCTGCAACCCGGTGCCGTAAATCACCGGCGTCTCACCATTCAGCAACTTTTTGCTGAAAATGGCGATCACGCCCGCCTCGCCGTGCGGGTTCTGCCGCGGACCGTACGCGTTCCCGATCCGCATCACCGTGTAGTTGATCCCGTACGCCGCATGGTACACGCGCAGGTAATGCTCGGACGTGATCTTCGCGACACCATACTGCGACATCGGCTCGCCCGGAACCGTTTCCGGAGTTGGGAACGGTACGTCATCATTGAACGCCGCGCCGCCCGAACCCGCAAACACGACACGCTTCAACCCGTGACGGCGGCCCGCTTCGAGCAGGTTCAGGATGCCCATCAAATTTATGTCGCAATCGTTCTTCGGATCTTCGACGCTGGACCGCACGTTGATCTGCGCCGCGAAATGCACCATCGTGTCGAACTTGTGCTCCGCCCACAGCGCTTCGACATCGTCCGAACGGATGTCCATCTCACGAAAAATCGCGCCGTCCGGCACATTCGAGCGCCGCCCGCTGGACAAGTTGTCGATCACGAATACGTCATGCCCCGCCGCCAGCAGGTGGTCGGCGATGTGCGATCCGATGAAACCGGCGCCGCCGGTCAGCAACACGTTCATGGATTCCCTGCCTGGTTGTGCAACGTTCGGAAAGCTCGCTGATCGGATACACGGTCTCCGATACGCCGCTGAAAGATTGGGCACAAATGTAAGCGCTGTATCCGGGAGTTCAAACTCGAGATCACCCCGAAATCGGACAATTCAGGGTACCGGAAACACACGTCAGGAAAGAGGCTACCGTCCGGGATTGTAGGATGATCTGACAGGGCGACCGGGATTCGGTCAGCGGAGCTTCAGGCGTAACGTGAACAGGTGACTGGTGAAATCGGCCCAGGTGTCAAACCGGCGCTGGCTGAAGTCGAGCAAAAACGTCCGGATGACATCTTCCTTCATCTTCAGCCGGGTGTGCGAAAGTTTGTGGAAAAACATGCTGGTAAAGTACTTGAGGAACTTTTCGTCGGAGATCACTCGGTTCGCTTCGAGCCCGTTTCCACGTTCCTGGCAATACGAGGTGAGGAAACATTTCAGAGAAGCCATCAGCTTGCGGTCGCCCCGGCGAAATGCAATCTGCGCGACATAGCTGAGGAAATGGGCAACGTCAAACAGCTGGTAACCGAGGGTGATCAGGTCAAAATCGATCAGGTGGAAACTGATCCGGTTGTGCAACATGTTGCGCGGCGAAAAATCGAGCAGCACGAAATCCCGATCCGCTCCGGGCCGAAAGTCCGCGAGGTAATCCCAGCCCTCGTGCAGCAACGGTTCCAACTTGAACCTGGTCACCAGGCTGTAAATTTGTTCAAGGTCAATGTTGCGGCGAAACGTATCCGGGTAGTCGAATCCGTGAATCGTCGCCAATAGTCGCCCGGTTTGCCCGAACGTCTCCCGCTTGCTGCGGAACCACGGGAATCCGTGGTGGATCAGGAAACGGGTCCGGCCAACGTCGGACATGATGAGGACGTTCTCAGTCTCAAGGAACGTCAGCGGCTGCGGCAGGTGCGGCGCGAGCACCTCGGACGTCTGCCCCAGCTTGAGAAACGTGTATTCGTTATGCAGATGGTTTGGCGGGATGTCCCACTGCGTCTTGATGACGGTATTGTCGGAATGCTTGATAACCACCGAGTCTTTGCCATACCGGGCGCGGTAGACATAATTCACGCTGGACGTGCGCATCCGCGACCATTTGATCGCAGTCTTTGGCCAATCGAGGGCACTCGCGATGGCGATCTGCAGCGACTTGTCGGGGATGGGTTTCAGATCAGTATCGTTGCTCATTTCATGACCCTTCCAGTGCGTGCGAGAATGATGTGGTCACTTGCTGATACTCGTGTGAAGCTGACTCGCCGATTATGCGGAAATCCGGTCACTCCCGCAGAGCCCAAAATGCCCGAAGTGTGATGACTTGTTGAATAGCATCGTGATCTAGTGTAAATGAAACACAATCCTGACACGGTGGTCAAGTTCTCAGGTCGCGATTCGCCGGGCTCCCTGAAGCTATATCCAAACGCAAATCGCATCTGAACTACATGATTCCCGCAGCCGAATCAGAAAGAAAAATCCCCGTGGTGCAGTACGCAATCCACGGGGACTCAGTCCTGCTATGTACACGGCTTACCGCGTCAGTAGCACCTTGCGGATCAGGCTTTCGCTGCCCGCTTGGACCTGGACGAAATACACACCGCTGCTCAACGCCGACCCGTCAAACACGAACCGGTGTGAACCTGCCGGCAACACGCCGTCCTGTACAACTGCAACCTGTTGCCCAAGCACGTTCAGCACACGGATCGTAACCTCGCCCGCTGACGGCAACGCCAGCGATATCGTTGTCGCCGGGTTGAACGGGTTCGGGGAGGCGGACAGCGTCAATTCGCCCGGACGGGTTGCCAGTGAACCGTCGGCCACCACGTTTGTGCCCTCGCCCGGATCCAGCTTCTCAAACGCGAACGAACCGTACCCGATTACGTGATCCACGTCCCAGTTTCCGACCAACGCCTCCAGCCGGTACTCCCCCGGCGGTGCGCTGGCGGGAATTTCCAGCGGGATGTCGTTAATGCCGAAGAGCTCGTTCGGTTGCAGCAGGAACTGGTTCTGACGCACAGGTTGGGTTGAACCGTCCGGCATCATAAGCCGTTGCAGCGATGAAAACGTCGTCGGTAACGCTAAAGTGTTCGATACATCAGCATCGAAGAAGATTGTACCTCCAGAGGCTGGCACCACCTGAAGATCCGGTTCAAGATCGACCGATACTTCCGCCTCGTACTTCACCGCCTGCATGTTGAAGTTATCCTGCGATTCAACCTGCATCCCGGCGAGCACGATACTGCCGTCACTTCCAATATCCATTGACATCGGACTGTTGATCGACGGAACCGGCATTGACCACTGGAACTCCCTGTAACGGCCTATTCGTGCCAGGAATGCGGCATCTGTGTTGTTGTTCATGCCATGGATCAGCAGCCCGTGATCCGCGGTTTCGATCACATCCTCGAAGCGGTACACATTGGTGAGAGTGGGGTACGGCTGCCCGAGAGTCAGGGTGCCATCGGAGGTAAACCAGACCAGTGTCGGAATCAGTTGCAGGTCACCGGTCCACCCGCAAGCGACTCCGCTGCCGTCCGGGAACAACTCCACGTCACTCGGCCAGCCGTAGTCATACGGAGGCGAGCAATCAAGCGTCCATTCGACGTTCGCCTCCGCATCAATTTTCATCAGGATGAAGCCGCTACCATCGTACCCGGTTCGATACGAACCGGCAACGATGAATCCGCCGTCATCGCACACTCTGAAACTGCTGCATCGATCCAGGTTGAAAGAAGTCACCTGAGTCTGCGTTCCATCTGAAGCGAACCTGTACAGTTGAACGTACTGGAAATCAACCGCGCCCTTGTTCATTGTCGCGAACGATCCATCCGGCAACTCGTGCACCTCCGCTAGCCCTGTCCACTCAGGCACCAGCGATGTCCACTGGATTGTGCCGTCACTGTCCAGCTTGACGACAAATCCCTCGCCGTTCAAATTAACTTCGGACAGTCCGCAGGCGATGTAGCCGCCGTCCGCCGTCGGTTCGACATACGAGACATACTCCCTCTCGGAATCAGCAGCTATGTCAACTTCGGTGACCCACAGCTCGTTGCCATTGCTGTCAATCCGGATAATCAGGCCGTTCGCGTAGTCGCCACCATGAAGGGTGTGTCCGGCGAGGACATATCCCCGGTCCGGTGTCGCGGAAACGTGATACAGGTTTTCCGCCGGACCATGCAAATAATCATTGCCACCGGGGCCGTAATCCCAGGTCCGGGTCCAGTCAAGAGTGGGTTGCGCGAAAGCTGAAACGGCGAAAAGCAGGCATGCGACGGCAAGCAGGTGTTTCATTCGTACCTCCAACATGTTAGATGATTACTACTTACGTAAGGTACGATGCAGGTTCACCGGTCGCCAGCTGCCGGTTCCGATTTCTCGGGAAATGTTTGAAATCCATTGGCAACAGGGCTCTCCAGCTCTGCATCGCATTGAACTGATTTGCCTTCCGGATACTCTGGCGAACGGCACCCCTGGAATAGAGCGCTCCACTCACAAACCCGCCCGTCGAACACCCGCTCCCGCTTGCGATCCCTTCTTTCGCGCCGCACCTTCCTAATCTTCCAAATCACCATCGCCAGACAGGGGAGATCCATGTTCAAACGAGTGCTGGTGGCCAACCGTGGCGAAATCGCCGTCCGCATCATCCGTGCAGCCCGTACCCTCGGTATCAGTCCGGTCGCGGTGTACAGTGACGCCGATTCGCGCGCGCTTCATGTCCGTTCCGCCGATGACGCCGTCCATATCGGACCCGCCGAGGCTGCGCAATCGTACCTCGACATCGAACGCCTGATCGACGCCGCACGCACCAGCGGTTGCGATTGCGTCCACCCGGGATACGGCTTCCTCTCGGAACGAGCTGTTTTTGCGCAGGCAGTCATGGACGCCGGCCTCACCTGGATCGGACCGCCCCCGGAAGCCATCACGCACCTCGGCGACAAAGTCGCCAGCCGGATCACGATGGAAAAAGCCGGTGTGCCGGTCACGCCTGGATTCGCCGGTGGTGAGACCATCGACCTCGCCACGTACCAGGCGGAAGCGGAGAAAATCGGCTACCCTGTCTTGATCAAGGCGGCGGCGGGCGGTGGCGGCAAGGGCATGCGTATCGTGCGCGATCCGTCCGAGTTTGCGGAAGCGTTGTCAGGTGCGGCACGTGAGGCCAAGGGTGCGTTCGGCGACGCCCGCGTGTTCATCGAACGGTACGTCGAAAAACCACGCCACATCGAGTTCCAGGTCTTCGCCGATCAGCACGGCAACGCGGTCCACGTCTTCGAACGTGAATGCTCGATCCAGCGGCGGCACCAGAAAGTCGTTGAGGAGACCCCGTCCACTGCGTTGACCCCCGAGATGCGGGCGAAAATGGGCGCGGCGGCGGTGGAGGCGGTGAAGGCGTCCGACTACATCAACGCCGGCACGGTCGAGTTCCTCTTCGACGATCCGCGCCAGGAGTTCTACTTCCTCGAGGTCAACACCCGCATCCAAGTCGAGCATCCGGTCACTGAGGAAACCACCGGCCTCGATCTCGTCGCGCAGCAGTTCCGCGTCGCGGCGGGGGAGAAACTGCCGTGGAAGCAGGAAGATTTGAAGCAGCACGGCCACGCGATCCAGGCGCGTATCTACGCCGAGGATCCGGCAGCCGGCTTCCTCCCGGCGGCGGGACCGCTGCTGTACCTGCGTGAACCGACCGGCCCGGGCATCCGTGTCGACAGCGGCGTCGCGGAAGGCGTCGACGTGCCCATCTTCTACGACCCGATCATGGCGAAGGTGATCGGCTTCGGGCATGACCGTGAGGCCGCACGCGTCCGTCTGATCCACGCCCTCGAACGATACATCGCGCTCGGCGTGCCGACCACCGCGCCATTCCTGCGGGACGTCCTCGCGCACCCGGAATTTGTCGCCGGACGCACCTACACCGACTTCATCCCCAGCTACTTCGACGGCTGGACCGGGCACGACCCCGAGTCCGAACAGGTCGCGCTCGCCGTCGCGGCGGGTCTCGGCGAGGGTAGCCCGTCAAGCTCGACGGCAGGTTCCAATGGCGACGCCGCCGGATTCACCGCTGCAGGCGGTATTCCCAGTCCATGGACCACCGCCGGACCGTGGCGCATCGGGGTGAAGGTGTAATTGTTGTGCCCGTGTCGCAACAATTGCGGACGCGGACGCGAGAACGTTACTGATCGCACAGGATCTTCTGGAGATAGACGATGAAGAAACGAGCGTACAAGACCAGCGACACAACGATAACCGTCAAGGCGCAACGCAGCGAAACGTACCTCAGCGCCGAGCTGACACCGGACGGCGACGACGCGCAGCCCGTCACCCTACAGGGCGAATTCACCCCCACCGCCGCGCAGGCCGGCCTGTGGCGGGTGGAAGGGGGCCGCCGGCATTCCGTCGCCGCCGCGAAAGAACGCAACGGGACCGTCTGGGCCGCGGTGGACGGCCGCATCTACCGTTTCACCAGCGTCTCCGACGATGACGGTGGCGCGGCAGCCGTCGCCGAGAACATGGTCGCCGCACCGATGCCCGGCAAGGTGATCAAGGTCTTCGCGAAGGTCGGCGATACGATCGAAGAAGGCGCGCCGGTGCTGATCGTCGAAGCGATGAAGATGGAACACACTCTCCGCGCACCGATGTCCGGCGAGATCGTCACACTCGCCTGCGCCGAGGGCGATCAGGTCGATGCGAACGTGCCGTTGGTGGAGATACAATAATCTGCTTGACAGAAGCGGGTCTCTATCCATATGTTCACTCTGTAAACTTGGAGTGAAAGTGGCACATCAGCAAGATCTATTTGCATCGCCGAAACCGCATACACATGCTAAACTTCGAATATTGAGAGACTATTTATCGGCTTGGACCAGTATCCTCAGCAATCAGAGTTGGGTTGATGAGCTAACCTATGTTGATGCATTTGCTTTTAAGGGAATCTTAAAAGCAGGTCTGAGGGATGATAGCACTTCAGAATACGGATCGCCTTTAGTAGCACTTGATATTTTTGAACGGCAAGCAATAAAAAGGACGAACAAGACATTCAATATTCTTTGCTTTGAAGAAAAAGAAAAATATTATCGAGAACTGGTTAATAATTTAGATTTAAATTTTCCTAAGCCGAAAACGAATATAGTACTTGAGAAGGGAGAGTTTTTTAACTATTTAAGTGGTAATGGTGGTAATATAGAATTGAATTCGCCTATTTTCACTTTTTTGGACCCTAATGGAGTTCGTGGAATACCAGCGTCTCTTACTAGAAAGCTTTTAAACATTCCAAATTCAGAGATTTTTGTTAATCTAATGAGTGGTTTTATAAGAAGGTTTGTTTCGGTTCCAAGTTTTCAACGTCATTTAGTTAATACTTTTGATAATCAAGAAGCAGTCAATAGAATTATGGGAAGTAATAATCGAGTAGAGGCGCTTATCAGAGAGTACATGAAGCTATTAAAATCATTTGGAAATATATATGTCAAATATTTTGAGATTCAAACTAGAAAGGGAAATACTCTCTTTCATTTGTTTTTTGCTACTTCTAATGTTACTGGTTTTAAGATTATGAAAGACGTGATGTGGAATATAAGTACAGAAGAAGGATATATATTTTGTGACGCATCAAGTCATAATAGACTTTTATTATCGAAAGATCAATTATTGCTGTTGGATTCTCGTTTAAAGAATGAAGTCTTGGATTACGTACGACGTTTTAATGTAGTTAAAGTTTCTTCACTATACAAACACATAAATCAAGAATCGGAATATTTTACAGAGAATCATGCAAGGCGTATGTTAAAGGAACTAGAGGAAACGAGAATTGTTTACATTGATCGACAAAGCGAATCGAAAAAGATTCCATCGTCAGCCTCAGTTAGATTGGTAGTAAATGAGTATTAATTCAGCCATAGAGTGGACCGAATCCACATGGAACCCGGTCACCGGCTGCAGTAAGGTGAGTGAGGGTTGCCGCTACTGCTACGCCGAAACGATGACCCGGCGTCTCAAGGCGATGGGGCAGCCGAACTACCAGGCGGGGTTCTCTGTCCGTGTCCATCCGGACGTGGTCGACAAGCCGCGTTCGTGGAAGAAGCCGCAGATCATTTTCGTTAACTCGATGTCCGACTTGTTTCACCCGGACGTTCCGCTCGAGTTCATCCAGTCCGTCTTCACGGTCATGCGTGAAACTCCGCACCTGTACCAGATTCTGACGAAACGTGACCGTCGTCTGGCGAAACTTGCGCCCGAGCTCGAGTGGGCCGACAACATCTGGATGGGCGTCAGCGTCGAGAATTACCAGGTGGTCAAACGCATCGATTCCCTCCGTGCCACCCCTGCGAAAACTAAATTTCTCAGCGTCGAACCATTGATTGGACCCACCGGTCCGATGAACCTGGACGGTATCGGCTGGGTGATCGTCGGCGGCGAATCCGGCCCGAAGGCGCGTCCGATGGATCCGGCCTGGGTGCAGGATGTGTTGCGTCAATGCCGGGACGCCCGCGTGCCCTTCTTTTTCAAGCAATGGGGCGGACGGAACAAGAAAGCAGCCGGACGAACGTTGAACGGCACAACCTACGACAACATGCCCGATTCCTACCATGCCTGGTCCGCGGACAATCGCACTGCCGCATAGAGCCCCGATGGAACCAGCCGCGCGGTGAGCACGTGACTCTTCCGGTTCGAGAGCCTACCTTCTGATCGACCGAACGACCGTCTCAAACGACTGGTGGATAGAAGCACAATGACGTTCGCCCGACAGCACACTCCGACATTCCTCGTCGCACGCGCAGCCGTGCTCGTTCTGCTCCTGATCACCCTGGTCGCCCTGCCCGCATCGGCGCAGCGGTTGGTGTCGTATGTCAAGATCAACACCGACAAGATGCCGCAGGAGAACCAGAACAAACTGAACGGGCTCGACCGGATCCTCGAAAATTACCTCAACCAGCGGGAGTGGGGGCCGAACGAGTACAAGTACGATCTCGAGTTTGACGTCGAGATCTACTTTGACGAAGTCCTCGACGTCGAATTCGAGGATCGGTACAAAGCGCAGATCGTGGTCTCCAACCGCAGCAACATGCAGTATTCCGACCCGCGTTGGCAGTTCGCGTACGATCCGGGCACGCAGCTGTTCTTCAACGATCAGTTCGATTCGTTCCGCAGCGCGATCGACTTCTACACTTTCATGGCGCTGGGCTTCGAATACGACAAGGTGAAAAAGTTTGGCGGGGAACCGTATTACGAACGCGCGCGGCAGATCGCGTCGCAGGCACGGTTGTCGAGCCGGTACTTCCTCGGCTGGGACAAGCGCGAGGAGTGGGTCGAGGAGATCACCGACCCGCAGAACGATTACATCCGCTACCTCAACTTTCTGTACTACACCGGCGAGTGGCTGTACTACACCGAACGTGACCGTGAAACCGCGAAACAGTACCTGCTGTACGCGATCAAGCAACTGGACAAGATCCGTGACACCGGCAAGTTGAAGCGCTTCTACGACCTGAATTACTACAATTACGCCAGCGCGTTGGCGGAATACGAGGAGTGGAGTCCGTTGTCGAAACTGGCGTCACTCGATCCCAACGAACAACACGCCGACTTCTACGACCGGTTGTTGCGGAAACGGTAACGGTTATCCAGCCGGTGGAACATCCGCGTTCGCTCTTGCCCGTGTTGGCTCTGCCAACGCGGGTTCGTTGTGTCAGGTGCCCGTGATTGTCCGTCACGGTTGTTGGTGACGGCTATCGCGGGTGGTCAGGCAGTGGATCACAGGAGCTCTTGCCCGTGTTGGCTCTGCCAACGCGGATTCTCCAGATATGAAAAACCCCTGCGAACCGCCAAACAGACGGCGGGTCACAGGGGCATGCTATCTGCTCTGCTGCGGATCAGCCCGACGAGCAAGCTCGTCGGGGCATACACCAGCCTTATTCGGCTGCGGATTCCATCTCGCGGATCCACTCGCCGTACGTCTTCGCCATCGTCTCAAAGGTATCTGCGCTGTCCGAATGGGCGACCTGTTTGTCACCATAGATCATGGTGATGTCATGGTGCAATTCGATCGGGCCTTCGTGACGCGGGAGGGTCTTCTCCTTCGCCAACGCTTCATCCACCTCACGGTGAATCGTGTCTAGATCCTTGTTGACGAGATCGACCGTTGCCTGCGCGCTGAACTCTTCGCCGGTGAGATCCTTGATGTACTCGAGGAAATTCTTTTCGTTGCCACGTTCCCAGATCACTTCCGCCAGATCTTTGCCGATCTTCGGGTTGTCGAGCAGGTGCCCGTCCCGCTTGCGGAAGAACGCTCGCAGCTGATACACCGCCATCTGGGCGAGGATGTAGGCATGGTAGTACGCGCTGGACTCGTTGTCCTGCAGGTGCGGCACGGACAGGGTGGGACGCGCCAGCGCAGGCTGGAACGACATCTTCTTTTCGATCTTGCGCGCGGTGTCCATCACACGGTCGGTTGAACGCTCGAGGTCCAGCATCCCGTAGACTTCTTTTTCGAAGAACGGGACACACATCATGCCGCGCAACCGGTGCGCCATCAGCTTCAGTTCTTCCTCGACCGTCGCGTGGATCAACTCCGCCGGCATCGTCTTGCCGTTGGCGTCGAGCGCATACCGCTGCAACCAGTCCGGATCGCTGATGAAGTTGTCCATGAACATGGATTGGGTTTCCGCCAAAGCGATCGAGGTCGGCGCATATTCCTGGCCGAAGCACGGCGCCGGCATCATCACGTTCGCAAAGTGCGCCGCGTGTCCGCCCTCGTGGAACAGGGTTTCCAACGCGCGCTGGCCCGATCCTGGCTGGCCGGGGACGGCGTTCGCGGTGAAGTTGATCTGCGCGGGGCGATGGGTACCCTCGTCGAGGAACGACGGCCGCGGCGAATGCATGAAGCCGTTCTCGTACTTGCCGTATCGATCGACGAGATCCAGCTGCAACTTCGCATGGTTGAGGTTGATCCCCAGCGCGGCGAAACTGCGGCCCCAGCGCTCGACGGCGGTCTCGAAACTCAAGAACGGTGCCCGCTGCTTGGTCAGATCACCACGGGTGAGGTAATCGAAATTCCACGGCTGCGCGCCTTCTTCGCCGTGCTCCTTCTTCACGTTTTCCACAATCCGGCGGCAGGCTTCGCGCGTGTTCTGCTCAAGGTCGCCGAGCTTCTCGAAGACGACTTCCTTCGAGATACCCTCGTTCATCTGCACCCGCCACGAATAGAAATCATCAAAGCCCAGCGCCCGCCCGATTTCGTTACGTTTGGCGAAGATGTCAAGCATGCCGTGGTCGAGCAGCCAGCCCTCTGTTTCGTGCAGGCCGTTCCATGCAGCCTTGCGCATCGCCTCGTCGTCGTTGGTCAGCACCATCAGCCGCAACTTGACCTGACTCGCCTGCAGGTGTTCGCCGGTTTTGGGATCGGTGTAGCCGAGATGCGCGTTCGCCTTTTTCCGCGCCAGGTTGCTTTCCATCTCGATCATCTGTTCTTGAAGATCGCGACCGCGCGCCTTCTCGATCACATTGGCCTCGAAGAAGCGCCGCCAGCCGTTCAGCACCCGCCGTTCGGTATCCGACAGGCCGCCGCGCTCCAACTCCTTGCGCACCTTCTTCAGCCAGTCCGGGTTGGTGGTGAACCGCTTCATTTCAATGTCGGCCTTTTCCCAGCTTCCGGCCTGATATCCGGACAAGTCCATCGCCTTCTGCCAGTACAGGCTTTCCTTGCGTTCATGCAGGGCGGTAAACTGGTCACGGAGTTCATGCATCAGCGACATGGTCTGCTCCTCCTCTAATGATTGCATTGATGGTGTGCAAAGGTAAGTGTTCCGAAACGGCGGATGGAGCCACCTTCAGCCGGTTTTGAGTGCCCGGAAAGCCCGGTCTTTGCGAGGGGAGTTCGGACCCACACCCGACTGGATTGGTGTATATTCGCCCGCTACGTTCCGCACGAAATACAACCTGCAAAAAAAACCGGAGATTCTACCATTCCATGGACCTGGTGAGCACCGATTCCACCCTCTTCACGATGGTGATTCTACCTCTGCTGATCTTTCTCGCCCGCGTGGTCGATGTCAGCATTGGAACTGTACGCCTCATCTTCATCGCACGCGGGATGAAGCTGCTCGCGCCCATACTCGGCTTCGTTGAGGTACTGGTCTGGATCGTTGCGATCGGCCAGATCATGCAAAACCTGACCGCGCCAATCTATTACATCGCCTACGCCGGCGGGTTTGCGGCAGGGACGTTTGTCGGGATGCAGATCGAACAACGCCTGGCGCTGGGAATCGTCAGTCTCCGGATCATCACACGCCGGGATGCAACCGAACTGATCGACGTGCTGCGCGAAAAGAACTACGGCGTCACCAACGTGCTCGGCGAGGGATCAACCGGGCCGGTGAACGTGATCTACACCCTGGTCAAACGCATCCGGCTTGGCGAACTGATTGAGTTGATCAAGCACTACAACCCAAACGCGTTCTACATCGTGGAAGATATCCGTTTCGCCCAGGAGGGGGTGTTCCCGCCGTCCAAGAGCAAGGTCAAATTGTGGCACGGTCTGCATCTGCCACGGATGCCATTGCGGAAATAGGCCCTGGCACAGCTCGGTGTATCGACAACCCGCTCCCGTCTCGAGAGCGGGTTATCTTCATCTTTATCAAATACAAGGGATTACTCTCCGGTTCCCGCACGAAATGAGAGGATTCCTCGCACCCACTTTACATCGACCGGCTGGACCCCTAGGTTATGGAAGATGTCCCCAAAATATCGAACGGACTATTACATACAAGCAGGTGCTCACCATGATTATGAAGCACGGTTGGTTTCTCGCCGTTTTCTCGGCAACTCTCCTCGTGTGCATTCCCATTTCAAGCCTTGCTGGCACAGCGCCGGACTCGCTCTGGGTTCGATACGGCGGCAATCGTCAGGGCTATTCCCAGGGGTTTGACCTCGAACCGCTGGATGATGGCTGCATCATCGCGTGCGGCACCTTCGGGTATGACACCACCGAGACCTACGACCGCGATGTCTGGCTGGTCAAATTCGATCCGGACGGTCACCTGTTGTGGCAACAGAAATACGGTGACGAGCAACGCCAGATGGGGTACGGGGTTGAATCGACTCCGGATGGTGGTTTTGTCATCGCGGCCAGCACGCAGGTCCTCGGAAACAACTCCGATATCGGCGTTATCAAAACTGACGGCGATGGAAACCTGCAGTGGGCGACCAGCCTGCCGTCTGAACATCCGGATTTCGGCCGTGACGTGTCGGTCACACCCGAAGGCGACATCCTTGTTTGCGGCTGGACCGAAATCGACCCGAGCCGGATGAAAGCCGTCCTCGCGAAACTTAACCCCGACGACGGTTCGGTCATCTGGCAACGGACATATGACGGTGGCGTGAAGGAACAGGCGTGGACGCTCGAAGTCCTGCAGGACGGCAACTACGCCTTCGCCGGACGGACGTGGTCGTACGGGGCCGGTGGACGCGACGCGTTCATCTGCAAGGTCAATCCGGACGGTGATTTTCTCGGCGCGATCACGTACGGCGGCGAGGAAAAGGACCACATCTACGAGTTCAAGGAAACTCCGGACGGCGGCTTCATCTGCACCGGCAAAACCGAGTCGTTTGACCTCGGTGAAGGGGACGCTTGGCTGCTGCGCTACAATCAGCGCGGCGACATGCTGTGGATGACGATGTGGGGCGGGCACCGGCTGGAATTCGGCCGCAGCGTCTGCTGCACGGCGGACGGCGGCTACATTATGTCCGGCGTAACCAACGTTCCCGGATCTGGCAACCAGATCCTGCTCGCCAAGGCGAATGACGACGGATTCTGGGAATGGTCAACCACCCTCGGCGGACCGGAGATGGAAGACTCGTGGGGTGTGTGCCAGACCGCAGACGGCGGCTTCGCGGTTACCGGTTTCACGCGTTCTGTTGCACCACAGCGCTTCCTGGTCGCCAAGTATGGGCCGGATCACGAGTACAATCACAGCGGAAACAAACCCACTGGAGTCGATGAGGATCACCTGGATTGCAGTATCCCCGGCGTCGATTGCTCGTCGTTGCTGGAGACAGCCTATCCGAACCCGTTCAACGCGTTCACGTCAATTGCGTTGAACCTGCAGCATCCAGCGCAGCTGAACGTTGACCTTGTCAACCTCGAGGGCCGGGTGGTGCGAACACTGCTGAACTCGTCCATGAGCGCAGGCAGCTTCCGGATTCCGGTGGACGCCGGCGACCTCGCCAGCGGTACCTATTTCGTCCGGGCACAGGCAACCGGCCAGCCGGTTGCTGTCCAGAAGCTGGTTCTCGTGCGCTGAGTCCCTTGTTCACAGCGATTGCGGAGTGTAACATGGGCGGACTGAAATTGACTGTTCGCCCAGTTTCACTCTTGCACGTCCATGGCGGCGGAACGCATCGAAACCAATACCACATCTCCGACTCCGCGTTCGGCCAACCTGCGCGCGCTGCTCGCGCTGGTTGACGGTTTATTCTTCACGCTGCTCGCCGGAGTTGTCTTTCTCGTCGTGATCCACTGGCTGGTGGTGGATCTGCGCGTGATGCCGGTAACCCGCGCCCGCCTCGTCGAAGTCCATGAGTACCTCGTCGATCAAGCCGGGCAGGAACCCACCGGCGACCTGTATTTCCTCGGATCCTCCGTGCTGCTCGAGGGTGTCGACTGCACAGTGATCGACCCTGCCCTGCCAGAAGGCACGCAGAGCTACAACCTCGCGTTGATGGGGGCTGGCGCGCCGCAGTGGATGCTGATCGCGGACGCCCTCCGGCAGACTCAACCGTCGTGGGTCATCATGACCATCGACCTGACCGGCGTCACCGGCCTGCAGAAAATCCCCGAGGAGGGGATGGCGATCGCCGAGTACTGGAACTTCTTCACTCCCGCCGCGCACGATCGTTTCTCGAAGTATTTCACCCCGGAACAGCTGGCCGCGCTCGACAAATCCGACCTCGCCAGCCTGCTCGATTTTCGCGTGTTCCCCATCGGCGCGTTCGACATGTACATGCGCGAAGTATCGAAACCGGGGCTGCGCTACGACGGCTACACCACCAATTTCAAAGATCCGTGGGTGCGAAAGTCCCGCGTTTCCGACGTTTCCACCGAGCGTTGGATCACCGACAAGGTGAACAAAGCGACCGCGCAGGATCAGCAGGCGATGGACGAACAAATCGCGATGATTGACGAGCTGATCGGATGGTTCGCGGACAAGGATGTGCGCTGTGCGATGGTGGTCGCGCCGGTCAACCCTCGCCTGGCGCGAGCGTTCGGCGACGCGGAAACCGAGCGCGTGATGACGCAACTGGCCGCCCTCGCCAAGCGAACCGCTACGCCGTTACTCGACCATCGCACGCTGCTCAGTGAGTCTGATTACGCCGACCACGTCCACCCTTACGAGCCGGGCCGGATCAAGTGGTCGCAACGACTCGCGGCGGATCTCGGCGAACTGGTTACCAGAGGGCACACCTCCACAGAGCACGCCACCTCAGAGCACACCACCAGAGGGGATACCACCAGAGGGGATACTACCAGAGGGGATACTACCAGAGGGGAAACCACCAGAGGGGATACTACCAGAGGGGATACCACCAGAGGGGATACCACCAGAGGGGACACTTTCTCCGAAAGTGTCCCCTCCGAGACCGGACCCGACACCACCGGCGGGGGGCGCTAGATGCTTTTCCAGACCCTCGACTTCGGTGTGTTGCTCGCCGTCGTACTGGTGCTGATCATCCTGCTGCGCACGCACTCCCTGCAGTTGTTCATGCTGCTGGCCGCGTCGTACGTGTTCTACATGTGGTGGAACCCGCTGTATATCCTGCTGATCGTGGGATCCACCCTCGTCGACTACGTGTCCGGTTTCCGGATGGGATTGCGCGAGGTCGGCGACCCGAAACGCAAAAAATGGCTGTGGTTCAGCGTTCTGACAAACCTTGGCCTGCTCGGTACGTTTAAATATTTCAACTTCTTCGCCGGTGAACTTAACGTCGGCCTGCAACAGCTCGGTGTCACCGCCGCGCTACCGTACCTGAATGTTCTGCTGCCGGTCGGGATTTCGTTCTACACCTTCCAGTCGATGAGCTACACCATCGACGTCTATCGCGGGAAGACCGAGGCGGAACGATCCATCGTCCGTTTCGCGACCTACGTCGCCTTCTTCCCGCAACTGGTCGCGGGGCCAATCCTGCGCAGCACTGATTTCCTGCCGCAACTGCGCGGAAAGGTGATCAACCTGAAAGCTGCCAACCTGCGCAGCGGATTTCATCTGTTCCTCAACGGTCTCGTCAAGAAAATGCTGGTCGCGGACCAGGTGGGACGGTTGGTCGATCTCATTTTCGACCTGCCACAGGGCCTGCCAAGTCCGATCATTGCGCTGGGCGCTTTCGCGTTCGCGATCCAGATCTACGCTGATTTTTCCGCGTACAGCGATATGGCGATCGGTGTCGCGCGGATGATGGGTTTCCACATCCCGGCCAACTTCCGCTACCCAAACTTCTCACGCAGCATCTCCGAGTTCTGGACACGTTGGCACATCTCGCTGTCCACCTGGGTACGGGATTACCTCTATTTCCCGCTCGGCGGCAGCCGGAAAGGGATCGCACGGACTTACATCAACCTGCTGATCACGATGCTGCTGATGGGTATCTGGCACGGCGCGGGCTGGAATTTCTTCATGTACGGTTTGTTTAACGGCGTGGTGATGGTGATCGAACGCGCGACACGCTGGCGCACCGCGATCGGCGATCCGGACCCGTGGGGGATGACGTTACATGGCTGGGCAAAGGCGCGCGTATTCGCCGTCAGCGCGTTCAAGTGGCTGATCTTCATGTACCTGCGCATGCTCTCCTGCATCTTCTTCCGAGTGCAGGACACGCAGGATCTGATCTACTCCGTCAAGAAATACATCTTCTTCGACTTCGATTTTACGCTCGGCTCCTGGGGGCTGGCCCAGGCGAACCCGTTCCTCGTCGCCGTGATCACCGGTGCGTTCATCCTGCTGCATTGGTTCTCATACCGTGTCGGCGGATTCGCGGGCTGGCTGGACGAACGCCCCGCAACAGTCCGTTGGCTGATCTACTTCGCGGCCGGATTCGCCCTGTTTGCCCTGTGGCCCAGTGAACGAGTGGCGTACATCTATTTCCAGTTCTAGTCGATGCGGCTTGAGATAACCCGGAACGCGCCGCGCTGGCTATCCCGCTGCAGGTTGTCGGGAGAAAAAATGTGGGCTTCGGTTCGGGCGATCAATAAATCCGTGTACTCCTCATCGGGTGAGGTCGCCTTGCCAGAAATCGCCAGCCCGCCATCGTCCATTACTCGCACGGCATAAGCCATGTCAATGGATGGATAGCCACGGTCCACCAGGTACACTTCGCTCAGATTTGAGTTGAAATAGCCAAGGCTTACCTGCTTTCCGTTCAGCATATCATGACCGCGTCCAGTCACGATGAATCCGTTCTCCAACGGTTGGACCATCTGCGCCCAGTCATTGGCTTCGGCATCTCCACCGCTGAAACTGGCGAGCTCATTTCCCTCCGCATCGGTGCGAACCAGCCAGTGGTCGAAATCCTCCCGATCATGGTTGGACATGGTGCGGCCACACAGGATAAACCCGCCATCATTCAACGCTTCCACCCAATAAAATTCATCGGTCCGTTCACCGCCGTATTGCCGTTCCCATAGCACGCTTCCGTTGGCATCGGTCCGGACAAGCCAGCCATTGTCCAGTTGATTCGACGTATTGCGTGTCATACCAGCGAGGACAAACCCGCCATCCGCGGTCCGTGTCATTGTGGTGGTTCGATCCGCATAGTCGCTGCCATGCTGGCGAACCCACTGGATTTCGCCCTGAGTGTTGAGCTTCGCAAAGAACGAGTTCTTCTGCTCCGTTGGATTACTCTCAGTAATTCCGATCACCACAAAGCCATGGTGTACCTGGCATGACCGCCAGGCAACATCATCCCGCCAGCCTTCAATCAACCGGTCCCAGAGCAGGTTACCGTCTGCATCCAGACAGAGCAGCAACGCATCCATTCCGGAACCATCGTTGTCGAGCCGATAACCGGAGATCAGGTAGCCGCCATTGTCAAGGCGGATGATATCCTTGCCTTTCGTTACCTGCCCGTAGTCGAAGACACGATACCAGACCAACGCTCCACTACTGTCAACATGAACACAGAACAAGTTTGATTCCGATTCCATCGCCTGCCCGGTGAATCCGACAGCCACGACTCCGTTGTTTCCATCATCTATCAACATGCGGGAATCGTCGTTGAAATCACCCCCGATAAGATGCACCCAACGGATGTCCGGAGGTTGCTGCGCGTGGCTCAAGGTGGGAAGAAAGACGACAACTGAAATGACGAGTACGGTGAAAATCATCCTTTTCCTGCGGGGGGCTGACATTGACAACTCCTTACGATTGTTCATTCCTGCTTTACGATTACATGCAGCGTACCTCAACCACCGGCATCCGAGCAAACAGATTGGGCAACGTTTGTTATAGATTAGAGTTAGACACTACAGCCCGCTGCCATGAATCACTGGCAACGAGCTGCAAACCGAAGTTAGGAATTCTTAACAATTTAGTTGTCAGTTTTCGCTGAATCCCAAGGCTATTGCCTCGATTTCGCGGAGAGACATCATCAGGACCTGCTCAAAACCGCCGGTTGCTACTTGATAATATTCTTGTTACGGGGCAACGTCACATCCGGCCGGGTCCGTCCGATGATGAGGTCGTTGAACTCCTGTCCCTCCATCAGCATTTTGCCCGCGATGATGTAACCGCCATCGGGCGTGACACGGATCGCGTACCCGATGTCATAGCCTTCAAACCCGCGAGCGTCGAAATAGACCAGTTCACCTTCTTCATTCACACGCACAAGCGTGATCTGGTTACCGCGTTCCGGGGTGTGGGCGGAGCCGGTCATGATGTACCCGTCCGGAATGATCTGTACCATTTGCGCCCAGTCGGCAGCCTGAGCTGGACCGTAGACGTTGTTCCATTCCTCATTGCCGTCGGCGTCGGTTTTCACCAGCCAGGTATTGTAATCTTCCGTCGGCGGACGGTAGGACTTGGATCGGCCACAGAGGATGAATCCGCCATCCTCCGTCTGTTCGACCCAGTGGAATTCATCCGCCTGGTCGCCACCGTATTGATGCCACCAGACGATGTTGCCGTCAGCGTCGATACGCATCATCCAGCCGTCGTCGTTGGCGGTCGGATTGTCGCGCGACAAGCCAGCGAGGACCAATCCTTCATCCGGCAGCAACACTGCGGAGGTTGCACGTTCGACACGTTCGGTGCCGAACGTTTCCAGCCACAGCCGTTCGCCGTCCTCGCTGAGTCGCATCACGAACGCGTCTTTCTGCTCACCCGGCGTGCTCTCGGTGATACCGACCGTGATGTAACCGTCATCGACACGGAAAGATCGCCATGCGACGTCGTCGCGATCTCCCTCCAGGATGTGATCCCAGATCAGCTCGCCCTGGTTGTTCAAGCGCAGGATCAGGCCGTCCATGCCGGTGCCGTCGTTGTTGAGACGGTAGCCGGTGACGAGATACCCGTCACCCCGGAATCGCTTGACGTCCTTCGCCTTCGTCTGCTCACCGTAGTCGTAGAATTGCTGCCAGATGACCTCGCCGACAGCGTCCACGTGCACGAGGAACATGTTCGCGGCGGTGGTGTCAGCGGTGCTGCTCATGCCGGCGGCGACGTAACCACCTGCTTGGTCAGACACCAGCATGCGGGCATCTTCCTTGAATTCACGGCCGTACGTTCGATACCAGCGAATTTGCGGCGGATCGATGGCAAAAACAGTTGAGGTCAGGACAAACAGCAGGGAGCACAACAAGAGAACAGGGCGGGAAAATCGCACAGGCAGTTTCATACATCCTCCTTCGATTACGTACTGGAACAACGTTGTTCACTTCGTCATTGCTTATAACATAGAAGAGAATTGATGGCTGCGCCAGTCTTCTCGCCGGTTACGCCTCTTTCGGCGGCTCATTGCAGAGACTGGATTCGAGAAAAATGCCCGTGAAACAATCTGTCTCACGGGCGAGGTTCGGGCAAAAGTCTGTTCTGAGCGATCAGTTGCTGTTGGTTTTTAAGCGGAAGCCTTGAGGTCCAGAATCTCAGTGTTCTGCAGGTACGGTTTCGACTGCAAGCCGGTAATCAACAGCAGGCGGGACACGAGATCGTCCAGCCGGTCGACCAGGTCCGGAATCTTGTCGAAGTTGCGCAGCAGGAATGCTTCGTCCCGGTTGTTCATCATCGCGATTTCCGAGATCAAACGCAGCGCGGTCAATGGCTGCCGGAACTCATGTGCAACCGTTCGCGCCAACTTACGGGCGATTTCCAAGCGTTCACGTTCGAGCCGGGTTTCGCTCGCTTCCTTCTGAGCGGTGATGTCGAGCATGATCATGACAAACCCATGCAGCTTGCCCTGCTCGTCGAAAATCGGGTTGTAGGTACCATTGTACCAGCGCGGCTTGCTGATGCCCGGGAACTCCATCTTCTCTTCAAACGATACCTGCTTGCCACGCATGGCCTTCTTCAACCGCCGATCGACGGAATTTGCCATCGGTTCAGACAACAGGCCGGCTGGATGCCGTCCGATCAGGTCACCCTGAGGACGGTTCAACGCATCGGCAAAACGCTGATTGATTAACGTAAACCGGGCCTCTTGATCGAAGAAGGCGATGAACGCATTGGCGGATTCAATCACCTGTTCGAGGTGATCATACCCTTCCCGCAACCGGTTCATCATCTCCTTCTGGCGAGTGATGTCCCGCGCGATGACGAGGAACTCAGGATCACGCCAGTGACGGGGCACCGCAACGACCGACACCTCCACGGGTTTCAACCCCGCGGATTCCGTGCACATCGCGACTTCAATGACATCCGCCTCGGGATCACCGTCCACACGCTGTTGCAGCGTTTGCTTGAACGATTCATGATCGCTGGGGCAGATCCAACCGTACACGTTGCTCCACTTGTCCCTGAGCTCGCCGATCCCCGTAGCCTTGTACGCTGCGGGATTCGCAAACGTAATCGTGCCATTCGGTTCCATCACCAACAGGATTTCCTGCGCGTATTCGGCCACCGTGCTGTACCGTTGCTCACTCTGGTCGAGACGTTGACGGGTTTCCTCCACCCGGCTCAAGTCCGCAATGCTGACCACACTGAGTTTCGTGCCCGGAATCATCTGGACCGTCAGGTGCGCACGCAGCCGCTGCTGGCCTTTTCCGAGGAAAGTGAAATCGTACTCGCTGGGGACACCCTGTTCGGATTCACGGCGGGCGTGGTGGTATTTCGTCATCCGCTCAACATCAGACAGACTCACGAAATCCAGGTAGCTGCGGGCGTTCTCCACGTCTTCCCGCTCAAGGCCGCTCAGTTCAAGGAACCGCCGGTTCGCGAGCCGGATTGTGGCGTCCGCATCCGCAATGATCGTCGCGTTGCCCGTCGCTTCAAAAATCGCGCGGTAAGGTTCGCTGAAGATCTGATCGAGTTCCGCGACAGAGTCCGGCCGGGTAGAGGGAGAACCCTCCGCCGCAGGTCCGGTCTGTGAGCGCGTGCCGGTAAGCTGTGTCGTCTTCTGCTGTCGCATGTTCATCTCTTGTTCGCAACTCTTGATTCAAACTGTTTATTCTTACTGCCTAATAGGTAAAACTTACACTCTTTGTGAGAACTTTTCGGATATTGCACGTACTACAAGATAATTTGTTCCCACTAAGAATCGTGTGCTTGAAACCACTCTCAGCAAACGGTAGGAGACCGCTGCTGCCCATGTCCGGATTGAATTTCTGGCGGAAGCAGTCTACACAGGGCTTGTGAGGAGGAAAGTGACGGGTAACACACCCACAGTGGCTCTCAGCCGATTCTTAGCACACTCCAAACTCACTTCTTGAGCTGACTTCAGCGAAATCCGGCTGCAAACGGTGATTAACCCGGGAGAGGCAGCGTCCGGGGGCTGGGGTTGTTCGGGAGGCCAACCGCCTGAGAATCGCTCGATGACTAGTTGAATCGCGTCTGTCAAATCGGCAAACCATCACCTGCAAAAGTGGCATGCGTCTGCATGGACGATTGTCCAATTGGAGAGGATGGCGGAGGACGGAGTCGCAGATCTCACTTCTATTACCGGGTTTTCTCATGTAGTCCCTCAAATTGGCACGACCGTTGCGTTCTCATCGGACGAGTCGCGACGCCAGGCGTGAACAATCCGCCGCCGCGACGGTAAACCAAACCAACCGATCAAAAACGCTAAAAGAGGAGGAAAAACCATGAGCCTCGTACGTTGGACCCCGATGCACTCGATGCTCCGCAGCGACAACATGTTCGACGAACTGTGGAAGAGGATGTGGAACGAGGAGAACGATGAAGTGGTGCAGACCGTCTGGTCGCCGCGGGTCGATATCCTCGAGAACGACAACGAGTACATGCTGACCGCCGATCTCCCCGGTATGAAACGGGAAGACATCGACATCACCCTCGAGGATGGTGAACTGCGGATCAGCGGAGAACGCAAGCTGGAACGTGGGGAGTCGAAGGACGCCGTCCGGGTGATGGAACGCGCGCATGGCCGTTTCGTCCGCAGCTTCCGCTTGAACAACTCCGTGAATACGGAAAAAATCAAGGCGTCGTTCAAGGACGGTGTGCTGAGCCTGAGCCTGCCGAAAGCGGAACAGAAGAAACCGAAGAAGATTGCGATTCAGGGTTCCTGATCCTGACCTGACCACACCCACGGCAGGAGCTGACCACGACTGACCGAAACCACGAACCGCCCGGCCTGTTGGCCGGGCGGTTCGCTCATTTCAAAAACTATTTTCCGCGGTTCGTCGTCGTGTCCCATCAATTGGGCAGCGGATCAATCCGAAAAAGGAAATTGATCAGACGGCGAAACGCCATCGACAAAATCATGCTTTCACCCTGTGTAATCCGTTCCGCGCCACGTAACGGTCTCACATTGCAGAACCATGAAAACCATGCAAGAAACGAATCAGGTTCTCCTCTTGTACCTCGGCAAGTATGCAATGCTGAAACGCTAAAAGGTAGCGTAAAGCAGCAAAAAAGTGAGTGAGCGGAGTCACATTTCGCGCCCGGCCCTCCAGTACAGGGCCAGCGCAATGGTGGGGAGGTAGGCGGCTGCCAATGTGAGCAGCGACCAGGTGGACGCGAGCAACGTTGCGGTGATCGCAAGCGGGGTCAGGTACAGGACTTCGATCAGCAGGATCGCGGTGGTCACCCGGCCGTGGCTGTGACCTTTGCGTACCGCGTGATGGAAGCCGAAATCCCGGTGGGCCTGGAAAATGTTCTTCCCGGCGAAGAGCCTGAAGAGAACCGTCAGCGCCGGGTCGGTGTAAAAGATCGCCATCAGGATGAGAAACGCTGTAGTTGGCACGGTTTCCGTCAGCTTGCCCCACAACGCGAGGACGGCGAAGGTGATCCCGAGAAACCCGCTGCACAAGTCGCCCATGAAGATCTTCGCCGGCATCCAGTTCCAACGCAGGAACCCCGCCGACGCCGCTGCGACCAACAGCCAGGTTAACGCCAGCGGCGCGTTGCCGTTGAACCACGCGATCCCACCGAGTACCAGCCCGACCACGACCGCCTGCGCCGCCGCGAGGCCGTCGATGCCGTCCATGAAGTTGTACGCGTTGATGTTCCAGACGACGAAGACCACGATCCCGACCAACGCCACCGGACCGGTCACATTCACCGCTCGTGGGAACACGATGGTCAGCTCGTTGCCGATCCACAGGACGATCACCACCGCCGCGACGATGTGGATAATGAAGCGGGTGCGGGCGGAGAGGTGCGCCAGGTCGTCGATCAGGCCGGCGCCGATGATCAACGTGCCGCTGACGTAGAGAATCCAGAACCACGGCGTTTCCAGCGGGATCAGCAGCCCGAACGCGAGCAGCCCGAGCAGCACCGTGAGCACGATCGAGAGCCCGCCGACACGTGGAACGGCCTTCGTGTGGCCGGAGCGTTCGTTGGGGACGTCCAGCAGATTCTCCTGCAACGCCCAGCGGCGCACACGTCCCGCAAACCACGCCGTCCACAGCGCGAGCACCACACCCACCGCGAGCACGGCGGCGAAGCCCGGAATTCCGGTCAGCAGGTCCATGGACGGCCCGTGCCGGAGGCAGCGATGTCGATGCCAGTCGTTCGCATGGCGGGAAGATGGGGTGATGCGGGGTGGCGTGCAAGCGTGATTTGGCGGAGACAACCGGGGTATGGTTGTAACGGACAAAGCCGGCGTGCGCGGAACGGTAGCCGTTTTTATCACGCCAGATCAGTTCAGGGTAAATGAGCCGGCCACGGTCGGGTTTGCAGGTGTGATTCATGCCCTTGTTCCAGCCGCCGCCGGGTCCGCCTGGACCCTGGCCAGGCTTGTACCGTTTGCGGGGTTTGGGTTTCGGACGTTTGAGGCGGCCGTATTCGTCGAGGAGTTCCGGCGGGACCGGTTGGCCGGTGGAATCGTAGATGATGGGTGGTTTGCGGAGCGGGGCGAAACCGTTCTCGAGGCCGGTGGGTAGGGACAGTGGCGAGTGATGAGTGGTGAGTTGTGAGTCACAGCCAGGCTGCGGACTGCGGGCTACGGTCGGCGGGTGACCAACAGCGGGCTCGGGGGCAGCCGCGTTGTCAGAGCCAACACGGGCAAGATCGGGGGGCAGATGAGCCGCGATAACCGGCTGGCGCCGGCTTATCACGGGCACCTTGACGGGCCTCGGTCTCTGGGCTTGGGGCTCGGGATGCCACCTCTTCGGGGTGGTTGGTGCGGCGGAGGTGGAGGGCTGATCATTCTCCCCGGGTTGACACCCGGAGCTAGTCAGATGCCACCCCTTCGGGGTGGAGCAGGGGTCTGATTGATGCTGTGGATTGGGTTGAAGTAACCGCGGTAGCGAACAGAAGCTCCCGCGGGCATCGGGCTCAGGGTCAGGCTGCGGACTGCGGGCTACGGTCGGCGGGTGACCAACAGCGGGCTCGGGGGCAGCCGCGTTGTCAGAGCCAACACGGGCAAGATCGGGGGGCAGATGAGCCGCGATAACCGGCTGGCGCCGGCTTATCACGGGCACCTTGACGGGCCTCGGTCTCTGGGCTTGGGGCTCGGGATGCCACCTCTTCGGGGTGGTTGGTGCGGCGGAGGTGGAGGGCTGATCATTCTCCCCGGGTTGACACCCGGAGCTAGTCAGATGCCACCCCTTCGGGGTGGAGCAGGGGTCTGATTGATGCTGTGGATTGGGTTGGAGTAACTGCGGTAGCGAACAGAAGCTCCCGCAGGCATCGGGCTCAGGGTCAGGCTGCGGACTGCGGGCTACGGTCGGCGGGTGACTGATTGAGGGCTCGGGATGCCACCTCTTCGGGGTGGATTGCGAGCGCTGTCGGAAATACAGCTTTCGAAACCACAAGCGGAACAGGCACACCACGCCAGCTAACCAACGGACTGTCATCCGTGGGGAGAGCCGGGTTGCTGCAAAGGCTTGTTTGGAATCAAAGAGAAGCATGGCGTGCGGCAAAGGTGGTGGGTGAAGGCATCCGTTCTGAACATGAACGAATGTTCAATAGTACGAAACGGGAATCGCCGTGTCAAGGGTGAATAAGCCGCGATATCCGGCTGGAGTCGGCTAACACGGGAACCAGATCGTGCTCCATGGATGGACGATTATCCCGGACTAAAGTCCGAGGGCGAGATTGCGGTGGATGCTTGGAGACTTGATGATCCCGGGCTGAAGCCCGAGGGCATGATCGATGCTTCGATTTGGATAGTGGCGGCAGTTTGGAAAACGGATGTACGACGTCGTCGTTTTCTGCAATCCGAGCAAGAATCGTCTGAAGCATGCGGGTTCGGGTCTACAAATTCTCAGCGCAGTCGTGATAACCGTCGCGTTGCGCGGCTGGACTCGTGGACGCCGCCGTGGGTGCTGAGTGCCGACGCCGGCGCTGACACGATCACGGTTCAGGCCGGCCAGCCCTTCACTTGGACCGGAACCGTCCGCAATACGCTCGCCGACGACCAAAGCACCGACATCTGGGTCCAGGCACGCAGTCCGAACTACAACATTACCAACTCCTTGCGTCGCTGGGACGACGTCACCGTGGCGGGCGGCGATTCGGTCAGCGCTGAGGTCACGTTGACCGTGCCCGCGACCACCCACAACGGTCCGCACAACCTGCTGCTGCGTGCCGGCGATTTCCCGCTGTACGACTACGAAGCGTGGTTCACGGTGATGGTCGAGGGCGGCGAACCCCCGCCCGAACGCCGATTTACGCCGGTGCATCAACACCGGGAACTGGTCGCGACGCCGATTCCGTCCGATGCAGAGCTGGCGACAGATCGTGCGGCGATGTTCCGCATGCTCGGTGTGACCGATACGACGGCAACGGTTGACGCGTGGCAGGCGCGAGTCAGGCGGGTGAATCGGGGGAAGTGAGGTCGAGTGGAGCTTTTGCTGATGGGGACACCTGTCGGCACGCAACCGGTATCTCATCGACCTACCACCGTTGGTGTTTTTCATTCGTCCGCAGCGAACCAGCATTCCCAAGTGCCGCCAGATGTCCCTGGTTGAGTGGCGAATCACGGACTGTTGTCTGTCGGATAATCACGGTGACCTTCGGATAATCCACGACATGAATGTCGTGGGCATGATTTAACCTGGCACACCGGGGACACTTTGGGGACAAAGTGTCCCCGGTATTATCAGATAATCCCGGCTGGCAGATAATCCCGGCTGGCAGATAATCCCGGCTGGCAGATGATCCCGGCTGGCGGAGCCATCCGGGGCACATGTGAGATGTCAACCGGGGCGTGTGAGATCAGGACAGGGCGGGGACGGACTCTTCAACGAACCCGTTTTCGGCGAGTTGCTTGAGGTTGGCCATGTGCCGGCGGAGCAGGCGTTTGGTCATGAACTTGAACAGACCGGCGAGCAGGCCGACGAACCAGTTCGCCTGGATGATGCGCGCTTCGTAGTTGAGCGTGCAGCTGTTGCCGGAATCCTCGAGGGTGTACAGCACCTGCATCATGAAGGCTTCATTCCCGACCCAGATGCCGTATTCGCGCGGGGGATCAAACTGGATGATTTCGCCGCTGTAGCTGTGCAGGTGACGTCCTTCGCGCACATGCTGCGTAAAATGCACACCGACCTCTTTCTCATTTTCCTGAAAGACGAGCTGTTCCACGCCTTCCATCCAGAGGCCGACCTTGCTTTCGTCTTGGATCAGGTCGAAAACCTGTTCGCGCGAGGCTGCGATTTCCGTGGTGCAGGTGATTGTATTCATCGGTCCCGGTGGTAAAACGGATCGTCCCCAGCTTGAGAACGGAACATGTGCAATTTCAATGTACTTCACAAAGGTAAAACGATCAATCTGATTTTTGTACAAACCTCCCTTTTATCCGAAAAATACAGAGCAATGCGCTTTCACCGGGATTACTTCTACCTCGCAATCGCAACGATCAGCCGCGAGCCGCTATCTCGGGAACATGGTAAGCGTTTGACGTCATCCAAACGATCCGAAGTCTGGACTCGAATTTCGGACGGAGAGGCACGATCGTGCTCCTCCATGAACAAATGTTCAAGTTTTCCTTGTGCAGCGGGTGCTGCTGCTGTAGCTTCCGGCAGACAGAGGTAAGACTGGCAACTGAATTACATAACGCACGAGGAAACCATGCTGGCAGACGTGTTCAAAAGGGAGTTGGAGAATGTCCGTCTCTTCTTCAACCGGTCGACCAAGCCGTTGACCGAAGACGATTCGTTGTTCAAGCCGCAGGATGAAATGTACACCGTCGCGCAGCAGGTGGCACACGCCGCGCACACGGTGGAAGGGTTCAGCAACAACGCGTTCACCGAAACCGGGCCCGAGTGGGATGAAAACGCGATGGAGGATCACAACAACCGGGTGATGACGGTGACATCATTGACCGCCGCACGGAAATGGTTCAACGAGTCAATCGACCGTGCGATCGAGAATTTCGGCAAACGCTCGGACGAGGAGTTGTTGGCATTGCTGCCGGAGACCTCACTACTGGGGCCATTTCCGCGGTTCACGTGCCTGTACGGTATCCAGGATCACACCGCGCACCATCGCGGCGCGTTGACGGTGTACGTTCGGGCGCTGGGCAAAACACCGCCGATTCCGTATATGCCGGATGAAGCCTGACGAAATCCGCTGGGGGCGTGGCTGGATGTCGCGCCCCGTTTTCGTTCGGGTACCTCTCGCTGATGTGACGTTGAGACGCTGGCGCGGGTGCTGTACCTTGTTCGCACACTCCCCCGCAACGACCATCTCAGTGAGGAACCCATGCCCAGTATGACTTTTCGCCAGGACATCGACCGCCGGTTTACGGAAGCGGCGGCATTAACCAGTCACCCACAGGGATTGCTCGAACAGATTCGGGGCGTAAACTCCGTACTGCACGTACGCTTTCCTCTTCAGACGGAACATGGCTACGAAGTCATTCACGGTTGGCGGGCGGAGCATTCGCACCATAAAACGCCGGTCAAGGGCGGAATTCGGTTCAATCCGAATGTGAACGAGGATTCGGTCAGTGCGATCTCGGCATTGATGACGTACAAGTGTGCGATCGCGGAGATCCCGTTCGGCGGCGCGAACGGCGGGCTGGCTATTGATCCACGCAAATACAGTGTGGATGACCTGCAGGCGGTCACCCGGCGCTTTACCGCGGAGCTGGCGAAAAAGGGCTTCATCGGCCCGGCGATTGACGTTCCGGCGCCGGATATGGGCACCGGCCCGCGTGAGATGGGCTGGATCATGGACACCTACGTAACGCTGCGTGGGGACGACATCGACGGCAGCGCGTGCGTTACCGGCAAACCGCTCGCGGTCGGCGGGATCCGCGGCCGGATTGAAGCGACGGGGCGCGGGCTGGTGTATGTCACGCGGGAGCTGTGTGATGACCGCGAGCTGATGCAATCCATCGGTTGCAACCGGGGATTGGTCGGCAAACGTGTTGCGATCCAAGGGTTCGGGAACGTCGGCCATAACGCCGGGTTGACGTTCGAGGAGTATGACGCGAAAGTGGTGGCCGTCTCCGAGATCGAGGGCACGATCTACCATCCCGGCGGGATCGACATCAAGGCGTTGCACCAGCACCGGGAGAACACCGGCAGCATTCTCAATTTCGCCGACACGAAACAGCTCAGTGATTCGAATGCGGTGTTCGGCGCAGATTGCGACATTATCGTTCCCGCAGCGACGGAAACGGTCATAACCGCTGAGATTGCCCCGACGATCAAGGCCAAGATCATCGTGGAGGGGGCGAACGGGCCGGTCACCTGCGACGCGGAATCGATCCTGCGCGAAAAGGGCGTCGTGATTGTGCCGGGGATTGTCGCCAATGCCGGCGGTGTGACGGTGTCCTACTTCGAATGGCTGAAGAACCTGTCGCACATGCGGTTCGGACGGATGACGCAGAAGCACGAAAAGAGCATGCTGAGCAACGTGATCGACGCGATGGAACGCGCGTCCGGCCACTGGCTTAACCCGCAGGACAAACAGACCATCCTCGCCGGCGGTGGGGAATGGGAACTGGTCGATTCCGGGCTCGACCAGACGATGACAGACTCGTTCCACCGCGTGGTCGCACGGATGCGTGGCGAAGAAAAAGTCAACGATCTGCGCACCGCCGCGATGCTTGAAGCCATTGACAAGATCGCGTACAACTACCTCGAACTCGGGATCTTTCCGTGAGACAGGCTACAGGCGATGGGCTGCAGGCGATGGGCTATAGGCTGTAGGCTATGGGCTATAGGCTGTAGGCTATGGGCTATAGGC
>JAHLLB010000073.1 GCA_020444425.1 bacterium | reverse complement strand
AATCTCGTATCTCACGTCTCAGACACGAGATCCTTCACTGCGTTCAGGATGACACCCTTGCATCGACACGTGGCATCCTGCCCATCCATCGACACGTGGCATCCTGCCCATCCATCGGCAACGCGGCATCCTACCCATCCATCAGCACCAGCCGCGATCCTTGCAGCTTTGGGCGACACGGCTGATCGCGATGACGTAGGCGGCGTCACGCATGTACAGCTTGCGTTTGCGGGCCAGTTCGCTCACCGCGATGAAGGCGTCGGTCATCTTCAGGTCGAGCTTGCCGAGGACTTCGTCCCGGGTCCAGTAGTAGTTCATGTTCGACTGCACCTGTTCGAAGTAGGAGCAGGTGACACCGCCGGCGTTCGCGAGGAAGTCCGGGATGACGAAGATGCCGCGTTCTTCGAGCACGGCGTCCGCTTCCGGAGTCGTCGGCCCGTTCGCGCCTTCGGCGATCACTTTGACACGCTGGCTGATCTTGTCAACGTTGTCGCCGGTGATCTGGTTTTCCAGCGCGCACGGCAGCAGCACGTCCACATCCTGCTCGATCCACGCGTCCCCGCTGAGGATCTCGTAGCCCTTGTCCTTCGCCTTGGCCTTGTCGACTTCGCCGAAGCGGTCGGTCATGGACAGCAGGTCGTCCAGGTCGATCCCGTCCATCTTGCGGAAGGTGTACGAGGTCTGGTCGTGGTTGTCCCAGGTCGAGACGGCGACCACGGTCCCGCCGAGCTGGGTGTAGAGCCGCATCGCGTACTGGGCAACGTTGCCGAAGCCCTGGAACGCCGCGGTCGTGTCTTCCGGACGGATCTCCAGTTCCTTCAACGCTTCCCGCAGGGTGAAGACGACGCCGAAGCCGGTCGCTTCGGTGCGTCCCAGCGAACCACCCATGCCCACCGGCTTGCCGGTGATCAGGCCCGGGTAGTGGCCACCGGTCAGGGTTTCGTACTCGTCGAGCATCCACAGCATGTGCTGCGCGGAGGTCATCACATCCGGCGCCGGGACGTCGTTGACCGGGCCGAGGTTTTTCCACAGCTGGCGGATGAAGCCACGGCAGATCTGTTCCTGTTCTTTCATCGACAGGTTGTGCGGATCACAAATGACCCCGCCCTTACCACCGCCGAGCGGAATGTCGACACAGGCGCACTTCCACGTCATCCACATCGACAGTGCGCGCACGGTGTCCACAGTTTCCTGCGGGTGGAAGCGGATGCCGCCCTTGTTCGGGCCGCGTGCATCATTGTGCTGGCAACGGAAGCCTCGGAAGACGCGGGTTGAGCCGTCATCCATCTTCACCGGGATGCTGAAATGGAACTCGCGCAACGGGGTGCGCAGCAATTCACGGGTGCCCTGATCAAGTTTCAGCAGTTCGGCGACCTTGTCGAACTGAGTCTGCGCCATCGCGAACGGATTGAAGCCTTTTTCCGCCATCATGTCCTCACATCGTAAACCGATGAACCACCGCCATTGCCGGGGGCGATGGTCGCCCGTTGCGGTCCGCAATTTCGCGTCCCGAAGACAGAAAAGGGTGAAACCGAGTTTTGTCTCGGCCTCACCGCTTGTGCTAAAGGTAACGAGCACACCTCAGGGGAGCAACCCGGGCTCGGGGGCTCGATGCAACCCGTCACAGGGTCAACCTCGCCGCATCAGCGGGATTATCGGTGTCGATCTCAACGACAACCAGCTCCGGTCCGCCGGTTGCTCCATTGATCATCCACGTCCGCCCCAACTGTTCTTTGAAGTCGCCGGTGCGGGAGGTGGATTCGTGGATATGGCCGTGCAATGTCAGCAGCGGCTGCCGACTCTCAATCCAGCGACGGATGGCAATCGAACCAACGTGGGAGTCGAGCGGAACGTGGTCGACCATCTTCCCCTCCAGCCCGGCGTGATCGAGCGCTGTCTTGTACGGTGGCGAGTGGGCGAGCAGGACGGCGTTTTCCATCTCGACGCTTTCCGTCAGCTCGGACAGATCCTGCGCAATCGTCGAGTAGCGCAGGTCACGTTGCCGCACGGAAATGCTGTGCTGTCCCTCTTCCGGTGAGACGCAGCCGGGGTCAACGTACCGGCTGACATCGTACTTCTCCCAGTCTTTCAGCATGAACGGTGTCGGAGGCACATAATTGTAGCCGATCAACGTCAGCCCCATCTCCTCGACCACCTGCATGTGCAGGTAGGTCCACAGCCCCCCTGCCCCATTTTCGATGAACCATGGTTCAATGGATGCGCCGTCATCATTGCCGAGAATCAGGTGGACTTTCGGATAACGGTTACCGAGTGCCGCTCGGACCCGTTCGAACCCGGCGAGGAAGATGTCGGCGAAGAAATCGCCATTGATGCTGTGGAAACCATGCGGACACAAGTCACCACCGAGCAACAGCATGTCCGGCGGAGATTGGATCAGGTACTCGAACAGCTTGTCGTAGCGGTTCGGGTGTCCGTGCAGGTCGGTAACGAAGGAAAGACGTGGCATGAGCTCTCGACAGTCAGGTAACTCGTTGCTGCGAATGTAATCAGGCCAGACGGCCCTTCGCTCTCGGTAGCTCGTGAACGCTGCCGGGCGGTGGATACGTATTCGGGCAGGAGTGTACTCTCTACGGTTAAAACAAATGTTCCATCAGAGCATACACGAAAGTTCCCGCCATGACTCGTGCCGACCTCAAGCAGGCGTTCGACCGTGTTCGGCAAATGACGGAATCCCTCTGCCAGCCGTTGGAAATCGAGGACTATGTCCTGCAGGCGATGGAGGATTCCAGTCCGCCGTTATGGAACCTTGCCCATACCAGTTGGTTCTTCGAACAGTTCCTGCTGCATGATTTCGAACCGGGATTCAACCCGTTCAGCGAGGCGTACCTGTATTTGTTCAACTCGTACTACGTGCAGGCCGGCCCGCGCAATTTGCGCAGTCAACGGGGCATGATGTCACGTCCGACGGTCAAGCAGGTCTACGAATACCGCCGCATCATTGACGATCGCGTGCATGCGTTGCTGGACTCGATCAGCGACGAGCAGCTTCCAGCAGCACGGTTCATCATCATCCTCGGCTTGAACCACGAACAACAGCACCAGGAATTGTTCCTCACCGATCACAAGTTCAACCTGTCTCTGAATCCATTGCGACCCGTCTACCGGCATGATCTGCTGCACGATGCACCATCTACCGCGAGGACCAAGCCTGAGTATCTCAAGTTCAAGCAGGGAGTGCGTGAAATCGGCTACAACGGAAACGGGTTCCATTATGACAACGAACTCCCCGTGCACATGACCTTCCTGCATGAGTATGCATTGCGTTCGACACTGGTGACGAACCAGGAATACCTTGAGTTCATGGCGGATGGCGGCTATCAGCGGCCAGAGTTGTGGTTGTCTGATGGCTGGGCAACAAAGGAAGAACGTGGATGGACCGCGCCGCTGTATTGGGAACAACGTGACGGCGAATGGCTGACCTTCACACTAGGCGGCATGCGCAAATTGAATCCGGTGGAACCGGTCGTACACGTCAGTTTCTACGAGGCAGACGCGTTCGCCAGCTGGGCGGGAAAACGGTTGCCCACCGAGTTCGAGTGGGAAAACGCGGCCCGTGAACTGAACCGGGTGCCGGATACGGGTTGGGACAATCTCATGGACACCGGCAGACTCCATCCGGTAGCCGACTCCGGCAGAACAGACGGACCACGTCTATCCCACTTGTTCGGTAACGTCTGGGAATGGACCGGGAGTGCGTATCGTCCCTACCCTGGATATTATCCGCCGGAAGGTGCAATCGGCGAATACAACGGCAAATTCATGAGCGGCCAGATGGTGCTGCGTGGCGGATCCTGCGCGACACCGTTAGATCACATTCGTGCGTCCTACCGCAACTTCTTCCACCCGGACAAGCGATGGCAATTCAGCGGAATTCGGTTGGCAACTGAAGTCTGAAGGAAGTAGAACAGAAGTACAAAGTACAAAGTACGAAGTACGAAGTACGAAGTACGAAGTACAAAGTACGAAGTACGAAGTACGAAGTACAAAGTACGAAGTACGAAGTACAAAGTACGAAGTACGAAGTACAAAGTACAAAGTACAAAGTACAAAGTAAGGAAGATAATAAGATGCATAATCACAGAAATTTGACAGCGTATAAACTTGCGAAACGGTTTGCACACTCTGTTTACGATGTTACTGAAGATATCCCAAGGTATGAGCAGTATAACTTGGGATCACAATTAAGACGATCCGCCTTGTCTATCCCTTCAAATATCGTTGAAGGGTGTGGGCGAGATACAGACGCTGATTTTATCCGTTTTCTCATTATATCTCATGGTTCAGCAAAAGAAGCTGAGTTTCAATTGGAATTTGCATTGGAAAGAGGGTTTATCAACAATGTAGAAGGCCGGACACTGCTTGATAAGGCTGCTGAACTGTCTCGAGTAATTCATGGTTTGATCAAGTCCTACAGGGCCTGATACCGTACATTATATGTTTCACTAGACTTTCGACTTTCGACTTTCGACTTTCGACTTTCGACTTTCGACTTTCGACTTT
>JAHLLB010000032.1 GCA_020444425.1 bacterium | reverse complement strand
GAAAGTCGAGAAAATATGTGGCCGTGTTTGCTTGCAAACGCGGTTTTCTTGCTCTTGGAGACTAAAAAACGCAATAAAAGGGGACACTTACTCCGTAAGTGTCCCCGAATGCTCTCATCTACCCAGCACATCCTCTATACGATGTTCTTTTTTTCTACTCCGTACTTCTATTCGACTTTGTACTTGTCCTGTACTTCTTTTTACTCCCGACTTCTTTTACTTCAACAGAACCACCTTCTCCAGCAATCTCTCATCCCCCACGTTCAGGCTGAGAAAATAGACCCCGCTGGACAACGCAGACGCATCCCACATAACCTCATGCACCCCCGCGCGTACCAGGCCGCCGCTTAGCTCCGCAACCGTTCGCCCGAGCAGATTGATCACCGACAAATTGACCTTCGCCGCTGCCGGCAACGAATACCGCACCGTCATCGCCGCGTTGAACGGATTCGGATAGCCGCTCAACTCGACCGTACGTGGCAACGCGGCTTCTTCAACAGGTGCATCAGCAACAGATGTCGTCGCGCCCATCCAGTGCATGCAATTCCACAGCACATCCGCGCCGCGCCAGGAATCGTTGCTACCAGACACCGCCTCGAGGTTGAACGCGAGGTACACGGTCGCGAACGAATCTCCAGTGTAGCACACCCCGCCAATCGTTCCATCCACATCGTACTCGAACAAGCCGGTGGCATTCGGCAACGGCGTGATGGAGGCTGGCGCCTCTGATGTCCCCGCGCCAGCATCACCTAGAACCAGCACCGCGTCCGGGAACGGACCCGCCGGGACACCGTTCAGCAGCGCGTCCGGCTCGCCGATATCGTCCAGTTCATGTTCCGCCATGAACCAGGTGGCCAGCAGATCTTCAGTACCGGCAAATTCGCCGATGTTTTCCCCGCTCAGCAGTACCTTACCGCCTGCGTCGAGGTAGCCGGACAGCGCACTGATCTCTACGGTCGTCAACACGTCAACTGTCGCATTGGACGTCATCCAGACTACTGCGTCATACTCGCTGAGGTCGGCGGTCAGCGCCTGCGCCGAACTCAGCATCTCCATCGTCAGGCCGGACTCAAGGATCAGGTCGAGGAGGTCGCTTTCCAGGTCCAGATTCGCCGGACTGTCATCCACCAGCGCCAGATCCGGCGAGCCGACAAGCTGCGGGAAGTCCCAGTCCAGCTCGTAGCCGGATCCGTCCTCGAAATGGACGCTGAAGGTGACATACTCTGCGGGGAGTCCCATCGGCACATCGATCACAAACGGGTCGGCAGCATTCGACGCCGACTCACCCGGCGCGATGCCCGGCCAGGTGACGGCATCCTGCGAGAACGTGATCTGATCGTTATCGCAGCTGATGCTGCCGGTAAGGTTGTCCGTAGCCTGGTACGTCTCCTGATTCTGCACAGTCAGGATCAGGTCCACACTCTCGCCGGGATCGGGCCGCCCGTTCGGCAACACCTGATCCGAGTCGTCCAGTTCATACCCTGCGACGCTGAGGTTGGGATACGCGATCGTCAGATTCTCAACCGCCTTTGCCTGCAAAACTTCCCGGGAGGCCTCATTCTGCACGAGGAATGTGATTCCGTGGTTCTGTTCCGCATGGTCTGGTAGCAGGTCAAACGTGAAGTCGAAGGTTTCCGAGCCACCCGCCGGGATGCCGCCGAGGTCGGTGCCGAGGGTGTCCGGAGCCATATCCAACACGTTGTAGCGGTAATTCTGGTAACCGCTCGGCGCTTCTCCATAGGGACAATCGATATCGTTGAGGACGGTGTGCAGCCGGTGACCGCTTAACGCCACCTCGCTGCTGACGGTCACCTGTGCGGAAATCGTGCCGTCAAAGTGGATCGTGGCATCTTGAATTGATATATCCACCGGCGTATAGCTGCCGATGCGGTTGTTGATCACGGTGAACAGCGAACTGAACGTGTTGCTCGTGTCCAGTCCATCCACAATGAAATAGGGCAAACCCTGCGTTCCCTGCACGTAATAATTCCAGCGGGCGGCCGGATCCGGATTGGAAACGTAGTACCAGTCCTGTGCTCCCGGCCATCCGAGGTGGTAGGTGATAAAGACGGCATCTTCGCGGCTGGTACTGTTTAACCAGTCGAGGATGACCGGTTCCTGAGTCGCGCAGGACAGGCTGAAATAATTGCTGAAGAACTCAACCATCACCGTCTTCTCATACGCCCGCACATGCGCTGTAAACGCAAGGATGAACATGAGAACCAGCACGATTCGCATTTTCATCGCCACATCTCCAGGTTGGGTCCAACTGGCTGACAGCCCGTACTGCTGCAAGGAACCGCTCCAAACGGGCAGTTCGCAAGGGTTGGAGCGGGATTGCGCATTGTCCATACGGAACCATACGCGGAGGAGAGACGCAAAAGAAAACTGCCACGGACTCGCGTCCGTGGCAGACAGGTTCTCTCGATCTTTGTCTCTTACTTCTTTTGCATCCGTTGCTTCCGTTGCATCCGTTGCATCCGTTGCACCCTACTTAAGAAGCATCACCTTTTCCATCCGCATGTCGTCGCCCGCGCGCAAGTTGAGGAAATACACGCCGCTGGAGAGTGCGGACGCATCCCACGTCACCTCATGCACACCGGCAGCCACCTGGCCGCTGCTGAGTTCGGCGACGGTCTGGCCGAGCAGGTTGATCACACTCAGCTCGACTTCCGCCGCGGTCGGCAACGTGTAACTAACCGTCATCGCCGCATTAAACGGATTCGGATAGCCGCTCAGCGCAACGTTTTGCGGTAACGCGGCTTCTGCGGCCGGAGCGTCTTCAACGGACGTCGTCGCGCCCATCCAGTGCAGACAGCTCCACAGCACATCCGCAGCACGCCACGAATCGTTCACACCTGAGACCGCTTCCAGGTTGAACGGCAGGTAGATGGTCGAGAAGCTGACGCCGTTGTACCCAACACCGGCGATATTACCAGCGGAATAGTAAGCGAACAGGCTCTCGGCACCCGCCAGCGGCGTCACCGAGGACTGCTCCTCTGTCGTGTTTACACCACCGCTGATAATCAGTTCGGCATTCGGGAACGGACCTTCCGCAACACCCACCAGCAACACGTACGACTGGCCGACGAAGTCCAGTTCGTGTTCGGCCATGAAGTAATCCGCGAGCAGGTCTTCCGTGCCGGCAAATTCACCGATGTTTTCACCACTGAGCAGCACCTTGCCGCCGGCGTCGAGGAACGTGGAGATCGCGTTGATCTCGAGGGCATTCAACACGTCATCGGTTGCGTTCGACGTGTTCCACACCAGCACGTCATACGACGAAATGTCCGTGGTCACCGCTTCCGTGCCGGTCAACACATCCATCACCACGCCCGACTCGAGCATCAGGTCGAAATACACCTGGTACAGATCTTCGTCCGCCGGGCTGTCGTCGATCAGAGCAACTTCCGGCTGGCCGACCAACTGCAGGAATTCGAAGTCTGCTTCGTACCCTGAACCATCGGTAAAGCGGGCATTGAACAGGACGTACTGTGTCTCAAACATTTCCGGGACTTCAATCACAAACGGGTCGGCCGCATTCGACATCATCGTACCGGGGAAAATATCCGGATACGTGGACTGGTCATGCGAAATGATGATGTCGTCGTTGTCGCAGGTAAGCGTGGCGGTCAGGTTAGCCGTCGAGAGAAACGCTTCGTTGTTCTCCACCGTAACCAGAACGTCCACCGTTTCACCCGGGTCAGGACGGCCATTCGGCATCGCCTGATCAGCATCGTCAAACTCGTAATTAACCATGGTCAGCAACGGGAAGAGGATGTCAACTCCCTCAACCTGCAGCGCCTGATGAACTTCCTTTGTCGCATTGTCCTGCACGAAGAAGACGAAGCCGTAGTTGTCCGGTTCGTGATCCGCCCAGGTTTCAAACTGGAAGCTGAACGATTCCGATCCGCCCGCGCCGATGCTGCTCAAGTCCGTTCCCGACGAGGATGGGTTCATGTCCAGCATGTTGTAGACATAATCGATGCCGTTGGAGGCGGTACCATATGGGCATGTCAGGTCAATCAACGCAACCTGAAGCCGGCAACCGTCCAGCGCGACGTCTGAGTTGATCGTAATGTCCGCCGTCAGCTCGCCTTGGAAGTTGTAGTATCCACCATCGAATACGATTTCAACAGGGGTATACTGTCCGACTCGGGCGGCGATCGTACTAAACAGATACGAGAACGTGTACTGTCCCTGCGTGGTGTACGTCCCATCCGCGGCAAACCAGGGAACAGAATTCAAACCATAGTAACTGCGTCGCGCCATGTTTTCGTTCGGATTAGCGACGTAATACCAGTCACCCGCACTCGGCCAGTTGACGTGATAAACCATGAACGCTGCTTCCTCACGCGTGTATTGCGCGAGAAAATTGTCCACTTCATAGTAGTACGTCCCACATGGACCGCAAGCGGTATTACTGAAATACTCAACCAAAACGGTTCGCTCGTAGGCCTGCGCGCCCACGGTGAGAGCCAGGATGAGCACGAGGACCGACAGGATTCGCATTTTCATGGCTACATCTCCAGGTTGGGTCGAAACAAATGTACTCCCCCCAAAGGGATGTAATGAACCGCTCGCGGATGGGGTTTTGCAAGAGCGAACTTCGATCGATGCCAAATTGTTGGATTTGAGAGGAAATCCCGATGCCGATTGATGTTACGACAGTACTCTCCTTGCTTGGTATCGGTATTGCCGTGGGGATTTCCGCCGGATTCATCGGCATCGGCGGCGGTGTCATCATGGTTCCGGTGTTGCTCGAGCTGTTCCGCGCGCAAGGCATGCCGCCCGAACTGATCGTCCACGTTGCGATGGGAACCTCGCTCACCGTCGGCGTGCTCTCCGTCAGTTCCTCGGCCTTCAAGCACCATAAGCAGGGCAACGTGATCTGGAAGGTCGTCCCGTGGCTCGCACCGGCGAGCATGGCGGGTTCGTGGATCGCCAGCCAGCTCGCAGTTGGCATCCCCGGCACATGGCTGCAGAAAGGGCTCGCGCTGGTGCTGCTTCTGGCCGCGATCCGATTCCTCACCGAGAAGCGGGTCGATCTCGGCCCGATGCGGCAGTTGCCGTGGTACGCGTGGCTGCTGATGGGATTGGGCACCGGTTTATTCGCCGGACTGACAGGTCTGGCGGGTGGCCTCGTGCTGATCCCGGCGCTGGCGTACATCGCGCACGCCGCCACCGGCAAACTCGCAGGCACCTCGAGCGGAACCGTCCTCTTCGCTGCTCTGGCCGGTTCGATCGGGTACATGATGCAAACCCCGGCCGTCGAGTTGGACGGCGTCTACATCGGACATGTCAACCTGCTGGTTGCCGCCTCGCTGGCGGTTACGTCCGTTCCTGGCGCGCAACTGGGCGCGTGGTTGAACAAGAAAGCCGGCGCGGCGCGCTACAAGAAAATCTTCGGCGTGTTCCTGATTCTGGTCGTGATCCGGCTGTTCTTAACGGCGTAGGATTGGGAGTCTTTGCTCTTGTGCCAGATAGCCGAGGGCTTATGATCACACTCCGGCCGTTCACGGAGCACGTCATTCCGAACGGAACGAAGTGAAGTGAGGAAGAGCCAGCTTCGGCCATGTGTCCTATCAGATGACGCTGTTGACACGCTGGACCTTCTTCAGCCGCAAACACACGCGGCTTCAAGAATGACCCGTCTGCAATCCGGCCTGGTAATGCGTGCCACACCCAGCTTCTCCCTCCGCCACGCCGTAAATCATTGCAGCAACGTCTCAGCACGGGCTCTCGTCCCGGTTCTGGCATCGAGTTTGTATATATTAAGTGCAAGTACCACTATCGTACAACGGCCATCGGGGACGGTCGTTGTGATCCGGCACAGAGATACAGCACTTCGTCGCACCAGGAGGGTCCACCATGAAGCGGATTGTATGGTTCGCCGCACTGCTCACGTTACTCATCGCTGCATCGGCTGCCATGGCGCAGCCGTGGATGGAACAGTTCCGGGGCCGCAGTACCGAGCCCACGATGCAGGAAATCTTTGACGCATTCGACGCCTACTGGGTGGACAAGACTCCGGCCAAAGGCACCGGCTGGAAGCAGTTCCAGCGCTGGCGCTGGTTCATGGAAACCCGTCTCGACGAAAATGGCAACTTCGATCCAACCGCACAGTGGCGCGGTTGGGAGCAGACGCAGGCCATGTTCACGGACAACGAGCTGGACGAAGCCAACTGGCTGCCGCTCGGCCCGTTTGATCCCATCCCCGGCAGCTACGTCGGCGGATTAGGCCGCGTCAACTGCATGGCGCAGGATCCAACGAACCCGAACCACATGTACGCCGGCGCGGCATCCGGTGGCCTGTGGGAAACCTGGACCGGCGGCTTCTCCTGGGTACCCTTGACCGATCACCTGCCCGTACTCGGTGTCAGCGACATCGTCATTGACCACACCAATCCCAGCACACTGTACCTGGCGACAGGCGACGCAGACGCCAGAGACACCTACTCCATCGGAATCCTGAAAAGCACCGACGGCGGTCAGACTTGGAACACTACCGGGTTGAGCTACGACGTACTCGACGGCGAACGCATCTCCCGCGTTTTCATGGACGCGCAGAACAACCAGATGCTCATCGCCGCCACCAGCAACGGCATCTACAAGACCGTTGACGGCGGTGACACCTGGGACAACGTCTACACCGTCACCAACAACTTCGCGCACGATCTGGAATACTCCGCCTCCGATCCGGATACCTGGTTCTTCGCGGCAAACGGCCTCGGCGTGTACCGGTCCACCGATGACGGGGAAAACTGGACACCGTTGACCGACGGTATCCCGTACCAGGCATCCAACACCGGCCGCATCAACGTTGAAGTCGCAGACGGCGCTCCCGACCAGGTGTATGCCCTCTATTCGAATTCAGGCAACGGCTTCTACGGCTTCTACAAGAGCTTTGACGGCGGCGATACCTGGTCGCTGATGTCAAACCAGCCGAACCTGCTCGGGTGGGACGAAAACGGCAACGACACTGGCGGGCAGGCGTGGTATGACCTCACCCTTGCCGTCAATCCGCAGAACGCCAACGAGGTCTACGTCGGCGGTATCAACGTCTGGAAATCCACCAACGGCGGGACCGACTGGACTCTGACCGGCTTCTGGTACTACGGCCCCGGTCCGTACGTGCACGCCGACCAGCACCGCCACGAGTTTTTCATCGAAAACAACATCCCCGTGCTGTACAACGGCAACGACGGCGGCCTGTACCGCACCGTGGACGGCGGCGACAACTGGACCAAGATCAGCCACGGCATGGTCGTGCAGCAAATGTACCGCCTCGGTGTCTACCAGGGCTCGCAGGATGTCGAAAAGATCATCTTCGGCAACCAGGACAACGGCACCAAGCTGATGGACGGCGATGACTACTACGCCGTCATCGGCGGTGACGGGATGGAAGCCGCGATCGCGCCGGACAACCCCGACATCATGTTCGGTGAGGTCTACTACGGTGATATGCGCCGGTCGTTGAACGGTGGTGACTCCTGGCAGAGCGCCACCAGTGGAATCGCCGAGCAGGGCCGCTGGGTGACACCGTACGTGATCGACCAGAACAACCCGGACGTGATGTGGTTCGGCACCAATCGCATCTACCGTTCGATGAACCGCGCCGATTCCTGGGCGCCGATGAGCCCGTCTGCTGGCGGCAGCTCCAACGACAAGATGACTGCGCTCGCGGTCGCGCCGTCCAACTCGGACGTCGTCTACGGTGTCAACCCGAACGGCGAAGTGCTGGTCACCACCGACTTCGGTGACAGCTGGGAGATCAATACTGTTGGCGCGTCCCCCGCGACCTACATCGCAGTGCATCCGTTCAACGAGGCGATTGTCTATGTCACCGTCGGCGGGTACGACTCGGACGAAAAGGTCTTCGCCAGCTACGATTACGGCGAAACCTGGAACACCCTTTCCGCCGGCCTGCCGAACCTGCCGGTGAACTGCGTCGCGCTGCACCCCTACGATGGCAACCACGTGTACATCGGTACCGATGTCGGCGTCTTCTTCAGCGATGACGGCGGCCTCAACTGGCAGAACTGGAGCACCGGGATGCCGAACGTGATCGTCACCGAACTCGAGTTCCACGCCAATTCAAACAACCTCGTCGCTGCAACCTATGGTCGCGGCATCTGGATGAGCGAAGCGGAAGAAGTCAGCACCGATCCGTTCATCACCCTGACCCGCCCGAATGGTGGCGAAGAGTGGCTGATCGGCGAAGAACAGTCGATTAACTGGGGATCGTTCGGGATTGACGGAAACGTCATGATCACGATCAACCGCGACTATCCGTCCGGCGACTGGGAAACGATCTTCGCTTCGACACCGAATGATTATTCGGAAACGTGGACCGTGACCGGACCGATGACCGATAACGCTCGCGTGCGCATCACCAGCGTCGACAACCCGTCCTACACGGATGGATCGGACGATGCGTTTACTATCGTCGAACCGAGCATCACCATCATCCAGCCGAACGGTGGCGAAGTGCTTCCGTTGGGGATGTACACCGTTTTCAGCTGGCAGAGCGTCGCGATTGAGGGCAACGTCGCCCTCGAGCTGAACCGTGACTACCCGAATGGCGACTGGGAAACCATCGTGCCGGGCTTCCCGGATCCGGGCAGCATCCAGTGGCTGGCGAACGGTGCCGAGACGGTGAACGCGCGGCTGCGTGTGCGTGCCATAGACCTCGTCGGCATCGAGGACATCAGCGACGGCGACTTCTCGATCCTCAACACACCGGCGGTGGCGTTCCAGACACCAACCTCCGATGTCAACTGGGCAATCGGTGAGGAACATACCATCACCTGGCAGGACAACTTCGACGAAGACGTCCTCATCGAATTGGTCCCGACCGGCGGCGGCGATCCAATGCTGGAAGCGCAAACCACCAGCGACGGCAGCTTCGCCTGGGCGTTGACAGAGAACGCGACACCCGGCGAAACCTACACCATCCGCATCAGCAAAGTGGACGACGAGTTGGTGTACGCGGACAGCCCGGGCATCCTGACAGCCGAACTGATGCAGCCGCAGAGCCTTGACCCGGCGGACGGCAGCACGGTCGATAACGTGCCGGTCGAATTCAGCTGGGATGCTGTCCCCGGCGCTTCCGGCTACTTCTACGAACTGGCGACCGGCAGTGGCGTCGAACCGGGCAACGTGTTCCAGTCCGGCGAAACCAGCGGCACCAGCTTCCAGGTACCGGACATCGAGAACGGGGAGTATTCGTGGCATGTGCTCGCCAATGACGGCGGCGACTACACCGGGGAGTATTCCGAGCCCGCGAACTTCAACGTCCTGCTCACGTCGGTAGCCGAGACCCAGTTCTCCGGCATTCCGCAGGAGTTCGAGCTGGCGCGGGTGTATCCGAACCCGTTCAACCCGGAAACGCAGATTGTGATCGGTCTGCCGGCCAACGCTGAGCTGAACGTCAAGGTCTACAACGTCAACGGGCAGCTGGTCAGTACCCTCGCGGACGGCAGCTACAACGCCGGGTACCAGACGTTCACGCTGGACGGTTCACGCCTGACCAGCGGCGTTTACTTCCTGCGCGTGATCAGCCCGAACAACCTCGACGTCACACACAAACTGACGCTGGTGAAATAGGACGACGGACTGCGGACTACGGCCAAGACCACGGCACGTGCCCGTGTCTGCTTGCAGACGCGGATCATCCGCGGGTATTGATGTACGGAAGCAGGAATTCGTGTCTACCTCGACCGTAACAGAGATGGTCGGGATTCGAGAGAGTTGAAACACCTATCGGGGTCAGTCACGTTTTCGTGGCTGACCCCGTTTTCTCTCTCCATCCGCTTCTCACTCGTCCAGCGTTCCAGCGTCCCACGGTTGCCGCGTGCCACCCCCGCACGTACCTTTTGGTCAACGATGTGTTCAATCCACTCACGAAGCACCGGCACGGTTGATGCACCTTCCCCTGCTGCACATTTCCAGCCGTCAACCCGAGCAACCTCCGCTCGACGACCCGTTCGGCATCGGCCAGTTCGAGGGAACCGACTTCATTCCCTGGCTCGCGGACCCGGTGACCGCGATTCGGCGTGCGGAAAAACGGACTCCACTCCTTGACGCCGGTGCGTTGTTCTGCGCCGCACTGGGGTCGGAATTCTCCTACTTCGCTCTGATGGGGATGATGTTCAGCGCGCATGACCGCAAGCAGGCGAACACCCTGTCCGCGGTTATCCTGCCGTCAGTGTTCATAAACCAACTGGTCAAGGCACGGTTCCGTTTTCCACGTCCACCGCAGGCTGCGCGGCATGACCTCGCGTTTGTCGCGCCGGGCGATTTCACCTTCCCCAGCGGACATGCGCAGAACGCCGTCGCGCTCGGCCTGTTCCTCGCCCTGCGTACACCGAACACGTGGTTGCAAGCCACCGGCCTCGCGGTCGCGACCAGCATTCCCCTGTCACGGGTATACCTCGGAGTCCATTACCCGCGCGACATCCTCGCCGGGGCATTGCTCGGAATCGGCACCCTCGCCGGGGTCAAAGTGTATGAGCAACGGTTCCAGCACTGGTGGGACAACTCGCCACGCGGCCCACGCAGCGCGACCCTCGCGCTTGCGCTGTCCATCCTCGGCGTTGTCACCGGCACCCCGCTCGCGGCATTCCCGCTCGGAGTCGCCGGCGGCATGGCGGTCGGGCACGACATGTCCGGCGAAAAACGCTTCGTGATCGACTCACCATCAGGCAAACGCCGCATCATTCAAGGCGCAACCGGACTGGTCGTCACCTTCGGCGTCGGCTTCTCGATCCGTCCGCTGGTAAAACGCGATTCCGCCGTCGCCGCACTGCTCGCCGGTGCGCTGGTCGGGGTCGGCCAGACCTACGGCATCCCGCTGCTCAACGATTTCGCGAAACGGTTCGCGATCCTCCGGCAACGCCGCAAGAACCGGCGCCGCAGGCGGATTCGACGGTAACTGGTTCCAACCCGCTTCCGGAACTGAAGAACACCTATCCGACTACGTCATTCCCTGATGTGAATTCCAACGCCAGACCATCCCAGCGCCTTGGTCGGCTGCGGTTGACCTTCCACGCAGATGTCTTCGATGCGCTCCTGCACGTCCTCACTGGCCTGGTCAACACTGAATTCGGACATGTTGTCCATCAAGTAGGTCGATTCCCCGGATTGCCACACCTCGATCAAGTGTTCACCGACTCGAGTCAGCGAGTCGCAATTCGCTTCATTGTAATATTTCCAGAAGAACTCACGCAGCAGACGGGTGTTGTCGGGAAAGACGGCAAACATGCGGTCGAACCATGTGGAATCGGGCACGCCGGTCCAGTGCCGGTACATCCAACCCAGCGTATCCGCCGCAGTGAACTGGGTGATCCGTACAGCCAGAAGGGTGTCCGTCTCGATCTTCCACGGCAGGTTTGCACCAAGCGGCTCCAGCCACATCCGATACAGCGAGTCATCGCTCGGAAATGGTATGTTTGCGACTGGGATGCGAGTAGATGCACCATATGTCCCGGGCGTTTGAAATACAACGGATTGTTGAAATCCCGCTGGTAGATTGAAATGCGTTGTATCCCCTGTATCTACCGACTGCATCACTGCCCGTAGCCACGGACGCACCTGATCCCAAGTCAAACCATCCATCCACCACGTGGAATCAGAGGGCTCGCCCGGATACAAATCCCACGGTTCGTACATGAAGTACACCCCTGGTGCAACAAATGACGTATCTTGCACACCCGCTCTGACAACCAATCCCGGGATGTCGCCATAGCGGCTGACCAGGGAAGAAAACCACTCATCCGCCTCAAACGGCTTCACGCAACAGTCACCGCGTGGCGTAAATTGCAGAGACACCTTCCCTTTCGCATTCCAAGGTGCACTGCTTTCGGCTACGACTGGCAGGAACGCAAATAGAAAGATCAAGAATGATGCTCTTTTCATCGTTCATCTCCAACCCGGTTGATCAAACCTGAAATACATCAGATAACGATAATCATAATCAACAAAATCATCAAATACTGTAACTGTCATGTTTGCCAAATTTACATCACATAGTCTGTGGAACAAAAGCAAATAGAGTCGATCTCATCTACCCTAACCCTTGGGGGAGCTACAAGTGGTTGCCATGGATGGAGAGAATATCAAACCTGTATCGAACTGGCCGCTGAAACCCGTATCATATCCCCATGCTTCGCTGCCACAACCTGACAAAGCGTTTCAATGATCAGCCGGTACTCCTTGACATCGGTCTCGAGGTGCCGCGTGGATCGCTGACCGTGCTCATCGGCCCTAGCGGCTGCGGCAAGTCCACCTTGCTGCGGCATTTCCTCGGCCTGTTGCAGCCAGACGCGGGCAGCGTCACGTTCGACGGCCAGCCGCTCACCGTGGACCGCATCCGCGCTATTCGGCACCGGATCGGGTACGTCATCCAGGACGGCGGCCTGTTCCCGCACCTCACCGCCGCCGGCAACATCACGTTGCTCGCGAAACGGCTGCGTAAGCCGCAACAGTGGATCAACGACCGCCTCGCCAGCCTGCGCGAGCTGACCCATTTTCCCGAAGACGCCCTCACCCGTTACCCCTACGAACTCTCCGGCGGGCAACGGCAACGGGTTGCCCTGATGCGGGCGCTGCTGCTCGACCCGGACGTGCTGCTGCTGGATGAGCCCCTCGGCGCACTCGACCCGCTGGTGCGCTCCTCGCTGCAGGACGAACTCCGCGACATGTTCCGCGAACTCGGCAAGACGATCGTGCTGGTCACCCATGACCTCGCCGAAGCCGCCTTTTTCAGCGAGGACATCGTGCTGATGCGGGACGGCCGCATTCTGCAACGCGGCTCGCTGCATGAGATGATCACCAGTCCCGCCGACCCGTTTGTCGGCGAATTCATCCGTGCCCAACGCGCCCACCAAGTGCCGGAGGGCGGACGATGAAACGGAAGCGGCTGACCCTCACCCTGTGCGTGATCGTGACAGCGTTGTTCGCTGCTGCCGCCGTCGCGCAGGACGATCCGATCCGTGTCGGCTCGAAGAAATTCACCGAGTCGGTGATCCTCGGCGAGATCACCACGCTGCAACTGGAACGGGCTGGTGTGTCCGCCGAGCATCAGCGTGAGCTGGGCGGAACGAGGGTGCTGTTCAACGCGCTGCTCAGCGGTGACATCGCGGTCTATCCCGACTATACCGGCACCATCCGGCAGGAAATCCTGCGCGAGCTCGAGCTGCCGACCCTTGACGCAATCCGTGCTGCGCTCGCCGAACGCGGGCTGCGCATGACCGAACCGCTCGGCTACAACAACACTTACGCTCTCGGCATGACCCCGGAAAAAGCGCGCGAGCTGGGCATCGAAACCATCTCCGATCTGCGTGATCATCCGGAACTGCGGTACGGTTTTACCAACGAGTTCCTCAACCGTGGGGACGGCTGGCCGAGCCTGCGTGACGCCTATTCGCTCAACCCGGACGACGTCACCGGCATGGACCACGACCTCGCCTACCGTGCCCTCGCAAGCGGCTCCATCGACGTAATGGATCTGTACTCCACCGACGCCGAGATTGCATACTACAACCTCGCCGTGCTCGAGGATGACCGCGCCCATTTCACCACCTACGACGCCGTCTTCCTCTACCGCGCCGACCTGCCGCCGGAGGCAATCCGTGCGCTCAACGAGCTGGCGGGACGGTTTGACGCCGACCGCATGCGCACGCTAAACAAACGCGTCAAATTAGAAGGTGAAAGCGAGATCGCGGTCGCGGCCTCGTTCCTCGAGGCTGAGTTCGGCGAAACGTTCCAGTATGTGGAATCGACCCTCGCGTCACGTCTCCGGACCACCACTCTCGAACACCTGACCCTGGTCGGTGTCGCGATGCTGCTGGGTATCCTCGTTGCGCTGCCGCTGGGTGTGCTCGCTGCACGGAACGCCGCCGCCGGAGCGGTCATCCTCGGCGCTGTCGGGATCATTCAGACCATCCCCTCGCTGGCGCTGCTGGTGTTCATGATCCCGCTGCTTGGCATCGCTGCGCCGCCCGCCATCGCTGCGCTGTTCCTTTACAGCCTGCTGCCGATGGTGCGAAATACGCACGCCGGCCTCACCGCCATCCCGCCAAGCCTGCGCGAGTCAGCGGAAGCCCTGGGGCTGAGCCCACCTGACCGGCTGCTGCACATCGACCTGCCGCTGGCCAGTCCCTCCATACTCGCCGGAGTGAAAACGTCCGCCGTGATCACCATCGGATTCGCCACCCTCGGCGCGTTGATCGGCGCAGGCGGGTACGGCCAGCCGATCCTCACCGGCATCCGGCTCGACGATTACGGCCTCATCCTCGAAGGGGCGATCCCCGCCGCCGGGCTGGCGCTTCTTACGCAACTACTGTTCAATCTGATCGAACGCCTGCTTGTTCCCCGGGGCCTGCGCCTCAGCCGCAGCGGTGATTGACAATCGTCAGCGGAACTCGAGCAGCCTTCTCGCCGGTAAACACGTGGAACTGTAGCCCCGCACATCCGTGAGGTCTCTGAGGCTTGATTTCCGCTGTTCAACTGGTGACTTGTCATGAACACCATACCCCCGATTCCCACCCTCGACGACTACCGCCCGCTTGCTGGTGATGAAACAATTGACCGCATCCGTGTAAAAGCCGCGCACCTGGCTGGCATGCACGTCGTGAACATCAATTCGACCTACTACGGTGGCGGGGTGGCGGAGATGCTGTCGTCGTTGACCTTGCTGCTCAACGACATCGGCCTCAAGGTCGGCTGGAGGGTGATCCAGGGAAGTCCGGACTATTTCGGCGTCACCAAGAAGATGCACAACGCGTTGCAGGGCGGGCCAATCAACCTGTCGAAGCAGAAGAAGCAGATCTATGAGGGGGTGATCTATGAAAACTCATTGCGGAACCACCTCACCCACGACGCCGTCATCGTGCATGATCCGCAGCCGCTGCCGATCATCGAACACTACCCCAAAACCGTCCCCTGGATCTGGCGCTGCCACATCGACTTGACCGAACCGAACCCGACGTTGTGGAACTACCTCAAGCAGTACATCGAGAAATACGACGCAGTGATTGTCTCCCGCGAGGAGTACAAGCAGGATCTGATCACGCCGCAGCTCGTGTTTGAACCGGCCATCGACCCGTTCAGCATCAAGAACAAAGACCTCAGTGATGATGAGATCGCCGAACGGCTGAACAAGTACGACATCCCCACCGACAAACCGTTGGTCGTGCAGATTTCACGGTTTGACCCGTGGAAAGACCCGCAAGGTGTGATCGACGCCTTCAAGCTGGCACGCAATGAGATTGATGCTCGCCTCGTACTGCTGGGCAATGTCGCCACCGACGATCCGGAAGGCGCAAAAGTCTACGAATCTCTGCTTAAGTACCAGAACGACGAAATCCGCCTGCTCAGTGTCGAGGATACGGCCCTGGTCAACTCGTTGCAGCGCAGGGCCGCTGTCGTACTGCAGAAGTCAAAGCGGGAAGGCTTCGGCCTGACCGTCGCCGAGGCGATGTGGAAAGGCAATCCGGTGATCGGAGGAAACGTCGGCGGCATCAAGGCTCAGATCGAGGATGGCGTCAACGGCTACCTCGTTGATTCTGTCGAGCAGGCTGCCCGGAGTATCGTCGAACTCATCAAACATCCCGAAAAACGTAAGCAGATGGGCGAGAAAGCGAAGGAAACTGTCCGTCAACGCTACCTGTTGTGTCACTATGCCGAGAAATATCTCGACCTGTTGAACAACCTCGAGATCAAGGTGGTGCTCAGGGACGGCAAGCAGATCGGCGATCACGCCTGACCGCCGCAGCGACTGTTCGCAACACCTTCCCACCCTACCAATGGAGGAACACCATGGACCGATTTACAAAAGACGACCTCAAGACCCTGATGGATAAGAGCGGTGAGTTTCACGCCTCGATATACCTGCCCACCGTCCGCGCCGGTGACCAGGTCGATCAGAACCCGATTCGCTTCAAAAACCGCATCCGGGATCTGGAAAAGCAGATGCAGGCGCTGGACGCCCGCCAGAACGACATCGACACGTTTCTCGCTCCACTATGGGAGATGCAGCAGGACCACGAATTCTGGCAACATCAGAGCGACGGTCTGGCGGTATTCAACTCACCGGGCTTCTTCGCATGGTACCGACTGCCAGTCCAGTTCGACAAACTGACCGTGCTTACCGACCGCTTCCACCTCAAGCCTCTCCTGCACATGTTCAATGAAGATGGCAACTTCCACGTGCTCGCCATCAGCCAGGGCCAGACCCGGTTGTATCGTTGCACGCGCTGGAGCATCGAACCTGTTGAGGTGAAGGACATGCCAGCCAGTATCGACGACACGACCATGTTCGATGTCGCGCAGAAAACCGTCCGGGGACGGGAAGGTGCCGGACCAGGATCATCCGTCTGGCACGGACAGGGCCGTGGTGAGGACAAGAAACTGGCGACCCTGAAACGGTACGCGGATGACATCAACCGCGCCCTGGTCAAACACTTTGGAGATCCGAAGACGACGGTCGTGCTCGCCTGCGTTGATTACCTCGTCCCGTTCTTCCGGGATCGAAACAGTGCGATGCACATCGTGGACGAGCACATCAGTGGTAACCCCGATCACCTCAGGATGGAAGAGCTGCACCAGAAGGGTTGGGAAGCAGCGAAGCCTTTGTTCGATCAGGATCGGAAAAAAGCGCAGGACCGTTTTCATGAGCTGAACAACACGGAACAGGCGTCGGTTCAGGTCGACAATGTGCTTCGGGCAGCGTTTCGCGGACGTGTTGAAACGGCTTTCGTTGCCGATGACAAGCGGGAATGGGGATTCTATTACCCCGACACGGACACGGTTGAACGCCGTTCGGAGAAAAACGGCATGGACGAAGACCTGCTGGACTTCACCGCCCTGCAGACCATCGTTCACGGCGGCAAGGTGTACGTCCTGCCGCAGGCAGAGGTACCGGGACAAAACAGCGTGGCGGCGATCTATCGTTTCTGAGTGAGTGTACCCCGATTCCCTGAGATTCATGCCGCTACTTAGTGAATCCTAATTTTTTTCTGCTTATACTCCGGCACCCGGCACAAACCCGACGTTTTCCGGGTTGTGCTGCGCTTGGTCAGACAACCCGCCCTGTTTTCACGCTGGATGCTGATAGCGAATTCAGGGCGTTTCTGTGACTTTGATCTCTGTTAAGGAGCTGTACCATGGCACAGCAGAACGGCTATACAGAACAAGAACTTTTTGAGCTGGAAAAGCAGGAGTGGCTTGACTCGTTGCGGTATGTCATCGCTGAGCATGGCACCGAAAAAGCCCGCGAACTGCTCAAGTCCCTGCTTTCCACCGCTTCGAAATCCGGTGTGCGATCCGATTTCCCGGGCTCGACGCCGTATCTCAATACCATCCCGTTGTCCGAACAACCGCAGTACCCGGGCGACCGTGAGCTGGAACGCCGGATCAAGAGCATCGTCCGCTGGAACGCGATGGCGATGGTCGTTCGCGCCAACCGTGAAACCGGCGTCGGCGGCCACATCTCGACCTTCGCCTCCTCCGCCACCCTCTACGAAGTCGCGCAGAACCACTTCTTCAAGGGACCGGAGCATCCGAGCGGCGGCGACATCATCTATTTCCAGGGACACGCCTCCCCAGGCATGTACGCTCGCGCGTACCTGGAAGGCCGGTTGACAGAGAAGGATCTCGCCAACTTCCGCCGTGAGTGCAACCCGGAGGGCGGCCTGTCCTCCTACCCGCACCCGTGGCTGATGCCGGACTTCTGGCAGTTCCCGACCGTGTCCATGGGCCTCGGCCCGCTCAGCGCGATTTACCAGGCCCGGTTCAACCGGTACCTCGAAGATCGCGGACTGGTGAAAACAGAAGGCCGACGCGTCTGGGCGTTCCTTGGCGACGGAGAGATGGATGAGCCGGAGTCCATGGGTGCGATCACACTCGCCAGCCGTGAGAATCTTGACAACCTGACCTTCGTCATCAACTGCAACCTGCAGCGCCTTGATGGACCGGTGCGCGGCAACGGACGCGTGATCCAGGAGCTGGAAGCGGCGTTCCGGGGCGCGGGCTGGAACGTGGTGAAGGTCATCCTCGGCGGAGACTGGGACCCGCTGCTCGAGAAGGATGAACGCGGCGCGATTGAACAACGCCTCAGCAACAACGTGGACGGTCACGCGCAGAAGTACGTCGTCATGCCGGGTAACTACCTGCGTGAACATTTCTTTGGTGCGGACCCGTACCTGCTGAAACTGGTCGAGCACCTGTCCGACAATGAGTTGCGCCACCTGCGCAAGGGCGGGCACGATCCGGTCAAGATGTTCGCCGCCTACGACCGCGCGCTTAAGACGAAGCACAAGCCGACCGTCATCCTCGCGCATACGATCAAGGGCTATGGCCTCGGCGAAGCCGGTGAAGGCCGCAACGTCACCCACCAGCAGAAGAAGCTGAACGAAGAAGAATTGCGTGAATTCCGCAGCCGTTTCGCGATTCCGTTGGGCGACAAGGATGTCCCGACGGCGTCGTTCTACCGTCCCAGCGAGGATTCGGAAGAGGTCAAGTACCTGAAGAAACGCCGCAAGGAGCTGGGCGGATTCGTGCCGGCACGCCGTGACCGTTCCAATCCGATTCCCGCGCCTGAACCGAAGTTCTACGAGGAATTCCTGCAAGGCAGCGGCGACCGCGAAGTTGCCACCACGATGGCCTTTGTCTCAATCCTCAGCAAGCTGCTGCGTGACAAGAACATTGGCAAGCGCGTCGTGCCGATCGTGCCGGATGAGGCCCGCACCTTCGGGATGGAATCGCTCTTCCGCCAGGTCGGGATCTACGCCCACAAGGGTCAGCTCTACGAACCGGTCGACAGCGACAGCCTGATGTATTACAACGAGAAGAAAGACGGCACGGTGCTTGAAGAGGGTATCACCGAAGCCGGCTCGATGGCCTCCTTTATCGCCGCAGGGACATCGTACTCGAACCACGATTACCCGATGATCCCGATGTTCATCTACTACTCAATGTTCGGTTTCCAGCGTATCGGCGACCTGGTCTGGTTGGCCACCGATGCCCGCGCGCGCGGGTTCATGCTCGGCGCTACCGCCGGCCGCACCACGCTGATGGGCGAAGGCCTGCAGCACCAGGACGGCCACTCGCATCACCTCGCGATGGCGTACAACAACGTCAAGGCCTACGATCCGGCGTTCGCGTACGAACTCGCTGTCATCATGCAGGACGGCCTGATCCGCATGGCGGAGAAGGAAGAGAACCTGATCTACTACATCACGGTGATGAACGAGACGTACAAGATGCCGCCGATGCCCAAGGGCAGCCATGTCCGGGAGGGTATCCTCAACGGTCTCTACAAGTACGACGCGACCAGCAGCCGGGCGAAGAAAAAGAAGGTGCACCTGCTCGGAAGCGGCACCATTCTGACCGAAGCGCTGAAGGCGCGCGACATCCTCGAGGAGAAGTACAAGGTCGCGGTGGATGTCTGGAGCGCCACCAGCTACAAGGAACTGTACGTCAACGCCATCGACACCGAACGCAAAAACCGTCTGCATCCGACCGAACCGGCGGAAAAGAACTTCGTCGAAGAGGTGCTGGACGGTGAGGACGGGGTTTTCGTCGCCGCGTCCGACTACCTCCGCAGCCTGCCGTTGAGCATCGCCAAGTGGATTCCGGGCCGGTTCGAGGTGCTGGGCACCGACGGCTTCGGCCGCTCGGACACCCGCCAGGACCTGCGCGAACACTTCGAGGTCAACGCGAATCACATCGCGTTCGCCGCGCTGGTCACCCTCGCCCGCGATGGCCGCATCGAGCTGGATGTGGTCAGCAAGGCCGCGAAGGCGTTGAACATCAACAAGGACAAAGTGAACCCGATCTTCGCGTAAACGCGAGATGGGTAAACGATAGGACGACCCCATGATACAAGACGTTCGCGTCCCGGAAATCTCAGAAAATGTGGAGAAGGGCGATGTCGCCTCGATCCTCGTCAGCGTGGGCGATACCGTCGAAGCCGACCAGGGATTGCTCGAGCTGGAAACGGACAAGGCCGTTGTCGAACTGCCTGCGCCGTCCGCCGGAAAGATCAGCGAAATCCTCATCAAGGAAGGCGATACGGTCAACGTCGGCGATGTCGTGATGAAAATAGACGCCGACTCCGCGAAAGCCGAGGAACCCGAGGAAAAGCCCGGGGATGCCGAGAAGTCCGACTCGCAACCGAAAGCCGAGGAAGCGCCGGCGGACGAACCCGAAGCCGAACAGGACGAAGCCCCGGCAAAAGCCGAGTCCGAAGAACCTGCGAAGGAATCGAAACCGGCTCCGGCGCCTTCCCGTCCCGCAGCCAAGGCTTCGAAGCCCGCGCCACGCAAGGACCGTGAAGGCGATCCGATCCCGGCTGGTCCCGCCGTGCGAAAGCTCGCCCGCGAGCTGGGCATTGACCTGTACGATATCGGCGGCAGCGGACCGCGGGGACGCATCCTCGAGGACGATGTCAAGCAGCACGCGAAGAACGTGATCGAGCACTCAACGTCCGTTGCTTACACCATGCCCGACCTGAGCCAGTTCGGACCGGTACGGCACGAGCCGATGAGCAAGCTGCGCCAGTTGACCGCGGAAGCGATGGCCCGTGCAAACGCGATGGTGCCGCAGGTAACCCAGTTCCAGAAGGCGGACATTTCCGAACTCGAGAAATTCCGCGCCCAGTACGCAAAGCATTTCGCGAAGCAGGATGTCAAGCTGACACCGACCGCGATCGTGATGAAGATCGCCGCCGAGGCGCTGAAGAAGTTCCCGAACTTCAACGCCGCCATCGACATGGACGCCGGCGAGATCATCTACCGCGACTACATCCACATGAGCATTGCGGTCGATACCGACCGTGGCCTGCTGGTGCCGGTGATTCGTGACGTAGACCAGAAGGACCTCGTGCAGCTGGCGAAAGATCTCGGCGAGATCAGCAGCAAAGCCCGCGCGAAGAAACTCGGCCCGGCGGACATGGAAGGTGGCAGCTTCACCATCTCGAACCAGGGCTCGATTGGGGGCGAATGGTTCACGCCGATCGTCAACCCGCCGCAGGTCGCAATTCTCGGCATGTCACGGTCGCTGGTCGAACCGCGCTGGATTGACGAAAAGTGGCAACCACGCACCGTGCTGCCGCTGACCCTGTCCTACGATCATCGCATCGTGGACGGCGCGGACGCATCCCGCTTCCTCGATTGGATCTGCAAAGCCCTCGAGAACCCGATGGCGATGTTTGTCTAAGACGGTACGCGGTAAATGGTGATCGGTAGTCGGTAACTGTAGTGTGCCCCGTCGTGCTTGCACGTTGGGATCGACGTCACTCGAAGGATCTGCATCCTGGTTTGATTGATGCGACCTTCGCGAGAGACGAACGACGAGAGACAAGAGACGAGTTCTCCATGCCTGATAAAAACCATCATGACCTGATCGTGCTCGGGGGCGGACCCGGCGGATACGCCGCCGCGTTCCACGCCGCCGACAAAGGCTTCAACGTCACCCTGATCGATCCGGAAGAAAACCCCGGCGGCACCTGTTTGTACCGTGGCTGCATCCCGTCCAAGGCGATGCTGCACGCCGCCAAAGTCATCAGCGACGCCCGCGAAGCGAGCGAGTTCGGGGTCGATTTCGCCGAACCGAAAATCGACGTTGACAAGCTGCGAGCATGGAAAGGCAGTGTCGTCGAACGGCTCACCAGCGGCGTCGGCAAGATTGCCGAAATGCGCAAGGTGAAACACATTCGCGGCACCGGATCGTTCGTCAGCAACACCGAACTCGAGGTAAAGCTGGTGGACGGTACGTCCGAACGCCACACATTCGACAAGTTGATCCTCGCCACCGGTTCGCTGGCAATCTCCATCCCCGGCTGGCCGATGGACAACCCGCGGATGATGCTCGCGAAAGACGCCCTCGACCTGCCGGAAATCCCGAAGACAATGCTGATCGTCGGCGGCGGCTACATCGGCCTCGAGCTCGGGTCGGTCTACGCCACGCTCGGCACAAAGGTCACCGTCGTCGAGATGATGAAAACCATCCTCCCCGGCGCAGACAAGGATCTCGTGCGACCGCTCAACAAACGGCTGAAACAACAGTTCGAAGCGATCCACCTTGAGACCAAAGTCAGCTCGGTCAACGCGCTGAAAACCAAGGTCAAGGTCGAGTTCGAAGGCAAGGGCGCGGACGATGCTCGAAAAGAGTACGACTACGTGCTCGTGTCCGTCGGACGCAAACCGAACAGTGCCAACCTGGGCCTCGAGAACACGAACATCGAGCTGGACGACAAGGGCTTTGTCCAGGTTGACGACAAGCGCCGCACCGCCGAAGCCAACATCTGGGCTATCGGCGACATTGCCGGCGAACCGATGCTCGCGCACAAAGCGTCGCACGAAGGCCGTGTCGCGGTGGAAGCTATTGCCGGTGAAAAGAGCGCCGGATGGGATCCACGTGCAATCCCGGCTGTCGTCTTCACCGACCCCGAAATCGCCTGGGCCGGGCTGATGGAGGACGAAGCGAAGGCGAAGGGCATCGACGTGCAGGTGGTGAAGTTCCCGCTCGCGGCGTCCGGACGCGCGATCACACTGGGCCGCACCGACGGCCTCACCAAGCTCGTCGTCAATGCCAAGACCAAGAAGATTCTCGGCCTCGGCATCGCCGGTCCCAACGCCGGCGACATGATCGCGGAAGGCGTGCTCGCTATCGAGATGGGCTGCGTCGCGGATGACCTGCGCCTGTCCATTCACCCGCACCCGACCCTGAGCGAGGCCATCATGGAGAGCGCCGACCTCATCTTCAACCAGTCGCCGCACTACATGCTGCCGAAAAAACGGTAGCCGGTTGTCGGTAAACGGTGATCGGTGCAGGGTGTATTGTCCTGACTGTCAACCCGGATCAGGACGAGACAGACACCACTGACTACCGAGAACTAACAGCTGTTTACCTGATCCTCGACCACCAAATACAAAAGGGACGCTTCGCACAACGAAGCGTCCCTTTCTGCGCATCCCGGACTGATCACCGGGCGTGCACCCCACCTGTATCTTCTGCGGACAATGTACTCATCCGGAATGCGTTTAGCACGTATAAATCACGTTCGCACCGAAGACTTCCTCTTTCATCCCCGGCACATACAGCGACTTTTTGCGCCACCAGAGACGTTTCAACGACACGTCGTCCGGCCGTTCGTTCCGCAACCCCTTCAGCACACGGCCGGTCACCAGGATCGGCTCAACCCGTCCGCTCTCAACGTCCAGCTTCGAGAGACGGCAGGTCGGCCCGGTGTAGACGTTCATCGGACGTGTCCCCAACACGTTGATCATGTTGGTGTATTCGTCCAGCACACGCCAGCTCCACTCCTTCACCTCGTGGAACGCGCGGCCGATGTTGCCAACCCCGTTCGCGCTGGTCAGACTGCCGTTCGCCACCGCCATCAGCTTCGCTGCGCGGGACGCCGGCTTGCCCAGCCACACCATCTCCTGCGCGAACTTGCGTTGCTCGGTGTCACTCTCCACCGGAACACGCGAAAGCAGAATGCTGCCGTAATCAACACCAATCCCGCACCGGATGGTGCGATGCGGGAAATGCGGCGCCAGAATCGTCTGCGCAACCGTGTTCAAAAGGAACGCCGTGTTGATCGCGTCGGTGTAGCAATCACTTTCGTCAAAAACGACCATCATCCGGTCACCGGCGAGATCGACCACCCGGCCACCGTGATACTCCGCCGCGTTCGCCATCACCTTGAGAAACGCGAGGTACACCTTCACCTTGTCGTGCGCCATCTTCTTCACTTCGGGGAACACCGAACGCCGAATGTCGACATACAACACCGTCGTCCGCAGCCGATATGCCGTGAATTCACCCGCAGGGCTTGGCTTGAGCGCATCCGAATCCGTCGCGGGAACCTTCTTCAACTTCAACTGCTTCGTGCTGAAACTGGGCGCAACGATCCCCGCAATTTCCTGATTCACATGATCCAAGTAGTCTGGAAGCGTCATCGCTACCCCCATCTGATGTGTTTACACAAATTTAACAAATTATTAACAATATTCAAATACCGCGAGAGATTGCACTCAGTCTTCCGGGAGAACTTTCATCATTCTGCAGCCCTGAGGGTAACAGAAAAAGAAAACCCGGACAAGACCGTCCGGGTTTGGATACGTAACCTCAGGGTCCTGTCAGTACTCGTTCTCGATCGCCGGTAAGCTCTGCAGATACAGCCACAGCGCGTCGAGTTCGTCATCCGTCATCTCAGCGAACTGAGTGTACGGCATGATCTTGTCAATCTGGCTGCCATCCGCCTTGTACCCGGCACGCAACGCCGTAAAAAACGCGTCCCGGTCATATTCCGCCAATCCACCAGGGGTCAGATTAGTGGACAGCGGTGCATTCGGTCCGAGATTCACCCCACCTGCCAGGTTCTCACCGTGGCAACCGGTGCAGGTTGTGCCGAGGTATTCACCATACTCGACTGTCACCCCACGTTCCGGCGCGGGCGGGTGCGGAGCATCGTGGTCAATGAATTTCGCCGAGGTCAGGATCTTCATCTGACCGGTCGCGATCAGAATCCGTCCCACCGGCCCGACTTCCTGCGGACGGTTGTCCCGATCCACCGGCGGCATCGACTTCAGGTACGCGATCATCGCCGCGAGGTCTTCGTCACCGATCGGGTAATATTCGTACGACGGCATCATGATCGCCGTGCTGCCATCCGGTTTCACGCCGTGACGGATCGAGCGGATCCAATCGGCCGTCGTATAATTTGCGGTCTTTCCACCCTGCCCCGATGTGATATTCGTCGGGTAGTAACTCCCCAACGGGCCCATGTTGAGATCCTCGCCGCCACCGCCGAGATCGGCACCATGACACCCGATGCAACCACGGATCGTCGCGACATGCTTGCCGTACGCAAGGCTGGTCGAATCCGCCGGAATCTCAAATGGCGTCACCGAGACGTTATAGGTCGCATTGATCGCGGAGTTGCTGGCAGTGTAGACCCACATGCCAAAGCCGCCAAACACAATGATCACCAGCCCGACAATGCCGAGCACAACCCACAGGACAATCTTCATCGTTCTCTTCCCTTCTCCCAATCCAACATCCCCCCGGCAAAGATACAACAAATCTTAGGATCGCCAAACGGAAATTCCGGAATTGTGAGATCCCACGGCACGGAAACGGCGATCCCAATCCTGCAACGTGATGGCAGATACGTATTGACCTCGATCCCGTGCGAGGAGACTGATCCTCAGCAGAACAAGTGTCCCCCCAGGACAACCCGAGTTCCGGTTTCCAATGCCTCATCAATCCGGGATTGAACGTTGCACGCGGAAAGCTGAAGAATCACGTTCAGCAGGTAGGTCGCGCCGAAATAGATTGCGATAACCATGATGATCTGCTTCGGGCCATCGTAGCCGAACTTGAAGTACAACACGGACGCCAGCGCGGCTGAGGTCACGAGCAACGCGACCAGGCTATTGATCCAGACGGGACCGCTGTTTCCCAGCAACGCCCCAACAATTCCCCCCGCCAGGTGAGCGGCGATCACCCAGAGTATGAACGAGCGCCAGTCAATCTGCATGTCCCTGGTGACCAGCACCACGGCAAACCAGAACAGGCAGACTTGAACCGCTAACCGAATCACTGGCAACAGCATCATGTGTTCTCCCCCCACTTGACCGGCGTGCGCAGCCACAGAAACATTCCAGATCGATCGAGGAACTGCAACGGTCTCAAAGTACTCATGAAACGACCTGATCCGAACACTGATCACGAAACGAGCGTACTTTTATCAGTATCCGTACCCTTCGTTGAGCCGGAGACAATCATGAACAACAACGACCCGATTGAGTATCCCATCGACGGCACACTCGACCTGCATACCTTCAATCCACGCGAGGTGAAGACGCTCATCCCCGATTACCTCGACGAATGCCGCCGCCGCGGTATCAACTCCGCCCGCATCATCCACGGCAAAGGCACCGGCGCATTACGCGAGACCGTACACGCCATCCTCGCCCGCCTGCCCTATGTCGTCAGCTACCGGCTCGCTGGTCACGGTTCCGGCGAATGGGGCGCAACACTCGTCGAGTTGACCACAGACTAACCTGTCCGGCAAACCCACCAGGCGATCAGGCACATCTCACGTGATTCGCCAGCTATTCCACGATTTGCAGACCTCTGAGAGAAGCATCCGACGCAGGTAGTTTAGCTAATTCGTGAATTAACTAGGTTTTAACAGAATAGGGCGAAATCGGCAAAAGTTACAAATCTCCGAAAATAAAGTTAGGATCTCCTAATAAACCGTTGTATGCTTGGGCTGGCATGCCCGCCCGATGATCTAACGTTTGAGTTGCCAACCAGTTGTTTCGATTCCAGTTCTGATAAGCTTCAACGGTGATCCGTTGGACTACCACCCTGCGCAGGATGCATGCAGCAGATCGCAAAGCTGTGCAGCCAGCAGGTTAACGATTGGGAGGAAAGTGGTATGAAGTGGATTTCACGAGGATTGTGGTTCACCATGGTGTTGGTTCTGGTGATGTCGCTGGGATTGATGGGGTGCGAACAGACCAACGATGATGACGATGACGATTCGTCGCCGACTGAACCCGTCAACGAAGCGCCGAACCTGATGTTGACGGTTACCCCATCCACCATCATGCTCGGCGACCAAATCCATTTCGATATCACCAACACCACGGACGACAGCGATGATCCTGCGTCGATGGATTTCCGTTGGGATTATGATGGTGATGGCACGTGGGAAGAAGACTGGACGGAGGGTCTTGGCCTGATCAATACGACACCTCCTGCACAAGGCAACTTCGTTGTGGTCGTTGAAGCACGCGATTCCGGCGGCTTGACCGACCGTGCGACCGCCAACTACTCTGTCAATTACGAAAACGACCCGCCGAACGCCGCACTTTCCGTGTCGCCGCAAAACGGCACCACGTACACCTCGTTTACCTTTGACGCGTCAGCTTCTACAGATGACCACCAATCCCTCTCGGAACTGACGTTCCGCTACGATTTCAACGGTGACGGAGTCTGGGACCATGGTCCTTCTGCCGAGACGTCGGTCACCCATGTCTACATGCAGGCGGGTTCGTTCTTCCCGAAAGTCCAGGTCACGGACCAGGACAACGAGTCCAGCACGGCCTCCGTTGCGGTTCAGACCGTGGAAGCGTCCGATATGACTGTGCTGAACGTGTACTCGGACGACTACCAGCTGGAGATCAATGAGTACTTCCTGCTGTACGCCACATTCCGGAACGATGGCGCCGGCTCGTCGCAAGCGTGCCGCGCAAACATTTTCTGGTCGCATGACAACGTGCTCAACACAGATGAAGATTTTGCAATCGGCTATTATGAAGTCCCGGCGCTGAATCCAGGCGAGGAGACCGAGATGTACCAGGCTCCGTGGAATCCGACCGAAAGCGACCCGGAGTTTGATGTCGAGTACATCTTCATCGTCGTCGATTACGAAGAAGTCCTGGAAGAGTCCAATGAGGACAACAACATTGCGTCGATCCAGGTCGAGACCGTACCCACCTTCGGCGATATTGAGGACTATTACTACGATGACGGCTCGTTCGATAATGGCTCCTACTGGCCAGGAGCCGGTGGCGGCGCAGCGGTGTTGTTCAACGTTCCCTACACGCACTACAAGATCATCGGGATCTGGGTGTATGTGTACCAGAGCGCTGCCTATGTCCACCTGCATCAGTATCCATACACTGGCGGTGGTAGTGTCTTCGGGGAGGCGGTTGCAAACTATTCCAATGCGTACCTGTACGAAGGTTGGAACTTCTACGACCTGACCTGGGAAGTAGATGGATCCGAATACTTCGGGCTGGGTTTCACGACCACGGTTGACGGAATTCCGCACTGGGGTACTGACGCGTCGAGTGTCCAGTATCGCAGCTACTTCAACCAGCTCCCCGGTACGTACGCCTGGAGTCAATCCTCCACGAACAATTACGGCATCCGCGCACGCATCCAGCCCTACATCTTCGGCGGCGCACTTGGTGAACCGTTCGATATCGACCCGGTTCGCGCCAATTCGATGCATGCTCCACACGCCAACCCTGACCGGGCACCGCGTGAGACTCGGAGCAAGTAGCAACGACCCTGCTTGGATACATCAACGGGTTCGTGGTTTAGCCACGAACCCGTTTCTTCGAGCACCCGACTGCTGCCACTCGGCCGTACCGCTGCAGGGGAGAATCCCGTAGCCCTGTTTCGCCACGTCACCGCGTAGTATCTTCCGGCAACCGGATCCACCACCAACTCAATCCAATCATGCGCCTGATTGTCAACGCTGACGACCTCGGAATGAGCCGCGAGGTCAACGATGCCACTTTTGCCCTGATCGACCAGGGCTTGATCACCTCGTCTACGATCATGGCGAACGCGCCCGCGTTCGAGGACGCTGTCCACCGTGCGCAGGAGTTTCCGCAGGTGTCGTTCGGCGTCCACCTGAACCTGACCCAGTTCGCGCCGCTGAGTGATCCTGACCGGCTACGCCCGTTGCTCAACGAAGACGGCGAGTTTCAGAATCCGCTCAACCTGTCCGCGTTGAATCGTGGTCTCGCGACCGCGATCCTCGACGAATGGACCGCACAGGTGCAACGGGTCCGTGAGGCTGGGGTGAATGTCTCCCACATCGACTCGCATCATCATGTACACATGTCGTGGGCACTGTTGCGGGTGCTGACAGAGTTGCAGAAACGGTTAGACATCCATCGAGTGCGGGCACCGAAGACCGTCTTCCTGCAACCGATGACCCCGAGGCTGCACGCCATCCGACTGCGCTGTCTTGCGTGGAAGCGAGCCGTTCGGACCCCCTATCCGACGCACATGACCGACACGTTCGCCGAGTACGAGACCATCCACAAGTTGCACGTCGCCCGGCCGTTGCGCTTCGAGATCGCGGAGGCGATGGTGCACCCGAACCACCCGATGTACGCTGACGAAACCACCCTGCTGAGGCACAACGCGCACGAAATCCCCGACCTCGAACGGGTCAGTTTTTGGGAGGTGTGAGGTGTGAGGTGTGAGGTGTGAGGTGTGAGGTGTGAGAAGAATGTGGCCGTGTTTGCTTGCAAACGCGGCTGTGTTGCTCTCAGACGCATTTCGGTCTGCGGGCTACGGATTGTCCACGAGAACCATGTCGTGAGTATGTACCACGACGGGTCACAGGGGCCTATCGCCGGACTATCCCGACGAGCGAGCTCGTCGGGGCAAACTTCACGAGAAACGACAAAGACAATTGAGCCCAGAGCCCCTACCCCAGAACCCCAGCACGGCACCCGTCACTTTTCCAGCATCTCGTACACCCCATCCCATTCCGGCGGCGGCGGATCGGCCAGGAATTCCTGGCAGCGCTTGATATAGGCCAGGCTCGGACCGTCATCCGGCATCACCCGCAGCACCTGCTGGAAGTAGTCGATCGCATCGCTGAATCGGCGGTTGCGGTAATTCTTCAAGCCACGGTCGAAATCGTCCAGCGCCTGTTTCTGTGCGTCGCTGATCTTGTCCCACGAATCCGCCATCAGCTCATACACCCGCACCGGCCGTTCCTTCCCCTTGACCAGAATATCATCCAGCGCGCGAGTGGCGAACTCGTCCTTGACATCAGCCCACGTTTCCGGCCCGATCATGATCGTCGTGCCATAGGACTTGTTCGCCCCTTCGAGACGGCTGGCGAGGTTGACCGCGTCGCCCATCACCGTGTAGTCGAATACCTCGAGGCAGCCCATGTTGCCGACAATCATGTCGCCGGTGTTGATCCCAACACGGCTTTCCAGCAATGGCAGTCCACGCCGGTCGAAGTCGCGGCGCATCTCTTCCAACTTCTCCTGCATCCGAAGCGCAGCCCGGCAGGCGAGGGTCGCATGCTGATCGTTGCGCACCGGCGCGCCCCATTCCGCCATGATCAGGTCGCCCTCGTACTTGTCGATGATGCCCTCATTGTTGAGAATGATCTTCGACATCGCCGAGAGGTATTCATTGAGCAGGCTGACCAGCTCTTCCGGGGTCAACTTTTCCGACACTGACGTAAAACCGGCAACGTCGGTGAACAGGCAGGTCATCCGTCGGCGCTCACCGCCAAGACGCATCATGTCCGGATTGTCAATCAACTCGTCCACAACTCGCTTCGGCACATACTGGCTGAACATGCCGCGAATCTGCGCCTTGTCCCGCTGTTCGAGCAGGAAACGGTAGACCGTGGTCAACGCAAACATGATCACCATCGCCAGCAACGGCGCGACCAGCGCCAACCACAGGTTGTGCTGGCCGAACGCGTAAAACGTACCCCAGGTGTATAACCCCGCCACCACCAGCGACAGCGGAGCCGCGAGCAGCAAGGTTAACGTGTTGCTGATGGCGAACACTGCCAACACGAGCGCGAACGTGAGGATCACTTCCGCACGCAACGGCGCGTTCTTGATCCACGACCGGTCACGAAGGGTCTGGTACGCGTGCGCGTGGACTTCCACCCCGGGCGTTTCACGGTTTTCCGTCGCGATCTCACCGGCTGGCTTGTACGCGAAGAACGGCGTCTTTTTCGTATCCCGCAACGCCGCAGCCGCCGCACCAACAAACACCACTTTGTCGCGGAATGGGTTGTCCTGGCGAATTTCCCGGAACGCGTCCGCCGCATCCTCAGGCATCACGCTGATAAACGTGTTGAACTCCTCATCCGACATCACGAACCACTGCATGTAGTTCGTGTCGTCCTGCGCGAGCTGGAACGAACCGTCGTCGATCACGCTGGAAAAGGCGTAGGTCGGAAACGTACCCGCCGGTCCAGCGTAATTGATCAGGAAGGAATTCTCCGTCATCTTCGGAATGGCCAATCCCGCGAAGCGCACCACTTTCGGATCGTCACGGTAGAGCTGAACCGTGTCCGGCCGTTCCTGTACCAGCTGCAGCGCCTTCATCGACAACGGCAGCCAGTTCAGTTCCTGCACCTCAAACGCAAACGGATACTGCCGCGTGAACCCGTCCCGGTCCTGGATTTCGTTGACCACGCCGACGTTCACTTCGGGCGTGTAGATCCGTTTTGCGGGAAGCATCGTCCGGGCAAGCTGATCCTGCAACTGCGACTTGTCGGTGAACGAGATCTTGGCCGCGTGGATCACGCTGTCCGGCGCGGCGTGAGTGGCTTCCGCGAGGGCAACATCCTGCGTGGTGTCGAACGATGATTCGAAGAACTGAACGTCGATGACAACCAGCTTCGCACCGGCGGCGAAAAGGTTTTCGATCACGTGGGCGTAGTAGCTGCGTGGAAACGGCCAGCGGGTGTCGAGCAACGTGAAGTCGTCGTCGTTGATCGTGACCACAACCGCGTCGCTCTCGCCGATATCGACCGGACCGCGCGCGAGGAACCGCTGGTCGTAGGTCTTCAGCTCCAGCTCATGCACAAGACCGATGCTGCCGAGATACAAGGCAACAGCCGTGATCGCGACACTGGCCGCAATCCCGATCCACCAGCTGACTTGTTTGCGCTTCCGACGTTTTGCCACAACACTCCCCATGCGTTACCTGCGGTGAATTAGCGCAATTCCACGTTTCCAGTCAAGTGCGGATACCGGGAAAAAACAAACCCCGGCGTTTGCCGGGGCTGTGTACCATCTCTGCAGGCGAGGACTAGAACCGGTAAATGTAGCTGAACAGCACCGAATAGTCGTCGCGATCGACTTCGTCAATGTCCGCATCGGCCGAACTGCCGTCGAAATACTGGTACTCGCCGTTGTCCGAATACGTGGACACGCTGATCCGTGCCGCCAGAGTGTGCTGGCGCATGAACCGCCATTCCATGCCAACCACCCAGTCGATACGCGTATAGTCGATCTTCTGCAAGCGCAACGTCGTCGCCGGATCGGCACCAGCCGGCAGAATGTCGTCATACGTCAACGAGTAGTCGCCGGAACCCAACGTCATATTCGGATTGAAATACGGCACCAGCGTCCGGTCAAACAGGTAGTAGCTCCCGCGCAGGTTGATCGTAACGTAACTCAGTTCGGTGAGACCGTCCATGGACGTCTGCGACGAATTCGAGAACACAATCCGCGTGGTCACCGGCAGGTATTCGCGATAGTCCGTACTCGCGGTGAAGCCGATGAACTGCATGTCCGAGTTGCCGATGTCCTGGTAATCATCCGTACGGTCAGCCATCAGGTAGCTCAACGACAAGTCACTCTGCGTGTCGGCGAGCCGCACACGATGGGTCAACCCGACCGAGAAGCTGTTCATGTTGCTCGCGGTCCGGTTGTCGAAGGAGACAACTCCCATCGTCGGATCCTGGTTGTACGCCGTGGTATCCGTGATGACCTCGGTGACCGTACCATCGTTCTCGTTCGTCTGGTTCCGGAACATGAAGTTGATGTCCGGGTACATCGCGTCGGTGATGTAGGTGAACCCGAACGAAATCTCCTGGCGGGTCAACGTGGTTTCGCTGTTGTTCTGTACGTTGTTGTGGAAGTTGCGATACCCGGCATTCAGGTACAACCGGTTCTCGAACAGGCGAATGCGGTCATACACGTAGAAACCGGCGTCATCGTTCACCAGGTTCGGATTCCCCAGCGAGGTGAAGCTGCGGTTGAGGAACACGTAGCCGGTGCGCAGATCGTGCCCATAGTACCGCAAGCGCACTTTCCCCTGCCACGACAGCGAGTTCGAAATCACGGAGGATGCCAGCTCCCCAGCGTTCACTTCCGCTTCGCCATCGTCATTGGTCAATCCTTCCGCCGGCAACGGTTCAAAATACTGGTTTACCCAGATGACGTCCTTCAGGTTTTCCGCGTCTTCCAGCGGTCGTTCGCTGATGTTGCTGTTGTACAGCGACAGCGCCGCTTCACCCTTGAACTGCACCCTGTTGCGGTCAAGCTTCAAGCCGAAGTCGGTGCCTACCACGAGGTTGTCCTTGGGCGTGGCGGTATACGCAACCTCCACCGGCCGGCCCAGCTCGATCCGTTCCTGAAGATCCAGGGGACGGTCGATGTCAATCGAGGACGTGTCGTCCCGCACCTTCATGAACGTGAACCCGAGGTGACTCGGACCGTTCTCCTGGCCGAAACCGAAGCGCAACGCCGCCAGGTTTCGCTTGTAGGTGCCGGGATCGTAGTTGTAGGCGTTGTAGGTTTCCGTGCCGATCACATTGCCCATGGAGTCGACGATCGCCGCCGTGATCTGGTCGTTGACCGTGTAGCCGTACCCATTCACCCCACGCCGCATCTCGCCGTAGATCCCCTTCACCTCGAAGCTGCCCGAGTTGAACTTGAGCTCCGCACCGCGAACACGGTTGCCGTACAACGCCAGCTCACTGTACTTCGGCGTCAGATCACCGAGCCCGACCTGGAAGAACGGCCAGCCTGCGATGACACGGAACCGGTGCTGCGGCTGGATATGTCCCTGTTCTTCGCTGGTCGTGCGCGAGTACAACTGCGCCTTGAAATCGCCACGCTGCATCCGAACGTTCACCAGCTCCCGCATCCGGTTCTGGTCGATCCCGTTGGTCTGCTGAGAATTGCCGTCCAGACCCAACGAACCGGTGAGCATCGTTTCGTCGTAGCTCACCTCACCCAGCAGCGATTCAAAATTGAACAGCCACGAACGCAGCAACTTCTCCTGCTTGCCGACTTTGAGCAGCAGGTCGACACGGTGACGCCCGTTTGGCACCTTCTCCAACGTCGCCATCAACAGGTATTCGGTGGTGACGGCCTTTTTGCTGATATCCTTCCCGTTCAAACGAAGGACGACATCCTCCGGATTCACGGCGAACACACTCGGATTGAACGAGACCGCGATGAACAAGTCGGTGTCACGAACCGTTTCTTCCGGCAGCGGGCTGAGAATCAATACGCCAGAATCAATTGCCGCCTCTTCGTCACCCGAGCGTACCGTCACCGAAACCGGCGCGGACTCCGCGCCCGTCGCCGGGTAGGTGATGGTCGAGCCGTCGTCCATCTCCGCCTCGATGAAATACTCGAGGCCTTCCGTCGTCACCGCTTCAGCAGGAATCTTTGCCACCAGCTCATCCAGCGAGAATTCCATCTGGATAAAATCCCACGAGCTTGAGCCGACCGTGCGGAAGCGGACGTTCGCGTCAACGACATTGCCGATGTTCTGCATGCCTTCGATACGCGCGTCGATTTCCAATGGTATGCCGGGATTGGCGACAGTAACCGGATTGTGCACAATGATGGTGGGTCCCTGCGCGGAAGCCAGGCCCACAATGGCCAGCAGCAGGACGAGTGCGGAAACGGTGGCCCGTTTCCAGTCAGACTCAATTCGCATGATGTTTCACCTTCTGTGGCGACGCGCCCCGGTTCCGCCTGAGCGGCCTCTCCCCGAAACGTCACCATGGAACGTGACAGGGTCCACTCCATCCGCTACCCCCAGCGGATGAAGTGGCCCGTTGCTTAATCTGAATCCTCGCGGATCAGACCAGCGCTATTTCTCAATCTTGACCGGAATGATCAATGTTTTTTCGTTGCCGTCTTCGTCGATGAACTTGATCTCGATCTTCTCGACGTCCATCGTGTCAAGATAATCCGGCACAATGTCCTCATTCAGCACGGTAACGTCAATGTTGCCGTTGCCGTCAACATCACCCTGGTACCCGGCACTGACATCCTTCGTTTCGCCGGTCAGCACGCTCATCAATTCAACAACACCTTCAAGCGTGAGCTGCGTTACCGTACCATCCGGGTTCATCATCACCCAGAACTCGGTGCCCTTGACGGACGCGACCGCAGTCGGTGTAGCAACCTGCAACGCGCCTTTCTGTTCGGTCACCTGGGCGAGAACACGACCGAGTTCCATGTCCACACGCTTGTTCCAGCTGCTGTCCGCGTTCACCGTGTGGCCGAGCGTGGCTTCGGTGTTCGGGTTCAGCCGGATCTGAGACTTGTCGTCCACGAACATCAGGGCGCAATACCCATCCTCGCCCGTCCGGATCTTGTCACCGTCGTAGAACGGCAGATTCTTGTGGAACTCCTGCCACTTGTTGTCATGCTGGAATTCCACCGTCCCACGGAAGTCCGTCGCGACCGCAATCGGTCGCGCAGCCTGCGCGGACATGCCTACCAGCATCAGAAGGAACACGGTCAGGGACAGCATCCGCAGAGTCCGTGTGTGCATCGTTTTCGCGTTCATGTGATCACTCCTCCTCATCATAGATGATTGTGATCACTTCCAGCCCCGGCGTGTTCAACTTCTTCGCGAGGGTGGAATACGTCTGACCGTTCTGCCCGTCGAACGTCATGTCCTTCACGTAATAACCTTCAAACGCACTGATCAGTTCGTCGATCTGGGCCTGGCTCAACCCGCCCTGCAGCAGAACCGAGAAAACGAGGTCCGGAATCGGTACGTTGGTGTCGCGTTCTTCCGGAGGATTGTTGACAACGCCATCCTCCGCCTCGACTCCGTCCAGCTCCTGCTCACCACCGCCACCGCCACCAAGCAGATCGTCCGGATCGACTTCGATCATCTCCGTGTACACGAAGCTCTCCGGCGAGCTGCAGAAGGTGTAGGTCTGGCCGCCTGCGGACTGCACATCGACACAAACCATCCAGACATAGGTCCGGCCACTGGTCAACGGCTGCTCCGTCCCGGCCGCGCCCGTGTAGGCGTGATACTCAATGAACTGAGCCGGTCCTTCGTAGCGGGTGTTGACGATGCTGCGGTTGTCGATGATCGTCTGCAGATCGTCGAAGTCACCTTCGTCCGCTTCAACCACGATCAGCTGGACATCGCCTGGCATCACCTGTCCGCCAACTCCGGTCCACGAGAAGAACACCGGGTAGTGCACCTCGTCGCCGGTCATCGGCGTAATTGCCTGGGGACGGGACGGGCTGGTGATCTGGATCGGCGCAAGAGCGTAGGCCAGCGGGATCTCCTGATTGCCGATCACCTCGAAGACTTCGATCTTGATGATGTAGATGTCACCGGCCAGGTTGCCACCGTCGAGGACACCGGTCAACGTTTCCGCCGAGAACTGCGTCGACCGGTCCAAGTCCTCGTTAAACCAGGAGGTGGCTTTCAGATCGTTGATCTGATCGTTTGTGTAGCGCCCATAGTCACCGATCGGACTGTTCACCCACGTTTCCAGGGTGAACGGCTCCCGGGTCCATGATTCGTAAATCACTTCCCCGAGCCGGCTGAACTCAATGTGCATCCGGATGTTCTTGTCCAGCTCCGAATCGACGTCTGGCGTGACCGAGAATTCGAAGAACTTCTCTACGTCGCTGGCATTGAAATTGTCGCTTTCCAGGTCTTCCACATCCACGAGCTCGCCGATGACGAACATCTGCGCGTTCTCATGAATGAATCCGGCCGTCGCTGTCACTGCCCACGATGGCGGTGCCGCCACCATCAGCAGGAGCATGAGCCCGATGAACACCGCTGCAATTCTCATGTGGTCCTCCGTTCTCTCGCCGGACAGATTCACGGAATGTCCGTTGTCTCAACCCATTCCAGCGCTAAAGTCAACGTGAGCGCAAACTCGCCGCTCTAATGTGTGCCTGTAATGTGGACACACAGCTTCACATCCGGAGTGCGCGGCGTCAACGCTAACCCCTGTCAACCTAAGCACTTGATCCCGATCACAGCGAAAGAGGTTCTGATCGGTGCATTTGGATCCTTTCCCCAGCCGGACAAGGTAGGCCGTGAATCAGGTCTGACGCAGCAATACAAGCGGAGACGCGACTTTCCGGGGAGTACAGCGTATGGGCTCTCGAAAAAACACACCGTGCGCACCGTCACATAGCCTATCCAGTTGTTTATTAACAATTCACATGGCTAAATCAATAAAACACAAAAGAGCCAACTCGTTCATTATTGGCGAGAAACCATCCTCCGAAACCGGGACTCAACGGTTACCGGCTTCGTTCGCGCGCATTTTTTTGCACTACTGTTGCACCGTCGCGCGGTCCTGCCACCACGACCACACCTCAGCCCCTGAGCTCAAGTGCCGTGCGGGGGTTATCCGGACGGTTCGCCTTGCTTATCTTCCGCCAGAGGGATCACCGTCGCAAAGGATCGTACCCGCATGCCGCATCCAATCGTTTCCATTCTGATGCCTACGTACAACGAAGGCGCGACCATCGAAGATGTCGTGCGTTCGCTGCTGCAGCAGAACCTGACCGGGTACGGCCTCGAAATCCTCATCATCGACGGCATGTCCACCGACGATACCCGCGAGATCATCACCACCCGCTTCGCCAACGACAAACGCGTCCGTCTCGTTGACAACCCGCAACGTTTCACCCCGCACGCCGCCAACATCGGCCTGTTCGAGGCGAACGGAGACTACATCTGCTTCTTCGGGGCGCACGGTTACTACGATCCCGAGTACATCCAGATCTGCCTGGAGGAGATGGAATCCACCGGCGCGGTGGGTGTCAGCGGCCGGCTGGAAACCGTCCCCGCCAATGACAGCCTGCAGGCACAGCTGGTCGCGTGGGCGATCAGCCATCCGTTCGGAGCGTCCGGGGCGTCGGTGCGCACACAGCCGGAAGGGTTCGCCGACACCATCCCGTACCCCGTTTTCCGCAAGCAGGCATTGCTCGAAATCGGCGGCTACAACGAAACCCTGGTGCGCAACCAGGACAACGACATGAACCAGCGGTTGATCGCGGCGGGACACAAACTGTACCTCACCCATCGCACCACCGCGCGCTACTTTTCCAAGCCGACGATCTGGGGATTGTTACGCTACGCGCACAAGTCCGGCTGGTGGAATGCGATCAGCCTGAAAGTCAACTGGCGGTCGATGCGCCTGCGTCATCACGTGCCGACCCTGTTCGTGCTGAGTGTGCTGGCGTGGTTGCCCGTGCTCAAACTGGGCAAGCTGCTGCATTGGAAGCTGGCCATCGTCAAGGGCCGGATTCTCGGCCTCGCCCTGCCCGCGCACCTGCTCGCCGGGGCAACCTTCGCCTGGAACGAATACAAGAAGACCGGACGGTTGGCCACCCTGCTGCTGCCCCCCGTCTGGCTGGCGTTTCACTTCGCGTACGGCTTCGGAACATTGCACGGCCTGTGCAAAGCGCGGGTGCCCGACCCTGACGCGGAAGGGCAACGATGATACTGAAACGGCTGCTGGACATCCTGCTGTCGTTGTTCGGCTTGATCGCCGCGCTGCCCCTGTTCGCGTTGATCGCTGCCGCGATGGCGATCCGTGACCCCGGCCCGTTGTTTTACCGGCAGTCCCGTGTCGGTCGAAACAAGCGCCAGTTTCAGATGATCAAGTTCCGCACGATGGTTGTTGACGCCGACAAGCAAGGCCCGCACATCACCGCGAAACATGATCCGCGCATCACACCAGTCGGCGCGTTTCTGCGGCGCAGCAAGCTGGACGAGCTTCCCGAACTGTGGAACGTGCTCATCGGCGACATGAGCCTCGTCGGTCCCCGGCCGGAGGTACCACGCTACGTCGCCAAGTACAACCTGGAGTGGGACGAAGTCTTCGACGTGAGGCCCGGCATCACCGACCTTGCCACCCTGCAGTTCCGGGATGAGGAGAGTGTCCTCGAAGGCATCAGCGAACGGGAAGCCGCCTACCTCGACGTCATCCTTCCGATCAAGATCGAAATGGCGCTGTGGTACGTGCGCAACCAGAGCGTTTTACTTGATGTGCGCATTCTGATCGATACCGTGCTTGCGATTACTGTCGGCAAGGTGTGGCCGATGAGCTTCGGACCGGACTGGGCGAGCATCGCTCGCGAACGCCTGAACCGCTGGATTCTGGCGGGGGAATAGATCGGGCTGCGGGCTGCGGGCTGCGGGCTGCAAATAGATACTTACCACGGACTTAAGTCCGTGGTAATGCAGACTGCTGACAAGATGGCAACGTTCGGGATTCTAGGAAAATTCGGCTCTCGCGTCATTCTGAACGGAACGAAGAGAAGTGAAGAAGATCCAGATGATCAACGGGTTACAATTCTTGGTTTTCAGACAAGCTGGACCTTCTTCGCTTCGCTCAGAATGACACCCTTGGCAATCCGGGGTTTGTCAACGATCTGACTTGCCACGGACTTAAGTCCGTGGTTATGCAGACTGCTGACAAGATGGCAACGTTCGGGATTCTAGGAAAATTCGGCTCTCGCGTCATTCTGAACGGAACGAAGAGAAGTGAAGAAGATCCAGATTATCAATGGGTTACAATTCTTGGTTTTCAGACAAGCTGGACCTTCTTCGCTTCGCTCAGAATGACACCCCTGGCAATCCGGGGTTTGTCAACGATCTGAGCCACGGACTTAAGTCCGTGGTAGCGAAGTCGGATTAATCTGGATAATACGATAGCCGCTACGCCCTTTATTCACCGGACTGAGTCAGTTGAGCCCGGAGCCCAGAACCCATTTTTAACCAGAGACTAGAGACACCCAGATGAAAGTCCCATTCTTCCGAGTTGAGCTGCCCGAAACCGCTGTGGAAGCGGTCGCCGAATCGCTACGCTCCGGCTGGCTCACCACCGGCTTCAAGACCAAGACCTTCGAAGAACAATTCGCCGCGCGGGTCAACACGACACACGCCCTGGCCCTCACATCCTGCACCGCAGCGCTGCATCTTGCGCTCGAGGCGATGGGAGTGCAACGCGGGGATCTGGTCCTCGTCCCGACCATGACCTTCGCCGCCACCGCCGAAGTTGTACGCTACTTCGACGCCGTCCCGGTCTTCGTCGACATGGACGACAATTTCAACATGGACCCGGTCAAGCTGGACGAAACCATCCGGGCGATCCGCGCCAACCAGCCGGTCGCCGGGCTGGAACCGCCGTACGGCCCGATACGGCTGATCGTCGTGATGCACTACGGCGGTTTCGCGTGCGACATCAACGCCATCCAGACTGTCGCGCTGCAGCATGAGATCCCGTTCATCGAGGACGCCGCCCACACCTTCCCGGCGTACTACCGGCATGAGGAAAACATCCCGTGGCGGCACTGCGGCACCTTTGGCCAGATGGGCTGCTTCTCCTTCTACGCCAACAAATGCATCACCACCGGCGAAGGCGGGATGGTGATCGCCCGGGACGGCGAGAAGATGGACCGCATGCGTGTTATGTCGTTGCACGGGATGAACCGGGACGCGTGGAAACGCTACACCTCCGCCGGATCGTGGTACTACGAGATCGTCGCACCCGGCTACAAGTACAACATGACCGACATTGCCGCGTCGCTCGGGCTGGACGAACTCATTCGTGCGGATGACTACCTCGCGAAACGCGCGCACGTCGCCGCCGTCTATGACAAACGGCTCGGCCAACTGGACGCGATCCAGCTTCCGCCACGCGACCCTGCAACCCGTAAACATTCATGGCACTTGTACTCGATCCGGCTCAACCTCGACGCCCTTTCCATTGACCGTGCGCAGTTCATCGAAGCACTCAGGGAACGCGAGATCTACTGCTCCATGCACTGGCTGCCGCTGCACCTGATGCCCTATTACCGCGAGACGTACGGCTACGACAACGGCCTGTTCCCCACTGCCGAACGTGACTGGAAACGCCAGGTCTCACTACCCATCTTCCCCGCCCAAACGGAGGAAGAAATCGACGCCGTCTGTTCGGCCATCGAGGAAGTCACGGAGGTGTATCGATCCTAGCAAAACCGACCATCCTGCTCACCGGCGCAACCGGCTACGTTGGCGGCAGATTGCTGCAACGTCTGCTAAAGCGCGGCGAACACGTTCGCTGTGTCTCGCGCCGTCCGGAAACGCTTCGTGACCGCTTCGGTGACAAGGTTGACGCGGTGGAGGGGGACGTTCTCGATCATGATTCGCTGAGATCCGCGCTTCAGGGGATAGACACGGCGTACTACCTCGTGCATGCCCTGGCGAAAAAGGAAGGCTTCTTTGCGGAGGAGCTGAATGGCGCACGCAATTTTGCTCACGCAGCACGCGAGGCCGGCGTTAAACGGATCATCTACCTCGGCGGTCTCGGGCATGGCGAGTCGCTGTCGCCCCACCTCGCCAGCCGGCATGAAGTGGGACGCGTGCTCGCCGATTCCGGCTTGGAAGTCGTTGAACTGCGCGCCGGTATCATCCTCGGCGCCGGGAGTTTGTCCTACGAAATGATCCGCGCGCTGGTCAGCAAACTGCCCGTCATGGTCACACCCCGCTGGACCCGAGTGCGGACACAACCAATCGCCGTAACGGACGTTCTCACCTACCTCGAAGCGTCACTCGACCTGAACTTCGACAAACCCGAACACCGTATCTATGAGATCGGCGCGCCGGAAACCGTCAGCTACCAGGGCCTGATGACCGAATACGCCCATTTGCGCGGACTGAAACGGTTCATTCTCCCGGTCCCGATCCTTTCACCGAAAGTGTCCAGCCTGTGGCTCGGTCTGGTTACACCGGTTTATGCGCAGGTCGGCCAGAAACTGCTGGAGGGCGTCAAGAACGAAACCGTGGTCAAATCCGAACGTGCACGCCAGGACTTTTCCATTCAACCCATTACCATCCGGGAAGCCTTGCAGCAGGCCTGGGAGGAAGAGGAACGGCAGGTCTTCGAAACTCGCTGGAGCGATGCGGTATCCTCGCTGGACAAACCCAAGCTGGGCGGCGTCCGTTTCGGCAACCGGTTAATCGACACACGGTCAACCCACGTTGCAGCTCCACCGGAACGAGCGTTCCTGCCGATTGTCCGTATTGGCGGAAAACAAGGCTATTACGCGGCCGATTTTCTCTGGCACCTGCGTGGTTTGCTCGACCTGTTCGCCGGAGGTGCCGGAATGCGCCGTGGACGGCGTGACCCGGAACAGGTATCCGTCGGCGATACGATTGACTTCTGGCGCGTCGAAGCCATCGAACCCGATCATCTGCTGCGCCTGTATGCGGAAATGCGACTGCCGGGCCGAGCCTGGCTGCAGTTCGAGGTGACGCCACATGAAGACGGCGGTTCGACCATCCACCAGACCGCGATATTCGACCCCCTCGGCCTTGGTGGTCTCCTCTACTGGTACGCGATCTGGCCCGCACACGCTTACGTCTTCCGCGCCATGATCAAAGGCATTGCCAATCGTGTCACGCAGTAATCCCTGCCTGAAGACAGAAAACCCGGGCTCGTCGAACCCGGGTTTTCTCTCGATGCGGAGGATGAGGGATACTCCGCTACCGTTTTTGCGGAATCCGCCGCCAACGCGGCACTTGTTGAATATCTCAGTACTGGTGCGGGATTCAATGATTTTGCCGATGCTTCTGGATGCCTCTCGATGCTTCTCGCGTTCTTTATTTTGGCACGAATTTGTCACGAGCCCGCGAAGCTAGATTTTTACACACGGTCATTTCCCCTTCCTCTCCAGAAATTTGTCCAGATCCGTCTTTCGCAGCTTCCGCCTGATTCTAGGTAGATCATCTGGTGACTCACGGCGAAGAGTTGATACCGAAAAACCGGTATAATCAGCAGCCTCAGCAAATGTCAGGAGTTGAGGCCATTCACGTCGAGGCACATCACTTCCTACGCGTTCCTGCTTGGATAAGTAGTCTCGATAGTCGTGATCTTTCATATTCGCCCGGATTTTCCCGATCTTGCTTGCTGCTCCCTTTTTGTCTTGTACTACTCGCGCTTTCATACTACAGACACCGGTGCGTCCTGCTTTGATCCAGTATAACATCCCATATAGCTTCCCAGAATCGTGTACTAGCTCAACTAATTCATGTACCCGATCAAGAATGATCTGTTCGAGTACATGTTTTTTTCGCAGTTCAATGGTGATAACATCGCCTGCTTCCATGACTTCCGATAGCACAAGCAAGCTTTCCTGCACCAAGCTATTAGCATCCTCCATTCTATTGCTAAGGATGGCCGGATTCTGAATTCTCCCTCCATAGATCAAGTCTATCGATCCAAAAGGATAATCCAGTTTCCCATGATCTAATTCCAACACGAGCCGCTTTAGTGATGGCGGTGAATCAATGTAGTGATAGTGCATCATCTTCAGTTTTCCGGCATAAGAACATGAACCCAGACAAAGCAAACAGGAGGACGTATGACCGATTCAATAACGGCGCTATCGCCTTTTGCGCCAGTCGAGCTACAACCACTTCGTCGGGCGAACGGGGATCACAGCAGCCGATTGGCTGTGGTGTTAAATCCCAACGCTGATGCCAAGGAAGTGGGTGTTGTTTCCCCCGAATACAAGCTCGTGAAAAACAGCGAGGTTGTGCAAGTGGCGGAAGACTTGTTGAACCGAACGGGGATGCCGGTCGAAGACCACCAGACCCTGTGGAATGGGAAGAAGTTCCGCCAGCGGTATCTGCTGACCCAGACCACGGGTGAAGTAAAGGTTGGTGATGTTGTCGCGTGTACGCTGGATGCTGTCAACAGCTACGATGGTTCCACCACCTTCGGCCTGGAATTCAACGCAGTCCGACTGGTCTGTTCGAATGGCATGATGCTGTCGTTCATGCTTGGCGGATTTCGTTTCAAGCACTGGGGAAGCCAGAACTTCGACCGCGAACTGCTTGTTGCAGCCCGTCAACTGGATCGTGTTGGTAATCGTCTGCACATGGTGTTGCCGATGCTGGTTGACCTAACACACAAACGGATGCGCCGTGCGGACATCCAGAAGTTCTTCCGCGAAACCAACCTGCCGATCACCACACAGGCGAAGGTGTTCAACGGTATCGAAGACGATTCAGCTTGGGGTGTGTACAACGCATCAACGGATGTGCTGACCAAGCAGGAACGTTTCAGCGCCGAGAACCTTAACCGGCGTGTATCGCAGTACTTCCTGTCACCAAACTGATCGAAAGGGGGTGATCATCTATCGACATTCTACGTCAATCCCTCATCAAATCCTACCTGTGGTGCCCTGCCAGCTTCAAGTACCGATACATCGATCAAATCCCTTCAGCCTTCCGGTCAGTGGCTGCACTGCATGGCCGTGTGCTGCATCAGCTGATCGAAGAGATGCACCTGGTCAACTGGGATCTGGACATCACAGCTCGCTATCGGGAACGGTTCGACCACGAGGAATTCCGTGGGGATGAATCAGACACACCCGTCTTCTGGAAAAACGACCGTGACGCGTCAATCGGTGAATTGGTAGGTGAAGCTACCGAAATGCTTGCGAACTATCGCGAGAAGGGCTGGAATCGACGTGCAAACGTGATCCTGTCCGAAGCCACGTTCATGCTGAAGGTCGGCAGAAACGTGTTTTCGGGTACGGTGGATCAAATCCGTCAGGATGGTGACCATTGGCAGTTGCTGGATTTCAAGTCGTCGAAGTTCCCACCGAACCAGCAATTCCTCGACCTGGACTATCAGCTCGGCTTGTACGCACTTGCCTGCTGGCGTGGTGTGTTCAAGATGCCGGACGGTACAATGCGAATGCTGGAAATCCCACCTGAAAAGCTGGACATCATTTACTACCAGCTTCGTGACCATATCCCTTACAAGCGGAATGGTAACGGGTTTGTCGCGGGTGATGAACGAGGTGATCCGCGTCGTTTAACTGCCCGCACAAGAAAGCAGCTGACTTCGCTGAAACGGGATCTCGCTGCAATCGCCAGCAACATCAACCGTGGTGTGTTTCCACGCAACCCAGGCATGATCAACTGTCCGGCTTGTGCATTCGCTGACATCTGCTTGTCGGATGCGCAGGGTGTTGGTCTGTCATCCAGGCAGGTACGATCCATCGAATCCTTGACCATAACGGGAGAAGCTGCATGACACAACAAAACACAAAAAACGGCACCCCTGCACGACGAAAGCCCGGTTCTGATGAATCGGGCGTTGTTGTATTGGATGCCATCAACCAACTGGATAGTATCGACATCGAAACCGAAGTCGCGGCGATGATGGAACACATCCCACCGACGTTGGTACGGGTCCGTATCGACCATAGCCCATCCGGTCGGCATCGCATGTTCATCGACAACGGTGAATCCTACGACGAAAACCAGGAAGACCAGGTTGATGTACCGGACAACGTCTTCAGCGGAATTGTCGTGTTCAGTCAGACGGTCAGCGCATTGTGGGTGGAAGGTGAACAGATCCCACGCTACAGCGCCATCGACGGGAAAACTACTAGCGGTGACTGTTCCATGCACCTGGCTTCACAGGCCAAGGACAAGGTGCGTTTGTTCGTTTTGACGTACTTGGAAACCAAGCCACAGTTGGTGGTTTTCAACCTGTCACCGACTTCAATCAAGCACTGGCGCAATCACCTTCAACGGCTTGCCCGTTCGAAAGCACCAGCCATAGCCGTTATCACACGGTTCAGTTTGTCGGATATTCAACGCAACGGATACCGCTGGGCGGAAGTTCAGTGCAGTATTGACCGTGTTGTCACGCAGCAGGAACTGGATGTTGCCATGCAGCTGCGCGAGGAATGTCGTCAGGCGTTTGGTGTGATCCATGAACAGGATTTCGACGATCCAGGCGACCGCGTTGCCGGGGGGGACAACTGATGATTCTTGCGCGTATTCCTTGGAAGGAAATTGGCAAGGCTGCCGAAGCGGCCCTTGAAGGTGCATCAGTCCTGATGAAATGGGTTAAGTCGAAGTGGTGAACAAGCAAGGGGACGATCAATGTCGCCCCCTTTTAGCCTATCGGCCAATGCCATTTTCACGAGATCTATGGTTGGACGAACCACCGGGATTTCCTACCTTTGGTGCCATAGCTAGAAGCGCTATCCTTGGTGGATTGTGCCAAGATTCGTAAAGGCACTGTGGGGTCTGCAACGCGAAACCCTTCCGTGTCAATCGATCCTGAATTGCGCATTCAGACGGCTGTTATGCTGAGGTAGAACCGTGTCACGGCTTACCGACCTTTTATCCCAAGTGAAGTCCAGCAACCCCGAGCTGGGCAAGGAACTGGAGCGGGAATTCAAGACGCTGGCTTCCCGTCGCGCCTTCGGATTGAACTTCGAGAGGCACCGTCCGGAAAGCGTTGAATTGCCAGGACGGCCTGTTCGCAAGGGGGACAAGGTTCGCATCCTTCCACTACGTGGGACGACCAAGAAAGGTGATCAGCGACTGTGGAAGGTGGTTGACGTCAGTGGCGATCCGGACAACCGCCAGGCCTTGATCGAACTGCCGGGGTCTGACCCGCTTGAACAGGAAGAAGTGTCAACTGATGATCTGGTGGTGGTCGCAGAATTCCGTGACTACATCTATCCTGGGCTAGTTAGTACTGGTAAGGTCGAACGTGGCGGTGGCAAACCCCACCACACCGTGATCAACGGCGAAAACTATCATGCGCTGGAAGCCCTGACCTTCACGCACAGGGGAAAAATCGACGTCATTTACATCGATCCACCCTACAATTCGGGGGCAAGAGACTGGAAATACAACAACGATTACGTCGCGAATGACGACCTCTACCGGCACAGCAAATGGCTGGCGATGATGGAGCGACGATTGCTGTTGGCGAAGGAGTTGTTGAATCCGGTGGATTCTGTACTGATCGTAACCATCGACGAGAAGGAATATCTCCGCTTGGGATTGCTGCTGGAGCAGGTGTGTCCAGAAGCTACCATTCAGATGGTCAGTAGCGTAATCAGTCCAAAAGGGTCCGCGCGACGAGGTTTATTTTCCCGAGCAGATGAATATATTTTCTTTGCATTTTTTGGCGGTGCGTATGTCGGATCGTCTTCGACAGACATGCTGCGTGACCCTGTATCGAGAAACGCCCCAGTGCGCTGGAAGTCTCTACTTAGGTCGGCAGGGAATGGACTACGAACTGCTCGTCCAAACCTATTCTATCCGTTGTTCTTTGATGCAAATACGGGCGCATTCATCGGTGCGGGGGATGCATTGCCCAAAGCCACGAATCGAAAAAGCGTAGTTCCTCCTGATGGAGCAGTCATCGTATGGCCGTTGGGTGAAGATGGACGTGAACTGACTTGGTCACTTGGCCGTGATTCGATGCTTGGCAATCAAACTAAAGGGTATGTTCGTTTCGGCCCTTGGGATGGGACAAGTCGCACACCCTATTACCTGACCAGCGGTCAAATCAAAGATATTGAGCATGGTGGGGATCTGTTCACAGTAACGGGACACGATGGCGACGGTGCCTTAGAGATTTCGTACGGCGAATCGGGGCGGCAGTACCAGCCGCTTACCGTTTGGAATCGGGTATCACACTCTGCGACCGAGCACGGCACTGGGGTTGTGAAGTCGTTATTGCCAGGTAGAAACTTTCCGTTCCCGAAATCGCTCTATGCTGTCGAAGATGCCCTGCGCTTCTTCGTAAAGGAAAAATTGGAAGCTGTGATTCTGGATTTCTTTTCGGGCTCCGGCACCACTGCCCACGCAGTCATGCGACTGAATAAGCAGGATGGAGGATCAAGACAATGCATTTCCATAACCAACAACGAAGTCGCGGCAGACGAGCACAAGAAGCTCCGAAAAGCAGGGCTACGTCCTGGTGATCCTGATTGGGAACAGTGGGGCATTTGTGATTACATAACCAAGCCGCGTATCCGTGCTGCTATATCGGGTCAAACCCCAGACGGTAAACCCATCAAAGGTGACTACAAATTCACCGATGAATTCCCCATGGCAGATGGCTTTGAAGAAAACGCCGAATTCTTAACGCTGACCTACGAATCCCCCCTGGCGATCAGTCACAACTTGGCTTTTGCCCGGATCGCACCTTTGCTGTGGATGCGGGCAGGAAGTACAGGCAAACGGATTGACCAAATCCCAGACCAGGGATGGGACGTTGCAGACACTTATGCCCTGCTGATCGATCTGGATCAGGCTTCGAAGTTCACCAAGGCCGTGGCATCTACCGATACGATACGGCTTGTGTATATCGTCACCGACGATGAACGGCGTTTTCAATCAGTAGCGCGTCATGTTCCGGCAGGGATTCAGACCGTCCGTTTGTACGAATCATACCTCTCGAACTCCCGCTTCACGGTTGGAGGCCAGCATTGAAATTCACGCTGAAGGATTATCAGGAAGACGCTGTCAGGGATGTGCTTAAGCACCTGGGTAAGGCACGGAAAGACTGGCGTGATGGTAGCTACAAAACGGCATTTGCCCTTACCGCAACAACAGGGGCTGGTAAAACCGTTATGGCAGCTGCTGTTTTTGAAGCACTGTTCTTCGGCAACGATGACTACGATTTCGAACCTGACCCAGGTGCCGTAGTGATTTGGTTCAGTGACGATCCAGCGTTGAACGAACAATCCCGTTTTCGGCTATATGAAGCGTCGGATACGCTGCTGATATATGACCAGCTAGTCGTTGTGGAAAACACGTTCAATCACGAAGAATTTGAACCGGGGAAAATCTACTTCCTGAACACCCAGAAATTGTCGAAGAAAAGCCTGTTGGTGCGTGGTCACGACGAAACAGACCCGGGGGTGGAGACCACGGAAAGCGGGCTTGCTTTGAAACCAGATGGCCGTGGCTTCACGATCTGGGATACGATTCGGAACACCATCGAAAACCCAGATAAAACCCTGTATCTGCTGCTGGATGAGGCCCATCGCGGAATGGGGGAAGGAGCTCGATCCAATGGATCGGGCAAACCTACCATTGTCAAGCGACTTATAAATGGTACTGGTGGTGTGCCTGGTATCCCTGTTGTTTGGGGAATTTCGGCAACTGTAGATCGATTCAACCAAGCCATAGCAGGAATGCAGGACAAATTATCAACCTTGCCTAATGTGGTTGTTGACACAAAGAAGGTTCAGGAATCTGGTTTGCTGAAGGACACTATCAACCTGGACATCCCTAACGAAGTCGGTGATTTCAAAACGGTATTGCTGCGACGCGGGGCGGATAAACTGAAGGCTATTTCCAAAGAATGGGCTGACTATGCGGAAATCCAAGGCGATCCCAACCCTGTACTCCCCCTGATGGTCCTTCAGGTACCGAATTCACCAGATCCGATGGATATTGGATCATGGTTGGATGTCATATTTGAAGAATTCCCCGATCTGCCTGACGGATGCGTGGCGAACGTCTTCGGCGAACATAAGACGGAACAATTCGGCAAGCACACAGTTCGCTACATCACACCCGAACGGGTTCAGGAAAGCCACTGGGTTCGAATTCTTGTTGCAAAGGATGCGATCAGTAGCGGCTGGGACTGCCCTCGAGCTGAAGTGATGGTGTCTTTCCGGACTGCAACCGACCGAACACACATTACCCAGTTGTTGGGGCGGATGGTTCGAACGCCACTTGCCAGGCGTATCCCTGGCCATGAAAAGCTGAACGCGGTCGATTGCCTGCTGCCGCAGTTCAACAAGTCATCCGTGACCAAAGTTGTCGATTCCTTGATGACTGGTGGTGACACTGGTGAAGATCCGGCAAGCCGCCGTGTGCTGATCAACCCCAAGGAAATGCTGCCAAACCCGGATATTCCAGAAGCGGTCTGGGAGAAACTTCTTTCCCTGCCGTCACAGACCATCCCGCGACGTCATTCCAAGCCTGTCAAACGTCTGACTGCCTTGGCCCATGAATTGGCAGTGGATGGTTTAATCAAAGACGCCGGAAAAAAGGCGCACGCTGAAATGCACAAGGTGCTAGATGGCCTGCAGGTGCAGTTTGCAGATGAAATCAAAGCAGCTCGCGAATCCGTCCTGACTGTTGAAGGTTTGACGGCCAAGACGGACGTTGAAACCAGGGAAATGTCGTTTAACGATTTTGTGGAAACTGCCGATTTTGCCGTAATTGAAGATGCCTACAAACGTACCGCGCGCATCATATCACCGGATTTAGCCCGAACTTATTCGGAATACCTAGCGGCCAAAAAGCCTGACATGGACCCGGAAGAATCACTGATTGAAGCGCATACTGTAATCGCGTCACTTGGACTATTTGAAGAAATCCAGTCACGGCTGGAAGATGAGGCCAGCAAGCTGGCCAACAGGTGGCTTGAACAACATCGTGTGGCAATCAAAGATCTGAAGGATGACCGGCAGGATGTCTATCGCCAGATTCGCGAAATGAGTGCCGATCCGATGGATGTCGATCTTGCCCGACCGAAGTCCTGGCTGCAGCCGACCGTTGAACGCAAAGAAGACGGCACCGAAACAGAACTACCACGCTTTGACCGCCATCTTCTGTGCGACGAGGACGGTCTGTATCCCTGTGAGTTTAACGCATGGGAAGACAAGGTCCTGTCCACTGAACTTGGGCGGGACAAGACGGTAGCCTGGTACCGAAACCCGGCCCGTGCAAGCCAGGATTCGCTTGGCATCACGTATTTGAATGGGGATGAAGCGAAAGTCGTTCGTCCGGATTTCATCTTCTTCTCCCAATCAGATGACGGGTCAATCGCTGCAGATATCGTTGATCCCCATAGCCATCATCTGTCCGACGCCCTGCCAAAGCTACAGGGACTGGCGCGCTACGCTGAACAGTATGGCGCTATCTATCGGCGTATCGATGCTGTTACGAAAATCGACGACAGGTTTAAGGCGCTTGACCTGAAGGAAGAGACAGTACGTCAGGCAGTCTTTGATGCGACTTCCGCGAAGGATGTATTCGTGGGTGAATTTGCAAATAACTATGAGGTTTAGGCAAACTGTGCAACAATAACATCTTCGCTGGAAACGGGGTGACGATGGAGACATGCATGTTATTCGGTGCCGACACCAGCGGCTCATCAGCCAGATTACCAAATCTATCGGATACCCACTGTAGGAATTGAGGAAGTATGATACATCGGCGAGACCAACACGCTAAACAGATTGATTAAGGTGAGTTTAGCCTCCACTGTTACACCTTTTTGGAGTCTAATATGTCGTCAGAACTGTCTCTAGTTTTCGAACAGGGGTTCGGTGACCAAGTTGATGATCTCCGGAATTTTCTGTCGGGTAGCAACCGCCTCTTTCTGATAGGTGCTGGATGTAGTAAATGCGCGGGACTACCGCTTATGCGCGGCTTGACCGAAGACGTCTTGGGGAATCTTCCCAAGGAATCGGAACAGGTGCTGGAGGCGATTCAGAATTCATTTGTTCCAAGGAATGACCGCACAACGATCGAAGACTATATGAGCGAGCTGGTCGATTGGTTGTCTATCTTGGGTCGCAGGAAGCTGAGGGACAGTGAAAATATGGCAATTGGGATAACATCAGAAAAATCGTTTACTATCGAACAACTGGAAGACGCCCTCGTCGAAGTCAAGAAAAAAGTCACGGGCGCCATTGACAAGAGTGGACTGGACCTGAGTACCCACAGAAAGTTTATTGATGCTGTGCATCGTATCTCCCATGCGGGAAAGTCAATAGCAGGAAGTAGCACATCGTATTTCATTATGAATTATGACACACTCATCGAAGATGCCCTCGGCCTTGAGAAGATCACGGTAGCTGATGGATTCTCTGCGGGGGCCACTGCTTGGTGGGATCTTGCCAGTTATTCCAACCATGACCTACAAGCGAAGGTGTACAAGCTTCATGGTTCGATTGACTGGCGACAATCTAGTGAAGGTGAGTTTCCGCATCGCCCAAGGAAAGGCGTGCAAGCTAGTAAGACAAGCGAATATGGAATGATCTGGCCCGCAGCTACTAAGTACCGAGAAAGTCAAAGTGATCCATACGCACTTTTAATGGACGCTTTCAGACATGCGTTACGCCCAAAGGGGCAGGCCGACACCGTACTGTTGATATGTGGTTACAGCTTTAGCGATGCACACATCAATTACGAGATAGATCAGGCACTACGACAGCTAGAGCAAAAACTGACCGTTATTGCTTTCACTGAATTGGATGTTCCTGACGGACAGCTTGCAGACTGGGTGAACGATGACGAAGTAAACGGTCTGGTGAAGGTTTATGGAAACAAGGGGTTCTATCACGACGGGGAAGTGAAGGAATCTGACGCGGAGTTACCCTGGTGGAAATTTGAGGTGCTCACAGATTTGCTCGGAGGCAAGCGATGAAAAGCCATTATGATGATCCCAGCTTGGCCATTGACAACCTCTTCATCGGAACAATTATCGAAGTTGATGGAACTCATATTGTCGCCGAACTGGATACCAATATTGCCGAGCTGACGAGAAACTATGCCGGACGAATCTACCCTATCGGCCAGTTCGGGTCGATCATAAAAATCCACTTCGGCAGGAAACTCATCTACGCCTATGTTGGGCGATTGAGGATGAAAAGTGAACTCGAACGCCAAAAAGGGGTTGCAGGGCCAGACCTTTCGAATGCCAGAGTGATTGAAGCAGACCTATTCGGCGAAGGCGAATGGGTGCACAAAGAAAATGAATGGCAGCTCCAGTTCCTACGAGGTATTTCAACATATCCGCTACCCCAGCAGAAAGTCTATTTAACGCCAAGCACTGAGTTGAAATACGTCTACGGGGGGGAGCAGGAAAACACCATAAAACTTGGCGAGCATGTTGGAACGAATGGAACGCCTTGCTATGCGGACATGAATGAGTTGCTGGGTCTTCACACAGCGATATTAGGATCTACAGGTGCGGGAAAATCAGGAACCGTGGCTGCAATCTTGCACAGCATTCTAGAACGTGGAAAAGCGGTTGGGTATGATGAATGGAAACCCCAGATCATAATCCTCGATCCGCACAATGAATATGGCGCCGCATTCCCTGGGCATCGAAGATTGTCTACAGACGAAGACACGCTGCAACTCCCCTATTGGATGTTCAACCTTGCTGAGTTCACGGATTTACTTGTTGGTAAAACTGAATTCGCGGCTACGAGTGAAACGAATATCGTGAAACGCGCGCTGTTACATGCTCGACAGCAGGCCGCGATTGTTGTTGACCAAGAGCCTGATAGCATAGTCGTTGATGCTCCAGTACCCTTTGACCTGAATGTGTTCCAGCGGCACATAGAAGATGATCGACCTACTAATAAAGACGGATCCATCTCTTCAAAAGCTGACTCGCATGAGCGAATTCTAAGGAAGTTGGACGTACTTCGTCGCGACAACCGACTAAGATTTATGATGGCGAATTGGGACGGTGAGAGCGATCCCTTTACGACTATTGCATCCCAATTCTTGGGTACTGAGGAGCCAATTCGAATAGTAGATCTGTCGGGCGTTCCGAATGAGATAGCCGGAGCTGCTAGTTCAATTGTTGCACGCTTGCTGTTCTCGTACAAAGTATGGCAGAATTCAGATGAACGTCGAAATAGCCCCGTATTGTTCGTATGCGAAGAAGCACATCGATACGTACCAAATCGCGGTGAAGCCCAATACCATGCAGCGCAAGACGCCATTCGAAGGATCGCGAAGGAAGGACGGAAGTATGGCATAGGAATGTTTGTGGTTTCACAACGGCCCAGCGAAGTTGAACCAACAGTGCTTTCACAATGCAATTCCTGGATTGTATTGAGAATCACAAATGACAATGACAGGAATCAAGTAAGGGCGATTCTTCCAGACTCACTGGCTGGATTAACCAAGGTTCTATCTGGTTTGGGCAAACGTGAAGCTGTATTCGTTGGTCAGGCCGCAACTCTTCCATCGCGAATCCAGATTAGAATGCTTGAAAAAGAGCAGCTCCCGCAGTCACATAACACAGATTTCGATGCTGGCTGGCAACATGACTCATTCAGCCCTAAGGAGATTCAGATTATTGGCCGTAGATGGCGTACCCAGAGTAGGGAATAGACTATCAATCACATCTGCGGGGTAGAATATGCATCGAAAACGACTTCCGTCAGATCGGGGTGCCGGTGGAGATACGGCCTAAGTGGAAATACCCCGTCAGTTCGGTACCTCGATCGAACGTTCAAACGCGGTCGGTCTTGACCCTGGCTGGCTATATATTTTCCCAAATTTTCAGCGGGGTACATAGGGCGGTTTGACCGCGTTTTTCTACATCTTTCCCTTTGAAGCCCTTCGTATAGGAAGTTATATGAAAAAGGCGCCCGATCCGTTCAAGCGCCCTTCTGGTAGCTACTGTAGGTAATGTACAAGCATCACATTCTGCACCTGATCTTTACGGCATATAACTATCGAATCCCTCGTTGAAGCAGCCAAGGAATTTCTGATCGAATTCTTCGGGGAAAGACAGTCCAGCGAGGTGGAAGACGACAATGGGAACATGCACCGGGAAGATCATTGCTGACGTTGTACGGGCGATCATCTGCCATAAATGACAGAAAACCGGGGATATCACGAATCTCCGGTTTTAGCCATTGGGTAGACATGGGCAAGGTCTAAGCTGTGAACAACAAGGGGCCGATTATTATCGATCCCTTTTAGCCCCATGAAAGAACAATTGATGGCACAAAATCACATTCGAATCGAGAGCCCGGGAGGAGCTGGTTCACGTTCTTCTGAGTACTCTCCTTTTTTGCAAGCACTCCATAGAATCGACCGATACAGTAATAGAAAGGCCGATAATCGTACATTGAGCAACAGCACCTCCTCTCCGAAGAGACACCACATAATGAAGTTGGAACTAAGCTGATGGTTCACAGTATAATTGTTCGCATGATCACTGCTGTCCGGTCCATGATTTGCATGTGGAGCCGTGGAGCTCCTGAAAT
>JAHLLB010000031.1 GCA_020444425.1 bacterium | reverse complement strand
TATGGGCTATGGGCTATGGGCTATGGGCTATGGGCTATGGGCTATGGGCTATGGGTAAGAAGATACAAGAATTATCTTCCGGTACAACGAACAAGCCCCCGTGATGCCAGTATGGCGGGTCACAGGGGCATTCACCGTATTTCACTGGATGAGGAATCGGTAAGAAGTCAACTCTCATGGATCATAACGTTCAATCACGAGGTCAGCCTCATCGTTGACCAGAATCTGTTTGCCTGCGACAATCACACCGCCGTTGTCCAGCGCGGTCACTGCACGCCATTCGTTCCGGTCCTGGATGCCGTCCACACCGTAGACCGTCCAGATGACATCCCCGGAAGACGTGATCCGGCGCAAAACCTGACGGCTTGGCCCGCCGATTTCCTCGTAGACTTGGCCAACAACATAAACGTCATTCGAACCGGCTGGATCTGCAGGGCAGACACCGTGATAGATGCTGTCCTCATCGCCGACACCATCCGCCATCTCCCATAACGGGTTTCCCTGCCCGTCAAGGGCACCGACATACGCACGGAGGCCCGGACCTGCAACATCCTTCGGACCGACAAACACCGTGATGCCATCCAGTGTGTACGCAACCCCATACGCGTAATTCAGATCCATCGCCTGATGAACCCACTGCACGGGTCCATTCACATTGACCATCGCCACGGTACCATGCTGCGTATACCCGCCCCAACTGAATCCCGCGATCAACAATGCGGATGGAGTCGCTACCTCCAGCCGGCGACCGTTGGGAAACGCTGCCGGCAGGTTCAGATACACCTGGTGCTGACCTGGATCATCTGCCATCAACCACGCGTACGCCTTCCGGTCCGCCAATGTGCCGGAGGCGTAAACCCGTCCATCCGGATGCAACAACAGGTCAAGGATTTTGTCCAGATTGTCCGCGACACCGGCATTGATGATGCGATGCCAGAGCACGTCACCCTGGGGTGACAAACGCGCGAGCAGACCATCGAAATCTTTCCACCCGGCAACCAGCACATCGCCGCTGCCATCATCTAGTGCAACCACGCATCTCAATTCGGAATAATCATCATTCGTCTGGAATTCCCAGAGTACCTGACCGGTCGCGCCATCGAGCATGAGTGCGCTTGCACGATCGTCCCAACGTCCTGCCGCTACCACATCGCCGTCCGGCGTAATCGCCAGATCCCGAACGTGTTCCTCGTGGGTCGGATTCACTGGAAAAGAGTGGATCCACGTCTGCGTCGGCTGTGCGATTGCAGAGGCTGTCAGCGCAAACCCGGTGATAACCAGAAGAACAAGGATCGGGAAGGAAGGATGAATATCTGTTTGACTGGCTACTGCTGTTGCCCGCTGTGCGTGTCGCATAATTGGCACCCCCGTATCGTTTCAAGTCCACGGATCAAAGTAAGATCGGGGAATGCACCATGCCAGCAACTGCCCAGATCCATGGACAAATGTTCTGACCTCCGGGAGCGAAAGGGTGGGCTGGGGTCTGTCCCCATTTATTGATTGCCATTTACCATTTATTGACTTGGTGTTGTTGTCCAAGTCGGGCGTCCTGGATATGGGATTTGTGCCCCTGATGGCTCCGCCAGCAGGATTTTCCACCGTAGACGGACTGCAATGCTGTCTACCGATCCAAAATCGGCGACCAATCCGGCTGCAACCCATCCGACGCGAGCTGCCGCCGGTTCGTCCCATCCGCGCTCATCACCCAGATGCGGCCACGGTACGAGTACGTGATCTTCATCCCGTCCGCCGACCAACTCGGGTCGAGGTGATCGCCCGGTTCGTTGGTCAACGCAACATCGACATCGCCCAACGGGTCCATCGAGTGCAGCTGGAAACCGCTGTCCGTGCGGCGGCAGTAGACAATCCGGTCGCCTGCCGGTGACCACGCCGGGTCGGAATTGTAGCTGCCCTCATAGGTCAGACGGCGCAAATTCGAGCCGTACTTGTCCATGCGATAGATATGCGGGTGGCCATTGCGGTCGGACATGAACACAATCTCGCGACCCGTTGGCGACCAGCTCGGCGAGGTGTCGATCCCGCGTGAGTTGGTCAGCTGACGCAAATTCCGCCCGTCCGCATCCACGATGTACAGGTTGGTATTCTCACCGTTCGACCCCGCAAACACGATTTCCCGGCCAGTCGGTGACCATGCTGGCGCGGCGTCGGTGCCCTCACGTGGGGCGAGGCGACGGATACGCCGTCCCGCCAGATCGGCGATGAACAGGTCGGCGTCGCCCTTGTCACGGAAACTGCAGAAGACAATGCTCTTGGCGTCCGGCGACCAGCTCGGCGACAATGCAATCGAGCCGTCGTTGGTCAACTGCTGCTTGGTCGAGCCGTCATACTTCGCGAGCATCAGCTCCTTGACGTTGTTCCCTTTCGACTCAACGAACACAATCCGCGACCGAAACGGCGGCGTCATCCCCGTCAGCTGCACGATGATCGTTTCGGCAGCAGCATCACCGGACTCGTTGGCGTACGATCGCTTGAACCCGATCCGGCCGGTGTACCACGCCTCCCCTTCCGGTTCCGCCAGCATCAGGGTGGCATAGACCAGGTCTGGATCGCTTTCATCCGGGGCGATCTCAACCCGCAGTTCGCTCTCCGGTTCGTCCTGCTCGGTTTCCGGCGGCCCGGAGAAGGTCAACGAATCGGCCAGCTGCAAGTTGACATAACCCGACCAGTCCAGCGCGAACCGCAACCGTTCGTCGAACAGCTTCGACGCCATCTGCTGCTCGGCGTTCAACCCCGGCTCGAAACGGATGCCGTAGATCAACCCCGGGCGGTAGTAGCCCTGTCCAAACGCCTCGAGCGTAACCTCCGTCGTCTCATCTTCCTCCTCGCCGGTTTGCGCGAACCCGGGGACGGTCAGGAAACTCGAAACGGCGAACACAAGCAGTAGCAACAGCGGAAGCAATCGCGATGGGTTCATCGTGATCCATCTCCGTGGAATTTGTAGGTGATGCCGAGACGGTCACTGGGGAAACTGCCCGGCAACGGCGGAAAGTTGGCGCGAGTCAGCGCGCTGCGTGCCGCGAGATCGAGGCTCGGCACGCCACTACTCACCATCAGCACGAGATCATGCAGCTCGCCCTTTTTGTCCAGCGTGAAGTGGTATTCGGCGACCTTGCCGGTCGCCTGACCGCGGAAGTTGAAGCGGCGTTGCACTTCGGCCTCGATACGTGACAGATACGCGTTCGCGCCGGTAAACTCGAGGTCGCTGGTCGCGCCGATGCCCGGCCCCTCCGGACCCGGCTTCGCCCCGACACCTGCACCGGTTTCACCTTCGCTGGACGGGGCGGTGGATTCCGCCTCGGTGCCGGTGGCGGATTCTTCGGTGGCCTGTTCAGAAGCTGCCGGATCACCCGTCGCCGCCGGTGTTTGCTCACGCGGTTCGGGTTTCTCCTCCGCCGCCTCGGCGGGCGCTGGGGCCGGTTTCTCCTGCTCGACCGGTGCCGGTTTCGGCTCGGCGGGCTTCGGCTTCTCTTCCACAGGCTTTGGCTGTTCCTGCGGCTTGTTGTCCGGCTCGAGCGCCTCATCCGGCGGCGCCGGCGTCGGCTTCACCCAACCGGGCAGCATCTCACCGCCACCCTTGAGACGGACAAACTGCACCTCGAACTCAGTTTTCGGTTCGGGCAGCAGGCCGAGTGTCGGCAGAATCATTGCGAGCGCGACCAGCACCACGTGGCCACCGAAGGATACCAGGTGGCTGCGGGGTGTGGCTTGACCGGTTGTCGCGCTCAGGATTCTCATGAACTACAGTCTCTCGTCTCTGGTCTTTCGTCTCTCGTACGTCTGCCCCGACTTGCTCGCAAGTCGGGTTCAACCACGGTCAAAACAACCGTCTATTTCAACCTGCGATGATCCCTGCTGGCAAAGCCATCAGGGGCACATCAGTTACCGTCTTTCGTCTCTCGTACGTCTGCCCCGACTTGCTCGCAAGTCGGGTTCAACCACGGTCAAAACAACCGTCTATTTCAACCTGCGATGATCCCTGCTGGCAAAGCCATCAGGGGCACAGTGGTTTCCGGCTCTCGTCTCTGGTCTTTCGTCTCTCGACTTTATACTTCTGTTCGACTTTCGACTACGTACTTCTTTTCGACTTCTGTTCGACTTCCGACTACGTACTTCTTTTCGACTTCCGTTCGACTTTGTACTTCAGTCCGACTTCCCTTCGACTTCTTCACCGATTCTCCTTCTGCGTCAACAGCCCGAGGTCGGCAACTCCCGCCGCCCGCAGCTCGTCCAGCACCGCCACCACGGTCCCGTACGGCACCTCCTCACCCGCCGCGAGAAATACCGGCTGAAAATCACCACCCGGCCCCGTGTTCGAGTAAATATCACGGAATCGTGACGGGAACGCCTGCAACGACACCCGCTCCTCGTCAATCCAGACCGTGCCGTCCTGCAGAATCTTGACCGTAATCCCCTGCGAGGGGTCCGCGGTCGCGGTTTCCGCCTGAGGCAAGCCCATGTCGATCGCCGTTTTGATCACCGGTGCGGTGATCATGAAAATCACCAGCAGCACGAGGAACACGTCGATCAACGGCACCACGTTGATTTCCGGCATCTGCTGCAGGTCGCCTTCTTTGGATCTTCCCTGCAGATTCATCAGAAACCTCCGCCCGAACGGATCGACACGACCAGCCGACGTCCAAACTCTTCACTCCGCAACAGCAGGTTTCGTTGCGCGGCGGAGAAAATGTTGTACGCCACCACCGCCGGAATCGCGGCAAACAGACCCATCGCGGTCGCAATCAGCGCCTCCGCGATGCCCGGCCCAACCACCTCCAGCGCGGGCTGGCCTTCCATCCCGCCGAGCTTGAGGAACGCGACCATCACGCCCCAGACCGTGCCGAGCAGTCCGACAAACGGTGCCGTGCTGGCGACAATCGCCAGGATCGGCAGCCCGCGCTCGCCGTCCACACGCAGGATGTTGCCCTCGATGTCGAGCACCTCCGCCCACGCCGACGCGTCATGTTTGTTCAGACGCTGCAGTTCGCGCTCAGTCGCGAGGTACACCCTGCCCGCCGGAGATTTCCGTTTCGCCTCCGCGATGCGATGCACCTGGGTCGCGTCGAGGCTGCCACGCAACGCGCCGAAAAATTCAAGGTCGGCCTTCTTGGCGACACGGAAATACCGCCATCGTTCGAGCACCACCCCCCAACTCAAAATCGATAGCAATATCAGTAGAAACAGCAGCAGTTGGTTGACCAGGCTGGCGTCCCGGACAATGGTCCACATATCCATGGGATAACGTCCTCAAAAGTGATGGAGAATTGGAGAGAAAGTAGCGCACCGCGAGAGAGCAGGGCAACGGGGACACGGGGCCTGTTTGCAGGAACGGAACTGCAGACAGGTTTATTCAGGCGGGTAGACCGGATCGTCTTGCGATCCGGGAGTCCGTAAAACTTGAGCTAGTTTGCCTTCTTAACTTCTGGCGCGAGCTCGACCATCGCCGGCCCCTCAAACGGCGCGGCGACGACACCACGCACACGAGGCGGATCGAGATCGACAGCAGCGCCACCGGTGATGGTGAGTGGGAAGTAGGCTTGAATGCTGTGTTGCAACTGTCCCGGATTGTATTCTAGTCCGGCTCGCACGATGTAGTTGTACTCGCCACTCGCAGCGTCCGCCGGGATGTTCTGCCGCAAATCGGCTTCGTACGTGCCGTTCGCTGGGACGGTGATGTCCTCCCATACTCGCAGCGGTTCGCTGGGATAACCGTCCGGCCCGCGCACAATTACCCAAACGGCTGTGTTGATATCTGCATCAGTGTTGTTGATCAATGTGCCATGCCAGTAAAACCGGCCGGGAGCAGGGACTCCACGGTTGCTGTACCGGAAGACATCAATTTCAAGGTCACTTGGTGCCAAATCATACTTCAGAAGCAGAGCATCCCATTCATAGTCACCATGCTGGAACTGCCCGTAAAACAACATGGAGCGGTCAGAGGTGATATATCCGGTATAAGAATTAACCGCAGAGTATCGCCCTTCAAAATCAACTTCCGAATTGCGCCAGAGTTCATTCCAGGAACCATCGTAGCAGATGAACTCGATTTCATAGTGAAACGGCTGTCCGATATCTCCGATATGCGTGGACAGAAACCCTCCATCTGGCAATAGCCAGACATCATTGTCCCAGTAATCGCCAGTGTTCGGGTCGTCCCAGACGGTCAGTAGATCGCCATCAGGGGAAAGAATCATAGCGTAATTAGCGTCATCCTGTGTAAAGTAAAATGTCCCTTTTACAAACAGATTACCATCGGGCATCATCTCTATCGCATGTGGTGACATAATCCAAGAACCATCATACTGGTATTCATTTATTTCATCGCCTGATTCGTCAATAATTTTTAATCGTAGTTGTAATCCATTTGATATTATTACATATATATTACCTGTGACACTAATACAAGCGTCTCTTGCAGATTCCATTCCCTGCTCATCATATTCACTATGCCATATAATCATTCCATTGCTATCATAACGTACAACGACAGCATTTTCATTTGTAGCACTGATACGATGTACTCCTGTTGCAATAAAATTATTATTATATTTATGTATAGATGATATACTCCCTATAAATGATTCAGAATCCCATAAAACACCATCATAAATCGACAACAATGCAAACCTAGCATCATCTCCATAATTTAACATTGTTGTAATAACTTTATCATTATCTATTTGTTCTAAGTTAAAACCTGTATCATCATAGCCAGCATAAGATAGGCTATCTTGGTATCTTCTATTTGTTCTTATAATAATATATTCTCTGTTGTCTGTATATTTTGTGAAAAGATATCTACCGTTTGTAAGTTCTAGCACATCGCCATGATAATCCAAATCAAATGTACGAACCCATTCTCTTGTGACTTGTGCAATTGCTAGCGAAGGAAATATTATTAGTATAGCGATACTAATAAATTTTAGTTGTTGGTGTTTTTTGAAATAGATCATAAACCACCTCTTTTATGACTCTCTTAGCATAAACTGAGTGTCGAATAAATAGAGACAGACGTGGTTTGCTCGTGCTTAGTTTCACCTAATAATACGTCTGTCCCCTTTATACTTAAGTTAAACAAGAACTGCCACGGATGCACCTCCGTGGCAGTTCGATTTTACTCACAACTCATCACTCAAAACTCACTACAGCCCACCTCACACCCAATACCCGATCACGATACCAATCGTCAGCAGGATGCCGAACTGGAAGTGCAGCTGCGCGGTCATCACGTCCACCATCGCCAAGTGGCCACGGTCATGCTTTAGCGACTCCTGGATCACCTTGTTCACCTTCAGCGCCGCCGGGATCGAGATGAATGGCAGCAGCGCCCAAATCGGCATCATCTTGAACACAACCAGCGCCACCAGCACGAGGTACGCGCTGTAGAGGAAGCCGGCGTAGACAATCCGTGCCTTCTTGCGCCCGAGCAGGCTCGCCTGGGTGTGGTAACCCGATTCGTTATCGTCTTCGATGTCACGCAGGTTGTTCGCGAACAGAATCGCCGCGACCAGAATCCCCACCGGCAGACTGACCAGCAACGGCGCGATCTGGACATTGCCGACCTGCACCATCCACTGTAGCTCACCCACCTGAACAAAGTGCGCGCCCCAGACCATCAACGGGCCCATCAACGTGAACACGAGAAATTCGCCCAACGCGCGATACTTGTAGCCAACCGGCCCGGCGGTGTAGAAATACCCGCCCGCGATACCGGCGAGACCGAACATCACAATCGGCCAGCCATAACTCCAGACCAGGTACACGCCGATCAGGAACGCCAGCCCGAACGCGATCAGACCGCCGGTCAATACGTCCTTCGGCTGCATCGTCTTCTCGACCAGGATGCGGCTGCCGCCGTACGTCTCCTCACGGTCGACGCCCTTGGAATAGTCGAAGTAGTCGCTGATCAGGTTGGTGCCGGCATGCAGCAACACGCCGCCCAGCAACGCCGCGACGAACATGATCACATCGACATGGCCGGTCTGGTAAAACGCCAGCGCGGTGCCGAGTAAAATCGGGGTCGCCGATGCGGTGAACGAGAACGGACGGGACGCTCGCAGCCAGAGGGGAAACGGATATCGTGCCACAACACTCTCCCAGTGCTTGCAAGGGACGGGGGGCTTTTTCCGGTCGCACGAAACCGTCCCGTGTTGCAAAACTGATCGGTTATCGAAACAATGGGGTTCGCTGCAAAAGGTAGACCCGCCTAACGCTTCGGGCAACGCCGGACTCTCGGGATCGGAGACAAGGGCGGACTGCGGACTGCGGACTGTAGACTGTGGACTGCCCGTCGGATAACCCGCGATAGCCGTCACAAACAGACGTGACGGACAATCACGGGCACCAACAAACAACAAACCCGCGTTGTCAGAGCCAACACGGGCAAGAATTCCCGCTATCCACAGTCGGAGTATCCGCGTTTGCGAGCAAACACGGGCACATCCGCTTCCCTGCTATCCAATCTGAATTAATAACACGCCCTCGGGCTTCAGCCCGGGATCAACTCGCACGCATCACCCACCCCGGACACGGAAGCCTTCCTGTTCCAGGATCGGACGGACCGCATCACGCTGGTCGCCCTGAACCTCGACGACCAGGCCCCTGGTCGTGCCCCCGACTCCGCACGCGCTTTTTAATTTCCTGCCGATTTCCTTCGCACGAGGCTGGTGCGTATTGCGCAACTCGACAAGGGTCACCGTCTTGCCGCGACGCCCTTTCTTTTCGATGCGCAGCACAGCTTCCGACGATCCGGACGGCTTCCCCGTTCCAGACGGTTCCGATTCAGGTTCAGAGCGGACAGGACCGGTGGAATACACCAGCCCGTCACGGCGTTTGTTCTTCGACATGGGTCGCTTGCAGGTTTGAGTTCATCCGTCGCGGGAGTATGGGACCGTGAACCACGGACAGGCAAATCCGGGGTCACGATAATCGTATGATTGTCGCGCGCCTGATCAACCTTGCCTGGGATTCGCCACACCGTCCAGCACGTCGCGCACCTTCTCCAACAGCTCACGGGTCTTGAACGGTTTCGCGAGGAACGCGGCTCCGCTTTCCTGGATCATGTCCACATCGGGAGAATAGCCGGAAATGAGTAACGTCAGCACCGTCGGATGCGTCTTCCGCAGCTGAGCGAGGAAGTTCAGCCCCGACTGGCCCGGCATCACGATATCCGAAATGATCAGGTCCGGTAGCTCATCCATTGCGCTAAGCCGTTCGCTGGCGATGATGGCCGATTCGACCGCTTCCACCGTGTACCCGTTACGTTTCAAGATGCGCAGCACGATGTCGCGCACACTGCCTTCATCTTCGACGACGAGGATGTGTTCCCGGCCACCACGAACGTCCTTCAAGTCATCGACATCCCGGCCGAAATCGGGATCGACCAACGGGAGCAGAATCTCAAAATCGCTGCCACGCCCAAGCTCAGAACTGAATTTCACATGGCCGCTGAACTGACGCACAATCCCGTACACCATCGACAAGCCAAGCCCAGTACCCTCGCCGTGGTCCTTGGTCGTGAAGAAGGCGTCGAAAATCTTGTCCTGAATCTCCGGCTTGATCCCGCTGCCCGTGTCCCGTACCCGGATTACCGCATATTCGTTGTCAAACGGCAGTTTGCATGTCGGACAGATATTGCCCGTGCGCGGGGCGTACAGGTAGGTCGAAAGTGTCAATTTCCCGCCCTCGGGCATGGCATGGACTGCGTTGATCACCAGGTTCAACACCACCTGGTTTAACTGCCCCGGGTCCGCCAGCGAGAACAACTCCTGCTGTGACAGCTGCGTGTCCAGCTCGATCGATTCCGGCACCAGTCGGCGGATCATGTTCTTCATGTCGAGCAACACTTCATTGACCGACACGTGCCGCGTCCGCATCACCTGCTTGCGGCTGAAGGCCAACAACTGCTGCGTCATCGTCGCAGCCTGTTCCGTTGCCTTCAAAATGCCTTTCATGAGATCGCCTTCAAAATCGCTGAAGCGATCATCAACCCGAGCCATTAACAGGTCCAGGTTTCCATGAATCACCGTGAGCAGGTTGTTGAAATCGTGCGCGATACCGCCCGCGAGTCGGCCAACCGCATCCATCTTCTGCTGATGCTGCAAGTGTTCGTTCATCCGCCGGGAGTCGGTGATATCCTGCTTGATCCCGACGAAATTCGAAATTTCGCCCTCGTGACCACGAAACGGGAAGATGATCCCACTTTCCCAGTATTCTTCGCCGTTCTTCTTCCGGTTGCACAATTCACCGCGCCACACCCGCCCGTCCAGGATCGTGGTCCACAGATCGCGGTAGGTTTCCGGCGATGTTTTCCCCGACTGCAGCAGCCGTGGATTTTTCCCCAGCACCTCGCTCGGCTTGTACTGCGTAACCTTGCTGAATTCCGGATTGACGTATTGAATGTTGCCGTGCGCGTCGGTGATGAAAACGATCAACGGGCTCTGGCGGATGATTTCATCCAGCTGCCGCAGGTTCTCACGTGTCTGCAGCGCTTCGGTAACATCACGCACGACGACAATCGAATACAGCGTGTCGTCCAGCTTTTCGAAATTGACCGACACCTCGACGAACAACTCGCTGGAGCCAAGCGGTTCGATGCGGGTGATGAACATCGATTTCTTTGGATGGGACGATGATTCAAACGCGCCGAGGAAATGCTGTTCCCAATCGTCCGCCGGCAGGAAATCGGCGAAATGCTTGGTCAACAACTGCTTCATCGAATGGCGGGTGAGTTCCGAGGCTGCCGCGTTGGCGTCAATGATTCGGCCAGCGGGCATTTCCAACATGAAAATCCCGTCGTCCGTGTAATCCAGCAGACGGCGGAACCGTTCCAGATCACGAACTCGAGCCTGCAATGCCGGGTAATAGCTCTTGTGCATGGAGCGTTCCCCGAGCCCGAGTACTTTCTTTCTCAGATCATCCTTGGACGGGTCGTTATTGCGGTCAGAGGGCTTGTTCAAACAACGTCTCCACGTCAGCTTCCGAAGGCGATCGCGGATTGGTTACCACACATGGATCCGCGCAGGCAAGCGCTGCGAGCTCCCTGAGATCACCTTTCTGAACTCCGATTTGCGACAGCGGGATGTTCGCCCCCACATCACGCTGCAAGATTTCAACGGCTTCAATTACCCGGTTCAAGGTCGCATTTTCTGTCGAAGATGGCGACAATCCGGGGATCCAATCGGCGAGCCTCAAATATTTCTCCCGTGCAGCCTCCACATTGAACCGCATTACAAGCGGCAACAGGATCGCATTGCACTCGCCGTGTGGTAAATCTTTGTTTCCGCCAAGGCTGTGCGCCATGGCGTGGACCAGGCCGAGACTCGCATTGGAGAACGCCAGCCCTGCCTGCAAACTGGCCCGCATCATCCCTTCCCGCGCGATCATGTTCTCCGGTTCCGCAATCGCCGTGCGAAGGTGCGTGAACACCAGACGGGCCGCTTCCAACGCGTGCATGTCCGTGATCGGCGAACTGGCATTGGACCCCAGCGCTTCAACCGCATGCGTCAGCACATCCATACCCACATGCGCGGTCAGCTCAGGCCCCATCGTGACCGTGGTTTCAGGATCGGTCAAGGAGACGTCCGGGATTAACGCCTTGCTGATGATCGCGATTTTCGTCGCCCGCGTAACATCAGTCAGAATCGCAAACTGCGATACATCCGCCGCCGTACCAGCCGTCGTCGGGATGAAGATCATCGGCGGCAGTGGACGCGCAATGTTGTCCACGCCCTCGTATTCGAGAATGTCGCCGCCATTGGTCGCGAGGATGCCGATGCCCTTGGCGCAATCCATCGGACTTCCGCCACCCACCGCGACGATCGCGTCACATTCGTTCTCGAGATACACTTCGTGACCCGCAATGATCTCGTAGTCTTTTGGATTCGGAGTGACGTCGGTGAATAGCGTCACCTGGACACCATCCTGTTGCAGCGCCGCGAACAACGGATCAACCCAGCCCGCCGCGAAAACACCCGGATCAGACACCAGCAACACGTGCTTTGCGCTGAAGTTGTGGACGTATTGGGAGAGCAAATGCCGCGCGCCGGCGCCATGCACAAATTCCGGTGCAACAAACTTTCGCAATTCCAACACATCGGATTTCGGCTCGTCAGCCACAACCCTCCCGCTTCATGGACGAGTCTGGAAATGATCTTGAGTGGGTACGTCACCTGCCAGCCAGTACAAATATACGGTTGAATGGTAAAAAATACAGATCGCAACTAATTTCGTTTTCGCAATAACAGCCTTACAAGTCCAAGAATAATAAGTAGAAACTTTCCTCGAAACCGATGCCAAGTCAAGGTCGATATTAGAGTTAGACTCCTGTTTCGAACGCGGCTCGATCCCAACACAAGGAGAGCATATTCAGCAACACGAACTCTGTGAGGGATGGCCCCGTTCAGATCTTGAGATGAGTTTGTACCTGCCGTACTTTTACTCCCGTCCGTTCGTCCGCCCTCCCGCACCATCCAACATGGGACCGCTCGACGATTGACAAGCCGTACCGCGCACAAGACTTTGTGAATCTGTTCGCAAAGGTTGCACCAGACACCGATTGCGACGTGGGGGGATCACACAACCGGACCAGACAGAGCCGGGTCGCGCGGACTGCACCCTGACATCCACACGATCACATACACCAGCAACGCGGCGAGGCGCACATGGATGTTGCCCTGTTATCGAGAATCCAGTTCGCATTGACGATTGGCTTTCATTACATCTACCCGCCAATCAGCATCGGGCTCGGACTCCTGCTTGTCGTCATGGAAGGATTGTGGCTGAAAACGAAGCGGCCGGAATACCTCCAGATGACAAAATTCTGGACGAAAATCTTCGGCCTCGTGTTTGCCGTCGGGGTGGCGACCGGCATCGTGATGGAGTTCCAGTTCGGCACCAACTGGTCGAACTACTCCCGCTACGTCGGGGACGTGTTCGGTTCGGCCCTCGCCGCGGAAGGCGTCTTCGCTTTCTTCCTCGAGTCCGGCTTCCTCGCCATTGTCCTGTTCGGCTGGGACAAAGTCCGGCCCGGCTGGCACTGGTTCGCGACCTGGATGGTGATGCTCGGATCACACTTCAGCGCAGTCTGGATCATTGTCGCCAACAGCTGGATGCAAACCCCGGCGGGCTTCCACATCGTTGACACACCCACCGGCCCGCGTGCCGAAATCACCGACTTCTGGGCGGTCGTGTTCAATCCGAGCACGGTGGACCGGCTGACGCATTCCTTCATGGGTGCATGGCAGGCGGGAGCGTGGCTCGTGCTCAGTGTCAGCGCGTTCTACCTGATCCGGAACCGGCACACCGACTTCGCAAAGGCGTCGATGAAGATCGCGTTCGTGCTGGCAATCGTTGCCAGCCTCGGCCAGCTGACCACCGGGCACGGCAGCGCGGTAACCATCGCGGAGACACAACCGGCAAAACTGGCGGCGTTCGAAGGCCAGTTCGAAGACAATCTGCCCAACGCACCGCTGTCGATCATCGGCTGGGTGGATGAAGCAAACCGGCAGACCAAATCCCTCGCCATTCCCGGCATGCTGAGCTGGCTGATCTCGGGCGATACGGATTACGAGGTCACCGGACTGAACGCGTTCCCCGAGGACGAATGGCCTCCGGTGAACACCGTGTTCCAGATGTATCATCTGATGGTCGCGATCGGTATGGCGTTGATCGGCCTGTCGCTGCTGGGCGGTGTTCTGTCCTGGACCGGGCACCTGTTCAAGATGCGCTGGCTGCTGTGGATCATGGTGCTGACGGTGCTGCTGCCGCAGATCGGCAACCAGATCGGCTGGGCCGCGGCGGAGGTGGGACGGCAACCGTGGATCGTTTACGGCCTGATGAAGACCGTTGACGGTATCTCGCCAACGGTCAGTGCCGGTGCGGTGATGGCCAGCCTGGTCCTGTTCACGATCGTCTATCTCGGCCTGTTTGTCATGTTCATCGCCCTGCTCGACAAGAAGATCAAGACTGGCCCGGGAACTTACGGCCAGTACGCCAAGGAAGGGAGGCGCGCCTGATGGAAATCACCTGGCTGCAGACGACATGGTGGATCCTGGTCGGCGTGCTGTTCACCGGCTATGCGATCCTCGACGGCTTCGACCTCGGTATCGGCGGGCTGTTCCTGCTGACAAAAAATGACGCCCACCGGCAAACCATGCTGCGCGCCATCGGCCCGGTGTGGGACGGCAACGAAGTGTGGCTGATCACGGCTGGTGGAGCGTTGTTCGCGGCGTTTCCGATGGCTTACGCGACCGCGTTTTCCGGCTTCTATCTCGCGCTGATCCTGCTGCTGTTCATGCTCATCTTCCGCGCGGTGTCGATTGAGGTTCGGTCGGCGCGGGATTCGGCAAGCTGGCGCAAATTCTGGGATTTCGCGTTCGCCGGATCCAGCGTGGTCGCACCGTTGATCATGGGCGTGGCCCTCGGCAACATCGCGATTGGCGTCCCGTTAACCGAGGATCACGAGTACTACGGCAACCTGATCGCGCAATTGAACCCGTATTCAGTGCTCGTGGGACTGACCGCGGTCGCGCTGTTTGTGATGCACGGCTCGATCTACCTCGTGCTGAAAACAAGCGGCGAGTTGAACACATTCATCCGGCGCTGGGTCCGTCCGGCGATCCTCGTGTTCATCTTCTTCTACCTCGCGACCACGGTGGCGACGCTGTTCTTCGTGCCGCACATGGCGCAGCCATTCAAGGAACACCCGTGGCTGTTTGTCGTGCCGCTGCTGAGTGTACTCGCCATCGCCAATGTGCCGCGCGAGATCCATCACAACCGCGAGTGGTTCGCATTCCTCTCCAGCTGCTTCTCGATCATCTTCCTGATGATCCTGTACGGCATCGGCATGTTCCCGGACATGATCCATTCCAGCATTGACGGCAACAGCCTCAACGCGGCGAACGCGGCGTCGTCAGAGAAAACGCTGACCGTAATGCTGACCATCGCCGCCATCGGGATGCCGCTGGTGCTGGCGTATACCGCCACGATCTACTGGGTATTTCGCGGAAAAGTGGACGTGGACGAGGACGGAAAACCAATGGGGGTCGGCTATTAGGTAGCGTAAAGCTCCCCTAACTTTGATGAAATTTTAGCCGTTTCCGTTAGCTAACGAAATAGACCGGTGTTCCTGCACCGGTCTATTTTAATAGGACGGCTCTCGTGGCGGCAAGTTTTTTTTCTTTCACAAAAGTAATTCACATACACACTATCATTGATTTCTAGTTTTTCAAATTATCGGCCAATGAAATGGCCGGATTATTGGGTCCAGGGTTTTATTAGCTGTTTCAAACAAGACGGGGGTGTGCACATGCTACGCAAGACGATCTGCTTGTTCCTCGCTATGCTGTTCGTGGGGGGTGTCATTGCTTCACCGGCTGCGTTTACGCCGCAACACGCCACCACGAAGATGGTGCCTGGTACCGAAGTACCCGAGACTCCGGTGCCAGACGTGGATGTCTGGTTCGAGGACTTCGAAACCGATCCGCCGGAATGGACATTCTACGATCCTTCCAACGTTTCCAGCCACTGGGCGACGGATGACTGGGAAGGGTGGAACGGAAACAGCTGGCGTTGCTTCAATCCAAATGTCGGGAATGCAGCGTACGGTGGTTACGAGAACGACTGGCTCGACTTTATGGTCAGTCCGGCGTTGACGTTGTCCGCCGCTGCTGACTCGATCATCTTCAACTTCTGGTTCCGCGCCTATCTTGAGGATGGTAATTGGGACGGCGCCAATGTCTGGGTGATGTACAGCGACACGCCCGGTGCGGCTCCGGAAGACTGTCAGCGTGCTATCATCAATCCGCTGGCTCAGTCGCCTCAGTACACGGAGAATGACGTGGTAGCGTTCGACCTGTGGATGCCGGATCCGGGTCCGTTCCCTGCATGGGCGGGCGAAGGCAACGAACCGTTCTGCACCACGTGGACCGAAGCACGGTTCCTGCTGAACGACTACGCCAGCTACGAAACCGTCTATGTCGCGGTCGCCTTCGGGTCGGACACGGCCTACGATTCCAACAACAATCCAGACATGTTCGGCTTGCAGATCGATGACCTGAAGGTCGCGCAGGATGATGTGACCGTCTGGTTCGAGGATGCGGACGGCGGTAACATCGGCGGCGATCCAACCTTCCTGACCCGCACCGAGTTCAGCGGCGGTCTGCCGATCACGTTGCAGATCATCGACAACGCCGCCAACGCTTACTCACCGACTCATTACCTCGGCGTGGAAGAACAGATTCTGGAAATGCAGGACCAGTACGCCGAAAGCCCGGAATTCAACATGCCGGATATCAATGCTGGTGAAAGCCTGTGGCTTGATCTGTACATGTCGATCGACCTGGAATACACCAACAACTTCCCGGATGAGTTCTACTGGCGGCCGGAGCTGTACAATCCGGTGGATCAAACCTGGAATCCGGCGTCCTCGTCTGGGAGCTATGTCTACGTTGGCGGCACGGACGGCGAATGGACACGGTTCAGCGAATCCGGCTATACCTGGGACTGGGACATCAGCTATCTCGCTGGCATGGACGATGTCAAGCTCCGGATCTACTTCCACTGCCCGGAAACACCACCCGATTTCTCCTTCTTCCGTATTGACGACATCCTGATCTACAAGGAACAGCTGACCTCAGATCTCGGCATCACCATGGACGTTCCGTATCCGACCACGGTTGACATCCCGGTGGACGGTGATGTCATCGTCAGCAACTTGTCGACTGAACCGGCCGACAATTTCATGGCGGTGTGGGATTTGAACGGCGCGGTCTATCCGCTGTTCCCGGCAGGGCCGTATTCACTCGATCCCGGTGAGTCGATCAACCTCGACCTGTGGCATCCGGACAGTCCGCAAGACGGCATCTGGCTGCCGCAGATGGATGACATCGGGTTCAACCAGCTGAATGCGATGCATACTCATCCCGATCAAATTCCGGACAACAACAGCTACATGGTCGAGCTCGACGTACTCCCAACGGAACAGTATGAAATGGGCTGCGACTCCCGCAGTTACCCCGGCACGCTGACCGTTACCGACGCGAATGATGGGCCGGTGGTCCACCTCGTGCCGTCTGAGATCAACCCGGACTTCTTCGCCGGAATGACCTACGACATCGACGTGATCAACTTCCGCACCTTCTTCCACTCGGCGGCTGGCGGTGCGCCGGCGAATGCGTCCATGGAGTTCCACATCTTCCCGGGTGGACCCACCCCGGCAAACGAACTCTTCAGCGGCACGTACTATTTCGATGTGGACCCGGGCTATACCGGTGAGTACATGGTCAATTTCGACGTGTCCGGTTTCCCGGAACTGCAGAACCTGACCGGGGACTGCTGGATCTGGGCGGAGATTACCGACGAAGGCATGGAAGGGTACTACCAGCCGTTCCCTTACCGGACAGCCCCGAACCAGCATCAGGCCAACCAGTTCTTTGATTTGCAGGACGCCCTGAACGGTGACTTCTTTGCCGAAAGTGGCCATCATCTGACCGCGACGGTTTCCGTTGCAGACAACGAGCCGGATGTGTCGGTGAACGTTGCTCCGGTACAGGATGAGATCCCGTCAAACGGCGGCAGCCTGTTTTACGCGCTGAACATCACATCGAATGTCGATTCCTGGATTGAAGATCTGAACTATTGGATCGACGTGACCGGTCCCAACGGTGGACAGGTGCAGGCGTACCGCACCGCCACTTTCAGCATGTGGCCGTACCGGGAGATTGACATCGCATCGGTCGAAAACGCCGTCCCCGGCTGGTTGCCGGACGGTGTCTACGTCGTCGAAGCCTATGTCGGTTTCTACCCGGACGCCATGTCTACCGACTCGTTCACCTTCTTCAAGGGCGACTCCTACACCGCCAATGAGACGGTGACCGAATGGAAACACCAGGTGCTCGATTTTACGGCGGATGAACCGGTGACAGCGAAAGCGTTGCCGACTGAGTTCCGTGTCGGATCGATCGCCCCGAACCCGTTCAACCCGACCACCACGATCAGCCTCGCGCTGCCGGAAACCAGCACGCTTGAGGTGACTGTGATCAACGTGATGGGCCAGCAGGTTGCGACCATCGCGGATGGCACCTTCTCCGCCGGCAACCACCGTCTCACCATTGACGGATCGTCGCTCGCCAGTGGCGTGTATTTTGTCCACGCCAACGTGCCCGGGAAGCTGAACGAGATGCGCAAGATCGTGCTGATGAAGTAAACTAGTCTTGAGTCTTGAGTCTTGAGAAAAAGACAGACACCCTGAAACCGGGGACACTTTCTCCGAAAGTGTCCCCGGTTTGTTATGCACCTTCCCTCCCTCTTGCGTTTGAGTACTCCCACCTTCCGGCGCTACCTTACCCTTGGGTCAACGATGTTCCCTCCGCACCGATGTTCAACCTGAGGACTGGATTCATGAGTCGCCGGCTTCTTCCGATTTTCCTGATCGTTCTGATCGTCTCGTTCGCCGTGTCGTCGTTCGCCGCAACGCAAATTGCTCTGCCTGACATGCCCGCCGAAGCCCGGCAGAAGCTGTCCGGATCGTTGCAGATGCAGCTCGTTGCCAAACAACGCATCGTTGATCAAACCTGGCCAGCATCCAGCGTTGACGGCTGGCTGATCCGTGGGGACGAGTCCACACGCGCCATCGGCGACCATCTGGTCTATGTCCACCTGGACGCCTACCCCAGCCCGGCGCAAATCGACGCCATGGCCGCAACCGGCGCCGAGCTGATCCTGTCCGACTGGATTCCGCCACTGGAAAATCATCCGACCGGATTCTTTCTTGCGCGGGTGCCGGTCAACGCCATCGACGACCTCGCGCTGCTGCCGTTCGTGGAACGGCTGGGCAACGGTGAGGACGTGCTCGCGCCGCAGAACGACATCGCCCGTGAGCTGAACGGCGTCAACGCAGCCGTCAACACCTACGGCGCGGTGTATAATCAGGGGAACGGTGTCCGGGTCGCGGTGCTCGATTCCGGCGTCGACATTGACCACCCTGACATTCCGGTCCCGGTTCACGCCGTCGATTACAGCGAGTGGCCGGACAGCAACTTCACCGTCGGCAATACCGTCACCGGGCACGGCACCCATGTTGCCGGAACCGTCCTCGGACGCGGGACCGCGTCCGGCGGTCTTTACGCCGGCATGGCAACCGAGGCGGAACTGGTGTTCCTCAAGATCGGAAATGACGCCGAGGGGCTGGAAACCTCCGCCGGTGTGACCCACTCCTTCATCGCCGCACGGGAGTATTACGACTGCGACGTCGCGTCCATGTCGTACGGCTACTTCAACGAGTTCCTCGACGGATCGATGGAGAACGAACAGGCGGTCGATTACGTCGTCGACGATGGCATGATCGTCTTCATCTCAGCGGGCAACAGCGCCAACGACGACCACCATTACTCGTTGACTGTACCTGCAAACACACAGTCGGCGTTCATCGGCCTTACGGTCTCGCAGTGGGCGACGGGGCAGGTGTTCCTGGTGAACGTGATCGCGTATGACGGTCCGAACACCGACGATCGCACCTTCTTCGACCTCACCGCCTACGACAACAATTTCCTGCCGCTGGACGCAACCGTCAGCGAGCAGCAACAGTCCCCACGCGGAACCGAATCCCGCTACCTACTCGGGGATGAAGTGTTGCCGAGCAACGCTGACCACCGCTACATCACAATTGCCAACAACTCCGATCATGACCAGGTGTTCCACCTGTATGTCGGTGTGCAGACACTCGGGCCGTACAGCATCGGGTACGAGTTCAACAACGGCGATCCGCAGTACACGGTCGGTTCACCGGCCATAGCGGACGGCGCAATCGCGGTCGCGGCCTACACCAGCCGTACGGAATGGGAAGACTACAACGGGGAAACGCACACGGCGTCCGGCACCATCGGCGATATCGCGTCCTTCTCCAGCATCGGGCCACGCATCGACGGCTTACAGAAACCGGACATCGCCTCGCCGGGCAGCATGATCGCCTCCGCGCGGGACGGCGACGTTTCCAGCCTCCAGCCTGGCGGCAGCTACGACAATTACATCCTGCTGAATCCCGGCGACGCCCCCGGTACACCCGGCGATTACGTCCTCTTCCGTGGTACATCCATGGCCTGCCCCGCTGCGTCCGGTGCAACCGCCGCGGTGATGGCAAACTGGTTCCAGCACGGAGCCGATCTGCCGCTCGGGCACATGGTGCGGCAGGTTCTGTTCGATCACGCCGTCACCGATCAATACACCGGCACCGTCCCGAACACGACATGGGGTTATGGCAAGATCGACGTTCTGCCGTTGGCTGAATTCATCATCAACGATGCGCCGGAGTCGATGACGTCGAACCTGCCGGACCAGTTTGCGATCTCGACGTTGTATCCGAACCCGTTCAACGCCCGCGCAACGGCGGTGGTCTCGCTGCCACGGCCGGTACGTGCGGAAGTCGCGCTGTTCAATATGCTCGGTCAGAAGGTGGGTCTGGTTGCGCGTGGGGTGTTTACCGCCGGGCAGCATACCGTGTCGCTGAACGCCAACTCGTTGGCGTCCGGCACCTACCTGCTGCATCTCGCCACCGAGGACGGTCAGTCCCTCAGCCGCAAGGTGACGGTGTTGAAATAAACGACTGCCTTCAGGTCGGAGACGTTGTGAAGGCAGCCATCGGTTTGCTTACGCTGAATCGAGGTTTCCGTTTGCGGGCTGTGGCCAACACAACTGCTCCAGCTTCTCGAGCAATTCCTGTCGCTTGAACGGTTTGGGCAAAAACGCCAGTTCGTTGTCGGTGATCTCGTCCAACGTGAACCGGCCGCTGTATCCGCTGGTGAACAGAACCGGGACATCGGTCCCGAGTTTCTGGATGTGCTCGTACATCTCCAGGCCTTCCATCTCCGGCATCACGATATCGCTGATGATGCAGGTGATTTCACTGCGGTGGCTTTTGTACTTCTCCAGGCCGATCAGTCCGTTTTCAGCGAGGATAACCCGGCACCCTTCATGTTCGAGAATGCGTGCTACGGTGCTGCGCACGTAGCCATCATCCTCGGCGACCAGAACCGTCAAATCACTGAGATCACTGGATGCCTTTATGGAATCCATCTCGGTCTCCTGCTGTGCAGTTTCCACCGTATGAGGCAAATACACGGTGAATGTTGATCCCTTCCCCGCCTCACTGCGAACGTCCAGCATCCCATGGTGTTGCAGAATGATCCCGTATGCTGTTGACAGCCCAAGCCCGGTTCCCTTGCCCTCTCCCTTGGTGGTGAAGAACGGTTCGAAAATGCGATTGACGATCTCCGGTGGAATTCCAGTGCCCGTGTCGGACACTTCAATCGCCACGTACTCATCTTCTTTCGCCCACTGCGGTCGCTTGCCTGTGTCCTGACCGAAGTGAATCTGCGACGTTCGCACCTTCAAACGCCCACCATCCGGCATGGCATCCCGGGCGTTGATGCAAAGGTTCATGATCACCTGTTCGATCTGACCACGGTCGGCAACGACATGCCCAATCGCGCTGTCAGGTTGCCAGACAAGGTTGATCCGTTCACCAATGACCCGCCGGATCATGCGTAACGTGTTCGACAAGTCTGTGTTCAGATCATAATTCGCCACCTGCAACAGCTGTTGACGGCTGAACGCGAGCATGCGCTGGACCAGCGTGCTTGCACGATCCGCGGCGGCCTCGATGGAACTGAAATGCTCAGTAGCCGGGTCCTGCTTGCCGTGCATGAGTTGGCCAAGCTGAGTGTGGCTGTAAATCACCTGCAGCACGTTGTTGAAGTCATGCGCCACTCCGCCCGCCAGCTGCCCGACGACTTCCATCTTCTGTGCCTGCAACAACTGCTTCTCGAGATCCAGCTCCTTGCTGATATCACGCGAGAACTCGTAGAAATTCGTGATCTCGCCGGACTCGTTGAGCAACGCCGAAATCATGACACTGACGGTGACTGGAGTGCCGTCCTTCGTGGGACGGATGAACCGGCCGTTCCAGAAATGGTCACGCTCCAACTGCTGCTTGATCTCTACCGGTGACGTCTGCTTCTGCTCCTTGCCAAACAACGTCGTCACTTCACGGCCGATTACCTCTTCCTGCTTATAACCGAAGGTTTTGCAGAACGACGGATTGACGTATTCGATGATGTAGCGACTGTCCGTGATCAGGATCGGGTCCGGAGATTGCGCGACAATTTCCGCCTGCTTCCAACGTTCAAACAAGGCGGTGCGCCAATCCTTGACGAAAATGTGAACCACGACAACCGTGATGGCGGTAACGACAAGCCGGTCCAGAAGATCGGTGAAATCGAATACCAGCGTGCTGCCGTAAAGCTGTTCGCCGAACTGAACTTGCAACAGCGGAGGAAGCAGGACGGTCACAAAACCCAAACCGTAGAGGATGTACAGATGGTTCTGCCGAACCAGATGCGCGCCCAACACAAGCACCGTCGGCAACACCATCAAGCTGACTTTATTCTCCGGGCCGTTGACGATCTGCAATGAAAACGAGAGGAAAAAGCCAGCCAGAACCAGCAGAGTGAATCCGAGCTGAGTCCGGCCCAGACGTTCAACCAGAAGCGCTGTGAAAGCAGTTGCAACCAACACGAGGATGTACGGCAATTCCGTGTACGATCCTCTGAGCGAATCGTAATACGCAACGATCAACCCGCCGATGATCATGGACAGCGAGACAACGGTCAGATTGATACGTTTTCTCGTGATCACCGGATCATTTTTCCGGACACTATTACCACTCGGCACCCTGTGCATGACGCGTTTCCTGAGGTCAAACTGAGAATTATTAGTATCAGAATGTGAGCCATTTTCATGCCAGTTCTGATTGTATCATCTTCTCACAAACGCTTGGCTTTCCTGCGCAAACACGAAATAGTGCCGTGCATCCAATGGGATATTCTGGCCGGTGCGTTCCGGAATTGCCTCAAAAGAAAACGGCCCGGAAGCCTGCGTTTCCGGGCCTGTACCTGCGCATCGTCTATCGTTTACGGCCAACACATCCGAGTTCACGATTCGGGCGTTGCACGGATGATCGCTTAACGAATCAGCGTAATCTTCTGCTGCATGATCTGATTCGCCTCGCCTTCCACCACCAGCACGTAGGTTCCGCTCGCCCAACCGTCTGCAACTATCGTCATGGAATGAAACCCAGCCCGCAACGCACTCCGCTGCAACGGCGTCGCAACCAGCCGTCCGAGCACATTATACACCCGGGCCTCCACCTGCTGTTCGGTCGCCACCGCGAGACGAACCAGTGCTTTTCCGTTAAACGGATTCGGAAACGCCGGATACACATCTATGGAGTGCGGTTCAGGGCGGGCTTTGTCCGGATACACGAGCCGATCCTCGGCATAGCCAACGGTCACCAGCATCAGATCGACACGGCTGGAATCGGCTCCGAGATCAACTTCGGTCGTGCCTGTAAAAATCAGCCTGGCGTTGGTATCCAGGAACGAGCCCTCAGGCACACGCAGCAGAGTCTGTAGCCTCAGGCTGAACTCGGTGGCATCCACACTCCAATCGGCCAAACCGCCGAACTCGATCTGTTGATATACGAATCCGCCATCAGATACCGGTGTTGCCGCATGGACACCCGGCCAATAAGCTTCGACCAGGGTGGATTCCGACGGCAGGTTGAACGAACGAACCTCCTCCTCACCGTACCAGGTCATGCTGGTTCCACTTCGACCGAAGTATCCGACCTCGTACTCAGCATCTACCGAGTACAGCACTGAGTCGGTCGCCGCGGATTCAAGACCGGTGGTCATCGTCATGGCATCCACCCAGACCTGGCCCTCACTGCCAGCGACGCCCAGCCACAGGGGATACCCATCAGGCGTTCCACGACGATCCCGGCCTACCCATGCCAGATCCCATGCTTCCCCAATTCCATCCAACACCAGCTCGGCCAACAACGTTCCGCCCGGTGAATACCGTTGCAGCACCGGCGAGTCTTCCGCTTGCAGCAGCACCAGGAATTCATCGGTCTCCAGCATCGACAACCCCACTCCACGGGTTGGTTGTCCTGCCGACGTGCTGTCAATCCGCATGCGCCAGAAGTATTCCGGTTCCATGGCGCTGCGCTCAAGCATGATCGTATCATCCTCCGATTGCGGCCCATGGCTCAAGTAGAGGAAGTCATGGTTGTGGAACATTTCCGCCTGAACCAGACCATCCGGAGCGGAATCAACGATAAACAGATTGCGGCTGCCATCGTTCGAGGCGATCAACCGGTAGATTTTGTGGTGTTCAATCTTTGATTGGTCCGGTTCGTACAGCAAACGCACCAGCAAATAGAGGCCGCCGGATTCCGAGTCCGGGTAGAGACGGACCACGTCGCTGAAACTGTCGTGAGATACATCAAATTTCATCGAATCCAGCACGGCGAGCTGGGTGCCGAAGGCATTCGTCGCTCCTGTAATCCAGACAATGGCACAGAGAATCAGTGGAAGTACTTGTGGCAGTTGCGGCTTCATCCGTCCCCCTCTTTTAGTCGTGTTTCCGTTGCTGCGATCTCCATTGCAATCTGCATGCCGACGTTTATACAACTGTTTATCCATGACTTAGCTTGATACAATCCCGCGACTCATTGTGTCGCATTCACCACACACGTTTCCTCCCCGACACAGAAAACGGGACAAGCGACTCGCCTGTCCCGTTCGATCTATGATCAATCCATGCTCCCGGGAACTCACCCGGACGCCTGGAATTACGACGCGTTGTACGCCGCCGTCCAGTACTCCGCAAACTGCTCGATCGTCGTCGGTGTGGTGTTCTCATCGTTGCGGGGCTCGAGCGGATGGACCTCACCCGTGTTCAGCCCTTCGCTCAGCTCTAGCATCATCTCCGCCGCCGACTGGCTCATCCCGACCTGCATCATGCCCTGCAACGCCTGCTCCGGCGTGACCTGAACATACTCGAGATCCGGCTTGCCGATCTTCTCACCGTACAGCTTCGTCACCTCGGCGTAGGACAGGTCACGGTTGCCCTGCAGCTCCTGATGCGAATGGCCGGTGAAGTCCAATGCCAGCAGACGTTTCACCGCGTACGCCGCGATGTCCTGCGTCGCGATCATGCCGAACGTCGCATCCGGCTTGACCGGCGTGCCGGCGAAACCCATCGCTTTGATCGTGCCGATCTGCATCATCGTATTTTCCATGAAATAGCCGGGACGCAAATACAGAATGTGGACCTCGTCCAGCTTGTTCAGCCGCTGCTCCATGTCATACAAACCCGCGACCGGACCGTTGCCCGACGGCAGCTCCGCGCCGACACTGCTCAACGCCACCACGTGCTTGACCTGGCTCTTCTCCAGCGCATTCGCCAGGGATTCATTCACTTCGTTCTGATAGGCACGGAAATCCTCGGCGTCATACTTCGGCGGGACCATCACATAAGCTGCTGTTGCGCCATTGAACGCCTTCTCCATCGCTGCCCGGTCATTCAAATCGCCGACAAACACATCCGCGCCCTTGTCCGCGAATTCCTGCATCCGTTCCGCGCTGCGGCCGATGACACGGACCTGCTTGCCTGCGTCCAACAAGGCGTGAGAGATGCGCTTGCCGGTATTGCCTGTTGCTCCAGTGATCACGTACATGAGATACTCCCTTTCTGTTGCCGTTTTAACTGCTTCGTTGTCATGACTGGTTATGGTCAAGAGTTCCACGGTTTCCGCCGGGAATTACCCCTCTCGAGCTACGTCCTGCGAGCCCTGAGAATCAGCCAGCGAGATCCGGTTCTTCTGTCTGCACAATCCGAGCAAGATCAACATAATCGCCCTCATCTATAACGACCGGTCTACTATCTACTGCGCCGTATCCGGTCCTGTCCACCGGGTGAACCCCGGGGGTTGTCATCGCCTGAACCTGTTGCATCGGCAGCCCGATTCGCCTGGCTCAGCCCTGGTTCATGTCATACATCTGCTGCGCGTTGCCGATCAACAGCCGCAACATCGCTGCGGTGTTCTCCAGCGGCCGCACCGACCGTTGCCCACGGGCCAACGCCTGCGCACCTTCAATCGCCGACAGGGTGAGGTCCGCCCAACGCTCCGCCGCCTGCTGCGGAAACTGAGCCTTCACGAACATGTCCACGAACAACTGATACCACCCGGCGAAGCCTTCATCCAACGCCTTGCGCAGCAGCACGTCATCGTCACCCACTTCCTGCGCGACCGTCAACAACGCACAGCTCTTGCCGTAGTTGTCCTCTTCCAGCAGGTGCGCGAAACTCAAGGTGATTGCCGCGACCGCGTCCGCGACCGAATCATGCGCCTGTAACGCCTCGGCGACATGGCTGCAGGTCCACTCACCGGCCAGATTCAACGCTTCCGCCACGATTTCCTCTTTCCCTTTCGGAAAATGGAAATACAATGAACCCTTCGGCGCGTTGCTCTCCTGCACGATCTGGTTCAGCCCGGTCGCGTGGTAGCCCTGTTGCATCAACAGATCCATCGTGGTGCTGATGATGCGTTGCCGTGTTTCCTGTGCTTTTGTCATGCCCCAATTATAACGACTGGTCTATTATAATGCAAGTGGGAGGGCTCTGGTAGAGAGACACGAGGGCAAACAGGTTGTTATCAGCTGGAATACACACGATAAGCGTCAGGGTGGTCTCCTGAGCATGCGAATGCTTACCCCACATCGATGAACGACGCGATCCTTCCCGCGCCCACGGCGCGTCAGGATGACACCAAAGAAACGTACCACGGACTTAAGTCCGTGGTAGCATAGAGATTTAACGCAGTCCGTCGACCGCGTCCGCAGTCCGCCGACTGTCTACTTCACCAGCACCAGTCGTTGTGTCTGCTGGTCATCACCGATCAACGCGCGGAGGAAATACGTTCCGCCGGCCACGTTCGACGCGTCCCACGCGACATGGTGCGTGCCGGGCGATACGGTCCAGCCTTCCCGTAACACCGTTACCTCACGCCCGAGCACGTCAAACACGCTCAGATTGACCATCGACGGCCGCGCCACATCCACCGAGATCGTGGCGGTTGAGTTGAACGGGTTCGGATAAACCGGGTGCAGGGTAAACTGACGGACCACCTCGCTGTCCTCCCCAGGCACACCGGACGTATTGCCGTAGCCGATCAGAATCGCACGTTCGTAATACACATTGTAGTACGGGTTGTGATCCTGTATCGCGCCGCCTACGACCACATTGTACAGTCCGTCCACGTACACACTGGACGCATCCGCCAGGCCGGGAATCTCCTGGACATAGATCAGCTCACCGGTTTCGGACAGCGCCCCCAACACCGGGGCATCGTCATCCAACGGGTCATACCCGACGAAATAGTAGATGGTGGGGTTTGTTGGAACGTCGATCGTGACCGCGTTGGGGACGTACTGATCGAGATCAGTAAACCACAGCTGCTCGCCGTTCGGGGTGTACTTCCCAATGCCGACAGCCGACTGCAGTAACAGCGAACGATCTCGTGTCAGTTGCATCGACACCGTTTCGCCAAGTGGTTGGTAATTCGGGTTGAAATCCGGCGTTTCAACCGCCCAGCAGAAGTTCAGGTCGCCATCGACCATCACGAGATAATCAGCGTCCACCTGATTCTGGCTGAACGGAAAATTCTTGCCGCGAACATAGAGATAGATCTGATTCGCTGACTTGACCAGACCAGAATTCACAACCTTCGCGACCGTATCACCGCTCCACGCATAGCCCAGATCCCAGTCTTGAGCGACTACCTCCTCGCCGTCCCCGTCGAAGCGTTTCAATTCCAGCCTGATGTCAGCGGGGGAATAGTAATCACTCGCATTGTAATCCAGGGTATACGCGATGAATGTGCAGCCGGCATCACCGGGAACGCTCAAATCCGGGTAGATGCGTACCGCGCCCAGCCAGTCCGCTATCGTTCCGTCATTGCTTCCGGTACCTGAATAACGGATTTGCCCGGACGGGTAGTAGCACTTGTAGTCCATGTAACACGTGTATCCGTATCCATTCCCGACCGGGTCCACCGTCCCCGACCGCATGCCCTCGTCGTACCCGATATCCAGATCCGCCAACCGGCCGCCCCCGAGATCCCTGGACCCCATCACGCGCCACGTCTGGTCCGCATTTTCTTCCACGTGCAGCAAGTCACTTTGCCAGTAGCCGTAGTAGTCGTACCGGTCATCCGCATAGACTTGATCGACGAGATAGTAGCCCCCGCCCGGGTGCGGGCTGATATGGACAAAATCATGGTAGTGGTTGTAGCTCGAGCTGGTGGCGCCGTATTTCCAGCGCCATTGTTCGGCGAGTTGCGCGTCTGCAGACAGCGGAAGCAGGACAAGCACGAGCAGGCAGGACATCCAGAATCCACATTTCATTGGTCACCTCACTCCTGATGCATACCATTTCCGCCAATATACGCGCGAAAACAGAGAAATGCCCGTGTCGGCCAACATCCGACACGGGCCAGAATCATGATCACGGGTTCTCACGTATACTCAGCGCCTACTTCGTCCGGAATTCGATCGGCTGCTGCATGCGCACCTTGACCGCACGGTCACGCTGCATGCCGGGGGTGAACCGCATCGCCGAAATCGCTTCGATCGCGGCATCCGCGAAGCCGAACCCGAGCGGCCGTTCGCCAAGCACCTCGAAATCGTACGGTTTCCCGTCCTCACCGACCGTAAACTGGATCAGCACCTTCCCGTTCTGACCGTTCCGGCGGGCGAAATCCGGGTACAGCTTGTTGTCCATCATGTAACGGTACAGCGCCGCCACGCCGCCGATCATCTCCGGCCGTTTCTCCACCGCGAAAAAGTCAACCGGATCGTCCTCGAACGAGTGCATCGATACAACATCGAAGTCTGGATACTGGTACACGTCGCTCTCTATCATCGTCAGATCGTCCTCCAGTGGCATCTCCGGATCCTCGATGGGCAGGCTGGGACGTTCCGGTGCGGGGGGAAGTTTCGCTGGCGGGATGTAAGGCACATCCGTCACCTCCAGCACCGTTTCCTCAGGTTCGATCGCCGCCGTTTCGCGACGATCCGTCTTCCAGACGAGGAAGACAACCGTGACCAGCAGCAACGCGACGATCGCGCTGATCTCCACCACTTTCGGATAGGACTCTTTCGCCGAACCGCGCTTCCCGTTCGTGTCCATCGTCTCCTCCACAGGTTACCCGTGCCCTCTCTTTTAACCTGAACGGGAATCCGGCTCAGCACAAGCAAATCACGCAACTTTCTGAAATTCACCGGAGCGAGACAGAGACAAAAAAGGCGTCCCGGCTATCCGGAACGCCCTGTAAATCCAGTATCAGACTAAGATTACTGCAACCTGAAGCGGATCGGCTGCTGCATGCGGACCTGAACCGCGCGGTCACGCTGCATGCCCGGCGTGAACTTCATCGCCGAGATCGCCTTGACACCAGCTTCGCCAAAGCCCAGCCCCTGCGGACGTTCCTGCTTGACAATCACACCCGTCGGGTTGCCGTTCGTATCGACGATGAACTCGATGATCACGTCCCCTTCGATCTGCGCGTTCTGCGCCATCTCCGGGTACAGGTTGTTCTTCTTCATGTACTCGTACAGCGCCTGAGTGCCGCCGACGATCTGTGGCGGTTCCTCGACGAGGAAGAACTCGACGATTTCCTCTTCCACACTGGGAGGCGGAGGCGGAGCATCCATCGTCCAGTCAATGTCGTCGATATCCTCAAACGCCAGGTCCGCTTCGATATCCACTTCCGGGTCTTCGATCGGAATGGTCGGACGCGCGGGCGGCGGCGGACGCTTCACCTGCTTCGTAATCGGGATCTCTTCCGTCTCAAGCACGACTTCTTCCGCCTGCCGGACCGTCACATCCTGATCCAGCCGCTTCGACACAAGAAAGACAACAATCACGATCAGCAGGGAGATCACCAGCCCGAGCTCAACGAGCTTCGGGTAGCGCAACCGCACTTCCGCTTCCGGTTGTTTGTAGGAAAGCATGGGCGGATCCTCCCGTCAGTTATTTCAGCCGCGTGGCATAACTGACACGCAATGTATAGGCATCCCGTAACTGTTCCTGAATATCCGTTACGAGACCCATCTCGACGTCCTTATCAATTTTCATGCTGATGATGATGCGACGGTTCCCGGCGAATTTTTCCGCCATGATCGGTTCGATGTCATCCATCGTCACAATCTTGTCATCAACCGACACACGCCCCAGCTTGTCCGCCCACAAATAGGCGATGTTCCGCTTGGACTCCAGCTTCTCCGTCGTGCGGGCCGCCGGCAACAGCACCGGTAGACCGTTAAACTCCTTGAACACGGTCACGACCATGAAGAAGATCAGCAGCATGAAAATGATGTCCGGCAGCGAGGCTGTGGGAATGTCCGCGCCTGCCTTCGTTTTCTTGGCAAACTGCATCTAGACCTTCCCCCTTAACTTTCCGGTTCGGCAATGGAGATTTTCGTTGCCCCGGCAGCTTTGACCGCGTCCAATACCTGGATGAAGGCGTCGTACTTCGTCTCCTTCTCCGTCTTGATTGACACGATCAGCTTCGGCTTGCCATCCGCATCGAGCCCACGCGTTTCCACCTTGGTGCGCGTCACTTCCTGCACCTGGGTGATGTCCGTCAGCTCGTCGTCGATGAGGATTTGCCCCTGCGCGTTAATCAGCACGTTGCTGATATTCTCCGGGTTCACCTTGAACTCACCGCCACGATCCGGCAACTGCATCGGAATGCCGATATCGATGTCGATGGTCGTCGTGACCAGGAAGAAAATCAGCAGCATGAAAACAATATCCGGCAATGATGCCGTCGGGATATCGTCCTCACCGCGGATTCTCCGTTTCAATAAGGCCATACTCGCCTCCGAGGTGGCTGGTTAACCGTTGATGCCACCACGCGTGACTTCCGGGTGCGCCGCTTCGTACTCGAGAAGCGTGTCGACAAATTCGACCGAGGCTTCCTGCATGTCACCGACGATCTTGTCGATGCGAGACACGAAGAAGTTGTTGAAGAACTGAATGATCATCGCGACGATCAGACCAAACAACGTCGTCAACAGCGCCTGCGAAATACCATCCGCAACGATGGACGGCGAAATGTTGTTCGCCGCGGCAATCGCGTCGAACGCGCCAACCATACCGGAAACCGTCCCGGTAAACCCAAGCATCGGGGCAATCGCGATCACGGTGCTCAACCAGACGAGGTTCTTCTCGAGGAAGCTCATCTCGATCTGACCCGCGTTCATGATGTTCTTTTCCACCGCGTCAATGCCCATGCCCATGCGCTGCAAGCCGGCATGGAACACCGAAGCAATCGGACCACGCGTCTTCTCGCAGACTTCCTTCGCTGCCTGTGGGCCACCTTCCTGAAGAGCCTGGTTCACCTTCACCACGAACTTCTTCGTATTCACCGTGGACATGGAAAGGCTGATGAAACGCTCGATCACGAACATCAAACCGATAATGAACACGGCGAGAATCGGCCACATGAAGTCACCGCCTCGCAGAAACAGCTCAACCATTCCGGCCTCCCTCGTAACGGACGTGCTGAGCTACCACCAGCTTCAGCATTTGGAACGCCCCTTAGTGTGTGTGTAGAGATGTTACGTACAGTCTCTAAGTTTACCGAGCGGCGGAAAAAGAATCAACCGCTCTCCTCGAGTGAACCCGACCGTGCAAGCGCATCCGCCTCGCCCATCCGCGTCAACGCACTGTCCACTGTCGCGTCCCCGTTGATCAACACCTGCCAGAGGTAATTTCGCCCATTGTACAGGCGTTGCGCCACCTCCGCACGGATCTGGTTCTCAAGATAATCTGCGTCCTGTGTCCAACCCTCCGCGTCGTACTCGAGGTCTCTGTCCGCCGCATACGCAAACAAGTCTCGCAGCTGCGCGCGTGTCGGTTGCCAACTCCTCAGGAACTCGTCGAACGGCATCGTCGGCTGACCCATCTGCGACGCCAGCTCCTGCGACCAGTCAAACAGAATGCGCTCACTCAACATGTCTGCTCCATAGTCGCTCAGCAACCCCGGATGGATTAATACATCCGGCTGAATGCCTCGTTCTCCGTAAACCTTGCGCCCGGTACGCGTAAAATAGGGCTCGCCAAGACTGTCCGGCGAGGATATCTCCAGCGAATCCAGGTCCGACCCATCCCGGTACGCACCGATCAGGTATTCGCCGATGCCATCCTCCCACGGCCGCTGCACACAGCGACCGGTCGGCGTATACCAACGGCTGATCGTAATCCGCACCACGCTGCCGTCGTTCAGCTCAAACGGGTATTGCACCAGCCCCTTGCCGAACGTCGGCTGGCCGAGCACCAGTCCACGATCCAGATCCTGGATCGCGCCGGCCACGATTTCGCTCGCGGACGCAGTCCCGTTGCTCACCAACACGATCAGCGGCATGTACGCATGCGTGTTGCTGGTCGACCACAACGTGTCGCTGGTTCCTTCCGCACGGCCTTTCGTTGTCAGAATGACCTGGTCAGCCGTGAGGAACTTGTCCGCGACCTCATGCGCCTGCACACGGTACCCGCCGGAGTTGCCGCGCAGGTCGAGAATCAGCTGCGTCATTCCCTGCCGCTCGAGGTCGTCCAGCGCCTGCTCCAGCTCGGACTCGGTCACGGCGGTGAACTGGCTGATCATAATGTAGCCGGTCTTGCCGTCATCGAGCAGGAATGAAGCCTCCACCGAGTGAATCGGGATCTTACCGCGCGTCAATGTGAGCTTGATGAGCTCGCTCTTGCCCGGACGGCGGACGCTGATGTTGACCTGTGTCCCCTCCGCCCCACGCAACTTCTTGCGCACATCGTCATTTGAAATACCTATCGCGCTGACACCCTCGATCTCCACGATCTGGTCGCCCGCACGCAGGCCCATACGATCCGCCGGGGTGCCGGGGATCGGGCTGACAACAGTGATCACACCGTCCCGGATATCGAACTGGATGCCGATTCCGCTGAACTCGCCCTGCATCGTCTCATCCACCGCCTCCTGCTCCTTCGGCGGGATGTACACCGAGTGCGGGTCAAGCTGCTCGAGCAGGCCGACAATCGCGCCCTCGTACATCAGGGAGTCGTTCGGTTCGTCAACGTACGCGTGGTCGACAAGCCGGATGACGTCACGGAATTTACGCTCCGGACTGGTCGAACCGGTGGGGATGCCGACCGCTTCCGGACCATCGCTGACCACCAGGCCGGCCATGAAGGCAACCAACACCGCAGCGATCATCAACAGAAAGGAGGGACGTCTGCTTGCGGAACTTCGATCGTCGTGCGCCATCTGGGACTTTCTCACGTGAAGTTACGGGCTCCGGAACGTAGGCAGGAAACCTCTGCCCGCGCCAGCCTCCACCGGACATGGACGTGAGATGGGTGACACGAACTGACTCGCCGACTAGCGCAGGTACGCCACCTTCTTCTGACTCAGGTGACGGCCGTCCGTGAGCTGCAACGTGAGGAAGTAGATCCCCGACGCGCTGCCCTCCGGCAGAGTTAGGGTCTGAACAAACTCGCCGGGCGCGTGGATGTCCACGGCTTCCCGGTGGATCGTCTGTCCGAGCACGTTGTGGACCACGAGGTCGTATATCCCCGGCGCCTGAACCGAAATCGTCAATGCTACACTACTGTTAAACGGGTTCGGATACGCATTGCTGATCAGAGCTGGGGCAGAAGGGGAGCTGGGATCGCCATCCGTCGGTTCAGAAACAGAGTTGACCCCCGCCAACGTACCGTCTTCTACATTCAACTTGAATGCATAAAACTTAAACTCATCATCAGGAGCACCTGCATGAACACAAAAGTAACAGATGTTGTAGTCGTCGATATAGAATACCGTCCAATAAGTAGGACGAAGCGTTATAGTATTAGTGCCTATTTGAACTATGTGTGACCAGAGATTTGTCCCGTCGGGGGTTAGACGTTGAATCATTGTTCGAAATCCTGCCGGCCATGATAAATATCCATTGTAGATGCAAATAACACTTTCACTATCGGGCGCCAGGAAATCTGGACCCGGGAGAAACTGGTCAAGCGTACTATCTCCTGCAACCGGACCCCAGTCTGTACCAAAACGGCGAGTACCGTCCTCAAGAACCTGTTCCAGGTAGGCTTGTTCATAGGGCTGCGTCGTGCAAAGCTGCAAGATGCTGCGATCAGCGAGAATCACCGGATTGCTTTTTTCGTCCAAATTGTAATTGGGTGGATCCCAATCGTACGCTCGAACTCCCTGATCCGCCCATTGAGGAACAAGGTCGTCCGAGATGCGTTGCCACCAATACGCAGTTGTTATGACATAGCCGCCTTGAGGATCTCTGCGAAGGTGGTATGGCTTGGTATAATATCCAGCAATATCGTTTTCAGGCCAGTTCAGGACTAACTGCCGCTCGTCGTAGCGAAAACTACCGTCGGCCAAAATATTAACAGCGTAGAAGTGGCGATCCGATACGCGGCCATCAGCATCGCTGGCGAACATCATCGTGAGTCCACCAGCGCCATCTTCAACGATGTGAATATCCTCATCAATGTTGCTATCATAGTCTAACTGTGGATCAACGCCAGCTTCATGTTTCAGTGATCCATCAGCGTTCACACCGCTGACATAGACATTACTAGAATTTTGCCACAGTCCCCAGAGCCCGCCCGCACCATCCGATACTGTCGAGTATCCATCGTAATTATATGGGTATTTCACATTAAAATCGTTGTTGCTGATATTGATCCCAAGGTCACCCCACAACCTCTCTACCCGTTGGTCCACGCTGTTCAGCGTCAGCCGTTGCGCAAATACCTGGGAGAAGTAAATGTCACCCTCCTGATACGAGCGGGTAAACATGACAACGACATCACCGTCCAGACCCGGTTCGATCCCGATCAGCTGGCAGCCTGATGCGTTCACAACATCGACACCCAACGAGTCAAAACTCAGATAACCGTCACTGTCGATGTGCTGGAGATGGATGTGCCGGTTAGACATTGACCAGAAATTCTGTGCCCACCACGCACCACCCTGACCGTCCGGACAGCAGTCGTAGCCCTGGGTTACAGCCCTGTCGATCGGAATGACGCCATCGGCTGACCACTGGGCGGAGACGGGAACTGTCAGCAGGATCGCCATGAGCAGCGCCAACCCGAACAACGTCCGGGGATGAACGTGGGATGGAAAGTATGAGCGAGATCGTGTCATGGGACCGTCGTGTGAGATTGAACGGTGGACTCGATGAGTGAAATCGGGTCGTCTACCCGTTGTTTGACATGGGACCGGTACGTGTTGACCCGTCACTGTTAATCTGACGATTCAACCGGCAGGAAGCAACGTGTGAGGTGGGCCTAACTCAGATTGGTTCGGCGATGGATCGGCCCGGACTGAAGTCCGAGGGCGTGAATGCGGTGGTTGCTTGATCGTCCGCGAATCCCGGGCTGAAGCCCGAGGGCAGGTCCGAGCTGGAAGCATAGAAGGGAATCATTCGTGTCCCCGTGTCGCAGGAGTTGCTGACGCGGACGAACCGAAATCAGGGACGACGATCCGAGCTGATGTGCGAAGGTGGTTGCGGCGACAGATAATCCACGACATGAATGTCGTGGGCATGCGTAGTCGTCGGTTGGTGCCCGTGATTGACCGTCACGGGTGTTGGTGACGGCTATTGCGGGTGGTCCGAAAGCGGAAAACCCCTGCGAACCGCCGAAACTGACCGGCGGGTCACAGGGGCATGCACAGGTACGGGTCGTCCGGCGGTGGATAATCCACGACATGAATGTCGTGGGCATGCGTAGTCGTCGGTTGGTGCCCGTGATAGACCGTCACGTCTGTTTGTGACGGCTATCGCGGGTGGTCCGAAAGCGGAAAACCCCTGCTGGCGAAGCCATCAGGGGCACATGCATTCAGGGGCAACCGGTTATCACTGTTCGTCAATGAACGAACCGAATCACCGTTCGCCGCTGATCTTGAGGATGGCGTCCTGCGCTTCCTTACGGACCAGCGCGTCACGGTCCTGCAGCAGTTTCTGCAGATCGGGCAGGGCCGACCGTGCCGGCGGGCCGATATTCCCCAGCACACGCGCGCCGCCGAACTTGCGATACAACTGGTTCGACCGCAGCTGCAGAATCATGTCGTTGGTGATCGACGGACCGAGGATGGTCAGAGCGTTGATCACTGCAACCCGCACATTCACGTTCGGATCGTTCAGCGCCGTGATCAGGTTCGACTTGGCGGTTTCGGCCAACGAGGAGAACGTGCCGATCACACGTGCCGCACCTTCGCGTGAATACCAGTACTTGTCGGTTAACGCGTTGATCAGTTCCTTGCCGCCGACCGGCCCGATGCGGATCAACGCCTGCACCACCGCCTCGCGTACCTCTTCGTCGCTGTCACGCAGCGCATGCACAACATTCTGGTACACCGGTAAGGAGTCCGAGCCCGCCCCGCCCAACGCCTTCGCCGCCTGAATCCGGACACGCGGATCCTTGTCGCGCAGCAGCTTCGCCAACGGGTCCAGCACCATCGACACGTCCTTCGGCGGCATGCTGGACAAAACCTGCGCCGCCCACAACCGGCGTTGCGCGGACTCGTCTTCCATCCACGGTTCAATCGCGTGCACACCGGCTTCGCCCATCCGGCTCAGCGCCTTTATCGCGATCGCGCTGGTCTGGTCACGTTCCACCGCTTCCTTGATCAACTGGACCTGGGACCCGGACGCTTCCCCGATCCCACCAAGGGCATACAACAAACTGGCCTGCGTGCTGTAATCCGACGCTCGCAGCAGATTCCCCAGCCGTTCCACCGCCGGAGCCGCCGCCGGGCCGATTCCGCCCAATGCCATCGCCGCGCACGAGACTCGCAGCTCATCAATCGCCTCCAGCTCCTCCAGCAGGTAGGGGACCATCTCGGCAGCGTCCGGGCCGACACCTTCGATCACACTCGCCAACCGGCAACGGGATTCGACGTCGGTGTTCTTCTTCCACGCCTTGATGATGTACGGGACACCATCCCCGCCCGCGGCGATCGCCGCGCCCATGAATTTGTCGATCAACCGTTCATCATCGGTGATCAGCATCTTCTCGAGATGCTTGCTCACACCCATCCCGTCGATGACCGGTTCCTGGTCAATATTGCACCCGGCAACCAGAATGAGAAGAATCAGGACAGAAAGGAAGGATGAAACACGTGACCGGATACTCATGAGACGCCTCGACGTTCGATCGACATCATTGACCCGGGGAGATCCACGTTGGATTTACGGCTTGCGGATGTGGCAAATAGGTCAAACCAGTTTCTGATAGCAGGGTTCCGTCCTCCCCTGACAAAAACGGATACCCGGCGCAAACCAGCCAAAAGGCTTGCGTGAATTAGTATACGACAATGCCGATGAATGCTCCAAAGCCCATACCTCGAAAATTTGCTTCGCACCCACGGTCTCCCGGACCCAACCCCGTTCCAATCCTCAACCCTTACCTTCCACCCCATGCGCACCTGGTACCTCAACCTGCGGACCCCCTCCGGCGCCCTGCGGTCACGCTTCATGCTGGCCGTATCGTTCGCCGGTCCAACCATGGCTGTGCTGCGCTTCGGCGAAGTCATCGCACGCAAGGATCTGCTCGCCAATCCACTGTGGGTCACGTTAATCACCATGGTGATGCCGGTATCCAGCCTCGCCGCGCTGTGGGCGGGACGGATGCTGAAGGGACGCGACCAGCGGCCCTACATTTTCATTTCGGGTGTTATCAGCAGTCTCGCGCTGGCAGGCGGGGCATTTGTCAGCAACGTCTATCACCTGCTGATCGTGTTCATTGTCTTCTACCTGCCTTTCACCATCCAGCTCACTGGTCAGAACCGCATCCTGCAGCAACACGTCGACAAGGCAAAGCAGGGCGGCGTGTTCGGCACCTCCATCGGCATCCGTGAAGGCATCGCGGCGGTCGTGTCGCTGGCTGCGGGGTACTGGATGGACCGTCAAACCGGCGGCTACCGGCACGTTTTCCTCTTCGCTGCCGTGTTCAACATGGTCTCGACCCTCGCCTTCGCAACCATGCCGACACGCGCCGACCGCTCCGCCCGGCTGGAACGGTTCAGCGCCTCGGTCTTCACCCAGCCGCTGGTTGAGATGGTCCAGTTGCTGAAGAGACGCCCGGACTTTTTCCGCTTCGAATTGGGATTCATGGTCTACGGGATCGCGTTCATGACGACTCTGCCCGTGGTGCCGCTGTTCCTCGTGGACGAACTTCAGCTCGACTATACCACCATCGGGTTCGCGCGCGGCACGATCTACCAGTTGATCGTGATTCCGTCCATCGCGCTGTTCGGACGCTGGTTCGACCGGATGCCGGTCCATACCCTCGCCGCGCGTGTATTCTCGCTGCTGGCGATCTTTCCACTGTTACTGATCTGCGCGGGAGTGTTCGACTCGCTGGCGCTGCCGTTCGTGTACGCGTCCTTCCTCATGTTCGGCGTCGCGATGGGCGGGGTCGCGGTGCTGTGGAACATCTCCAGCGTTCGCTTCGCGGCCAACGAAGACGCCGGCTCGTTCCAGGCGGTCCACCTCGCCGCAATGGGCCTGCGCGGGATGTTCGCGCCGCTGCTAGCGCTGCTCGTGATGCACGTTTTCGGCACCATCACCGCGTTGGTTGTCGCGGCGGTGCTGTGGCTCCTGTCCGGTCTGATCATGCAGCTGCTGCAACGGTATGACGGGGATAGAGCAGAGATGTGAGATGTGAGATGTGAGACTTCAGACTTCAGACATGAAAGTCAAAAGTTGAAACTCAGGATCTCAGAATGGTGATGCTTGTCAGGAAGTCATCCTGAACGAAGTGACGTATCTCTCTTTTTCATTTCAGCAGTACAATCTTCCGCACCTCATGCAGTCCGCCGCTATCCGTTGCCTGCACGAAGTAAATCCCACTCGTCAGTCCTGTTCCGTCGAACGTGAAATCGTGGTTTCCCACCGGGTAATCGCCGTCTGCCAGCGTCGCAACTTCTTGCCCAACGGTATTAAAGATGCTCACGCGCAGGCCGGATGGTGCTGGCAGGTTGATGGAGACGGTTGTGGACGGGTTGAACGGGTTCGGATAAATATCCACCGCAAACTGGTAATCTTTGTCATCAAACGAACCATTCTCCATGCCCAAGTATGTTGGAGTTAAACGAGAAAGCCATGTATCGCCATTTATCGGGCTATCATTTGCCCCCAATACAAAGCTCCCCTCCTGTGTTGGCTCGGCAGTATATATTCTACTCAAACTCATTGGTAATACGTTATATATGTAGTCAGACCATATCATAACCCCCTCTGCATCTGTTCTTATTACCCAGATAGATTCATCATCACCAAATAGATCTTTAGTACCTACAATAAAGTATCCATTATTAGCCTCTTGAATTCCATAGCCTCGTTCACTTCCAGTTTCATTATAAGTTCTACTCCAGATTTCATCTCCATTTTGATCTATTTTTATTAACCATATATCTGATGAATCTGTTGCATAAGTTCCCGTCGATCCAATAATCATGTAATTTCCATCAACCGTTTCAAGTACTTGACTACCAGAATCTGAGTATACGTTACTTCCACTATGATATACCCACAATTCATTTCCAAACGAATCCGTTTTTATAACACATAAATTTGTATTGTAGTATGGTCGATTACGTACCCATACAATACCCAAGATCAAAAATCCGCCATCACTAGTTTTTATGACACGACTCGGTTCATCGTCAATTTCGTAATTGTAGGTTTGGCTCCAAATCTCATCTCCCTCGTGATCCGTTTTTAGCAACCATATATTTGAGCCTATACCACCTCCGAAAGAATCAGTATGCCCCGTCAAAATGTAGCCATCCGCCGTTTCCTGTAAATCTACACCGTAATCCCATCCAGCACCACCATATGACTGCGACCACAATTCATTGCCTTCTGAATCAATTTTAACCAGCCACATGTCATAGTATTCGTAAATAGGTCCGTTATCTGATACACAACCGACGAGAGCATACCCACCATCAGAAGTTTGAACAACGCTGCTACCCAGCTCGTAATAACTACCTCCATACAACCCGGTCCAACTTTCATCACCATTTTCGTCGACTTTTACCAACCACATGTCAGTAAAACCCGCAGTATTGGACTCCGTCGTGCCAGTAACTGCAAAACCGCCATCCAGGGTACTGATAATCGTATGGCAATACTCAAGGCCCTCTCCGCCGTAACTGCGTGTCCAGAGGACATCCGATGGCTGAGCCAATGCTGCTTTAGCCATGATCAGAAAGTATATGATGACGAGCGAGATCTTTGCGGATGTTTTCATTGTACCCCCCGTGAGATGTTCAAGTTCACTAATAACTTAGACTGTAAAACAAGGTGAGTAAAGAGAGATTCTTCACTTCGTTCAGAATGACTTCAACAACCAGCACGCCCCCAATAGCCGAAACGACATCGGCGGCGGCATTAACGATTGGATCGTGATAATCACGTGCGGCGGACGGTGCGCCATTATCCCCCATTCTCGCCCCTGAGTTGCCTTGTCCCCTGAGCACGCTCTACCTTCCCGCGCACCCCCGGCGCAACTCATGGAAACGCAACGCTATGCCGACTGTGGATCGAACCGCCCCCGGCCGTCTCGAGCTACCCGCCGACGAGCTCCGCGCGATCGCGACCGACGTCCGCCGTGACATCCTGACGATGATCGCCAACGCGAACAGCGGCCACACCGGCGGCTCTCTGTCCGCCTGCGATTTCCTCACCGCGATTCTGTTTCATGCCGCGACCATCGACCCGCGCAACCCGTCCTTCGACAACCGCGACTTCTGGAACGTGTCCAACGCACACATCTCGCCGTTGATCTATTCGGTGATGGCCGAGCGCGGCTACTTCCCGTTGTGCGAACTGCTCGGCTTCCGGCAACTGAAGGGCAATCTGCAGGGGCACCCGTCCGCGCACGACACCCCGGGTATCGAAGCCTCCGCCGGATCGTTGGGCCAGGGACTGAGCGTCGCGATCGGTGTCGCGATGGCGTCCAGGCTGGACAAGCACCCGCGACGAGTTTTCTGTTGCCTTGGCGACGGCGAACTGCAGGAAGGCTCGATTTGGGAAGCAGCGCTGTCGGCGGCGCATTATCACTGCGACAACCTGACCGCGATTGTCGACTACAACGGCGCGCAAATTGACGGGCGCGTCGAGGACATCATCGGCATCGCACCGCTGGCGGAGAAGTGGGAATCGTTCAACTGGCACGTGCTCGAGATCGACGGGCACGACATGGACCAGATCCTCGACGCTTTGCGTGAGGCGGACCGGTTGACACAACAGCCGACCGTCATCCTCGCACACACCCTCATGGGCAAAGGGTGGCGTGAAATTGAGGACGATTACCGTTGGCACGGGAAACCGCCGACCGTCGACCAGGCAAACACGGCGTTGATGCAGCTCGGGACCAGCTACGACGAATGGCGGGAGCGTCTCGCGGGATCGGAGGTGACCGCATGACGATGCGAACCTTCGACCGCAAAAAGACACGCGAAGGCTGGGGCGACGGCCTGATCGATATCGGCGAACAACACGGCGACGTGGTCGTGATGGTTGGCGACAACGCAATCTCGTGCAACGTCGACCGGTTCGCCGAAAGCTGGCCCGACCGCTTCTACGAGATGGGCATCAGCGAGATGCACATGGTCAACGCCGCCGCCGGGATGTCGTTGCTGGGCAAGGTGCCGTTTTACGTCACCTACAGCGCGTTCGGCGTCGGACGGGTCTACGATCAGTTGCGCGTCACGGTCGGCTACACGCCGTGCAACGTCAAGATCGGCGGTGCGCACTCGGGGCTCAGTGTCGGTCCGGACGGCGCGACGCATCAGATGATGGAAGACCTCGCGTGCATGCTGGCGTTGCCGAATTACACCGTGCTCACTCCCGCCGACTACTGGGAAACACGCAAAGCCGTCGCGGCGGCGCACGCCATCAACGGGCCGGTCTACATCCGCTTCGGACGGGAATCTGTCCCGATTGTCACCACCGAAGCCGACCCGTTTGAAGTTGGCAAGGCACGGGTCCTCGCCGAGGGCGAGGACGCCACGTGCATCGCCATCGGAACCATGGTCGCGGAAGCCCTGCTGGCGCACGACAAGCTCGCCGAGGACGGCATTGGCCTCCGAGTGATCAACATGAGCACCTTGAAACCGTTGGATACTGAGGTTATCCTTGGCGCGGCGCGCGAGACGAAAGGCATTGTCACCGCTGAGGAACACCAGCTACACGGCGGCCTCGCATCCGTGGTCGCGCAGACGGTGTCCAGACATGCGCCGGTACCGATGGACTACGTTGCCGTCGAAGACCGCTACGGCCGTTCCGGTGACAGCGAAGAACTGCTCGACCTGTACGGCTTGCGCTGGTGGAAGATTGTGGAGAAGGTGAAGGGGTTACTGCAGTTGTGAGTGGTGAGTAATGAGTGATGAGTTTGAGTGGCGTTTGAACTCGCACAGGAGATCTAAAATGACAGACCGAAATGTTCTCAAGTTTACTGCCTACACAATAGACTTTATTAGATCGCGTGGGCTAGATTGTAATTATGTTCATGGAAGAAAGAAAAGCGAATCTCTATATTTTATAGATGATAGAAACAGAAAAATACATTTTCTTTATTATACAGAATATAAGAATAATATTTACAGACTTGTTTTGGACAACCTCACAGGTCCAGTTCCAAAGAAGATAGATGCGCTGCTTAACCAGTACAAGCATAAACGAATTGTTCGAGAGTTTACGTTTTGTGTTGAAGAATTTTCGAATGTAATTCCAAACAAAATAGCAGAAATACTTGAATTGGGGTTAAGCGACCCTAGTAGCTGGACCGAATGCGCTAAAAGGTTATATAGTAGTAACTAATCCTTTGTAAGTTCGCAACTCATAACTACTGTTCATTTGTGTGCGATGTTTTGTGTTTTGCGGTTCCTCATAACTCATCACTCACAACTCATAACTGTTTTAACGATTCCGATTGATTCCGTGTCTTGGGTTGGTGTTTGACTCAAGACTCAGGACTCACGACTGTCTTTAGAGGAGGCCCCATGGAGGGCAAGCAAACCGCGTTGTACGAGAAACATGTCGCTGCCGGGGCGAAGCTGGTCCCGTTCGCTGGCTACCTGATGCCGATCCAGTACCATTCGATCACCGCTGAACACCAGAAGGTTCGCGAATCGGTGGGCATCTTCGACGTCTCCCACATGGGCGAAATCTGGATCAAGGGGGACGGCGCGCTCGAGTTCATCAACAAGATCACCGTCAACAACCCCGCCAAGCTGCAGGTGAATCAGGCCCAGTATTCGGCGATGTTGTACGAGAATGGCGGCTTCATCGACGACTTGATCGTGTACCGTTTCGAAGACCGTTTCATGCTCGTGGTCAACGCCGCCAATCACGCCAAGGACCTGGCGTGGATCGAAAAGCATGCACCGTCGAATGTGACCATCGACGACGCCTCCCACCGCATGAGCCTGCTCGCGGTGCAGGGACGGAACGCGCCCGCCGTGATCCAGAAACTCACCGACACCAACCTCGACGACATCAAGTTCTACTGGTTCCGTGAGGGCGAAGTCGCCGGGCAGCGAGCGGTCATCTCCGCCACCGGCTACACCGGCGAAGCGGGTTTCGAACTGTATATCGACAATGAGTCCGCTCCCGCTGTCTGGGACGCCGTGATGGAAGCCGGCGCCGAGTTCGGCATCGAACCGATCGGTCTCGGTGCACGTGACACCCTGCGGCTCGAGATGAAGTTCGCACTTTATGGCAACGACATCGACGACGAACACAACCCGCTGGAAGCTGGCCTCGGCTGGATCACCAAGGTCAACAAGGGCGAGTTCATCGGACGCGAAGCGGTCCTCGCCGCCAAGGAAAAAGGCCTCAGCCGCAAGTTGATCGGCTTCGAGGTCGAGGAAAAGGCGATCCCGCGTCACGGCTATGAATGCTACCAGGGCGACACCAAGATCGGGGACGTCACCAGCGGCGCGTGGTCACCGTCCCTCGACAAGGGCCTCGGCCTCGCGTACCTGGCGAAGGAATTCACCGCCGTCGGTACCAAGTTCGAGCTCGACATCCGTGGCAAACGCAAGCCCGCACGCGTCGTCGAAACGCCGTTCTACAAGCGGCCGTACTGACGGCAGTTGTGAGTGGTGAGTTGTGAGTAAACGACTCAACCGGGGACACATTGAGGACAATGTGTCCCCGATTCTATTTGTGCGGATATCTGCATCCTATCCCATGACACCCGACTTATCTGCGAGTCGGGCCACGCTCCGAGCCGGTTGGAACGGCTGCAACCGCCGCCTAGTTTACTTGACACAACAGCTTAGCCGTGCCCATGCCGCCGCACACGCATGAGCCCGCGCCCAGCCGCGCAACGATCCAGTCATCCGGGGGGTATGATGAGACGTGTTCTGCCACTGTTCCTGCTCGCATTCATTCTGATCCCGTTCCTCGCAAACGCAGAACTTCCGATCCTCGAAAAAGACGGCGACCCGTTGGTCACGATGGATCTCGAGCTGCGTCCGCGCTGGGAGCTGGACGGCCGCGACTTCGACAGCAACACCGGCTTCTCCGATTACGGCACGATGCGCACAATGATCGGGATCGACGTGCTGCCGATGGACGATTTCATGCTCCGGCTGAATGTGCAGGAAAGCCGATACCTCGGCACCGCCCTGCCCGAGGAAACCACCATGTCGATCTGGGATCTGCGGGAGGCGTACTTCCGAGTGGACAACCTGTTCGACCTGAACATCGCGATTCAGGCGGGACGGTTCACGTGGCAAACCGGCCGGGGACGCATTTTCGGCTACAACGACTGGCACCTGTTCGGCCCGAACGCGTACGACGGCGTGCTGCTCGAATGGCCGTGCTGGCTGATGCCGGACAAGGGCCGTTGGTCGCTGCTGATCGCACGAGTGCAGGACTATAACTACGCCTACCCGATTCCGGATTACTACGTTTACCCGGATTACCCCCTTGACGGCCCGGGTGAGATGTACGTGTATCCGAGCGTCTACGGCACCAGCCGCCACGACCGCAACCTGTATGTTTTCGCCGGGGATTTCTTCGACGGACGCTTCCAGCCGTTTGTCTCCGCCGACATCGACCCGCGTAAAGAGATCTATCGTGACGACTATTACTACTACTATGGTGAGAAAGCGGCGTTCGCGATGCCGTATGACCTCTATCATGCCGGGGCGTATGTCGGCGATACGTGGAACAATCTGACGTTCAACGTTGACGCCGCCTATCAGTGGGGAACGCTGGACTACAAGTATCGCGTCTACTACTGGGAAAATCCCGACATGCAGTACAGGGAGACCAAATTCGACCTCAACAGCTGGCTGATCGCGGCGGATGTTGAATACCAGTTCGACATGACGTCCGATCCGGCGCTGAAGCTCGGCGTGGACTACACGTACGGCAGCTACGATATTGAGTCAGAAGGCCAGTTCAACCCGATCTCCCGCAACCAGCCGCAATTCCGGACGCCGTTCGCCTCGAACCGTGAGTTCCGCGGCTACCTGAACCTCAACTGGGCCTCGTTTCCGCGACTCGCGGACTACTACGGCACCTTGTCCGCAAGCCCGGCGGAAAACCTGCGCCTGCAACTGGGGTATCACCGGTTCATCTTCGGACGGGAAGATGTAAACAAATCCACGACGGTCGATCTCGGCGCCGAAACCAGCGTGATGCTGGACTGGCAGGTCAACGACTACCTCGCAATCAACGGCGGCTATGCACTGTTCACGCTGATCACCAGCGGCGACTACCCGTTGAACCCGAACGATCCGTACGAATCCTTCGTGCTGGGTGGATTCGCCAATGACCACGATCCGGCCGGGTATGGGTGGTTGACGGCGACGGTCCGCTTCTAACACCAAGCTGTTGCCATCATCGCACAAACAAACGACCCGGGTTCGCCGAACCCGGGTCTTGTTTCTCATCTGAATGATCGGACACGTGCCCACTGTCTCCCGGGGCACACGTCGTATTCGCATTATTTCAGCAATACCAGCTTCCGGACATCGTGGTAGCCCGTCGAGGTCTCCACCCGAAGGAAGTAGACCCCTGCCGTGATGTCGCTCCCATTGATGCTGAAAGATCGTGCTCCCGGCTCAACCTGCTGGTCGATGAGGGTGGTGACATGTTGCCCGAGCACGTTGTATACCGCCAGCCGAAGGTGAGTCGCTTCCGGCACGTCAATTTGTACCGTGGCCATCGCGTTGAACGGATTCGGAGTCACGGCTCCGAGGTAAAATGACGCCGGAGGATCAACTGCGTATGCCGTTTTCATGTCCGCGAATCCGCCCATCGTGCTCCATGATTCCGGATCGAACGTTCCGTTGCCGGTACCGGATCCTTTCGTAAACGGAAACACATCCAGCAGATAGTGGGAGCTACCCCAGTATCCGACGTAGGTGTAGTACAGAAATGACCCGTTCTCGAACGACGCGGGGATCTCGTGCGTGATGGATGCCTCCACATCCATCCCCGGTGTCGCGTTGAACGACTGCTGAAACACACGCCTGCTGCCATGCGAGCTCGGCTCCTGCCGATACACCACAGCCCAGTAGTCCAATCCCGTTGCCGGTTGGTTGAAGTCATAGGTGAAGTGAACATCGTAGGTTAGCGTCCCGCCGGACGCCGGAATCGTTGTGCTGGTGCCGGTTGCCGTGAGCGATACCGGCGGCGCGCCCAGATTTTCCACCCATGTTACCGCATTGCCTTGCACGTTTCCGACGAGGACGTCCGGATCAGTATCCCCGTCCAGATCGCCGGCCTGCACACTGCTGGCCTTGTACAGCGTCGCCAGATGACGACTGAAAAGGAACACGTTTTCCGGGTCTCGGTTTTCATACCAGGCGACGCCCCACGAATAAGTGATCAGAAAATCCTGATCCCCGTCCCCGTCCAGATCGGCTGCTGCAATGGCGTTCGCGTCCCGATTTCGGTAGCCGGCCTGATGCGTGCTGAAAGTTCCGGCTCCGTCCTCATTGACAAAGACAAACACCCGGCAGTACCCGGTACCGGTGGCGATCACATCCATGTCGCCGTCCCCATCGAGGTCGGTGCTGCAGACGGCGGATGCCTTCGGGATGTCGTGCGGCAATTCCTGTTGATTGCCGAAGTTTCCCAGTCCATCCAGGTTTTCCAGCCAGACAACTTTGTCGTCGGCCCGGGAGGTGCCAAGCACATCGAGATCCGTGTCCCCATCGAGGTCGGCGGCGAAAACGCATGTCGCCTTGGGGAGATCCAGTGTGACAACCCGGGCGGGGCCAAATGTCCCCGCTCCATCCAGGTTTTCGAACCACCCGATCCCGTGCAGGCCGCCGGCTGCAGCGAGGACATCCAGATCCCCATCCCCGTCGATGTCATCCGCGCGCACCTCCGTCGCCGACAACGCCTGATCGGTCAGGATCTGCTGCGGGCCAAATGAGGCCGCACCATCCAGATTTTCATACCACGCGATTTTATCGTCACCCCGGGACGCAGACAGCACATCCTGGTCGCCATCTCCATCCATATCCGCACTGAACACACATGTGGGAATGTGGACATCGCCGGAGATCAGCACCGGATCTGAAAAGTCGCCGAGACCGTCACGGTTTTCCAACCATGCAATCGCATCATTCCACGCCGACGCGACGAGGATATCATTGTCCGAATCGCCGTCCAGATCTGTGTAATTGACTGATGTTGCGCCGCTGGTCAAGATGCTGACAAACTGCCGCTCGCCAAATGTGCCGAAGTGATCCAGGTTCTCGAACCACATGACTTGATCGAACTCGGTGGAGACGGTGATCAAATCCAGATCATGGTCGTTGTCCAGGTCGGCTGCCTGAACGAGATCGAAATCCGTATCGTCATCTGCCGCAACATGGACATCGCTGAACTGACCGGTCTGGTCGAGGTTCTCAAACCAGAGAACCTGATCGTTGCACGTCAGTACCGGATCAAGGTCCAGGTCCCCATCGACATCCACACAGATCAAAGACGTTCCGCCTTGATCATAAATGACCTCATTTCCCCACATGACACCGGTACCATACAGATTTTCGCGGTAGCTCAGGGTGGAATTATCAGTCAGAACGATATCGGGATCACCATCGCCATCAATATCCGCCACGTCGAAATACAAATAGCCGCTCAGGTTGATGGCGATCGTCCCACCGGTATCGAACGTTCCCAACCCGTCAACGTTCTTGAACCACTGCATTTCATCGTTGCTTGTTGAGGCGATCAGGACATCGTTGTCGCCATCCTGGTCCACATCTGCGATATCGAAATCTGACCCCCCATTTGCCCCTGTGATCCACTGGGCATCACCGAACTGACCTTGCGCACCGTTAATATTCTCATACCAGTACGGTGCCGCCAGGATATCGAGGTCACCATCCCCGTCAATATCACCCGTTTTAATCATCCGAACGTACAAACAGTCATCATCCACGATATACGGGCCGGTAAAATCGCCAGCACCGTCTGCATTGATATACAGGAGGATTGCTCCTGGCTGGTAGAGCGAATACAACAAGTCAAGATCGCCGTCGTTATCCACGTCCGCCGGTTCGATCGTGACAACATCGTCGTTGTATGTCGTGAGAACAGTCGCCGGACCAAAGCCGTTGTTGATGCCAAGATTGCGGTACCAGACGATCTGACCCTCATCTTTCGCGGCCGCGACCACATCGAAGAGGTTATCAGCATCCACATCCATCACCGCGATTCCCTTGACGTCAAACGTTCCACTGATTGTCATCACGTCACCGAACATCACAGCCTGACCCCGGCAAAGGGCAGGTGGACCGAGAAGAATTAACAGGACAAGCAATCCGGGCAGGAGTCGGGCAGGACAGGAGAAACGCATAGCAACCCCGAGTCGATTTTGATTTCAGTGGCATTTCTATACTACAGCAATCAGTTAAATCTACGCTCCATCGTATGACTTCACAACTCGTTCCCATAAAGCAGAAAACCCGGCCTCATCAGAAGCCGGGTTGACGTCATCGAAACAGTTTACACATGACTTACGCCTGAAAGCCGAACGTCTTGTCGTGCCCATCCGGACTCTGCGTTTTGATCTCGCCGTACTGGTCCTCGTACTTCTTGATGTTCTGCTCGAGCGCCTTGACCAGCGACTTGGCGTGAATCGGCGCCATCAGCACACGAGTCTGCACCTTCGCCTTCGGCACCATCGGCACCATGCGCACAAAATCGAGGACAAATTCCGCCGGACTGTGGTTGATCGCCACGAGGTTCGAATAGTGACCGTCCGCGACGGCTTCGTCAATGTGAATCTGAATCTTCTGGCCCTGCGGACCCTGCGGTGCCGGTTGATCTGCCATGATTATCTCTCCGGGTTGTTGGGTTGATGTTGACGGAGTGTACTGCCTGCACAAAGCGACCACAAGACAAGCAGACACGCTTCTCGATTCCTCTGCGGCACTCGGGTTATCAAGCTGAATCTCCCGTACAGCCGGGGAACCCGCCCTCTCTTTGCCCGGTCTTACGTGGCGCTCTATCTTTGGACTTTACGGCGATCCCATTTCATTCACGTCACACGACCGCACCTTCGATGCCGGACAGCTTTTTCGACTCATCAGATTCCGCACCCGCGAACCCGTCCGCGCCGCTCGCGGAACGCCTGCGTCCGCGAACCGTCGACCAGTTCGTCGGCCAGACGCACCTGATCGGACCGCAGGGCGCGTTGCGTCCGCTGCTCGACAAGGGACGGCTGCATTCGATGATCTTCTGGGGCGGTCCCGGAGTCGGCAAGACAACCCTCGCCCGGCTGGTCGCGCTGCATGTTGAAGCGGTGTTTGATCAGCTCAGCGCGGTCGCCTCCGGGGTCGGCGAGGTGCGCAAGGTGATCAGCGCAGCACGGCAACGGCGTGCCGCCAACGCCCGCACGTTGCTGTTCATTGACGAAATCCATCGTTTCAACAAGGCACAGCAGGACGCGCTGCTTCACGCGGTCGAGGAAGGCGTGCTTACCCTGATCGGCGCGACGACGGAAAACCCGTCGTTCGAAGTCATCTCGCCCTTGCTCAGCCGATGCCGGGTCTACCGTTTCCAGCCGCTCGGACGCGAACACTTGGACACCCTGTTCCAGCGCGCCCTGACCGAAAACGATGTGTTGAAAGAAACGCCGGTCACATTCGACGAGAACGCTCACACCGCGCTGCTCGACCTCGCCAACGGTGACGCCCGCGAGCTGCTGAACCTGCTCGAGCGTACGATCGAAACCGCCGAGTACGAATCCGCCGATACCGTCACGTTGCCGCTCGTGCAACGTGTCGCGCAGCAGGCGGTGAGCCGCTACGACAAGGCCGGCGAGACGCATTACGACACCATCAGCGCGTTCATCAAATGTGTGCGCAATTCCGACCCGGACGCCGCCATTTACTGGCTCGCCCGGATGCTGCACGCCGGCGAGGAGCCGCGTTTCATCGCCCGGCGGCTGGTGATCCTCGCCAGCGAGGATATCGGCAACGCCAATCCCAATGCGCTGTTGTTGGCACAGGCCGCGTTCGACGCCGTCCACACCATCGGCATGCCGGAAGCACGGATCACGCTGGCGCAGGTGACGACATACCTCGCCTCCTCGCCGAAATCCAACGCCGCCTACAAAGCGATTAACGAAGCGCTCGACCTGGTCGCAACCGGCAAGCAGCCGCCGGTGCCGATGCACCTGCGTAACGCCCCGACGAAGCTGATGAAAGCGTCCGGCTACAGCGCGGGCTACCTCTACTCTCACGACCAGCCCGACGCCGTCTCGCCGATGCCCGGCCTGCCACAGGAACTCGAAGGCACACGCTTCTACCGGCCGAAACGGTACGGGTCCGAAACCGCCATCGCCGACCGGTTGGAGAAAGTCCGCGCGATCCACGCACAAGCTGGTCAGGTGGATAGTCAGAGTGAACGTGCCCCTGATGGCTCCGCCAGCAGGGATAAGCAGCCGTCCGATCATCCGCGTCCGCAAGCGGACACGGGCACGTCCGGGGATACGGACACATCCGGGAACAAGTCCGCTGAAGAATCCGAGACTCGCGAGGGATCGGAGTGAACCGGCGGCCGACACCACAACGTTCCCTGTTGAGCCTCGCGCTCGCCTTGGCGCTCACCGTGCTGTTCGCCGCATGCGCGTCCCGGCAGCCGCAGGTCGAGACCATCCCGGCCCACTACGACACTGTTGATACCGCGGACACGGTCCGCTTCGCCCAGGAACCACCCGCCACAGAGTTCCCCACCGAACCCGAGGATCTGACCGATCCCGGAGACGGGGACGAGTCCCAGCCCGGTGACAGCGGCGAGCCCGGCCCGGGGGAGTCGGGCACCGACGGTGACGGTCTGGGCAACGGTACAGAGGACGGCTACATCGGCGGCATCGTGCTCTCGCCCGGTCCCGGGGCTGACGGGACAAGTTCAGACGCTGGTAACACGACCGGCGGAGGAGCTGGCGATGGGTCCGGCGTCGGGGTGGACGTGTCCCCGTTCGCAACCCCCGGTGACAGCACCTCCCACGACTCGACGTTGGTCCAGCTGGACGGTCCGCCGGTGATGCGCGGCTTCATCCCGCCGAGCCAGGTTCCGGACTCGTTGCTCGCGCGGCAGGCCAGGCTGGGTATGCCACCACCCGACAGCACCGCTGCTGATAGCCTGCAGGCTGAGTTGCCGGATTCGCTGGCCGCCGATTCCCTCGCCACGCCCGAACGTGCCGAATCCGACCTCGACACCAGCATCTCCTATACCGCCGAGGACATCTTCTTCATCGTGCCGGAACGCCGCACGATCCTGACCGGAAACGCGACTGTCGATTACAAGGGCATGATCCTGCGCGCGAACCGCATCGAAGTCGACTGGAACAACGATACGATGACCGCCACGCCCGCCCTCGACACGGTCTACACCGACACCACAAACACCGAGATCGACTCCGTCATGTATGTCGGCATGCCGACTTTCAGTGACGGCGGCGAGGAGCTCGAGGGCGAGCTGCTCAAGGTCAACATGAAGACCCGGCAGGGCTACATCGAACACGGCAGCACCGAGTACGGCATCGGGATTTACCACGGCAAGCAGATCCAGAAAGTCAGCGACGAGGTCTTGTACGTCAAGGACGGCTACTTCACCACCAGCTACGAAAAACCACCCGACTACAAGTTCACCGGCAACGAGATGAAGATGGTCGTCGGCGACAAAGTCGTCGGCAAACCGGTGGTGCTTCGCTTCGGTGAGGTGCCGGTGTTCGCTGTTCCGTTCGGCGTATTCTCGATCGAACGCGGACGGCGCAGCGGGATCCTGATCCCGACCTATGGCCAGAGTGGCGACCGGGGACGAAACCTGCAGGACTTCGGGTATTACTGGGCGGCGTCCGACTACTGGGACCTCGAGACGAAGCTCGATTTCTATGAGAAAACCGGCATCATGTTGGAATCGACGCTCGTTTACAAAGACCGCTACAAGTATTCCGGCAGCCTCAGCGGGTCAATCGACAACAGCAATACCGGCGAGAACGGCTGGGACATGCGCATGATCCACCGCCAGGAGTTCGACAAGAACACGCGCCTCAACGTGGACGCGACGTTCGTCAGCCGCAGCTCATACTACAACAACTATTCGAACAACGCGCTGACCCGTGTCAACCAGCAGATCCGCAGCAACGCCACCTTCAGCAAGAACTGGCCGTCACAGGGCAACTCGCTGACGATGAACTTGAACCACGCGCAGGACCTGTCCGATCAAAGCAACAACCAGACCCTGCCGAACGTCAGCTACAACCACGGCCGGATCTACTTCTTCCCCAGCGAACAGGAGAAGAAGAAATCCGACAAGGGGCTGTTGTACGAACCACCACAGCCCCGTCTCGCGCCGGGGGAACGACTTTCGCAACGTGACGAGGACGAAGAGAAGTGGTACAACAGCATCTCCATGTCGTACAACAACCGCTTCCAGAACAAGCGTGACGAAGACCGGAACAGCGAGAACGAGCTGGAGGAAACCTGGCGCAGCGGCTTCGAACACAACCTGCGCTTCAGCGCGCCGCAGAAAGTCGCCAAGTACTTTAACCTCAATCCCAGCATCAGCTACAACGAAGACTGGTTGCTGGAACGGCGAGACTGGTACATCGACGCGAGCGGCACGCCGCAATCCACGCAGGAACGCGGGTTCTACCAGCGCCGCACCTTCAACGCCAGCCTGAACACGACAACCAAGCTGTACGGGTATTTCCCGATCAACCGGTGGACGGTCAACACCATTCGTCACGTGGTCACGCCGACCGTCAGCATGAGCTTCCGGCCGGACTTTTCCGACCCGGAGTTTGGCTATTACCAGCAGCTGCAGCGTACCCTCGCGCTGCCCGAGATAGATGCCAACGGCGACACGACGTACGTCGACTCAACCTTCAGCTATGAACGTGACCGTTACACCGGCAGCCTGCTTGGCGGTACCTCCCGTGGCCGGCAACTGGCGCTCAACTTCAGCCTCAACAACCTGTTCCAGATGAAGCGCATCCTGATCGACCAGGAAGGCGAGGAGATTGAGGCGAAGACGGACCTGTTCACGTACAACCTGTCCACCAGCTACAATTTCGCCGCCGACAGCCTCAAGTTCGGTGATCTTTCCGCGTCCTTCCGCGCCAACCCGATCAGCGGGAAGAACCGGCTCGGTCCGTTGGAACGGCTCAGCATCGACATCCAGACCCGGCACAGTTTCTACCAGTACGATCTGGAAGCGAACCGGCGCGTGGACAAGTTCTACTGGGAGTCGGACGATTTCAGCTGGACCAACCCCGTCCGCATGACCTCGTTCTCGACGTCGTCCCAGTTCGCCATCGCCGGCAAAAGCCCATTCGCCCAGCGCGCGGCACGGGAAGAAGCCCCGGCGGACACCACCTCCGACCCGCTCAGCACCGAGGAGATCCGCGAACGGGTTGACCGCTTCGGCAGCACCCGGGAACGGTTCGGCGAAGGTGCCAGCTCAGGAACCCCATGGCGCTTCACCGGAAATATCCGCTACCGTCTGTCGATGGAAAACCCGATGGATCCCAACGAAACCTTCTCCGTCGGTGGCACCCTCAGCCTGCGTCTCACCGAACGCTGGCAGTTTTCCTACAGCACGCAACTCGACCTGACCACCAAGCAGGTTGTCTCCTCCAGCCTCAATGTCACCCGTGACCTGAAAAGCTGGGAGGGCTCTTTCCGCTGGAGCCCGCAAGGTATCGGCCAAGGCTTCTACCTCCGCATCGGGATCAAAGCGCCGATGCTGCAGGATGTGAAGGTCGAACAGCGGCGTGGACGCACCCCGCTTAGCAATTTCTGATTTTATTCGTACTCTCGCGGCGACATTCCCCGAAAATACCAAGCGCGGAACGAGTCCGTTCCACCCTGTTGTGTCCTGACCCGGTGGACGCCTATTTTCAACAATATTCCCTGAAGCACGTAACATTTCGCGTGTTCGACCATAAACACAGGCGAGAGCAACGTTTGCGCTCCCGCTCCGATATACTCCATGGGGATCACTGGATGATCGCACGAAAAGCTATCCTTCGCCTTCTCTTCTGTGTCTCATTCATCGTCACGGTTCACGCCGAACCCACGATTGAATGGACGCAGGTGTATGAACCTTACAACGGCGAAGCGGTGTCCCGTGATGTCGTGCAAAACGCCCTGCAGGGCTACACCCTGCTCGGAACCAGCATTTCCGGCTACCTGCACAACAATGACCCGCTGATCGTTCGCACCCGTCCAAACGGTGACCTGCTGCGTGTTCGCGCCTACCCCGCCACCGGCGGATCGGACGATTACGACATCGCGTTCAGCATGATCGAACATGATCAGTCGTACTTCGTCTGCGGTACCACCGAAACCTTTTCGCAGGATGATGACGGCTCCGCTTTCCTGATGCGGCTGACCCTCACCGGCGACTACCTCTGGGGACAGGTCTGGGACTGGCAGTTCGGCACTGACGCCCGCGCGACGCACATCACCGCGCTGCCGAATGGGAACGTTCTGTTGCTGGTCCAGGCGTACACCGGCAGCTTCAACACCGGCTTCTACCTGCTTGAATACGCACCCGACGGAACCCTTGTCGAGGAGCGGCACTACGAAGAATTCGACTACGTATACGACATGACGCAGCTCCCGGACGGCCGTTTGTTCCTGATCGGTTACCCGCAGGAGGATTTCTACCGTTTCGGCATGCTGCTGAGCACCGATCGCAATATCATCTGGGAAACCACTCTGAGCACGTTCTACCCGGAGGCGGCGTTCGCACACCCGGACGGGCAACTGTACATCGCCGGCAAAACCTTCTCCGGCGGCTATCACCGTGCCTACCTCGCCGAATACAACGACAACGGGCTGTGGCAACGGGACAGGGTGTATCCGACTCCGGCGGCGTCCGTGGTCAAGACCATCGGCCTGCGTGGGGATGGCGACCTGTTGCTCGCCGGCAGCTCCAGCTCGCATCAACTCCTGATCGGCGCCGACCCGGATAACGACCTCACCATGAGCTGGTCACTGACCGATTCGCTCGGTGAATACACCGACATGGCCCGGTCCTGGGACGGCACCCTCGCCGTGACCGGCAGCATCGAATCGAACAACATGTTCCTCACCCACGTCAGCTCGCCGGTGAACACGTATATGGTCTGCGAAGACCAGTACATCAACCAGAATGGTGGCGTGCTGCATTGCACGCTGTACTTCGACAACAACAGCGACGGCGCGGTGAATTCTACCCTGTGGACACAGCTGGTTTCGCTCGAGAACGAGGTCACCACCATCGCCTCGCAACCGTTGGCACTCGACGCAGACGGCACCCTGTTGCTGGAAAACCATGAAGTCGCCATCGATGCGAATCTGCCGGGCGGCGTCTATCGGCTGCGATTCGTGCTCGGCGATTCGCCCGGCATGCCCCTCGGCGGGCACCAGGTCCCATTCTACAAGCAAATCGCGGGTGACGTATCGACGGCAGTGGACGCCGAACACTTTACGGCGACCACAGCTCCGTCTGAATTCGCCCTGCTGCCGGTGTATCCGAACCCGTTTAACGCGTCCGCGACCGTCACCCTTACCCTGCCGCACAGCGCAGCGGTAAACGTCGCGGTGTACGACATGCTCGGACGTGAGGTCGTCACCCTCGCCCGCAACACGGCCTTGTCCGCTGGCACGCATCAGTTCGCGCTGGACGGGACGACGCTTGCGTCAGGAGCGTATTTCGTGCAGCTGCAGGCCTCCGGTCACGCCCCCGAAATCCGACGCATCACGCTGGTGAAATAGTCCGACGTGGAGATGCCCACGACTTCAGGTCGTGGATGATCCACGCTTGTCGGTTCTTACCCGTCCTGACATTCTTACCCGTCCTGACATTCTTGCTCGTCTTGATACTCTTGCCCGTGTTGGCTCAGCCAACGCGGGTTCGTTGCTCGTTCCCGGACTGCCTAAACCGGGGACAGACGGTGGTTTAATCGTTACTTTTTTCACACAAATTCTACCGTCTGTCCCTGGTTTATTGAGCTCGAATTCAGACACGACCGCCCCGCGTTTTCGTACCTTCCCCCATCCCATCAACTCAACCGTGAAGCCGTCATGCCACTTCCGAACGTCGAGTACATGCAGTGGGCGAAAACCGGCGCGCCGTGGACCAAACCCGGCCTGCTGAACTGTTCCACATCCGGCATCTACGAGCTGCGCAAAACCTACCGTGACCTGTTCGGCGAGATGCCCTCCGATCTGTCATTGACCGGGTCCGGAGATGCCTACGGCCATCCGGAACTGAAGGCCGCGATCGCGTTCCGGTACGACGTGCTGCCGGCGAACGTGTACAACGCGAACGGCGCGTCGATGGCAAATTTCGTCGCGATTGCCGGGCTCATCAACCGTGGCGACTCGGTACTGATCGAACACCCGGTCTACGACCCGATCCCCGCTGCTGCGAATGCGCTCGGCGCACGGATCGTCCACTTCGAACGCCACGAATCCGCCCACTGGCAGATCGACATCGACAACCTGGCGCAACTCGCCCGCAGCGAGGACGCCCGCCTGATCATCCTCACCAACCCGTACAACCCGGGCGCAACGTGGACCTCTGACAACGACCTGATCCGGCTCGCGGACATCGTCGGCGATGACACCATCATCCTCGTCGACGAAGTCTACCGGGAATGGGGTGAAAACGAGGCCGGGCAGACTGTCGCCACCAAACGCCCGAACCTGGTCGCGACCAGCTCGTTGACCAAGGTCTGGGGGCTGAGCCGTCTGCGCGCGGGGTGGGTCATCGCGGACGAGCGCCTGATCCATGACATCAGCCGCGCATTTGACGCCATCGGCGCGGTCGGCCCCTCACCCATCGACAGTATCTCCGCACGCCTGATCGCGGATGACAAGCTGATGGCAAAGCTCCGCGACGAATCCATCGCCGAGATCACCGCAGGCCGCAAGCTGGTCGAGCAGTGGTTGGCGCATGATGACCGGTTCGACGCCCGCATCCATCCGGGCTCCGGCTTCACGATCCTGAGGTGCGTCAATCTGGATCTATTTCGTGCCCCTGATGGCTCTGCCAGCAGGGATAATCAACCAGCGGATCAGTCTGCACATGCCCACGACATTCATGTCGTGGATAATCAACCGTCGGATCAGTCCGCACATGCCCACGACATTCATGTCGTGGATGATCAACCGTCGGATCGTCCGCGTCCGCTAGCGGACACGGGCACGTTCGGAGACACGAAACCCGGGCTGCGAGACAACCCGGGCCACCCATCTCTGCACAACTGGCTGCTCAACGAACACAACATCCTCGCCACACCCGGCCGCTTCTTCGATCTGCCGACGACACACGTCCGCTTCTGCTGGACGCAGGGCGTGGAGGTGGTGGAACAGGCGATTAGGAAACTGTCGACATGAAGAGGATGACGGTAGAGAATCGTCAGTATAGTTGACATATGCTGTAAATCAGCACGCTTGAAAACGAAAGCTCAGGCGCAATTTCGCGTATTACGTGTAAGCCACTCCAAACAATAGAAAAAGAATTTTCCGGTTACCCAGTTAGATCAGCCAGGGTGACGGTATTGTAAGAGACACAG
>JAHLLB010000030.1 GCA_020444425.1 bacterium | reverse complement strand
AAAAGCGGCGGAAAACGTCAACAAGCAGATCCGGCTAATCTACCGGACAGCAGTGATAATTGATAAAACTCCTAGCCCATATGAAGATGGAATCAGCTATCAACAAAAGATTAAAGATTGGTTAGAGTAGATTTAAAACAGGATAGAATGAAACAAGCCTACATAAACTTGTAGGCTTATATTAGGATACATATTTTAAGGCAACCCTATTCACACCCCCACCAACTCCTCCTTCAGGTCGTACTGCTTGATGTAGTTTTCAAGCAGTTCGACTTCGTCACGGTTGCCCATGAACAGCGGGATCCGTTGGTGCAGTTCCTCGGGTTGGACGTCGAGGATGTCCATCACGCCGTTGCTCGCGGCGCCGCCGGCCTGTTCGATGACGAAGGCCATCGGGTTGGCTTCGTACATCAGGCGCAGCTTGCCGTTTGGTTTCTTCTTTGTGCCCGGGTAGAGGAAGATGCCGCCGTACAGCAGGTTGCGGTGGAAGTCGGCGACCATCGACCCGATGTAGCGGGACGACATCGGCTTTTCGAGCGTCTTGCCGTCGAAGGAGGACGCGCAATCGTCCCGTTCGAGGCATTTGCAGCGTTCGACGTAGCGGCGCACGCCTTCGGTCCAGTCGCGGGTGTACGATTCGTTGACCGAGTAGATGCCACATTTTTCCGGCAGCCGGATGTTGGAATGGCTGAGGATGAAGTTGCCGATGGACGGGTCGAGGGTGAAGCCATGCACGCCGCGGCCGGAGGTGTAGACCATGACGGTGGACGACCCGTACAGGATGTAACCGGCGGCGATCAGGTTGCGTCCCGGCTGGAGGAAATCTTCCAGCGCGCCGGGTTCGCCGGGCGGGGTGACGCGTCGGTAGATGGCGAAGATCGAGCCGATGGAGACGTTCGCGTCGATGTTGGACGACCCATCCAGCGGATCGAGCAGCACGACGTACTTGCCGGAGTTGACGTAGGTTGGTCCCCGGACGAGGTCTTCGGCCTCTTCGGATGCCATCGCGCAGACGTGTCCGGAATACTTCAGGATGTGCATGAACAGGTCGTCGGCGTACTGGTCAAGCTTCCGCACCTCTTCGCCCTGGACGTTGACATCACCGGTGAACCCGGTGATTTCGTCGACAAGTCCGGCTTTGTTCACCTCCCGGTGGATGATTTTGGCGGTGAGTACGATTTCGGACATCAGGGATGTAAACTCACCTGTCGCTTGCGGGTAGCGGCGACCTTCAATCGAGATGTGCCGATTGATGGTGATAAACTCCTGCGCCACGGTTACCTCCGGGTTCGGTGTTCCGATTGACGAGGGGGTGCAAAATGCGGAGAGCTACCCCGGAGGGGCAGCCCGTTCGCGCTATCAGATCCTGTAATCAAAAAGGTACGCCTACTTGTTCGAGGATTCAAGCCGTAGGTGCCAGACTAAGAATCTCCCGAACACGTGTTGTACCAACCAGAAGCGCCGATTTACGTACCGGTCTCCCGGGAGCGAAATCGGCGTAAATTTCGAGGTCTCTCGCGCTGTCAGTCAACGTTCAACAGCGTTTCCGCGCCTTGTTTGAGCAAATCTTCGGCCACCCGGTCGGCCAGCACCTGCGGATCCTGCCCGCTTTCGATGCTGGAGAAAGCTTCGGCCAGATCGGAACCGTCCAGCGACATCACGCGCGCGTTCATCCGCATCCCCTCCTGCCCGTACCAGCGCGCGAGCGCGCCGAGGGCGGCGTGACAGCCGGCGTTCAGGTTGCGCAGCAACGCGCGTTCCGCCATCAGGCATTGCCATGTGGGGTTATGATTCGTCGGTTCGAGCAGAGCGCGGGTGTGCTTGTCGTCCTCCCGGATCTGCACGGCGACGATCGCCTGTTGCGCAGCGGGCAGGATCTGGTCGAGGGAGAAGACGTCGTCGATGCGCCATGCGAGGCCGAGGCGTCTCACGCCGACCCACGCGAGCAGGGTGGCGTCCACGGTGCCCTCGTCCACTTTGCGGATGCGGGTTTCGACGTTCCCGCGAATGCTGGTCGTCTTGAGATCGGGCCGGATGCGTTTCAGGGAGGCGACGCGACGTGGGCTGGACGTGCCGATCAGCGACCCTTCCGGCAGATCAGACAGGCGGATGTGGTCGCGGAGGATCAGGGCGTCATTGACGACACCGCGTTCCGGGACGGCGGCCAAATCCAGGCCGGGCGGGTTCGCGGCGGGCAGATCCTTGGCGCTGTGGACGGCGAGGTCGACCTTGCCGGCGAGCAGTTCGGACTCGAGGTGCTTGACGAAGACGCCAGTCCCGCCCATGGCGGCGAGGGGCGTGGTCAAATCCTTGTCGCCGGGGGATTCGGCGATCACCAGTTCGACGGTGATGTCCGGGTGCGCCCTGAGAATCAGGTCACGGACGGTGTTCGCCTGCCACAGGGCGAGCGCGCTACCGCGTGTGCCGAGGCGGAGGGTTTTATGGGCCATGAAAGGTGGTTCCGTTAACGGTTGAGCTCCGCCGCCCACGTTTGCCAGAGGTCGTGCGGCGGATTCGCGGAATCCCAAGCTGCGAGTTCGGAGTCGCTAACCGCAAGGAAACGGTCGTACATCGCTTCGCGTTGGGAGAACTCGGACACGTGTTCCTTGACCCAGCGGCGGAACGTCGATCCCCAACGGACACGCGGCGCCCAGCGTTCGGCGAAGTCGTGCAGCTCGTGCTTCAGGTGGCGTGCGAGGAACGGCGCTTCACCCTCGGTGGAAATGGACAGTTGCAACGGTTCATCCCGGACCACGGCGGCGAAGTAGACGGTACACAACTCGGGCACGTCCACGATGTTGACCGGGATGCCGTCCGCCTGGCATTCGGCGGAGATGGCTTCGTTGGTCGTGGGATCATCCGTGGCGGCGATGACGAGGTTGAACGCGACCTTCTTCGGGTCGTGGTGACGGCGCAGGCGAGTGTCGCCGGTGCAGTACAGGCGTTCCAGCAGCCGCACGGAGCGGTGTTCCTTCGCCAAGGCGCGGATGTCAGGGTGGACATCCTGCGAGATGATGGTGATGTGCGCACCGACCTCGCGCAGCTTGTGGACCTTGTGCAGCGCGACCTCTCCCCCGCCGACGACGAGGGCGCGGATACGGTCACCACGGAAGATGAGCGGTAGTGTGGACATGGCTGGGTCCGGTGATTGACGTTTCAGGTGTGGAATGTACGTCAGGCAGGCGGGTTCGGGTACGCTCTGGGGGGCGGGTGGTTGGCCTGCCAAGTCGGGTGTCACTGGTCGAGCACGAAGAAACCCGGTTTGACAAGCAAACCGGCCACCCGCCTACCCTCGGTGTTATCGCACTGCTTCCGTTTCTGCCTGTGTCCGAAGCACGCCCCATGTGGGAACGTGTTCGCCTTCGGGAATGGGATCGATCAGTCCGGGCTCAGAATCGCCATCATTTGTAAATTCAGCAAACTTTACATAGCGGATAGCATCCGCATATACAATACCATCAGGTTTGCTAAGAGTTTTAGCGCCTTGAGTGTGTGAGTTGCTTATCGGGTACCTACCTATGTAATACCACTGAGTATAATTCGTATCTGAAGATCTGCTAGTTCGGGTGGTTCCGACGGCGTAGAACGTGATATAGTGAAACCGGGAGGCCAACAAATCGTAGCTGTTCGAAATAATCCATACGTATACGTCATACCACCCGGGTTCAACAAGTTGATCTACACGCCAACCGGCACGTTGCTGACTATTTCCGGGCCGATGATAATGCAAGGAACCGCCTTTTGCGTCTGGATACTGGTAAGTCTGCCAATCGCCATTGAGAATCACGAACTGTGGATCACTGTCATCGATATCGTAGTAGGCGAAGCAGGGATAGAAGATCGTTTGCCAGGTCAGCGTATCGGATGTTTGTGGGTCATATTCTGCGTTTGTCAATCCATCATCTGTAAGAAACATGATGAAGTCAACTGGTCCATGATAAAATGACACATCAAATACGACTCCTCCATTTTCAATCAATTCTCCTTCCACATGCGGAGCGTATTCCATATCGCCGATGCATGTTACATACATGTTGTCATCTTCCGGATCTTCATACGTTATGACGCACAACCAGGTTTCTCCATACTGTCCCTCTGTCGGCGGGTTAGCAATCATCACTGGTGGATCGTTCACCTCGATCAGCTCGAGTTCGAAGGTGGACGTGTTGGAAACCTCGCCGCCCGCCGTCACTGTGAACTCCCCGGTCACATTCACGTCGTTGTTGAGATCGGGCATGAACGTAACCGTGCAGACACCCTCCACCACGGATATGTTCAGCACCGTCCCGCCGACCACGTTGTACACGTGGCAGTCAGTGGCAAGATCGCCGTCGTCATCGGTGTAGTTGAGGACCACTTCACCTTCGGTGTCTTCCCAGGTCTGACCGAACGAAGGCGTGGCTACTGGTGGTGTGGCGAATGTGGTGAAGGCGAGTGTACACAGGCCGATGAGTGTGAGGCTGGCGATCCGCTTCATGGTAATTCCCCCTGGACGATTGTCCCTGCATTGAGTGTAGCTTTGATTTCCGCCGTTCGCAAGAAATCGAGGCGGTTTCCGTCGAATCGCAGTCAGCATGAGGAGCAAGCTGCGGAACCTCTCGCGATTCGACCCAGCCAGCCGGATGATCTTGACAAGCAACTTGGTCGGGGCAGACACAAATAACCGTCTACGAAAGGTCGGACTTGTGCGTGTAACGTGATCGTTGTATGCTGGAACAGTGTGCACACACGAAAATCACAGGTACACAACAATGCCGCGATCCACTTTAACTGCGCTACGATTCACACTGACTACGCTGCGATTCTTCCTGTTGGCGGGGCTACTTCTCTTCCCCGTGCTGGCGTCCGCGCAGGTGGAGCAGGACTTTCCGCTCGGGAATTCCGGCGAGACGATCACGATGGTGTATGTCGAGCCGGGCTCGTTCATGATGGGCGCGCAGCCGGACGACATCAACGCGCAGGCCGACGAACACCCGCAGCATCCGGTGACGTTGACGCGTGGCTACTGGATCGGCAAGTACGAGCTGACGCAGGCGCAGTGGACGGCGGTGCTGGGCGACTGGCCATACTGGTTCCCGGGCGAGAATCATCCGGCAGAAATGATGTCATGGAACGACATTCACGACTCATTCCTGCCGGCGTTGAACGTGGGCCTGAACGCTCCGCAATGGCGCTTGCCGACGGAGGCGGAATGGGTTTATGCGGCCTGCGCGGGGCGTGACAGCACGCGGTTCTGGTGGGGCGACGACTGGGACTGGGAGCAGCTCGGCACGTACGCGTGGTACTGGGACAACAACACGCCGTTCGGCACGAAGCCGGTCGGATTGAAGCAGCCGAACCCGTGGGGGCTGTACGACACGGCGGGGAATGTGTGGGAGTTTGTCAGCGACTGGTACCGGCCAGATTATTACGCCAGCAGCCCGGAGATCGATCCGCCGGGACCGTTTAATGGGCGCGTGCATCCGATCCGTGGCGGGGCGTGGCGCTCGCCTGTGCAGAACATCCGCACGGCCGACCGTGGCACCCGCATCCCGCATCAGATCCGGTATTGTACCGGCCTGCGGCTGGTGTATGACCCGGAAGCCGTGCCCGCGGATTTCGTGCTCGAAATGACCCCGGCGAACCTGACGGTGCCGTCCACCGGCGGACCGCTGGAGTTCACGGTCACGTTGACCAACAACACCGCGCACGTGCAGCAGGTGATCGGCTGGACCGAGGCGATCTCGCAACAGGGTGTGCAATTCTACCCGCTGTTGCAACGGTCGCTGAACCTGCAGCCGGGGAGCGTGACGTTCACCGGCCTGGTGCAGGACATCCCAGCGAATGCGCCGGCGGGATCGTACACGTTCGTCGCGCGGCTCAGCATCCAGTCGCTGCCGAATGTGCAGGCGTGGGATAGCTACGAGTTTCAAAAGGAAGAGTAAAAAGACAGTGGTCAGTGGTCAGTGGTCAGTGGTCAGTGGCAGAGAAATAACAAACACCAGTGGCGCGGATCATCATGCGATTCCCATTATCTAGCAAGGGTCGGTCCGAGTCCTATCGCAACCCGGATCTTCACCGATTGGCGACATCTGTCATGTAAGTTTATTTGGATATCCTAGCCACAATAAATCATAGCATACCAGGGTCTTTTGCTAGATCTAGCCTTATTTTTAAATACTTTTCGTTTATTATAATTAATATACTCAATCCTTGAGCTATTTTTTCCAAGTCATCTTCATCTATAAGTATTATGTATGTATTTGTTCTTTGTGCTAAGTGAGTTATGATTCGTAACGCATATTCCTCTTCTATTTTTGTTCCATCCTCTCCAGTAATTCCATTTATTGACACTAACAAACCTAAACTAACTCTACTTGACTGTAAATAGTAAGCGAAGTGGTTCACGTCTTTGATGCCAGTACGATCTTTAGTATTTTTGCATTGACAAATCAATAAACGACCAGTATCTGATCTAAAATCAACTTCGGGCCCATCGAATGTAGCCAATACATCGTGATCACTTCCTGATCCAACTATTGCAGATGTTATTGACTTACATCCAGGAACATTAAGCAATAAATATTTCATTAATTTTTCTAGTAGCCTTCCGGTTTTATCTATTTTTGCTTTTTCTAGCATTACTTTTGCATAAGCTTTGCTAATAGAGTAATTCTTCATTTCTGAATGTGTAGGAATAGTGTTTTTCCATCTGTAATCCAATTCTAGTAAAATATCTTCAGGAAAACTCGGTGTACCGTTCTCAGTATATATTTTATACACTTCGCTGAAATAATCTCTTACTAATTCTGCAGGAAGATTATGACTCCATACGATTCTAAAATATACTCCCCGGTTAGTAGTTTTCAGCTCTCCACTATCTTGGATTGCATCTTCAACTAAAGTTAACATCATAAATTTCATAGCAACATCTTTATATCCCAAATCCCAATAATTATCTCTTAACCAAACTAATGGTGCACCCTTGTGTCTATGAAAATCAGGATGCAGTTGCATGTATTCATATAATCCCATAAAAATGACATTGGATTCATTATATCTATATGTGAATCTATACAGTAGCCCATAGTTCTGTATAAATATAACAATATCAATAGGTCTTATATCATTGTCTCTAAGTTTATTAATTATTTCTGACATATCGAAGGCGCAGAAAGCAGATCCAAATCGGGAAAATAATGCCGTTATTGTATCGCTATCTAAAATATTAATGATTTCTTCAGTATAGTCATTGTGTTGCCTAAAATTCTCATATGCTACGAAAAGAGCTTCAATTTGCTCGTGTGCTACGGGCTGAGCTTTCTCCAAGAATAGCTGTTTTACAGTCTTTTTTTCACTAGATCCTTGAATAGCCTCATTTGCATCGTTCACTTTTCGAGCCCCTTTCTGTGGTTCCCGATATGTATATGAATATGAATATTTTGCCCCGGTCGCCCTATTGCTGGGACCTTCTCAGCCGTCGAATACGGCTTATTCGCAGGATACAATAGGGGCATACGGAATGCAAACAAATAGTGCAAACATCCGGAAGAAATGGCGCGGTTCGCGCCATATGGGGAGCGGGCAACGGGGGTTGCCGGGATACAAGTGACTACACCTGCCGGCGGAGGCGTTTGACGGGGATGTTGAGTTGTTCGCGGTATTTCTGGACGGTGCGGCGGGCGATTTCGTAGCCGAATGTCTTCAACTGGTCGGCGATAGCCTGGTCGCTTAAAGGCTTCATCTTGTTTTCTTCTGCGATGATTTCCTTCAGCTTTTCCTTGATCGCGCGGGTGGAAACGTCGTCGCCGGATTCCATCGTCATCTTGTCGTTGAAGAAGAACTTCAGTTCGCGGACGCCGTACGGGGTCTGGACGTATTTCTCGCGGCTGACGCGGCTGATGGTGGAGATGTCCATGCTGATGTCTTCGGCGATGTCCTGCAGGATCATCGGCTTGAGGTCGGCGTCCCGGCCGGTCAGGAACCACGGCTTCTGGCGTTCGACAATTGCGCGCATGGTGCGCAGCATGGTGGTCCGGCGTTGCATGATGGCGTTAATGAACCAGCGTGCGCTCTCCGCCTTCCGCATCGCGAACTCACGCGCTTCCTTGTCGGAGTTTCGCTTCAGGATCAGCTTTTTCAGTTCGTCGTTGACGTAGAAGCTGGGGATATTGCCATCGTTCAGCATGACGGCAAATTCGGGTTCCTCGTCCTCGTCGTGCTGGATGATTTCGACGACCAGATCCGGGAGGATGTAGTTCGTCTTCTCGTCGATGACACCTTCGCCCGGACGTGGGTTGAGCGTCGCGATGACCTCGAATGCGCGTTGCACATCCTGCGGGGTGATCCCGAGCGCGGAGGCGATGGGTTCGAAGCGACGGTTGACAAACTCATCGAAATGGTCGCGGAGGATGAGGTACGCGGGCTCGTCCTGCTTTTTCCGCACCTCCAGCTGGATCAGCAGGCATTCACGCAGGTCACGTGCGGCGACACCGGCGGGCTCGTAGCGCTGGATACTGTGCAGGACCGTTTCCACTTCCTCGCGGGAGGATTCGGTGAGGCCGGCGATCAGGTCGAGCGGAGCGTCCAGGTAGCCGCGCACATCGAGGCTGCCGACAATGTATTCGCCGATCACCATCTGCTTGTCGGTGAACTTGTCCATCCGCAGCTGTTCGATCAGGTCTTCGCCGAGGGTCTGGACATCGGCCTGCGGGATTTCGACCGCTTCGGCGAGGGACTGGTTCGATTTGTACATGCGGCGGTCGTCCGCGCGGGCGTCCTCCTGATCGTCAAAGAACGCTTCCCAGTCGGGTTCACGTTCCTCGGACTCCGCATCCTTCGCATCCCGGTCCTCGGAATTTTCCTTTGCTTCCTTGACCGCGTTGGACTCGAGCGTCTCCCCTTCCGGCTGTACCTGGTCCAGTTCCCGTTCATCGGCGATTTCAAGCAGCGGATTCTGCTCGAACTCCTGCTGGAAGCGTGCTTCCAGCTGAAGTAGCGGGGTCTGGATCAGCTCCGACCGCAGAATCTGCTGCGGTTGAGCGACCATCTCCTGCTTGAGGCCGATGACTTGGGAAAGTTGCATGGACGTCCGTCTCTAGTCTCTGGTCTTTCGTCTCTTGGAACAGCCTGCGGACTGCGGTCTACGGGCTGCGGGAAATCGTCTCTGGTCTTTCAGACTGCTGACAAAGTAGCAACCTACAGAATTCGATGAAATCTCGGCTGTCGCGTCATTCTGAACGGAACGAAGAGAAGTGAAGAAGATCCAGATTATCAACGGGTTACATTTGTTGGTTACCTGTAGAACGGGACCTTCTTCGCTTCGCTCAGAATGACACCCCAGGCGATCCCGGGTTTGTCAACGATCTGTCTTTGGTCTCTAGTCTCTAGTCGTTCGGAACAGACTCAAAACCACCAGGGAACCAGGATTGCTCGTGCGCGACACGAACAGCGTCCCCGCAGGTCGTGTTTTATCTGCCGTCTGCTGTCTGCCGTCTGCCGTCTGTACTCAGTGGTCTTTGCCGAGAGACAAAAGACCAAAGACGCGAGACAAACATGACAGTAATATAACACATTCTGGGAGAATTATAACTATCAAATCTCCGTTTCAAGGTACGGCTAAGTCTGGGCCCGTTTCAGTTCAAACGTCTCGCCGAGGTAGAGTTTCCGGGCTTCCGGGTCGACGGCCAGTTCTTCGCTGGACCCCGATTTGAGGATGCGTCCCTCGTAGAGCAAATACGCCCGGTCTGTGATCGCCAGAGTTTCGTGCACGTTGTGGTCGGTGATCAGTACGCCGATACCACGCTTGATCAGGTTGCGCACGATGTCCTGAATGTCGGCCACGGCAATCGGGTCGATCCCGGCGAACGGTTCATCGAGCAGGATGAACTTGGGATCGGTGACGAGGCAGCGGGCGATTTCGGTGCGCCGCCGTTCCCCGCCGGACAGGTTGAACGCCTTGCTCTTGCGGATGTGCGTAATCGACAGTTCCTCCAGCAGGCGTTCGACGATCTCGCGGCGGTCGGACCGGCTGATGGGCATGGTCTGCGCGATGGCCATCAAGTTGTCCTCGACGCTCAGTTTGCGGAAGACGCTCGCCTCCTGCGCGAGATAGCCGATGCCCATGCGTGCCCGCTGGAACATCTTCATCCGCGTGATGTCCTTGTCGTCGAAGAGGATGCGGCCCTCGTTGGGTTGGATCATGCCGACGGTCATGTAGAAGGATGTGGTCTTGCCGGCGCCGTTCGGGCCGAGCAGACCGACGATCTCCTCCTGCTGAACCTCGATGGTGACGTTATTGACCACCGTCCGGCGTCCGTATCGCTTGACGAGGTTCTCCGCCCGCAGGCGGCTGCGTGTTGTACCCTGTTTATGGTCGTTCATTGCGCAGCTTTCCAGCGAGGTGCGGCGGGTAGAAGGTGCCTTCGGTGCCACCCACGACACGCACGCTCTGCAAGTTGTTCTCTTCGATGTTCAGCTCGACATGATCGCCGCTGACCTGGTTTGATCCCTGATCGACGCCGTCCTGGAAAACGTGATAGATGCCGACTGCCTGGCCGTAACTGGCCATCTGGCTGATCTCGCCTTCAGTGAAGGTGAGCACGATCCGTTTGCCACGCAAGGAGGATCGTGGGGCGGTCTCGATGCTGTCAGACGGTGTGTAGGCGACGGCGTTACCCTTGACGACGGCGGAATCCAACGTGCCCTCGCGCATGTACATCCAGATTGAGTCGCCGAGGACTTCGTCTCGGATGTGCAGGATGCGGGGTTCGCCGACCAACAGCGCGAGGTTGGAATCGGGGTAGAAGAACAGTTCGTCCCCCCAGCCCTCGACGTCATGCCAGGTGATCTTGACATTTTCCCGGGCCAACGCGAGCCCGTTCAACGCGTCGTACTCCATGTATTCGCCAACCACCCGCGCTTCTTCCTGATCGAGGCTGTCGATCTGGATCAGGATCGGATCAGTTGGAATACGGGCGAACTGGCGTTCGGTGTCGTAGGTCCCGTTGTCGCCGGTGATAACGATCTTGCGGCGCAGGTCACGTCCGATGACGTTACGGTCGAAGGTGGCCACGTCGCTGACTTCGTCATACTGTGCCTGTTCGCAGTACATGATGACGGAATCGCGTTCGAGGATGACGTTGCCGCGTGCGATGCTGCGGCGGTTGTTCTCGTAGTAGAAGACCTCGTCCGCTTTGAGGCTGCGTTCCGGGTCGATCATGACAACATCACCGTACAGCTCGAGCAGGCCCTGCTGGCGACGGTGGCGTGCCCAGTCGCACCAGGTGGTCATGCTGTCCTGGATGATCTTGACGTTGTTCTCGAGCAGGACGATCTCTTCGCCGCGTGCGTCCTCGATCTGCCGTAGTTCGCCAGCCCGGTCAAGAATGATTGCGCCGCCTGTGTCACGGCCCTGGCCGTGCCAGTCGCCGCGGTCGTCCACGCGATTCTGTCCGGATACGACAGAGTCCGACACCATTTGCTGCCGAAGCCGTTTCTCTTCCGCGCGTTTTTGTGCGATTGCTTTCGCCCGGGCCATCATCCCCGGGTCAGCTTCCTTCGTTCCGGTGCTGTCCTGACCAACCGCCGTGGTAAACAGGATGGCGAGCGGCAACACGAGTATCGCGAGCAGGCGCGGGATTCTCATGACCCACCTCCCCCGCTCGTCGCGGTGGTGTCGGCGGTGGTGGAATCGGTGGCGACGGAGTCGACGGGCGACGTTTCAAACCGTTTCCCAAACGGCGACGCGGAAGGCGTGGCAGTGGAATCCTCGTCACCGTCGCCGCTGGGTCCAACAACGGACATGGTTTCGGACAACGGGCGGTGCTGGCCACGTTGGCGTGAGGCTTCCAGCGCGGAATCGGCTTTCGCTTCCTCGCCGGGCCGTGCGGGCGACAGCAGCATCCCGCCACGTGAACCGTCGCCCTCGGAATTGCGATGGCTGATGCCGGTCGGATTGAGGATACGTTTCATTTTGAGGTCGTCCGTCGCGACCAGGCCGGTGCCGTTCAACGTGTCGTAGTCGGTGATGATGGTGACAGTGGTATCGTTGGTGATCAGTTTGCTGTCACGTTCCCAACGCAGACGCGGGGTGAGAATGGTGGTGCCGGTGTCGGTGGTGACAACCACGTTACCGATGGCAACCAATTGTTCGCCATCCTCCAGCACCTGTCCGCTGTCGGCGGTGAGGTGGCTGGACTGGACACCATCCTCGTAGAAAAAGACTTCGATGCCGCCGTAGAAAATCGCCTTGTCCTTGCGGTCGTAGCGGTCGAGGTGCGGCGCGGTCATCTTGAACAGTTTTTCGCCAGCGTTGGAATGGGTCAGGGTCACATCCTCGAATTCCTGCGACGGCAGTCCGAAACGGAGTTCATCCTCCGCCAGTTCGGTGCCGGTCTCGACATCCACGCAACCGTTGAGCGCGACCATCAGCGCCAGCAAAAGGGGGATGGTGTGCAGGATGATTCGGTTCAGGAGTTACAACCCTCCCGCTGTGTCGTTTTCAATGCTGTCGAGGACAGCCTGGTACTTGCCCTGCGCCCTGACAATCGCTTCGACGGCGTCACGGATGACTCCGCGTCCGCCGGGTGTTTCGATGACAGCGTCCACCATCGCCTGTACATCTTCGTGGGCGTCGTTTGGTGCCATCGAGACGCCTACGCGTTTCAGCACCGGGATATCGAACAGGTCGTCTCCGATGTAAACCGTTTCTTCCGCCGGGATGCCGGTTTCATCGAGGATTTCCTGCAGGAAACCTGTCTTACGGAAATGGCCGCCCTTGATGCGGTCAATCTTGAACTTTTCCAACCGGCGTTTCAGCAGATCGACGACATTGCCTGTGATCACCGCGAACTCGAGGCCGGCGAACTTGCCCATGACGAATCCGAAGCCGTCCCGCATCGAAAACGCTTTCATCGACATGCCGTTTTCGTTGAAGTACGCGCTGCCATCGGTCATGACACCGTCCACATCAAATATGACAAGCCGGATCGTTTTCAGTTTCTCCAGAACCGTTTCGTCACGAACGGTAAGTCCCACTCTTTCGCCCTCCGGGTTCCCCGGTGTATACGCGTATCGGGACCGCGAAGATCCCGCGTCGTATCACATTTTGGTGTCTGGCCTGTTTTTTGCTCTGCAAAGCTACCCAAGCTCACGGGTACGAAGCAAGGGCAATCTTTCCGAGCTCAACGGGCTCATGGAAACGCCACACTGCAAGGTGTGGAATCACAGGTAGATCGTCCCTCCGTAAGCCTGGCGGGTGTTGCTCCCGGAAGGGAAGCGTGACCAACGGACACGTGGCAACTCTGACTCGTCCTGCCGCGTGAAAGCGATACCCGGCAGCTCATTCGCGCCAGCCTGGCAGCTGTGTGGCAGGTGCCAGGCAGACGCCTCATCATGACGACAAGGATCTCCGATGACCGAGAATTTTGCAAAGCAACCCTCTCCCGAAGAACTACAGCGGGATATCCAGAATTTCCTCAAGGACAAATATGGCGCGGATGCGGTCCACGCCGAAGTCGATACGCTCGGCACAAAGGAAATGGAAAGCACGCCGAAGGACGACGAGGAGATCGTGATCGACTTCGACATGACCCCGCGTGAACTGGAAGAATACCTCAAGGAGTATGTCGTCCGGCAGGAGGACGCGATCGAGGTGCTGGCGACCAAGGTCGCGACGCACTTCAACCGCATGCGCTGGGAACGGGAAGAAGGCAAAACGTGGAAGCGGATTCCCGGACAGATCAAGCCGAACGTGTTGATGATCGGGCCGACTGGTGTCGGCAAGACGTACATCATCAAGCTGATCGCCGACCGGCTGGGCGTGCCGTTCGTCAAGGGTGACGCGACCAAGTTCAGCGAAACGGGGTATGTCGGCGGTGATGTCGAGGATATGGTCCGTGACCTGGTGCGCTCAGCCGGCGGCAACATCAAGCAGGCCGAATATGGCATCATCTACATCGACGAGATTGACAAGATCGCGGCGAGCCAGGGGTTGGCCGGGCCGGATGTCAGCCGCTCCGGCGTGCAACGTAACCTGCTCAAGCTGATGGAAGAAACTGACGTCGAACTGCGTGTCCCGCACGACCTGGCCTCGCAGATGGAAGCGGTGATGGAAGCGCAACGCACCGGCAAGGCACCCCGCGAGAAGGTCAACACCCGCAACATCCTGTTCATCGTCAGCGGCGCGTTCAACGGACTCGACGACATTGTGAAACGACGGATGAACCGTCAGCCGATCGGTTTCGGCGGCGATGTCGACACTCAAGTGAAGCATCGTGACGACCTGCTCAGCTTTGTCACCACACAAGACTTGATCGACTACGGCTTCGAGTCGGAATTCATTGGCCGCCTGCCGGTACTCGCACGGCTGGAAGATTTGAACACGGAGGGGCTGTACGAGATCCTCTCCAACGACTTCAACGCTGTCACGCAGGGCAAGATCCGTGACTTCGCGGCATATGGCATCGAGCTGAACTTCGAGGATGAAGCACTGCAATTGATCGCACGGCAGGCATACGACGAGAAAACCGGCGCACGCGGACTGACCCGTGCGGCGGAACGGGCGTTGATCACGTTCGAAAAGCACCTGCCGTCCACAAGTGTGCGCGAGTTCACGTTGACCGAAGATGCGGTGAAGAATCCGAAACAGGTGTGTGCGGAGCTGGTGTTTAACGCGACGGTGCGTGACGCCGTGCTCGAATTCAAGGAACAGACCGGCATTATCCTGTCACCGACCACCGCCGCGAAGAAGTGGCTCAGCGAGGAAGCGAATCGTGTCAACCGGACGCCGGGCGAGGTGCTGCTGAAGACGTTCGCACCGCTGCACTACGCGTTCAATCTGCTGAACCAGGAACAGGTTCGGGTATCCAAGACGCTGCTGCAGGAACCGAAGCAGACCATCGAGGCGATGATCAAGAAGAGTTACCAGCCCGGCAAGGATGATTGACGGGCTCTGGGCTGCGGGAAGGATAGTGCTTCTGCCTGCAGGGAATAGAAAACGACGGATGATCCGCTCTTGCAAGCGCGAACGAGTGTGCTAGTTAACCGGCATGCCCTCGGGCTTCAGCCCGGGATCATCGGCTACTTAAAGAACCACAGGAACCACGTCCCCGGACTTCAGTCCGGGGATGATCGCAGCGGCGGGTAATCCACGACATAATTGTCGTGGGCATGTCACGTAAATCCAATACATCCAGATCGATCCAATGACCGATAGTCCGCGTTGGCTCAGCCAACACGGGCAAGATTGTGAGTCAGTCGAGTATGAGTCAGTCGAGTACATGAAAGATGGCCGTGTCTACTTGAAGACACGGCCACGTTTGTTTCATCAGGTGTGTTTAGCCCAGCACCGCAGCCCATAGTCCGCAGCCCGCAGCCCGTAGCCCGTAGCCCGCAGCCCGTAGCCCGTAGCCCGCCACACTACTTCTTCATCTCTTCCACCGCTTCGGTGCGTTCGACGAACTTGATGTCCAAGCCTTCGAGTTCCTTGAGGATCGGAGTGTAGATGGCGGCGTGGATCGGGATGTGCGACCCGGTCAATTTCAGTTGATCGGTGAGGATCAGCTTGACCGCGATGGCAGCGGGCAGGCCGACGGTCTTGCTCATGGCGGTTTCGCCGCCGGCGTCCCCGTACTTGATCATGGTGCTGATGATCTTTTCGCTCGGACGTGGCTTGGCGGCGTCCGGATAGTCGACCAGCATCTTGTGGACGAGGATGACCATGTCGCGCCCATTGTCGGGCAGCGCCAGCTTCTTCGAGATGAGGTGGACCATGGCATCGGCCGGAGTCTTGCCGGTGCAGCCGCACTTCTCTTCGTCGAACAAGCCGAGCCATTCCAGCTTTTTCATCGTGTAGCCGGTGGCGTTGATCCGCAGGTAGTTGGCGACACGGAGCTTGATGTCCGACCCGTTCACATGCGGCGGCAGGCACATCTCGACAATTTCCCGCATGCTGCGTTCGTGTAGCTCGGGAATGGTCAGTTCGTCGTTGGTCAGGCCGAGGTTGATGATCGGCAGCCACGATTCCGCAAAAGTCGGATTGCGCAAGGTGCCCCGGATCATGGTGACAGCGTGCTGCAGGCCGAACAGATCCTTGTACGCGAGGCTGTCGCGGTTCGGGTAGGCTTCCAGGGTACCGATGTCGTCCACATCCACCGGCCAGGTTTGGCGGAACACCTGGTGGTAGGGCAAAATCTTAATCTTGCCGTCCTCGAGGTACTGCGCGCCATTTCCGCCGGCAACGACCACGTTGTACGGGTTCCAGGTGATCACGTACTCGAATGGATTCGGGTCTTCGTCGTTGGCGGGCAGGCCGGAACCGTAGGAGACGAATTTGCGGATGATACCACCCTCGGACCGGACTCGCGAAATGATCTCCTGGGCGCTCATCAGGTCGATGCCTGGATCGAGGCCGGTTTCGTTGAGGATGAGCACGCCTTCCCGTTTCGCGGTCGTGTCCAGTTCGCGAATTTCCTTGCTGCGGTAGGATGCACTGACCATGTGTACGCCGTGCTGCACGCACTCGTACGCCACCTGGTACTGAAAGCGCGGGGCGAGGAAATTGACCACAACGTCGGCGTTCTTCACCTGGTGCTCGACCATGGACGGGTCGGTGACATCAAAGAAGATCGCGGTTCCCTTCGGGTGATCAGCAACGCGCTCTTTTGCGGCGTCCTGGTTGTAGTCGCCAACGGTAACAAACCAATCGTTGGCTTCCGCGTTTTCGAGCAGGTAGCGAATCAGGCTGGGCGAGCTCTTGCCTGCGCCGAGGACAAGGATGTGCTTCATCGAGGTGGCCTTTGCGAGTCCGTACAACGTTCAAAACTGCGATTTGGCGAAGGTAGCGAGCGCGAAGAATGCGGACAAATTGGGTCGCTCCAAGGGCTTGCCCTGTTGTGGCTCGATCCGTTTGCCCGTTGCCCGGGAGATATCTACGTTATTGGAAACTGGACTTGCCTGGGGGAATGACGATGATCCGTGCCATGCACTGCCTGCTCGCCCTTTTGCTCCTGTTGACGCCCACCCTCTCACTGGCTGATTCGCACTCATCGTTCGGCATCCGTGTCGAACGATCGTTGGAACAGACCGGCGACTCTGCGACAGCCGCAGTCTCGATTACTGTTGAGAACATCGAGGAACGCCGGGCTGCCGTGGACGACCTGCCGACGCGTCTGCGGCTGTCGTTGATGGTCGAACACGGGCGGTTGATCGAAGGCGTGGATCTGAGCGAATCGTTGACGGGTTATGAAGCCGGGCGGGAATTGAGTGAGGACGAAACCCGGATTCACTGGTTTCTGTTGCCGATTGCGATGACGGTGCCGCTGTACCTGTACTGGTCGGGAAACCCCTACGCGCTGGCCCTGGGGGCTTTGTTCACCCCGATTGCGCTGGTGACGGTGTTCATCACCAGTGCGAAGACACCGTTGCCGGATTTACCAGAAAGCTTTCAGAATTCACTGCTTGACCGATCACCAGACTTTGCCAACGGTGCACAGATCGGGTTTTCCATCTCGATGAAGAACCGGCGCATGAACCTGGTACTGCTGGGGACACTGACCGGCGCGGCACTGTTCGGGCTCGCCCTGGGTACATTGGACGAGCCCGAATTCGGTGAACAGTAAAAGCCGGTTTCTGCTGGATTACCCCTTCCCTGGCTCGAAACGCTCGGCGTGTACGATGTCGTCATAGCCCAGCCGCTTGACACGATCCGGTGGCGGGGTCTTCTCGTAGCCGACGGTCAACATCATCACCGGCATGTAGTTTTCGGGAATCTCGAACGCCTCTATCACCTCCGGCGGACGGAAGCCGATGATCGCGGCGGTGTCGAGCCCGCGTTCCTTCGCGGCGAGCATCATCATCCCGATCATGATCGACGTCGAACGGATCGCCTCATCGCGTTGCACAACGGGATTCAAGCCGTAGAACTTGCCGGAAACAACCCGCAGGTGCTTGTCGTCCGGGTAGTACCCCTTCTCGATCCAATCCGGGATAAAACGGTCAACGTCGGTGTGGGCGTCAATCTTGCCGAGCACGATCAGCACGGCGGACGCGTCCTTGATGTGCTTCTGGTTCAGCGAGGCTTCGTGCAGCTTCGTCTTCCCCTCCTCCGACCGCACGACGATGAACCGCCAGTGGTTGAGGTTAAACGAGGACGGCGCGAGGGTGGACAGCTCGATCAGTTCACGCAATTGTTCGTCGCTGACGTGTTTGTCGGGATCGTAGGAATGCACGGACCGGCGTGCGGTGATGGCTTCAGTGACAGTCATCGGTCAGGGAACTCCTGGTGGTTCAACGGATTGTGTTTGTTTGGGACAGCTAACTGATAGACTGGCAAACGTAGGGCCGGTTTCGGGAAAGGGCAAACGAGTCTCTGGGCTCTCGGTTCGGCTCGGGTGGTTGAACAACACACGCGGGGTTTCTCTTGGCGGAAGATCACGGATAGGGTGATCCCAGACATGAATGTCTGGGTCTTGAGCATGTGGGATCGATGTCCGAATCAGGCCCGGCGGATGGTTTGCCAGATACGTGTGGCGAGTCCAGTGGAAATCGCGACGCCGATGACGGTGATGGTTCCGCCGAGCAGCAGCGGCAGGTCGAGCGGCTCATCCAGCATGAAGTAGCTACCCAGCGCGGCGATCAGCGGCACGAGGTAGATGAACATCCCTGCGGTGGACGCTTCCACGCGTTTCAGGACATACCCCCACATGACGAACCCGTAAACGGTGCAGCCCAGCGACAGAAACATCAGCGACCAGAACAGTTCACTGGACATGGTGGAAACGACCTGTAGCAGCTCCGGGCCGATGAAGAACACGAGCGGCAGGCTGCCGACGGTGATCGCGGAAACAGTTGCGCCGACCGCGCCGAGTTTCGGGGCGGTGTTGCGGATGACGGAAGTATAGAGGCCGATGCTGAGCGGCGCGCCGAGGGTGATCACCATGCCGAGCAGGTTTTGTGCGCGCAGTTCCGGGGTGCCATATCGCGCGAAGACGACGAACACCAGCCCGGCCAGTGCGAGAACGAGCCCGATCCAGGTGCGCGGGCGTGGGCGTTCACGCAGAAACAGCATCGCGACGATGGTGATCATCGCAGGATTGAGCGCGATGACCAGAGCGCCCAGCGATGCCGGTAGCATCGACAGACCGGTGTTCAGCGACAGGTTGTACAGGCTGACCATGAACAGGCCGGCGATCAGCAATTCAAGGGTCATGCGCAGAGTGAAATGGAGCTGGCCCCGGATTGCCTTGACCAGCAGCATGACCGCGAAGATGGCGGCGGCGGGGAGGTATCGCAGCAGCACCATCTGCCACGGTGATACCTCACGTAGACCGATCTCAATCGCAATAAACGACAAACCCCACAGCACCATCACGCTCAGCGCGATGAATGCTGTGGGGATGCTCAGTCCGGATTTCAAGGCTGTTAGTTCAGGTTACGGTCGACGAACATGGACAGGTGCTGCTTCGGCACAGCGCCCACCACGCGGTCAGCTTCCTGGCCGTTCTTGAACAGAATCAGCGTCGGGATGCCGCGGATGCCGAGGGAATTCGCGTGCATCGGGTTTTCATCGGTATTGACCTTGGCGACCTTGATCTTGCCGTCGTAGTCACCGGCGATTTCTTCAACGATCGGGCCGACGATACGGCACGGCGCACACCACGGCGCCCAGAAGTCCACCAGAACGGGGACGTCAGACTTCAAAACTTCCTGTTCAAATGTCGCGTCAGAAACATGCATCGGTTCTGCCATCATTCCTGCTCCTTCTCTTCCTGCGCGAAAACTGCTTCGCGACTTGTTTATGGATCAGTGCTTCGAATCTACTTACGGTCGTGTCAGTGGCAAAGGGTTGCCGTACCAACAGTTCGCATCACGAGCGCTCCAGACTGGTTGATGTGGAATCATCTTCACGTCTGTCTCCAGCGCTCATCTCGTTTGATGCACGACGGAAAAAAGGTTGCAATGGAGATCTCCGGGATGGAGCTCCAGGTTATCGCAACAGCTCGTGGATGGTCATGTTTCCCTTTGCGAATACGGGCTGCAACGATTCCAGCGAGCTGGAGTCGAGATCCGCTTCCGCGAGCTCAACTGGCAGCTCCCGGTTGCGATCATGGATGAAGAACACGCGTCCGGAGTCGGTTTCGTCCCGGCTGTACAGCACCTGGCGGCCGTCCCCGAAGCGATCGAGGTAGAAACCGATCACCGGGAAGCTCATGTTCCAGCGCACGAAATCGTCCGGTTCGAGGTTGGCGTTGAACCACTTCGCGGCCGCGATCATGCCGGTTTCGTAGGTCTGGCGGTGGTTCAGGGTGCGGGCGTAGTTGCCGATTTCCGCCACGGTCATGTTGAGCAGCAACAGGATGCCGACGAGCACTCCGCCAAGGCGTAACAGTCGTGGTGAGGGGATCAGTTTCGTCAACAACAGGCTGAATCCAGATGCCGCTGCGATTGCGAGGAACGGCACGACCCAGGTCCAGACACGGGTGAACGGGTGCACCTGCTGGATCACGACCAGCGCCAGCGTGACCACGGTCAGCGGCACGATGAATGGCCATGGTTTCTTCTTCCACGGGTGCAGGATCAGGCTGACGAGGATTGATGCCGCCAGCACCAGCTGCAACCAGATCGGCAGAGTTCCGACGAGATAGTCGTGGAAGCCAGTGATCCAGTCGGGCATCTGTGTGCGCCATTCGGCGGAAGTGATCGCGACGACGTACTGGTTCGCGTAGACCGATTCCGGGCCGGAGACGACAAAGACGGGCAGGTACAGCAGCAACGTCAACGCCACCGAGACCCAGCCATAAATCGCGAGGTACTTGAACCGGACCTTGAGCGGGTGGCCATTGGTGAACATCAGCCACACCCAGAGGAATGCGACGGGATAAACACCGGTGGGAATGGTGTGTACGCTGAGTGCGGCGAGCAGCGCGAACATCAGCCACGCCGCCCGGTTGCGGGAATGGATCAACGTGAAGGCGAGCAGCGCCATCAGCAGCACGAGCATCAGCTGCAGCGAATAGCCGCGGCCCTGTGTCGAGTAGCGGATCATCCAGTGGCTGGCGGTGACCAGGGTCGCCGCGAACAGGCCGGTCTGAATGTTGAACACTCGCCGTCCGAGCAGATACGTCAGCGGGATCGTGGCGACCCCGAAGATCAGCGCAGGCAAACGTACCGCCCAATCGGACGCGCCGAACAGTTGGATCGTGCCGTGCATGAAAACGTTGTACAGGATGTGATTGTTCGGCGCCTGGTAGTAGCTGAGGATGACGTACAGCGGGCGTGACGCGAAGAACAGGTAGCTGTAGGATTCGTCGTACTCGAGGCCGTCATTGAAGTACAGCATCCGCAGCACAACCCCGGCGAGGGTCAGTCCGATCAACGCCAGCTGTTGCCACAACGACAGTTCGGTCCACGCCGCCCGTGTCGCCTGCCCCAACGAGCGCACGTAGATGCGCAAGTCCTCGCCGAAGCGGTCCAGCCCGAGCGCAAACCGCCGGCGGAAGATGATTAACGCACCCGTCAGCAGACTGAGGATCGCGAGGCCATATGCCAGTTTGACCTGCAGGTCGGCGTGAAACGCGGGCGTGAAGAATTCGACTTCATCGTCCGAGACGGCGTCCGCCTGCGCTTTCAGGCTTTCGTAAGGTACCAGCGCAACGGTCAACCCGGCAGCAATGCTCAGCAGCAGCACGATAAAGGTGGTCGCGAGCAGGGTTCGGGACGTGCGCGACGCGGGTAAGCGGATGTCTTCGTTGTCGGTGGCCATGGTCGGCTCAGCGCATCAGGTTGTACTTGAGGATACAGTACAGGTGCCGGAACGCGTCCCGGAAGCGGATTTTCTTCCCCTCCTGGTACGTGCGGCCGTAATACGAAATCGGGACTTCGTACACCCGCCAGCGCGAGGTGACGGTCTTCGCGGTCAACTCCGGGTCGATGCCGAAGCCGTTCTCGTACAAGGTAATTGAATCCAGCACCTCGCGGCGGAAGGCCTTGTAGCAGACGTTGATGTCGGTCAGGTTGACGTTCGTCAGCAGATTGCTGAGGAAGGTCAGCGCCTTGTTCGCGAGGTAGTGCCAGTAATAGAGAACGCGGTGCGCGCCAATGGAGAGGAAGCGGCTGCCGTAGACAACATCCGCGATGTCGTCCTGGATCAGATGCACCAGGCGCGGAATCTCGGCGGGATCATACTCGAGGTCGGCGTCCTGGATGACGACGACGTCGCCGGTAGCGTGCTTGAAGCCGGTGCGCAGTGCGCCGCCCTTGCCCCGATTTTGCGCGTGACGGAGGAACTTGACCGGTTCATGCGCCGTTTCCAGCTCCCGGCCGATGCGTGGGCTGTCATCCCGGGAATGATCGTCCACCAGGATCACTTCCAGCTCGTCGAAGCCGTAATCCACCGCGAGGACACGTCGGACCAGTTCGTTGAGGGTCGCTGCTTCGTTGTAGATGGGAATGACGATGGACAGTTTCATTGCCGCTCCGTGCGCCACGTGTCTCGTTCGTGTTGAAACTACACGCTGAGACGCAGGAGGCAAGAGGGAATTGAGAGACGGGGGGAATCGGGGACACATACGGAGTATATGTCCCCGTCAGTACGATCAGCACTCGATGCCGTGCGCTTCGGCGACACCGGTGAGCAAGCCGTTTATGGCGTCCAGCGCCTCGCTGGTCGCGGCGAGGACTTTTTGCGCCTCATCGGCAGATTCGCCACCCACGGACTGAAGTCCGTGGTAAGAGTCTGACGGATTCGACGTGATACATTCCAGCATCGCCCGTTCGGCGGCGGAATGTTCGACGTCCGCGACGATGTGCTCGGTGAAATACTCCCACGTGCGTTCGTCGGTGAAGCCGTAGAACGCTTTCAGGCCGTCGATTTTCGACTGCGACACGGCCGGGATCTGGGACTCGTACGCGTACAATGCCGCCAGCCCCTCGGCGACGGAGCGGTTCGCGCAGATGTCGCGGAAGCTGCGGATGGTTGCCTGCGTGTGCGAGTTGGCGACTGTGGATTCGGCGGCCTCAGCGCTCACGCCCAGCCCCTCCGCAAACTGCAGCCACAGCTCCGGGTGGGTCGGGGTAGAACCCTCTTCGTCGTTCAGGTTCTCGGTCAGGTGGCGGCGGACGTCGAGGTCGTCCGTGTGGGCGTGCAACGCGCTGATATAGGTCGGGAATGCCTTGACGTGCTGGTAGTACTGGCCGGCGTAGTCGCGCAGGGCGTCGAGCGAAAGTTCGCCAGCGGTCCACGCCTGGTAGAACGGGTGCTTGAGCAGGTGCTTCGCCTGGATCAGGTCGTCAATGCGGTCAATCAAACGGGTGGCTTCGAGGGTTGCGGGCATGGTTGATCCTCTATCGGTTGTGTGAGTTCCGACTGGAGTTTGGAATTCCTAACACAGGGAAGGTACACGACTGAGAGGGGTGTTGCAACGCTTGCCGTTTCCTCCGCCTCAGCCTACCTTTCGGCGGGCTGTGGGCCTGAGGACATGGGGACACTTTGTCCTCAAAGTGTCCCCAGGATAGCCCGCACCCGGGGACACTTGCAGGAGTAAGTGTCCCCTGAAGCAATAGACTCAAGACTCAGGACTTCCATTCGATGGCTTCTCCGAAACCGCGCTCGTTCAAGGGCACACGTGACTTCACCCCGCGCGAGATGATCCCGCGTGAACGGATCATCGACACGATGAAGCGGGTGTTTCGTTTGTATGGCTTCAGCCCGTTGGAGACTCCGGCGCTGGAAATGCTCTCGGTGTTGACCGGCAAGTACGGCGACGAGGGCGAAAAACTGCTGTACAAGCTCGATTACAAGAACGACGACTTCGAGAACCGGGTCGCGTTACGGTATGACCTGACAGTTCCGTTGGCGCGGGTGATCGCATCACACCCGGAATGGCCGGTGCCGTTCAAGCGCTACCAGATCCAGCCGGTGTGGCGGGCGGACAAACCGCAGACGCGTCAGGGACGCTTCCGTGAATTTTACCAGTGCGACATCGACACCATCGGCGCGCCGGAAGGGTTGGCGGACGCAGAAATCCTCGCGTTGACGGTCGCGATGCTGGACGAACTCGGCTTCAAGGACGGCGACAAGCGGGCGGTGGTACAGCTGAATCACCGCAAGGTGCTCGAGGGGATCACGGTGCACGCCGGCCATCCGCGTGAGGATCTTGCTGGTTTCTGCCGTGCATTGGACAAGCTCGACAAGATCGGCCGCGAGGGGGTCAACAATGAGCTGAAGCAGATCGGTGTAACCGATGACGGGCTGCGTCGTCTCGATGACGTGCTGCCGTTGGGCGAAAGCGACAAGTCACCGCATGAGGTGATTGACGCGTTGCGTGGCGTGTTCGCGGACGAACCGGTGGCGTTGGAGGGGCTGGACGGGCTGGCGTTGATCCTGACCAACCTCGAGCAGCTGGGCACGCCGTTGGACCGCATCAACCTCAACCCGGCGCTGGCGCGTGGGCTCGACTATTACACCGGCGCGGTGTTTGAATCGACATTGCCCGATCAGCCGCACATCGGGTCGTTGACCGGCGGCGGACGTTACGACAAGCTGATCGGCCTGTACGGCGGCGGCGACAAACCGGCGGTCGGCACGACGATCGGCCTCGACCGCATGTTCGCCGCGATGGAACAACTCGGCATGGCGGACACGGAGGCGCAGACGGTCACCCGAGTGCTGCTGGCAGCGTGGTCGGAGGATCAGTTTGAGGCGTGCCTGCGGGCGGTGCGTGTGTTCCGTGCAGCGGGTGTTCCGGCGGAGGTGTTCCCGACGACCGGTAAGTTGAAGAAACCGTTCTCGCATGCCGACAAGCTGAACATTCCGTATGTCGCGGTGATCGGCCCGGACGAGGCCGACCATCCGGACGGGCTGCATGTCTCGCTGAAGGATCTGCGCGAAGGCACGCAGGATACGGTTCCAGTCGAGAAAGCCGCCGAGTTGGTGAGTAGATAGTCATGCTTTGGGGGGAGGCTGTTACAGAAGTGGAAAAGCGGTCTCTTTGTCGAAACGTAGCAGGTACGTCATTCTGAAAGCGCGTTTGTTTGCGCTTGAAGAAGATCCAGATTAATGCGCGGTTAACCGATGCGATGATCGTTGGTAAAGTTGGATCTTCCTCACTACTCTTCGTTTCGTTCGGAATGACGCTCTCTTTAGACCGGTGGTTGTCGACGAACTGGCCCTCCGGGGTAATCTATCCAGAAAAATCCGGATGAACCGGGGTACAGGGGGTATCTGCCGGACGTCCTTGTTGTGAGAGGAAACCGTCCATGAAAGCCATCGTCTGTACCCGCTACGGCAGTGCGGACACACTTGACTTGCGCGAGGTGGACCAGCCGGTGCCGCAGCCGGATGAGGTGCTGGTCCGTGTGCATGTCGCAACGATCTCCCCGGCGGACATCGCCGCGCGTACGGGCCAGCCGTGGTTCGCGCGTCTCGCCTTTGGCCTGACCAAACCGAAAAAGACGATTCTCGGCAGCGAGTTCTCCGGCGTTGTTGCAGCGGTTGGCGCGAACGTGGACAACTTCGCAGTCAGCGATGAAGTCTTCGGCGCGTCCGGAGATGATTTCGGCTGCCATGCTGAATTCGTCTGCATGTCGAAGGACGAAGCGATTGTTCCCAAGCCCTCTTCCCTGTCCCATGAGAATGCCGCAGCGTTGAGCGACGGTTCGTTGACCGCGCTCCCGTTCCTGCGTGATCTTGGCAAAATCAGTAGCGGTCAGGATGCTCTGATCAATGGCGCATCGGGCGCGGTGGGATCGGCGGCGGTGCAGCTGGCGAAACATTTCGGCGCGCAGGTGACCGGGGTTTGCAGCACGGTCAATGTCGAGTTTGTCACCTCGCTCGGCGCGGACCAGGTGATTGACTACCGCAAGGAAAAGTTCACGAGCCTGAGCCGCCGGTACGACATCGTGTTTGACACGGTAGGCAAGAGTTCATTTGCTCAGAGCCGGCGTGTGCTCAAACCGGGCGGGATCTACTTGCGCACGATTCCGACGCTGGCGGTGTTGTTGCAGATGCTGACGACGAAGCGTTTTGGCCAGAAAAAGGCGGCGATCGGGTTCATGGGACTGCGTCCGCCACACCAGAAAATTGCTGATCTGCGGTTACTCGCCGAATTGTTCGAGCAGGGCGTGTTGAAGCCCTTTATCGGCAAACAGTTTTCGTTGGACCAGTATGTCCGGGCGCATGAGCTGGTGGAATCCGGACACAAGCAGGGCAATGTAATTCTGACGATGACGTGATCGAGTGGTCGCAGGACGTGCGCTGATCAGTTGAACGACCCAGACCGAACGACCTCACCCCCCCCCGGAGCTGAACATGATCAAAACGGGTAAGGACATTTCGTCGTGGCAAGCGATTCGGACCTTCATGAAGGTCGGATCGTGTTCCGAGGCGATGTGCAACGTGCTCAACCGTGCGTACGACCAGCCGTTAGAGACGGAAGAGAACGCCGCGATGCCGTTAGCCGGTGGGATCATGCAGCAGGGGTATCAGTGCGGCTTGATCTGGGGCGCGGCACTTGCGGCCGGTGCGCAGGCGTACCGTCAGTACGGACCGGGTCCGGAAGCGGAAACGATGACCATTCGTGCCGCGCAGAAGGTGATGGGTTCGTTTCTGACCCACAGCAAAGACACCAACTGCTTTGAGATCACGGAAGTGGACTGGCGTGTACCGAAAGAAATGCGCAAGTTCATGCTCAAGGGCGGACCGATTCGCTGTTTCCGTCGTGCGGGCCGGGCGGCACCGTTGGCACATCGCGAGCTGAAGGAAACGTTCGACGGAGATCCGGTGGATGCGCCGGAGGGTCCGGTCAGTTGCGCGGCGGAACTGATCCGGAAGCTGGGTGGCAGCGAATTGCACCAGACGATGGCGTCTGGTTTCGCCGGCGGGATCGGGTTGAGCGGGGGCGGGTGCGGGGCGCTGGGCGCGGCGATCTGGTTGCACTCGATGAAGAACAAGAACGCCAACGACGGCAAACTTGACTACAACGATCCGAAGCTGAAGCAGCTTGTCGAGGAATTCGCGAAACAGAGCGGTTTTGAGTACGAGTGCGAGAAGATTGTTGGGCGTAGATTTACCGATACCAGCGACCACGCCGAGTACTTGCGGCAGGGCGGTTGCGCGGAGTTGATGAAGAAGCTGGCCGAGGATGTGGCAGCCGGACCGGCCAAACCGGAGTCGCCGAACACGTGACAGAACAAATCACCACACCATCTCCCCGCACCCTTGCCCGGGTCACCGGTATCTTCTACCTGCTCATCTTCATTACCGCCGGTTTCGCGGAAGGGTTTGTCCGTGGCGGCCTGGTGGTGCCCGGAGATGCGGCAACGACCGCGGCGAACATCCAGGCGTCCGAAGGCTTGTGGCGGGCTGGATTCGTGGCCGATCTGATCGCATTTACCCTTGACGCGCTGGTCGGGATCCTGTTCTACATCCTACTCAAACCGGTAAACTCGACTTTGGCACTGGTGGCGCTGGTGCTGCGTCTGCTTGGGCATCCAGTGATTGCGACCGTAAATCTGCTCAACCATTTCGCTGCGCTGCACGTGTTGGCTGGAACCGGCCACCTGGCCGCGTTCACTCCGGACCAGTTGCAGGCGTTGATGATGGTCTTTCTCGATCTGCACGGGACCGGATACCTGCTCGCGGGCGTGTTCTTCGGTCTGCATCTCACGGTGCTCGGGCACCTGATGTTCCGGTCGGCACGTTTCCCGCGCTGGGTCGCGGTGCTGGTCGGACTGGCGGCGGTTGGGTATCTGATCGAGAGCTTCGGTACCTTCCTCGCGCCGGGTGGTGCGGACTTGTATGCCATGATCGTGTTGGCCAGCGCGGTGCTCGGGGAAATGGTGTTAACGCTGTATCTGCTGATCAAGGGCGTGAAAACGGTACCGGCGGCAACGTAAACGGGCTGAAGACGCAGTACCCGTCAACCTGGGGATGTGAGTGGACCTGTTAGCGATACCGGTGCTGATCTCGGGGATTCTGACCGGGTTGCTTTCCATCATCACGTGGCTGTTCCGGCGGCGTGAACGCATCAACCGTGTCTTCTCATTCTTCACCGCCGCGATGGCGATCGACAGCTTTGCCTATTTCTCCTGGTTCCAGTTCGGCACAGTCGAACTGGTTCACACCTGGTCACGCATCATCTTTGTCGTTGGCTTCCTTGTTCCCATCGGTCTGATTCTGTTCTTCTTCGCGTTCACCGGCTATGACAAGCGGATGGACGAAAAGGTCCTGGGGATCAAGGTGCGGCACTTCGCCTGGTTCTACTTCTCCTTGTTTGGTGCGAGCATCCTGATATCGATCTTCACCGACTGGCTGATTGCGATCCCGGAGAATCCGCAGAACATATGGGACCATACATCCGGACCGTTTACGTATGTCGTATTCATATCGTTTGCATACACTTCAGTCTACATGCTGACGCTTGCCTACCGGGCGTACCGTGATTCGGACAACAGGCCGGACAAACGGTTCATCCAGTTGGTCAGCCTCGGAACCGTTGTCTGGATTCTGCTGGGATTGTCCAGCTCAATGATTACACCCGCTTCTTCCATATTAGGAATGTCAATCACCTACTTCGGCAGCAGCGTGATGGCGGTTTTCTACTTCATCGCGATCGTCAACTACCAGTCGGATAAGGTGCACGAGCTGAACGTCGGGTTGGAGCGTAAGGTCGAAGAACGCACCCGTCACCTGGAAGAAACCCGCGCGCAACTGGTGCAGAGCGAAAAGATGGCGGCGCTGGGGCACCTGGTCGCCGGTGTTGCGCATGAGATGAACACCCCGGTCGGGGCGGTGTACAGCACGCACAGCACGTTGACCGCCGCGACCAGCAAGCTGCGCAAGACGCTCGAGGAAGACCACGCGATCAATGTGGACGAATCAAAGAACCTGGCGAAGGTGCTGAAGGTGCTGGGCAGTGTCAGCAACGTGATCCGGACCAGCGGGGAACGCATCACCGGGATCGTAAAACGGTTGAAAACGTTCGCCCAGTTGGACGAAGCGGATGTGCAGACCGTCGACTTCAACGCTACCATCGAGAATACGCTGGAGATGTTCTCGTTTCATCTCAAGCCGGGCGTCACGGTCCGCACTGAGTTTGCCGAACTACCGCCGATCACCTGCTACCCCGCGCAGATCAACCAGCTCGGGTTCCAGTTGCTGGCGAACGCGAACATGGCGATTGACGGCGAAGGTGAGATCGTACTGCGGACGGAGTTGCGCGACGGCGAGCTGCGCTTCAGCGTACAGGACAGTGGTCGTGGGATCCAACCGGAACACCTGCCGCGTCTGTTCGATCCCGGGTTTACGGCGTGGACGCTGAATGTCGGCACCGGCCTCGGGCTCGCCATCTGCTACCAGATCGCGCAGGAACACAAGGGCCGGATTGATGTGCAAACGGAAGTGGGGAAAGGATCGACATTCACGCTGATCTTTCCCGTATACTGACAGGGGAAACCACGGAATACGCGGAATAAACGGAAAAAAGATTCTTGTCCACGAAAAACGCAAAAAAAAAGACGAAAATAAAGTAATAAATCATAAACAATAATAATAAAATCCTAAAAAGCTAATAATCTAGCGATAATGTATTTATGTTTACTAATAAGTACTTATTTCGTCTTTTCATTTCGTGTTTTTAGCGGACAAGAATCTTTTTTCCGTTTATTCCGTGTATTCCGTGGTTGAGGAGAGGTTTGTATGAGTTTTACCGCACTTGTTCTCGGTGGAACGGGTTTCATCGGGCATCATATCGCTCGTGAGTTACTCGCGCATGGGCATACGGTTCGCATCCTGGCTCGTCCGGGTGGGGACCGCTCGTTGCTGAAGGGGATGGATGTTGAGATCGTGGACGGCGACCTCACCGATTCCTCCTCCCTGCTCGCGGCGCTGGAAGGGTGTGACACGTTGATCCATGCCGCCGCGCATTACCCGGTGTGGTCGTTGGACGCCGACCGTGAGGCGGAACTCGGGCGTCAGCAGATCCTGCGTGTGCACGAAGCGTTGGCGAAGCATCCGGTCGAGCGATTTGTCTTCGTCTCCGGGCCGGCGGCTGTCGGGCGTTACCCGGACGGCCGTCCGGCGGACGAAGACGCGCCGTGGCCCGAGGAGCGCCGCAAGTCGGCGTATGCGCGGGTGAAACGTGAGATGCAGGAGTTGGTACTGTACAACGCGCGGCGGACGAACGCGACGGTGGTTGTGCCAACCGGCACCTTCGGCCCGGGCGACCGCAAGCCGACGACGGGACAGTTGATCGTGGACATCGCGGCCAACCGTGTGCCGGTGGCGTTGCACGGGCGTACGAACGCGGTCTCCGTGTTCGCGGTGGCGGACGGTGTGCGGCTGGCGTTGGAAAAGGGCACGGTCGGGCGGCTGTATGTGCTCGGGGACGAGAACCTGACGGTGCTCGAGCTGTGTACACGGATCGCGGATATCGTCGGCGTGCGCGCACCACGGCTGGCCCTGTCGCCGGACATTCTGCGGCCGGTCGCGGTACTCGGCGAACACCTGTCGCAGCGTTTGGGGAAGGAACGCCCAAAGGTACCCGTGGTCGGCCTCGACTTCGCGCTGTTCGGCACGCACCTCAGCAGCGACGTCGCGCGGCAGGAATTGGGCTACGATCCGTCCCAGTATCCGCTGGACGCGGCGCTGAAGGACGCGTGGGAGTGGTTCAAGGATCAGGCGATGGTGTAAGTTCTGGGGATGATCGAACAAATTGTCTGTCTTCTAAACTTAGCGTTCAAAAGCAATCGGGGACACTTAGCGGAGTAAGTGTCCCCGATTCTTTACTCACGACTCATCACTCACGGCTCATCACTCAGCACGGCTTTACCTCACCAGCATGACCTTTCGGACCTGGTTCAGCTTGCCCGGTACGCTGGCTTGCACGAAATACAACCCGCTCGACAGTTGGGACGCGTCGAAGGTGAGGGTGTGCGTTCCGGCGGACATCGAACCGTTCGCCAGTGTCGCGACCTGCTGGCCGGCCGTGTTGTACACGGTGACGCTCAGATCAGCGGTTTCCGGCAGCGTCACCTCGATGGAGGTGGCAGCATTGAACGGATTCGGCCATGCGTACGTGAGGGCGTACTCCTGCGGAAGGTCTGGTGCGGATGCGAGATCCGGCACGACGATCTTCCCCCCGGCGGTCCACTCGGACACGACCGGACCGTCCGCGGCACCGGCGTGTTTCATGAAGGCAAACGAGCTGCCGAGATTCGGATCGGTGAAGTAACCAACGTACCCGTGGAACATGTAGTCACCTGCCGGAGCGGTTCCCGGAATGTCCTGAGTCAGGCCGGAAACGTGGAAACTCGCCCCCGCCGGCAGATTGAACGTTTGCTGAAACAATGGGCCGGTGGTGTTTCCATTCGGCAACGTGATCCTGGTCCAATACGTTGCACCGTAGAATGGACGGTCGAGGTTGTTGGTCAGATGCACATCGTATTCGAGAGTACCGCCGTACGATGGAATGGTCACATCGTGTCCCGGATTAAGCATGAATTCGATGGGTTGGATGTCCGTTGATTGCCCGAACCAATTGAGGCCACCGTCTTGTCCACCACTGGTGACGACAAGGTCAGGGGTACCGTCCGCATCAATGTCGGAAATGTCAACATCCACGACATATCCCAGGTCAGTATCGACCACTTGCAGTTGCCACAGGGTTCCGACACTGTTGAGGTTCTGCGCCCAATAGAGATCTCCGTCCAATCGTGCTGGAATCGCGAGATCATAGTCACCATCGTTGTCGATGTCGCCAACATCAATCATACCTGGATAGTTGATGAAATCGGTAATCAGGTGCGAGGTCCAAATTGTTGCAGTGCCATCGTTTTCCCACCAGCGTACTTCATCATCGTAGGTGATCGAGTAGACAATGTCCAGGTAGGTATCACCGTTCATGTCAACAACTTCGATCCCGTCAAAGTAGTTGTATTGCTGGGTTGGGTCGATCTGGTGCTGGTTCCATGCGCTTCCATCACCGTTGACGTTTTCCCACCAGGAGAACCGGCCCTCGTTAATCAACGGGAAGTCCAAGTCACCGTCGTTGTCAAGATCGGCAATCCGAATCCGTCCTGGCAGTGATGCCAATTGCAGAATCATGTGCTGGGTCCACTCGTGCCCGAGACCGTCAGTATTCTCCATCCAGTAGAGTTTATGGTCCCAGAACCAATGTGAAATGACAGCGTCGTTGTCGCCATCTCCATCGATATCGGCCATTCCGACGAACCGTCCATTGTCTTCGCGCTGACCTTCGGTGATGATCCACTGGTCCCAGCTGGTGCCGGTACCATCCAGGTTCTCGAACCAGGTGACCATGAGGGTCGGGTAGTCCGACGTGGCGGCAATGTCCATGTCACCGTCCAAATCGACGTCGTAACAGCGAACGGAGATCACGTCGAACAGCTCGGTGAAAACGATGTGTTCCACCCAGACAATATCATCGCCGACGACGGTTTTTTCCCACCAGGTGATGGTGGCATCATCCATTCCGCCGCCAGATATGACGTCAACGTCGCCGTCGCCGTCCATATCGGCGGTTTGTACCTGTTTGGGCTCAAAGCAACTGCTTACGATGGTGTACTGTGACCAGGTCTGGGCAACTGCGAGGAAAGGTACGAGCAGCACAACGAGGTACATCCAGATGCGTTTCATGATCAAGCCTCCCGTAATGGATCTGGATACATCTTGAGTAGCACAGTGCGCCGTCCAGCCGACAAAGATCCACCCCCTGAGACGAGAAGTTAGGATAATTAATCCGCTAACTCAAAATGATTTCCACGGATTGTTGACATTTCCAAGTAACAGATACCCAGAAAACCTCCGGAGACGCCCCTCGTTAACGGATGAGCGTGATCTTGTTCGTCTGGATGGCTTCGCCGCCCAACCGGGCCTTCAGGAAATAGGTTCCGCTGGCGAGGGATAAGGCGTCGAAGGACAGGCGGTGCTGCCCGGCCTGCATGCGCTGGTCCGCGAGCACGGCCACCTTTTGACCCGCAAGGTTGTAGACCGTGACTTGCACGTCAGCTGGAGTCGGCAAGAACAGAGTTGTCGTCGTCGCTGCGTTGAACGGGTTGGGGTAGGCTGGGGAAAGGGTTACGCTACCTGGAAGGATCACAGGTTCGTGTTCGGCGACGCCGGTGAAGTCAGCGCATTCCAGCACGTGGAAATAGTAGTCGTCGGCGACGTAGATGAAGCCCTCACCCCCGGCGATGCCGTCGGTATAGCCGGGTGTGTTGTACTGGCCGAGGTATTCGCAATTGAGCGGATCGCTGATGTCGTAGATCTGCACTCCTTGCCACCAATCGCCTATCAAAGCAAGGTTGCCGTGTAGTGTGATGGAGTACGGATTGTCAATATCATCCACATACATACCGACTGTGGTTAAATTGGTTGGATCTGATATATCGAAAATATGCAGAGTATAGTTATAGACGACGTATGCATAGTCGCCTCGAACCGCCACATCTCTAGCACCATTATTGATCTCGTAGAATGCTTCCTGGTACGGGTGCGTTGCATCCTGTACATTGAAGACGTAGAATCCTTCACCACCCGTGCCATACGCATATCCAGCCGCAAAATCGATACGGGCACACCCTTCTGTAGGTTCTTCGACTACCCCCACTTGAACAGGATGTTCGATATCGCTGAGATCAAGAATAAACAATCCTGTATCTCCGCTTGGAAGGTAGGCATAATGATTATTGACATCAATATCACTTGAACTGTAATCAGAGACTCCAACGACATCAAGACTATTATCATCTTGGATTTCTACAACAACTAATCCTCCCTCATATCTTGGTACTAATAGATGGTTATTATAGTAATAAATCTTTCGACTATAGCCGCCAATTTCCACAGAACTAATTTCAATCGGATTTTCTGGATCTGAAACATCGATAGACATAATACCACGATATTTATCCAGCGCATAAACAATTTGATGATTACCTGATGGTCCCGCTACAACATCACAAACTGCTTCAGGTGTGTAAAAGTCCCCTAATTCAAATGGTTCCTGCGGATCTGTAATGTCCATGACTTTCAGACATATATAACCATTTGCTATAAACGCCTGATCATTAACAAGTGATATTCCATAGGCATCACTCAAGTTGTAGAACTTCACTGACGTTGGAGACGTTGGATCAGTGATATCCAGCACGCGAAGCCCACCCAATTCTTCAACCAGATACGCATAGTGATCTCGGATCGTAAAATCCTGAATGGTTGCCGTTGAGGGTCGATACCCGACTTCAACCGGATTCGAGGGATTTGAAACGTCAATCACTTGAAAGTCGTGATTCGAATAGGGTGCGGTGGCGTAAAGGTAGTCCCCGTGTGCTTCAACATCGTATATCGAGCCTATGCCCTCTAGTGATCCAACTTCGACGGGATTCTCTGGATCGCTGACATCAACAATACGTATGCCATTCTGATAGTTCGCTACATAGGCGTATCCATTGTTCACGTCGAGGTCCAAGGCAAACGGTACAAGCTCGCATGAACCAACTAGCGTCGGCGAGGTTGGATCACTGACATCAAGGATTGTTACGCCCGACCAACCGACGTACAGCAGATCATCCACCTTGTCAATGCCACGCGGGTAACTGTTCTCCACCCAATCGGCGACTTCAACCGGCGTATACGGGTCGCTGATGTCAATGATGCGCACTCCGCCGCTGCTGCAGGTGATGTAGGCGTAGTCACTATCCAAGAGGATTCGCTCGGCCGTACCGGGCAGGTCCAGCGAGGCTGCTTCGGTGATTTCGGCAGGATCGCTGACATCAAGCACGCGCAGTCCGGAGGTACCGCATACAACGAACGCGAAATCGCCAGAGACAGCAACGTCTTCGGAATCTTCCCAGTGGGGGTAGTTGATGGATCCGGCAAGTGTGATGTCGATCCGTTCCTGCGCGGAAGCACGGTCAGCGAACAGGGCTGCAATCAGGCAACAAACAAGGACAAAAACGGCGAGCAGTGTGCGGTTCATCTCAGATCCCCCTCGAATAATAACCAGCTGATACGTCTCATCAAATGTACGAACCAGATACTGCTTTCTATTAACTTATCTGGCGTATCCCCGATCTGCAACTTCCGAGCGCTCCCTCTCCCCCTCCGTTGCCGGATTCGGCAGGCTGCTGTATCTTCCGGACCCATCCCACCTGCTGAATGGAGGACTGCACAAATGGCTGGTACCTACAAAGACCCCTACGGCGCGAAATCCACGCTGAGCACGAAGTCTGGCGAGTTCAAGTACTGGCGTCTGGCGGCGCTGGAAGAGAAGGGCGTGGGCACGGTGTCCAGGTTGCCTTATTCGATCCGTGTGCTGCTGGAAGCGGTGCTGCGCAACAACGACGATTTCATCGTCACCGACAACCACATCAAGGCGCTTGCGGCGTGGGATCCGACGTCCAAGGATCGTGGCGAAATCCCGTTCAAACCGGCCCGTGTGATCCTGCAGGACTTCACCGGTGTTCCGGCGGTGGTCGACCTCGCGGCGTTGCGTTCGGCGATGGAGCGGATGGGCGGCGACCCGAAGAAGATCAACCCGCAGGTTCCGGTGGATCTGGTGATCGACCACAGCGTGCAGGTGGATTTCTACGGCATCGCGGACGCGTTACAGAAGAACGAAGCAAAAGAATTCGAACGCAACAAGGAACGCTATGAGTTCCTCAAGTGGGGCGCAAGCGCGTTTGACAATTTCCGTGTCGTGCCGCCGGCGACCGGGATCGTGCACCAGGTGAACCTGGAGTATCTCGCGAAGGTCGTTTTCCAGTTTGAGCATGACGGCGAACCGACCCTGCTGCCGGACAGCCTCGTCGGCACCGACTCGCACACCACGATGATCGACGCGCTCGGCGTGGTCGGCTGGGGTGTTGGCGGAATCGAGGCCGAAGCGGTGATGCTCGGCCAGCCGATCTACATGCTCGCGCCGGATGTGATCGGCGTGCGTTTGAGCGGCGAACTGCAGGACGGTGTCACTGCGACCGATCTCGTGCTGCGTGTCACCGAGATGCTGCGTCAATACGGCGTCGTCGGCAAGTTCGTCGAATTCTTCGGCCCGGGCGCGATCAACCTCAGCCTCGCTGACCGTGCGACGATCTCCAATATGTCGCCGGAATATGGCGCGACGATGGGCTTCTTCCCCGTTGACGACGAAACGTTGCGCTACCTGCGTTTCACCGGCCGTGACGAAGAGGCGGACCTCACCGAAGCCTACTGCAAGGCGAACATGCTGTTCCGCACCGACGACGCACCGGAACCGGAATTTACCGACGTGCTCGAGCTCGACCTGAACTCGGTGGATGCTTCGTTGGCGGGTCCGAAACGTCCGGCCGACCGTATCTCGTTGAAGGATATGAAGCAGACGTTTAACGAGCAGATCGTTGCTTCGGCGGGTGTGCAGGGTGTCGGGCTCGATCCGGCCAAGCTGGGCAACACCGGCAAGTACAAGGACAACGGGCACGAGATCGATCTCAAGCACGGCAGCGTGGTGATCGCGGCGATTACGTCGTGTACGAACACCAGCAACCCGAGCGTGATGATCGGTGCCGGCCTTGTCGCGAAGAAGGCGGTGGAAAAGGGGCTGAACGTGCATCCGTACGTCAAGACCAGCCTCGCGCCGGGTTCGCAGGTGGTGACAGAATACCTCAGCAAATCCGGCCTCGACAAGCCGTTGGACGCGCTCAAGTTCAACCTCGTCGGGTATGGCTGCACGACCTGTATCGGCAACTCCGGCCCGTTGCCGGAACCGGTGCTGGACGCCATCAACGACGGCGACCTGGTCGCGGCGGCCGTGCTCAGTGGTAACCGGAATTTCGAGGGCCGTGTCAGCCCGAACACCAAGATGAACTATCTCGCCAGCCCGCCGCTGGTGGTGGCGTACGCGTTGGCCGGGCGGGTCGACATCGACTTCGAGACCGAACCGATCGGGCAGGATCCGAACGGACAGGACGTGTTCCTCCGTGACATCTGGCCGTCGACGCAGGAAGTGAAGGATGCGGTCGCGGCAGCGATCACACCGTCGATGTACCGCGAGCAGTACAGCAACGTCTGGGACGGGTCCGAACACTGGCAGGCGATCACGCCGCCGAGCGGTGCGATTTACCAGTGGGATGCGACGTCCACCTACGTCCAGGAACCGCCGTTCTTCGTCGACATGACGCCGGAACTGCCGCCGTTCGAGGACATCAAGGACGCGCGCTGCCTCGCGTTGCTCGGCGACACGATCACCACCGACCACATCAGTCCGGCCGGTGTGATTTCACGGACCAGCCCGGCAGCGAAGTATCTCACCGATAACGGTGTCGAACCGGCGCAGTTCAACAGCTACGGCAGCCGTCGCGGAAACGACCGGGTGATGGTGCGTGGAACGTTCGCGAACATCCGCCTCAAGAACCGGCTCGCGCCGGGAACCGAAGGCGGAATCACCCGTCACCAGCCCAGCGACGAAGAGATGACGATTTACGATGCGTCGCTGAAGTACAAGGCGGACAAGACGCCGCTGGTCATCTTCGCGGGCAAGGAATACGGGACCGGCTCCAGCCGTGACTGGGCGGCGAAGGGAACGTACCTGCTCGGCGTCAAGGCGGTGATCACGCAGTCGTACGAACGCATCCACCGCAGCAACCTCGTCGGGATGGGCGTGCTGCCGCTGCAGTTCAAGGACGGCGACAGCTACGAATCGCTCGGCATCACCGGCAAGGAACAGTACGATATCGTGCTGCCGGACCAAGTGACGCCGATGTGCGACGCGACGCTGATGATCAAGGGCGACAACGGGACGCAGGAAGTCAAGCTGACCGTGCGGTTGGACACGCCGGTGGAAGCCGTCTACTACAAGAACGGCGGCATTCTGCACACGGTCTTAAGGCAGCTGGCGAAGAAGTGAAGCCAGTGCTGAGTGATGAGTTGTGAGTGGTGAGAAAAATCGAACCCCCGCTGGTGAAAACCGGTGGGGGTTTGCTATTGGCACGAGTAACCTGGTATTCGGGGTGTTGCGCGCGCTATGCGAACACTTCATTGCCCGTCGCTGTTTGGTTCCACCTGCGACGCGACAAGCGCCATCAAGCCGACTGACAGTGCGATGCCGGCGACGGTGGACAGAATCCGCTGATTCTTGACACGGGTGCCGTACCCTTCCGCGAACCCGATCTGGAAGTCGATGCCCTGCCCGGCTGTTTCAGTCCACAGACGCTCGGGTGGGTCGGGTTTGTCCTTGACGAAGGTGCTGATCAGCGTTGTCAGCAGTAGCGTCAATGACAGCGGCGCACCGAGCAGAATGATCGCGAGGGGGTTGGACAGGACCAGGGTCACGGGAACCATGCTCAACGAGCCCGCGAGAAACCAGCCCCACGTCGGCCACCCGATGTCACTTGCCATGCCGGCGTCGTAACCGAGCGTGAACTCATGTTCGTCCGTGATCTGCAAGTGGGACAGGATGGTGGTAACCGTTCCGTCGGATGAATCGGTTTTTTCCAAGCCCGGCTGACTGGTATCCGCGAGCAGGACGTCCAAATGAACGCTGTCCTCGATCTGGATATGGAAGGAATGGGTGTTCGCGAACGAAGCAGCTGGTGTAAGCAGCAGAAGCAATGCGAGTAGAACAGACAGCGCCCGGACCATACTTCCCCCCACAGAGTCAGTCTCGCGATATTGATTTCAAGTAACGTAGTCCACGCCGGGATTCAGTTCAAGCGGGAACCCACTCACGTTTTTATTGTATTTGGAGTCAAGAGATCCGGGCTGCGCAAGGCAGACAGTGCAACCGTTCGCACCCGGTTCAATCACGGTTCTGAGCGACGCACCTTTTTGTCTGGCACCCGGAGATTTTCCCACACACCGCTCACATTCGGCCCTAGATTGTTGGGACGACTTAACTGAGGGTCAACCCTGCCGGATCTGTCCGCACGGTTAGCCACAGTTGTTCCACCACCAGCCTGTTTCTCAGCACAGGACAGACACAGCTTGACGGGCAAGCTGTCTGGTACACCCGTTTTATCCGCGGTTGCACGCAAACGCGGGCCTTTACGCTTAAGTAGACAAGGATGCAGTGGATGAATATGAAAGACCTGCAGGTTGCGGTGCGAAAGTACACCCAGCCTGATGTGACAAGATCAACCTGGCAGTTGTTAAACACCGTGTTGCCGTATTTCCTGCTCTGGGGAATGATGGTGGCGTCTGTCATCATCGGTCTGCCGTTGTGGGTAACGATGCTTCTGATCCCGGTGACGACAGTTTTCCATATCCGCAGCTTCATCATTTTCCATGACTGTTGCCACCGCTCGTTCTTCAAGTCGCAGGCGGCAAACCGTTTTCTCGGCACCATCATCGGGGTGATGACGTTCACCGCCTACGACGCATGGGCGGGTGAGCACCTGACGCATCATTCGAGCGTGGCGGATCTCAGCCGTCGTGGCACGGGCGATATCTGGACGATGACGGTCAGCGAGTACCAGGCCGCCTCGAAGTGGAAGCGGTTTCTCTATCGGGCGTTTCGGAACCCGTTTATCCTGTTCGGTCTGGGCCCGATCTGGGTGTTCCTGATCTTTAACCGCATGTTCCAGCCGGGGATGAGCAAACGGGAACGGTGGAGCATCGCCTTCACCAATATCGCGATTCTCGGCGTGGCATTGATTCTCAGCTTGGTGATCGGCTGGCAGAACTACCTGCTGATCAAGCTTCCGCTGATCTACCTCTCCGGCGTGTTCGGCATCTGGCTGTTCTACGTGCAGCATCAATTTGACCCGACGCACTGGTACGATCCTGAGGATTGGGATTTCTTTACGGCGTCGCTGCACAGCAGTTCGTATTACAAGCTGCCGAAGGTGCTGCAGTGGATCTCGGGGAATATCGGGCTGCATCACGTGCATCACGTCAATGCCCGCATTCCGAACTATCACCTGCAGGCGTGCCTCGACAACACGCCCGAATTGCAGACCGTCAAGCCGATGACGCTGCTCGACAGCCTGAAGACGATCCGGATGAATCTGTGGGATGAGGAGAAGCAGAAGCTGGTCAGCTTCGGCTCGCTGCGGACGGTTGGACAAACGACGTGACGGTTCGCTGACAGGACGCAACCCTGTGAAATCAAATGCCCGACGGCGCTTCGCCATCGGGCATTATTGATTATAAACCAGTAATCCAGCTTGCTGACAAAGTGAAAGAACTGAAAAATGGGCAAATGGTGGCTGCCGAGTCATTCTGAAGCCGAGTATGTTTGCGGCTGAAGAAGATCTGGATTATCAACAGGCTAGCTCGTAATATCGCCCAATCGAAGCTGGATCTTCCTCACTTCTCTTCGTTCCGTTCGGAATGACTTTCGCTTCAACCTGCGTTTGGTCAAACATCTGAAGGATCTCTCCTGCTACTTCATCAAGGTCACCTTGCGGACAGCGTTGAACTGTCCCGGCACGGCTGCATGGATGAAGTACAGGCCGCTGGTCAACGTTGAACCGTCGAAGCTGAAACGATGCGTTCCGGCGGTGTAGGTATCGTGCGCCAGGGTTTCGACGTGCTGGCCGGTGATGTTGTAGACAGCCACGGTCAGGGTCGCCATCTCCGGCAAATCCACGGAAATCATCGTCTCCGGGTTGAACGGGTTCGGATACGGCGCACACAGGGCAAACGTTTCCGGCAATGAAGAACTGTTGGCCGCAGGATTGGTCGCCTTGCCGGACTCATCGAGCAGCGCTGTGCCGGGCACACCGGGATTGCCGTCAATCATGCCAGTAATCGGTCCCAGGCTGATGCCGTCAAAGCGTGGTTCGTCGACCGGAATCGTGCCAGCACTCTTGCTGAACTCGAAGCTGTCGGAGTTTGTCACCAGCGACGGGAAGACGCCGGTATAAACGCTGATCCGGTAGTCGCCGGGAGGTGCCTGCTGGGGTACGTTCTGGTTCAGCAAGTAGTTGTGCACGCCCGGCCCGGGGTTGACATTGTGGAACACCCGCTTGACATGCGGCACCCCTCCAGCGAGGTAGGTGACGGTAATCCACGCGTCAAAATCCTCAACCGGCGCGGTAATCTCCAATGCAGCGAAGTAGCTGAGCAGCGCACCATTGCTCGGCACGACAATCGGCGGAACAAGCAGCGGCGTCACTGTCAACGTGATCGGATCGGCCGGAATTGCGAAGGTATTTTCCCACCACTGAATCTGCGATTCCTTGTTGGCTGCAGCGATCAGGTCAAGCCGTCCATCACCATTCAGGTCAGCCAGGTCGAGGCCGCGCGGCTTCTCGTAGTCGCCGTGGATCAGGTGGGTGGTGAAGTTGCCGGAGCCATCGTTCGCACACCAGCCAAGGGAATCCAGCTCTTCGGAGGAGACGGCGAGATCCATTGTGCCGTTTCCGTCGATATCTGCCGCGATGACATCAAACGCGAGGGTGAAGTTCTGGATGATTTCGTGGCGGGTGAAGTCCATCTGGCCGTCATTCTCGTACCACGCGATCATGCTGCCGGCGTACAGTGCGCCCGCGACATCGAGGTCGCCATCATCGTCAATGTCCACCGGAACCGCTGAGCGCATTCCGTTCTGCCCGGACGCGATGATCTGTTTGCTGAACTGTTGCGCGCCGTCGTTTTCGTACCACACCAGCTCGTCCATGATCTGGCCGCAGGCGAGGATGTCGGTGTCGCCATCCTGGTCGAGGTCAACACCGAACGCGTCCGTCGCGCGGGCGAACTCGGCGTCCACGATGTGACGCGAGTAGCTGTTGTTGACGTTTTCGTACCAGATGACGTCGTCGTCCGAGCGCGCGGTCGCGACGATGTCCATGTCACCGTCGGAGTCGATGTCGGCGGCGTGAACTGAGCGTGCCTGGAACGTGGTTTCGTCGATGATCAGTTCGTTGAAGGTGAGGTCGCCGTTGTTGGTGTAGAGGCGAACGTCGTTCATCTCGCTGGCGGCGGAGAGAATATCCGGGTAGCCGTCACCGTCCATGTCCTCGATCCACAGGGCGTACACGCCGGGCAGGAAGGCAATCTCGTTCTCGACGTACAGTTGATCGCCGGTATTTTCGTACAGCAGCAGGTGGTCGCTGGTTTTTGCCGCACCGACGATGTCGATGTCGCCGTCCAGGTCAAGGTCACCGGCTTTCGCGTCGGAGGCTCCCCAGACGCTGTTGTCGATGGCGTGTTCGGTCCACATCTCATTTTGCGCACCGTACCAGAAGTGGATCTCATTCTCTGCGCCGAGATTGCTCACCATCGCGATGAGATCGGGAACGTTGTCGCCGTTCAGGTCGCCAACGTCGAAACCGTAGAAGCCGATCAACGAATCATCGACGGAGTGTTCGATGTAGGCGTCATTTGCATCGTATTCATACCAGAAGATATCGTGATTGAATCGTGACCAGCCGAACACGTCGTCGTCGCCGTCGTTGTCGATGTCGATCATCAACACGTCGTACGCGCTGGGCGTGTTGTTCTCGAGTACGGTTGGGTACAGGTTGCCGTTGCCATCGTTCTTGAAGATTGTGTAGGCGTCGTCTCCATCGACCGCAGCGGCGATGTCCATGTCGCCGTCATTCTCGAAATCTCCGGTAGAAATTCCGCGTACATTGTCGACGTCCTCGGAGATGATATGCGTGGTGAATGGAAAGCTGCCTTCGTTCTCATACCAGTACAGGGTGCTGTTCTGATTGCCTGCCGCTGCGACGTCCAGGTCGCCGTCCCCGTCAAAGTCGGCGGCTTCCACATTGGTCACACCTTCGCAGGAATCGGAGATGACTTCCGCGGTGAAGATCTGAAAACCGTTATTCAAGAAACAGACGACGCGGTCACCGTCAAACGAACCCGAGAGGAAGTCGAAATCGCCGTCGAAATCGAAGTCAATGCATTGAATGCTGTAAATCTCGGATGAGTTTGCGGCGACGATGTGCGTGGTGAAAAGATTTCCGCCGTCGTTGTGATACCACTTGATGCGGTTGGTGCCGGACACAGCGAGGTCGAGGGCGCCGTCACCGTCGATATCGGCAACTTCGACATCGGTCGCGCCGATGAAGTTGCCATCAATGACCAGCGGGACATAATCGCCGGAGCCAACATTGACCAACAGAACCACGTTGCCGAAATCGTCATTGCGTGAGGTGTAGATCAGGTCAAGATCACCGTCATTATCGATGTCGACCGTCTTCACATCCCGGCCGTCGTGGATGCCCTCGACGACAAGTTGCGGTTCACCGAACCAGATGGTGTTCGCGAAACCGGCGGATGTCAGTGCGAGGATGGAGAGCAATCCGAGCCATCCGAGCGCGATGAGATGCCGATTCATGGTTCCTCCCTATCCCTGTCATTGGGCACAGTCTGCTGATCCGGTGCATATTTCAAGCCATGTCTGCACAGTATGCACACATTTTTCATGCACTCTGGATCGTCACCCCCGGGTTGCAGACCGCAGCAATTCCCTGTATTAAAAGGAATTGCGATTTGCACAATGTTCAGACCACATCAGTACTGCGCAAGATCCGCGCCTGAATGGTAGAATTCAGGAAAATACGGGTGTTGTCAGCTTGGAGTATGGCCAGAATTGCACGAGAAAACTACAACGTAACCCGTAAAAAGTGAAAAAGCGCTCTCCGATCAGAGCGGCAGGATGAGGTCGGCGGCCAGCATGGTCTCGGTGATCTCGACCATGTTGGACGTGGTCCCGACGGCGAGGTCGCCGTTCAGCTCGAAATGGTTGAGGCAGGTGCCGCAGCAGAGCATCTTGACACCGCGCGCTTCGAACTCGCGCAGGATGTCGAGAACCGGTGAGTCGGCGGCGCAGAGGTACACGCCCCGGTTGTAGAACACAATCGCGGCGGGATCGGGGTGGATTTCGGCGAGTACGTTCACGAAGCTGGCGGCCAGGCGTGCGCCCAATTCATCGTCACCACGGCCCATCGTGTCACTGCTGAATCGAACGACCACCTTCTTGTCCGCACTCACGTTGCTGCCTCCCGCACTGTTGTGTCTTGTGGATTGACTGGTGTGGTTTACGTTGCCGCCGCCGCTTGCGGATCGGCGAGCGAGAAGAACGCCTGTTCGAGATCTTCGGTACCGGTCTGGCTCAGGATTTCGGCCAGTGTGCCGGTCGCTTTGATCTCGCCATCATGCATGATCGCAATCCGGTCACAGAGGTTTTCCGCTTCGCGCAGGTAGTGCGTTGAGAACAGCAGCGTCACTCCGCCGCTACGGCCTTCCCGGATGAATTCGGTGATGTGCCGTGCACTTATCGGGTCGAGTCCGGCGGTGGGTTCGTCGAAGATCATCAACTCCGGTTGCTGGATAACCGCCCGTGAAATGCTGGTCCTTTGGCGCTGCCCGGTGGACAGCTTGCCGATCTTGGTATCAATGAATTCGTCAAGGCCGAATCGTTTGGCCACCCGCTCAATGGCAGCAAGACGGTCGGCTTTGCTCAACCCGAACAGGTTGGCATAGTAGGTCAGCATTTCGCGCGGCGTGAGCCGGGTGTAGAGGTTCGTGTCGCCGGTGAGATAGCCGATGTGTTCCCGGACCTTCGCCGGTTCGGCAGAGACGTCATGACCAGCGACGACGGCCGTTCCCGCAGTCGGTTGCAGGATGGTGGCGAGCATGCGCAGGGTGGTGGTTTTACCCGCGCCGTTGGTGCCGAGCAGGCCGAAAATCTCTCCCTTGTGAACCTCGAAGCTGATGGATTTCACCGCTTCGATTTTGCCCCGCTTGCGGTCCTCAAAGGTTTTGCTCAACCCGCGCACGTCAATCATGGAAAGTCCGTCTCTCGTCTCTGGTCGTTTGTCACTTGAAAAACAAGAATGCTTTCGTCGCAGCGCAGCGTGCCCCTGATGGCTACGCCAGCAGGGATGATCCAGCATTGGAGTATCCGCGTTTGCAAGCAAACACGGGTACGTCAAATGTCACCCGACCATCATAATCGGTGTATCCGCGTTTGCAAGCAACCACGGGCACTTAAGAATTGTTACAGTCCATAGCCTACAACCCACAGCCAATAGACAAGCCTGCTCTACCGCGAGAACTCGATCTCGTACCAGTAGGGGTTGTTCACCTCGCCCTTCTTCGTCGAATGTACCTGGGTGTACTCGCTCAGGTTGTTGCGGTCAACGAAAACGTAGATGATACCGCCCTCAATTTGGTGGTACTCCCACACCTGCCACGCGCCGTTGGTTGTGCCGTCGAACGGGTGATCGTCGATGTAATCCGGCTCGCCGTGCAGCAGCAGGACTCGTCCCCGGTCGGTGCTCCAGCCTTCCCGTTGCAGGCTGCCGTAGCGATCATTCGCAATCTGGAGCCGGCGCAGGTATTCCTGGCGGAATTCGTTGATCGCGGTGGTCGTGTCCGGATCGTTGACTGACCAGAACCGGCCGAGGAACGACCGTTTCGCGCTCGGTCCCTCGAGATCCTTCATCGCCTTGCGGACGCGATCGTTCAGCAGGTACCGGATCGCGGACAATTCCTGTTCAAGTTCTTCTTCGGTGAGCGCATCAACGTCGAATCCCGGATCGATACGCGGAACGATGGCGATATCCTCATCGGGCCGGTAGACCCAGAAGTTCCGGTCTGCGGTCGCTTGCGTTCCGGTCATGATGTCTGTCGCGACAATGCGTAGAGTGTAAACACCTGTGCGCAGTGTGGCCGCGCTGAACGCATCCACATCCACCACCGCCGTACCCGGAACATTTCGGACCCGACGTTCAAACCGCCGCAGCACCGCGCCGCGGTCGTCGAGCAGGGCCCGGTCAATCCAGTAGGTAGCGGTATCCGCCTGGGTCAGGTTGTAGACCTCGACGTAGTAGAAGATCTGCGGATTGGTGCTGCCAAACATGCGTTCCGCGTTCGGCAGAACCAGCAGGCCGTTGTGGTTGAACTCGGCAACATCCCCCTCGGCCTTCTCAATGCGTGACGCGAGCAGGATATCGGAGATCTGGACGCCGTCTGTCGGGATCGGATCGGCACTGATCGCATATTCCTCGACAAAATACTGGTTCTTGACTTCGTCCACGATTCGCACCGCGATCCGGTAATCACCCGGCTGGATCATGTACTTCACCAGTTCGGGGATTTTCTGACCGTAAGCGCGCAGGGAATCGTTCTGCGACCAGTCGGTTCGTACCCAGGAATCGCCAATCATCAGGCTGTCGTTGTGCAGCACCTGGAACGTGATCTCGTAGCGGGCCTGCACCCCGTCATCATGCGCGGGTTCGAGGCCGAGGTAGCTGCGGTCGATCAATGCGTAGACTTCCAGCTGCAAATGCGCGTCGTCATAGCGGAAAATCGAGTGATCGACGGTGAAGAACTTCAGTTCACTGCGCTCCGGGCCGGTTGTTGCTTCGCCGGCCATATCATCGGGTTGCGCCATGACCATCGGGACTGTGACGATCAGCATCAGGATCAACGCGGGCAATGTCAGGTGTAGCGTGCGTCTCATGAGTCCACCTCTTCAGGCTCGGTTCGTCCGATCTCCACCGCCACCAGTTTGGACACACCTTCCTCTTCCATGGTGACGCCGTAGAGCCGGTCGGCGCGTTCCATCGTCAACTTGTTATGTGTGACGACGAGGAATTGGGTCCGATCGGTAAACTCACGGAGGAGCCGGTTGAATCGTATCACATTCACGTCATCCAACGGCGCATCGACTTCGTCGAGAAAGCAGAAGGGTGACGGTCTTTCAAGGTACAACGCGAACAGCAGCGCGATGGCGGTCATCGCTTTTTCGCCGCCGGACAGGAGGTCGATGCTCGACAGTTTCTTGCCTTTCGGGCTGGCGAAGATGTGAATTCCAGCCTCGAGCGGATCGCCTTCGGCCAGTGAAAGTGCCGCTTCTCCCCCGCCGAAAAGGCGGCTGAAGAGGCCGACAAAATGGCCCTCGACGCGGCTGAACGTTTCGAGGAAGCGTTTCCGTGCGATGCTGTTGATCTCGCGGATGGTATCCTCGAGGGCGTTGACCGCACGTTCGAGGTCGTCGTTCTGTTCTGTCAACTGCTGCCAGCGGCGGTCGACGACTTCGTATTCCTCGAGCGCCATTTGGTTGACCGGACCGAAATCACGCACCTGTTCACGCAATTCGCCGAGCGGTAAGTCGAGATACGGATTGTCATCATCGACAGCGAGCGGCAACTCTTCCTGCTTCTTCGTCATCAGGTCGATGTCGTATGCCTCGAGGATGCGTTCCCGTACCGAACTCAGCCGGTGCAGCATGTCCTTGCGCTCGAGCTCACGGTTGTGCACGCGGTCGCTGAGCCGGGTTTGTTCTTCGCGGCGTTGCGAGAGGAAGCCGTCGATCTCGGATCGTTGTTGCTGAAGAGCTTCGTACGACTTCCGCTGCTTCGACAGTTCCGCCCGTTGCTGCTCGACTTCCTTTTCCAGCAGTTCCATCTCGCCTTGCAGACGGCGGAGACGATCGAGCGCGTCCTCAAGCGCGCCACCGGCGGTATCGCGTTCCTGACGCAAACGTTCCAGCTGGTGTTCGTATTCTTCCTGCAACGCCAGTTGGCGTGACAGTTCACCGCGGACTCGTGCCAGCGCGGACGATGCCTCAACCTGCTTCTCGCGCAGTTGGTCGCGAGCGGTGCGCAACGCTTCGCCTTCCTGCCGCAGATCTTCGCCCTGGGCACGGATTTCGGTGTACAACGCGTTGGCGTCTTTTAACACGGCGGCAGCGTTCGCCAGTTCCTTGCGCAACTCGGTCTGCAGCGTTTCCAGGTCCGTCTTCTCCTGCTGCAGACGGGCCGTTTCCTCCTGTGCACGCTGCACACGGGACTGGTAGTCGCGCCACTCGGTTTCCGCCTTGCGCAGAATCGACTCCTGCGCCTTGACTGCTTCCCGCAGTCGGGTGCGTGCGGTTTCGGCCTTGATGCGGGCGTCGTGGGCGGCTTCGGCATCTTTACGTGCGATGGCGAGTTCAGCCTGCATCGCGTCGTGCGCACGTTCGAGGTCTTGCGTCAGTTGGGTAGCGTCGTCGAGCAGGCCCGACGCGCCGAGGTCGTCCACACTTGCCTGGCCGGCGGAGATGCGTCCGTCCGGATGCAACGCGCACCCTTCCGGGGTGACCAGGCCGAAGTTGCCACGCGTCTCTGCCGCCAGGTCGAGCAGGGTCGCGAGATCGGGGACGAGGCCGTAGCGCTGTAAATGCGCCCGGGCTGCGTCGCCAGCTTCGCCACGGATCTCGACGTGGTCCGCCAAGGGTGTGACGCGTGAATCACCCGGCAGGTTGACCGGTGCAGGTGCTGTTTTCGGCGCCAGCGCCAGTGCGGCACGGCCCTTGTCGCGATTCTGCAGGAACTCGACCGCCTGATTCACGCTTCCGGCCGCAACCACGATGGCATCCGCGAAGGACTCAATCGCGGCGGCAACAGCAGCCTGATGCTGCTTTTTCTTCACCACGACGGCGTCGCCAAGACGGCCATGAACCTCATCGAGTCCAGCGGTCAGCAACGCCTGCACCGCTTCCGAGCGACCGACACCGCCGCGCACGATTCCCTCGAGGAACTTGACACGTTCACGGGCGCTGTTCAGGTCGCGGGCGAGGCCTACGGCGTTTTTCTCCGATTCGCCGAGCTCGTTGCGTTTCGTCTCTTCAATTGCACGCGCGTCACTAACCGCGGTTTCGGCGCTGGTCAGCCTGCCTTGCAGCGATTCCAGTTCCGCAGTGGCCGTCTCTGGTGAATCCGGCGCGTCCGGTGTCTTGGCCTGTTCCGCAGTGGACAGCAGGTTGTTGATCGCGATCAGGCGTTGGTCTGCACGTTTCAGGTCGCCGTCCACCCGTGCTTGTTCCCGTTCCGCCTTGACCCGTTCGCGTTCGGCGTTGTCGCGGCGCTGGTTATAGTTGCGTTGCCGTCCCTGCAAATCTTCCCACGTATCCCGCATACCCTCGAGGCGTTGCTCGATCTCACGGGCACGGTCGCCAGCACGTTCATCCTTCTCGGCCAAGTCGCGCAGGGCTTCACCAACGTCCACGAGCCGTTGGCTGAGCGTCTCTTCCTCGGTTTCCCGTTGCTCACTGCGGGCGCGCACCGACCGGATGCGTTCGTTCAGCACCTCGATCTCGCTGCGGGCATTGGTCAGCCGGTCCTCGGCCTGGGCTTTGTCCGCGCCGAGAGATTGTAGCGTTTCTTCCTGCGCGGACAGCTTGCCGTGAATTTCACGCAGGGAACGCGCTTCTTTGTCGAGCACGCTGGTCAGCTCATCGCGGCGCTTCTTGTCCTGCGCGATGGACTGCTCGAGTGGCGCGATCTTCGCCTGCAACTCAAGGATTTCCGCAGAGGATGCCTTCAGCTCGATAACACGCAACGCCTCGCGCAGGAAGCGATAGCGACGGGCCTTGTTCACCTGGCGCTTCAGCGAATTGCGCCGTGTGGTGACTTCGTTCAGCAGGTCGGCGAGACGAACGAGGTCGGAGCGGGTTTCGTTGAGCCGGTAGCGGGTGGTCTTCAACTTCGCCTTGTACCCGGTGACCCCGGCGGCTTCCTCGAACAGGCGGCGGCGTTCGTCTGTGCGTGCCGAGAGGATCGTCTCGACCATTTTCAGTTCGATGATGCTGTAGCTGTCAGGACCAAGGCCGGTATCGGCGAAGAGGTTGCGAATATCCTTCAGACGGCTGGGACGGCGGTTGATGAGATAGCCGGAATCACCCTCCCGGTCGAGACGGCGGGTGATGGCGATTTCGGTGTATTCTTCCGGCAGCACGCCACGGTCGTTCTCGAGCACGAGGGTCACTTCCGCGCGGCCCGACTGCTTCTGCCGCAGGGATCCGGCGAAAATAACATGTTCCATCTTGTCGCTGCGGAGCACGGTCGAACGCTGTTCGCCGAGCACCCAGCGGACGGCGTCGACGATGTTCGTCTTGCCGCAGCCATTGGGACCGACGATTGCCATAACACCGGGCGTGAAGGTCAGCTTGGTCTTATGGGGAAATGATTTAAAACCGTGAATCTCGAGCCCGCTGAGGTGCACACTCCTCCTCGCCCATCATCTGGTAGGTTGAACAACGATCCCGCGCCCGTGGGATACTCTAGTTTGTTAAAATAGAGTGTGGAGAGGACGGTATTCAATGCGGACGGGAGGGTTTGACGATCTCGCTCCCTTTTTCCTGCGACTTGATACTCTCCGGCGCGACGGGAGCCCACCGCTCCGGGAGGACACAACCAAACCGCCGGTTTTGCATCAATATCTGGAAGAGGGTACCCTCACAGACATGTGTTGACCGTTAACGGAAACCGATAGAAGACCATGCCAACGTATACGTACGCCTGCCCGGAGTGTGGCAGCCGCTTCAACCTGTTTCATTCGATCAGCGATGACAGCCGGAAGCAGTGCCCGGAATGCGGCGCAACAGCACAGCGTCAGATGGGCGGAGGGTCCGCCTGGAGTGGCGGCAGTAAGACCGGCTTGTACTCTGCGCCAGCGCCGTCCATCCCTCGCGGCGGGTTCACGTGAGCGGGCGGTTGCTGATCCACCGGGGGTGGATCGTTACAGAATGTGGAGCGTACATACTCAGACGGTGACGGGGTGATTCAACATCTGGATCGACCCCGTTTTTTCTGAGTCTCCGCTGGAACCAGGATTGTTTGGGCGCATGCAAGATTGTGCGTAGGTTGTCCACGTGGGCTGCCCGGGAGGGATAACAACATCCGGATCATGAACCAGAAACAGATCACCACCATCGTGATCGCGGTTCTGCTGATGGCGGTACTGGCCGCATTTCCGCCGTGGAAATACGTGGACGGTACGTTTATCGGATTCGCGCCGGTGTATGACCAGCCGGAACCGCAGCCGGATTCCCTCTACACCGGTGAGGTGGCGCCGGAACACGTCGAGATCAAGATTGTCCCCTCCACCCTCGCTCCCTCCGAAGATCGAAACACCGACATGAATGATGAGCAGAAGAAAACGCCGGTGGTGGATGTTCGGAAGATGCTGACGGTCGGCACGATTATCTTCCTCGCGGCGATTGTCGCGGTGTTCGCGTTCGATGATCGCACCCGCAGCGCTTCGGAGCAGCAGGCGCGAGCAGCTCTGGAACGCACGACGAAAGCGAACAAGCTGGATCGTGACGAGTAGTCACGCAATTGGGCTTACTCGTCCCGCAACCTCTGCAGCGCCAGCTCGATCCGGTCGGCTGAGGTGGTAACTGCCGCACGGATAAACCCTTCCCCCGCTTCACCGAACCCCCGGCCCGGGGTCAGGATCACACCCTTCTCCATCGCGTGTTCGACAAACGCGACATCGTCATCCACACTCGCCCAGACGAAAAACGTCGCCGGGCTCGGATAGACCTGCTTCACCCCTGGCACGTCTTTCAAACCCTTTTCGAGCAATGCCTTCCGGCGGCCGTACTCATTGTGAGATTCTTGTGCATCGGCGGGTGGATTGACGCCGTCGTAGGCCGCAAGCGCCTCCGCCATCGCCCGCTGGATGAACACCGGCGCGCCGCTGTCGAGCTGCGTTTTGATCTTGACCAGCGCTGCAATTGCCTCAGGTTGTCCCGCCGCGAATCCGATCCGGTATCCGGTCACATTCATCATCTTCGACAGGCTGTGGAACTCGATCACGTTCTTGCTGAACTGCAGCAGGGACGGCGGTTTCGGCGGCAGGAAACTGAGCTCGCAGTAGGCGGCGTCCATGATGACCAACGTTTCCGGGTGAGCGTCCGCGAACGCCGCGACCTCGCGGTAGAACGACTCATCCGCCACCGCGCCGGTCGGGTTGTTCGGGTAATTCAGGTACAGCAGCCGTGCCCCCTCGGCGAGGGTCAGGTCGGGCATGAACTGATTGTCCGGTGTCAACGGCAACGCACGGAAGCCCGCCCCGTTGAGGATCGCGCCGGCGTTGGCATAGACCGGATAACCGGGATCGGTCGCAGCGACAACGGTGCCCGGTTCGGCGTACGCGCGGGACAGATTCGCCAACCCCTCCTTGGATCCGCTGGTGATGCAGATTTCCATCGCCGGATCAATGGCCACACCGAAACGTGCCTGCATCCACCCCGCCACCGCCTTGCGCACCGCGAGATCGCCGACGCTGCTCGGGTATTGATGCGCGTCCGGATCGTCCAGGTGACGGATCAGGCTCTGCTTGACGATGTCCACCGGCGGCAGGTCGGGATCGGCGATGCCGAGGTCGATCAGATCGACGCCGCGCTGCTTGAGTTCGGTCGCTTTCGCCTCGAGACCGGCGAACAGGTAGGATGGGAGGTTGTGTACACGTTGCGCGAGGGGCATGGGTATCTCGTCTCTCGTGGTTCGTCTCTTGTCTCTTGGGGGCTATGGGCTATAGGCTATAGGCTATAGACTCTGGGCTATTGAAAATGTGTCATCCTGAACGTAGTGAAGGATCTCGTAGCTAAAAAAAACATAAGACAGCAAAAGACGCAAAAGACAAAGACGATATTCTTCACTTCGCTGCGCTACGTTTAGAATGACACCCTTTTTACTGCTTTCTTAACCGGATCTTCCCCACTTCGCTGCGCTATATTCAGAATGACACCCTTTTTACCGCTTTCTTAACCAGATCTTCTTCACTTCGCTGCGCTACGTTCAGAATGACGCGCGTTGTGAATGTTTCCGGTACTGATCACTGACTACTGGCTACTGACCACCGGCAACTGACTACTGATTACTGACCACTGACCACTGACTTCACGCATACGACCGTTTGATCAGCAGCTCACGTGCCCAGTTGACTGCGCCGTGGACAGCGTCCGTTTCCGGCTCCACAAGTTGCGGGCACTGATCGGAATCCTGCTGCGGGTCGCAGCCGTACGCTTCGTGCATCGCCGGGACGATCAGATCGGCCGCGCCGGTCGCAACTCCGCCAAGCAGGGCGACTTTCAGGCCGGCCAGTGGAATCTCCAGCGACTCAGCATTCCGGATCGCCAGGTTTGCCAGCTCCCGGCCGACACGTTGGTAAATCGCCCGGGCGACTTCATCTCCCTCACGCGCGACCTCCGCGTAGGATTCACCCAACGTGATCAGTTCCTCCCGCTGCAGCTTGCCGGCATACAGCTTCGGAATCAGCGCATACACATCTTTGATGCGGAAGTGTTCGAGCAGCAGGTCTGTCAGTTTTGTTGCCGGGCCGGTACCTTCCCACTGGGCGAGGCAGGCGCGCAGGACTTCCCGAGCAATCCACCAGCCGCCGCCCTCATCGCCGAGCATCCAGCCCCAGCCGCCGGATCGTGCTTCCCGCCCTTCGGCGTTGCGGCCATACGCAATGGTTCCGGTCCCGGCGGTGACCATCACCCCCGGCTCGCCGGAAAACGCGCCGAAATGCGCGATAAAGGCGTCATGGTGGACAAACACGTGCTGGGTGTGGAAACGGTCGAGTAGGACGTCCCGGACCTTTTCGCGCTCTTCGGGTGTGCCGATTCCGGCTCCGCCGACGGCGATCGCCTTGACGCGAATATCAACTCGACGGTCGGGTGGAATGATCCGGTGAATGGCGTCGTCGATGAAATCCCGCAGCTCACGGGGTCTGTTGACGCGGAGGTTGAACGCAGGCCCCTGGACCTGGTCGAAGTCCTTGCGGTTGGGTGCGGAAAGCAGTGCGCGTGAACGTGTGGCGCCGGCGTCTATGCCGACAACGTAGACGGCAGCTGGATCATTCACAACTCATACCCGTTGATGCGTCTGCGGCGTTCAATCGCCCAGGTGCGGGCGAGGGTTTTCGCGCGGATCTTGTCAACCGGCAGGCGGAGCGCGTCGGTGTTGCCCGGGTGACGGCGGTAACGGTACAGCACGTCGTGCACACGGTCGACCTGGTACTTCTCACCCACCTTCAGCACGAGGTCGTAATCCTCACCGTAGTTCGGGAAGTCGTCCTCGTTGAATCCGCCCATCTCGAGGATCGCGGCCTTGCTCCAGCAGCGTAACGCTCCGGCACCATCGACCCGCAGAATGTTGTTCACGTTGTACTCGAGGTGTTTGATGATACCGAAGTCCTCGAGAGTATTTCCGCCCTCGTCCATCAGCTCATAATAGCTGATCGCGAGCGCACATTTCGGGTGCGCGTCGAGGTGGTCAACCATCGCCTGCAAGGTGTGCGGGACGTATTCGTCATCGCTGTCGAGCTGGGCGATATAGCGTCCCCGCGCGGCTTTCACACCCATGTTCAACGCGCGGGCGATCAGGTTGACTTCGCTGACCAGAACACGCACGCGGCTGTCCTTCGCGGCGTACTCTTCGGCAACTTCCCGGCTGTTGTCACGGGAGGCGTTGTCAATGACGATGACCTCGAAGTCCTGCCGCGTGTTCGCGAGCACCGAATCCAGCGCCTTGCCGAGTAAACGTCCCCGGTTGTGCACCGGGATCACGACGGTTACGACTGGGTCGCCGTCCTTGACCTCACTGCGAGGGGCGTCGTTTTCCGGCAGATCAAGAAACGCGCCGCGGCGCTTAAGGCAATCGTAGAAGACCTGCTCGGTTTCCGCTTCCTCGTCCTTGTCCATGAACAGGTAGCTGAACCCGCCGAGTGCTCCGCCGCCCGGGTAAAACAGGACGTCGGACGCCACGTTTTCTTCATCGTTGGGCGGGAAAATGGTGTGCGTCGGCGCGTCGATCCGTGCGACGAACCCGTGTTCCATCAGCTTCAGGCGCAGGTCGTAGAAGGTGGTGAACTTCAGGTTCGGGTCCGCGCCGCCGACCATCGCGAGAAACGATTTCGGCAGGCCCCAGATTGCGCCGAAGTCTTCGCGTTCGGTCAAATCTCCGGCGAACGGATGAATCTCAACGTGCCGGCCCTTGAGGTTGTAGTCCGACACAATCAGGGCTGCGTCCGGATTCTCGACGTGCTTGTCGAGGAACACCTGCATACCGTTCGGCTCCACTTCAACACCGGGCGGAATCCAGATGTAGAGGTCGACGTCAACCTGTGCACGGACGGTTTCCAGCATCGCGCCGAGAGTGGTCGCGTCGGTCTCGATTGCGGTAACATCGGGACCACGTGGCGGCTCATCGTTCGGCCCGTGCAGATAGATGATCTGCTGCTGGGTACGACGCAGCGCCATCAGAGTGCGCACGACGGCTTCGGGCGAAGCCTGAATACTCGTTAAAATGGAAACGGCGGAAGCAGGCACAGGGATCTCGCTGCAATCCAGTCAAAATGCTGGAGAGTTGGATAATTGACGGCTACCGAACTGAACTGAACCGACTCGCTCAGATGTCGAACGAATCCTTGTCGTAGTCACTGACTTCCGGCCGTGGGATGCCACGCTTGTCATCGAATTTCCAGATGAGTTCAAGCACTTCCCGACCGACGTCCGGAGTTACTCGAGTGTAGCGAAAGTATTTTCCGGCCCAGACCGCAACGAGCTGACCCTGTGTCAGGGCATATTCCACCTCGACCGGAGTCGAGAGCCTGCGCGTTGCTTTTCCGATAACGTAAGTTGCCGCACTGAATTCGTTGCGTTTCACGATGTAATTCGCGCCTTCGATGCGCTTGTAATCGTTGGCACGAATCCAGAGGGGCTTGTTCTTCTTGCGCTTGTAAAGCTTCTTTTCTTTTTCAGGCATCATCGTATCCCGTTATCCTGAACGCAACGTACACACAAGCTGTCACCATTTCAACAGCGTCATCCCGGCGCTCGCAATCGGGGGTATACCCATGTCACGAAAAGTACTCGTCACCGGAGCCACTTCCGGCATTGGCAAAGCGACAGCCATCCTGCTCAGCGAACGCGGTTATGAAGTCGTCGCAACCGGGCGGAATGTGGATGCATTGAACGCCCTGAAGCAAGCAGGCCACGCGAGTTCGACCATTTCCGCCGACCTCGCCGAGCCCGACGCGGCACAAGCGATCTACGCCGAAGCCAGCCAGGGCGGACCGCTCTCGGGCCTCGTCCACGCCGCCGGCATCATCGGCACCGGCGGGATGGACAACGAAACCGACGCCGGTTTCGATCACATGATGAACGTCAATGTACACGCCAGCTGGAGAATCATGAAGGCTTGTTGGGAAGATTTGAAACAGACTAAGGGGTCGGCGGTGCTGGTCAGCAGCGCGACCGGCCTGCGAGCCTCCGCGAATTTGCTCACGTACTGTGTCAGCAAGGCAGCGGTGGATCACATGGTGCGTTGTGCGGCGCTTGATGGTGCCCCGTACGGTGTGCGCGTGAACGGTGTCAATCCGGGCGTGGTGGTCACCGAATTGCACAAGCGCGGCGGGATGGATGTCGATACGTATGCAGCATTCCTCGAACGCAGCAAGGAGACGCATCCGCTCGGACGTCCCGGTCAGCCGGAAGAGATCGCGGAGGCGATTGAATGGCTGCTCAGCGAAAAGACGGGCTGGATTACGGGTGTGAATCTACCGACGGATGGCGGGCGGCAGCTTACATCGTTGCGGTAAATAGGGCTCGGGGCTCGGGGCTCGGGGCTCGGGGCTCGGGGCTCGAAAAAAATCTGCGATCAGATATGTTGATCAACACGGTGACTCTGTTAGTTGAGTGCGGTAAGCCATCCTTTGCCCGCACTCCCAAAGGGTTGACACGTGGATCAAGGAGGAGGAATGCGCGACTACAGGAAACTGCAGGCCTTTCAACTTTCGAATCAACTGGCTTTGGCTGTATACGCAGCGACTCGTGATTTTCCGAAAGACGAACTTTTCGGATTGACCTCGCAAATGCGGCGCGCCGCAGTATCCATAGGTTCCAACATCGCGGAAGGTGCTGCTCGTTCCACGGAAAAGGATTATCTGCGGTTTCTTGATATCGCGTTGGGTTCCTCATTGGAACTCGAATACCAGATCACACTTTCTGCCCAGCTTGGTTTTCTGAACAGTGATACCCAGGAGCAAAACTTGAGAGAACTGTCAACCAGAACATCGAAAGCGCTTCACGGATTGATTCAGTCCTATCGAGCCAAACACTGAGACCGTAAAATTTGCAGTCTCAAATCAGTCACAAGCCATTCATGCTATTACATTCAAGGTTCATCCGCTGAGCCCAGAGCCCAGAGCCCAGAGCCCAGAGCCCAGAGCCCAGAGCCCAGAGCCCAGAGCCCAAGAAAGGAAAAACCATGCGCATCGCCTCATGGAATGTGAACGGCTACCGTGCCGTGTGGAAAAAAAACTTCCAGGAGTGGTTGCCGGACGCGAAACCGGATGTCCTTTGTTTGCAGGAGACGAAATCGTGGCCGGAACAGTTGACAAAGGATCAGCTGAATCCATTCGGGTACCACTCGGCGTTCGCACAGGCGGAGAAGAAGGGATACAGTGGGGTCGGTACCTTCAGCGTGGTCGCGCCGGATTCGGTGCAGGTCGGATTTGCGGACGGGTCACGTTTTGACAGCGAAGGGCGTGTCGTCATCACCGAACACCTTAGCGGCAAACTGTTAATCGCGAATATCTACTTCCCGAACGGCAAGGCGCGCCAGGAACGCCTCGATTTCAAGATGGATTTCTACGCGCACACCTACGAGTACTTCAACAAGCTGAAAAACGAGGGCCGGAACATCATCGTCTGCGGTGACTACAACACCGCGCACAAGGAAATCGACCTCGCGCATCCGAAGCAGAACGAGAACACCTCCGGCTTCCTCCCCATCGAACGCGAGTGGATGGACCAGTGGGTGAACGCTGGCTGGATCGACACTTTCCGCATGTTTGACCCCTCGCCCGGCAAGTATTCGTGGTGGGACATGCGCACGAGAGCCCGTGAACGGGACATCGGCTGGAGAATCGATTATCATTTTGCTACGGAGGGGATGAAGCACGCGATCACGTCTGCCTCCATCAGTTCCGAGGTGATGGGCTCCGACCATTGCCCGATCTGGATCGAGGTTGACGAAAACGCACTCTAAACTCACGAGATGTGACCATGAAATCCCGCACTGGTACCCTGCAGCTGCTGATCATCATCGTTGCAATGAGCTGTATCGTTCTGCCCGTGTCCGCTCAGCCGCCACGCACCGGCTGGTTTATCGGGGGATCATTCAACGCGTTCGAGTTTGCCGGCAGCGGTGATATTCAAACGGTCAACGGGGATGTGACCTTTGACGTGCAGGCTCGCAGCGCGTATGGGCTGGTCACGAATAAAGCGACTTCGACCTACGAAGACATCGGTTTCGCGTGGACGAACAACCAGATGCCGGGCGGGAAACTGTCGATCGGTTATCGTTCCAACTTTCATTTCGTGACGCATCTCGACCTGTTCTGGGCGTGGCCGAAAACTGAGGAGTTGCAAGGATATGAGCCGGACGACCTCCCCGATGGTGCACAATACCTGGAACAGCAGGCGACCCATTATTCGATGAAGACGACGCGATTGATGCTGGATTGGCGGCCGTTTGAACCGTTGCCGCTGTGGTTTTTCACTGTCGGCGTCGAGTACGTGGAGTTTACGTCACGGTTGGAATTCCGCTGGCAGGAAAAGTATGGCGACACCACCTATCGTGAATACGAAGCGTACGAGGATGACGGTTCAGCGTTCGGCGGCGTGATCGGCTCCGGCCTGCAATTCACCGGTGAGCCGGGTTCACGGTCGGAATGGTTCGTCGTGTTCACCTACAGCTACAGTCCATTCACCGGGCCGTTGTTCGCGTGGGACGGCGACTTCCTCGTCGGCGGGATGGCGTTGGAAGGCGGCTTCCGCGTGTACCTCGGGGAGGACTGACGGGCTCGGGGCTCAGGGCGAAGGGCTCAGGGCTCAGGGCTCAGGAAAGATGTGGCCGTGTCAAAAAACTTGCAGACGCGGCCGTGTTGTCTCTGGGGCTGGGGGATCTCACCGAACATCAGCTGTCACATTCCACGTATCTGGTTCGATCCGCAGGGTGAAGTCGGACGGACGCGGTTCGGCACTCATGTCCGCAGGCTGCTCCTCTGCAGGCGTATCTACCACTGTCAACGTGAAATGGTGCTGGAACTGAGGGTTCGGGTAGTCGCCGACGCGGACGATGTAGTTGTACCCGCCCAACGGCGCGTCCAGCGGCACACCCTGGCGGACCGTCGCGGTGATCTGTCCGTTCGCCGGAATCTCGAGGTCGGACCACAACGCCAACGCGCCGCTCAACGACCCGTCCGGCTTACGCGCCTGCACCCAGACGTCCCGTGTCATCGGCGACGCGGTGTTGTTGCGCACCTCGCCATACCAGTAGAACACACCCTGCTGCCGGATGAACAACGGATCACGGTAAGATTGGATGTTGATTTCAACTTCGGTTGGCGGCAG